>JBLHPQ010000052.1:0-25329 GCA_047624355.1 Flavobacteriaceae bacterium | reverse complement strand
ATGCTTGAGGTAATTTGAAATCATTACCGTATAACCCAATGTTCCCAGAAGCTCAGCACGATCGACAAAATCTTTATCCAGAATTTTTCCGTCAGCGGTTAAATCCTTCAATGTTAATTCTACTATGACGCGCACCTTATCTGGATCAACACCATCCTCTTTAAGAAACTGTTCTTTCCCACGTTCGATCATATCAATATGAACTTTCGTCACTGGTCTAAATCGACCACGGGCGAGAAGTATATTCTTCTTGTAAAGTTCGGCGGTAGGCTGTTTAACATTTCCACTCAAATCGAACATTGTAGCATCAGTTATCCCTCGTTTTACTAGGTTTAACGCGATAATTCGATTGTCTACCCTGTCAAAACCAGGCCCAGATACGCGCAGCATATCGATCTCCATTCTTTCTCTTGGAACGCGTTGCACAAGGCTCTTTAAAAACTCATCGAGATCATCCTGAAGGAAGTAAGAGGCGTGAACTAAGTTTACACCCAAAATCCCCAATGCTTCTTGCTGTGCTTTATGTCCATTATCATGCAGTTTTACATGAAGGATAATATCATTTGGCTCTCCCCCTTGTTCTAATTGAAAACGCATTCCCACCCAACCTTGACCTTGGTTTGTTTTGTGGTAGTTCAGCGATTCAACGGTATTGCAAAATGCAAAAAAACGAGACTCTTCGTATTTGCTAGGCAAACGCTCTTTCATTGTATTGTACTCTGCTCCCAGCATTGTAATTAAACGCTCTTCACATACATATCGGTCGCTTGTTCCATAGAAGGAATCGGATACTTTCATATCGTACGCCGAATGCGTATAGGCGATAGTTCCTGAACTTCCTCCAGCTTTAAAAAAATTGGCTGCGACTTCTTGTCCTGCACCAATTTCCGCGAAGCATCCGTATATATCTGAGGTCAAGTTGACCTTCAGAGCCTTCTCTTCTGTGGTTAATCGTCTTTCGTCAATCATAGCATTGTTTAGCTTCTACAATAAAATAATAATAATATTTTACTCTGGCTCCTGAAAATCAGGATTATTCAAAAAAGTATCATCGGTCAATGTCAGTAGGAACTGTTTTAACAGGTCTTTTTCGAAGGCATCCAACTGCACTCCGCCTTGACTTGCGAACTCTATTAGCGGATCAATTGTTGGGCTCATTTGTACAAAATGTGAATAGTGATCGATCACATCATCTAATGACACAAAGCGTCCATCATGCATATACGGTGCAGATTGGGCAATATTTCTCAATGTTGGAACTTTGAACTTACCATCATCGCTTGAATTGCCCGTTACAGCTCCTCTACCAAGATCTGAAAATGATGCATCCAATCCATTATTCGAAAATTTCTGGACTTGCATTAGTGGTCCATTGTGACAGTGAAAGCAATCTGCTCCATTTAAACTTTTAAACAAATCATACCCTGCCCATTCCGATGGTGTGACACTTCCATAAGTAACCTGTTCACCGCTGGATAAGGATAGACCGTTTTCAAATTTGTACATCACATCGTACTTAGATTCACCAGAAATCATCGTTCTTAAAAACTGTGCAATAGCTTTCGCAGCTTTTATTTTATCGATTCCCTCCTCACCAAACGCTTGTGCAAACTTCTCTCTGTATTCAGCAGATTCGCTTAATTCAGCTACTGCATTAACCCAAGATTCATGCATTTCAATTGGATCTTCTACCGGCATCAATATTTGATCCTCTAACGTTTTAGCTCGTCCGTCCCAGAAAAATGATTGATTCCATCCAAGGTTAATCAATGGCATCGAATTTCTTCCACCTTGGACACCATCGATTCCTGTTGAAAACTGGTTCGGATCCGAATAGGCACTTTCAGGAGAATGACATTCAGCACACGCCATCGTATTATCTCCGCTCAATAATTTCTCATAGAATAATTTTCTCCCTAGATCAACACCTTCTAAGGTCATAGGGTTATCCGCTGGAATGATCATCTGCGGAAAGTGAGACGGAATATTCAATTCATACGGTGTCGGGATATAGGGCACTTTGTCCTTCTTACACGAGAGCACAGCAACTATCAAAACAAATGAGAGTAATAAATATTTCATCTAAAATTCGGATAAGGCTGCCTTGAAATTTTCAATCACCTTTAGTGAAAGAGCCTCTTGTCCAGGAGCTGTATGAGACGTGTATTCTGTTTTCAAGTCGATGTTTTGTCCAGCATTTTGTAAAAATGTAGACATATTCAACTCCAAATTACATCCATAAATCTTTGTAGCAAGCTGCTGCCAAGAGACATTTGGAAAGGATAGTGTTTGGAGGTTAATGTCTTTTCCAACATGGAAGATTATGTTGTGATCGAAAAGTGGATTTCCATCTGCAATTGTATCGAGTTTACCTTCCACCTTAATAAAAATATATCCCGGACTCCAATCCCAGTGCATCCCACTAGAGTTATTTGTATTTAATACGCTCTCGATCGGGAACGCGGATGGGTCATCATGATTTACAGCACCAACTCCAAGGTTAGCCGTTAAAGCTGTAACATCCGCTGGAGTTCCTAATCCTTGAAACAACAATGTCCCATTCGTGCGAAAATCAAACAAGGCCGCATCTATGATTTGCGCGCTACCTCGAACATCCTCAACAAAGAACTTGATGTCTGTAAACTTCACATCATATCCTTCAACTGTGGTATAGACTGAATCTAATGTCAGAAAATTTCCATCAAATGTTGGCTGCACGGTAACTCGCAGTTGATCCTCACATGTCTCACACGGCGTCGGTTCAACCTCATCAGGTTTACACGAAAGTACAATTGAGGATATCAAACCTACGGAGAGAATAAATCTAGTTCTTTTCATTACTTACAAATTTAATCAATTAGTTTCAGCTATAAAAACCTAATTTCCATTCAAATATTGCCAAGATTTCGCGATCCTATTGATTTGAAATACTACATTAGTCCATCTTCAGTTGTAATACATGTCAAAAGAGCAAGTTCTTCCGTTAACAATATTCAATGCTTCCGCTGGTAGTGGTAAGACGTATCGTTTAGTGAAAGAGTACATTGAGCTACTCATCGGGAATGAACGACGGGCGGATTCATTTGCACATATCATAGCTATGACCTTCACAAATAAGGCGGCAAATGAGATGAAAGAGCGAATCATCAAGGAACTCGATCAAATAAGTTCTCCTAAGGTATTTCAAGGGAAATCAGATGCGCTTACGAAGGAACTTGCAACCGCGATTGGTGTTTCAGCATCGACGGTAGTTGAACGCTCAAAGAAAGTCCTGAAGCTGATTTTACATCAATATGAGGATTTTCATATTATGACCATTGACAAGTTCAATCTCCGTCTAATAAAATCGTTTGGTCGAGATTTGGATTTACCTGTTGATTTTGAGGTTGTACTGAACGAAGAGTCCCTCATTGAACGAATTGTAGATGATCTCTTTAATCAATTGGGGGAAGCTGGAAATAGAGATTTAAATAAATTAATATTTCGTTATGCGAAAAGCAATATTAGCGATGGGAGCTCATGGGATTTTCGGAGAGAACTGATTCGCTTTGGCGCGGTGCTTAAAAACGAAAAGAACAACCAACTGGTCGAGCGATTGATCATAATGGATTTTTCGGTAGAACAGTTTGGACGTTTACAGCACCATAAAAAGAGTATCGATGCTCAATTTCAAATGAAAAATGAAGCTCTTAGATCAATCTTAGAGGCTAACAGTTATGATTTTACTCAAATAATTGGTGGTAAAAACACCTCAAATGACCTTTCAAAAATTATTTCTTACTCTGAGTTTCCGGTTGTCCCCAGTATTATTGGGAAGCGTCTTTCAACCAACATGGAGAAAGAAGAAGGCGGTGGTAAACATTTCCCATCTGAAATTAGATCTGCGCTAGAATCCCTCGAGAAGTATTGGGAGAGTGAGTTGGAAGATTATGCATCGCTGAAGTTATTCCTCAAGAACTTTTTTAACATGGCATTGCTTCAACACATGGCTGGAGCGCTAAAACGTATTGAAAAAGAAGAACAAATCATTCGAATTTCAGAGTTTAACACCTTGATATCAAGTTTAATTCAGAATGAAAATGCACCCTTTATCTATGAGCGATTAGGAACTCGGTACCGTCATTTTTTACTCGATGAATTTCAAGATACATCTCGGCTACAATGGCTAAATTTAGTTCCTCTAGTGCATAATTCTATTTCTGAAAATCATGAAAACCTCATAGTAGGAGATCCAAAACAATCCATCTACCGCTTCAAGAATGGAATCGCAGAGCAGTTTGTGGCATTGCCGCGTATTTACAACCCGGAAAATGATCCTAAAATCGCGCAGCACTCTGATTACTTTGCACAAATGGGACAGGTCATCGAATTAGAAGACAACTGGAGATCCAGTCCGAGTATTGTCCACTTAAATAATTTATTCTTTGATCAGCTCAGGGAAAAGCTTCCAGAGGTATCAGCGCCATTCTACAAGAGTGTCTTTCAGAACCCAAAATCATCCTTAAATGGGCGAATTCAGATTTCATCTCAAGAAGAGTCTCTGAGTTCAGCGGAGCTTGTCCCGAAATTAAAGGCTTGGATTGATGAATGTTTGAGCGAAGGCTATAATCCCGGTGATATTTGTATTCTCGGTGGCAGAAATAAAGATTGTAATATCTGGGCGGTACATCTCACCGAATTGGGATATAAAGTGGTGTCCTCTGACTCATTACTCATTCATTCGAATCTTCGCGTTAAGTTATCGATTGCCTACTTGCAACTTCGCTTGGTGCCAAGTGGGGAGAATGAGATGAAGCGATTTGCCGAATTGTACTTTCGTGCTCAAAACGATTCATTCAATGCATACAACCAATATGTTGTAGAATTGGAAATGGCTAATGGGAAGCGCTACCGCAAATTTGACAGCGATGCATTTCTTACCGACCACTTCGGGAGTTACAATTCTTTCTTTTTCAAACATGAAAGTCTCTATGATTTAATTCAGTCGTTTTATCGCTTATTGGGCTACGATGAACTTTCTGATCCTTACCTGCATCATTTGGCAGACGTTATTTTCGAGTTCGGACAGAAAAGAGGCCCCGATTTGAAGACGTTTTTGGATGATTATTTTGCGACAAAGGATAAAATTGCCGTTCAGATTCCAGAAAGTAAAGATGCGGTAAAGGTTATGACGATTCATAAATCAAAGGGATTGGAGTTCCCAGTGGTTCTGATTCCGTCCATGGATTTCGATCTATCTATAAAATCGACTTTCCTACTAGAATCTGACGATTATATTTTATACAAAAAACCATCGAAGGATGATGTCCTGAGCATTTTACAGGAAGCTCGTGCTGCTGAAGAAGCTCAAGTCTTAACAGATAAAGTCAATCAATGTTATGTTGCAATGACACGACCGATTGAGCGCTTATATATTAATAACAGCTATCAGAAAAGTAGTTTTGGAAGGATCTTCGATGATGTCCTCAGGTTGATTGAGGGGGTTTCAGATTCAGATAGCCAGTTGCTCTACGAAACGAATGACGGTTTAAGATCTGAAAGGTCAGCGGATGAAGATATACCCTTAATTACGCCTCTTCGCATCCAAGACAACTTGTGGTTTCCTGACATTTCTCTTCAAGATCGACCAGAATTAGGCGATTCGAATTATCTCAGTGAGGAAATGCAATTTGGGGTTCAATTCCATTTACTGATGAGTAGAATCGATTCACCTGATGCCATAGAGTCAGAGCTTTCAACGGCGATTGATGCAGGGGAAGTAGCTGTTGAAAACCGTGTCAGTTTGAAAGAGAAACTCACCACATTATTGAATCGAAAAGAATATGCTAATTTATTCTCAGGACATACGAAAATACTCAGTGAGCAAGCAATTATTCTTACGCAAAGTGAAATTGCACGTCCAGACAAAATCATTGTAAAACCAGAAGAGACCATCCTTTTAGATTTCAAAACGGGAATTCCATCCGCGAAGGATGAGAAACAAATCAATGCCTATCGAGAAACACTTGAGTCTATGGGTTATCCTAAGGTATCAAGTTACCTCTTCTATACCGCTACAAACGAACTTCGCTTAGTGGGCCAAGATTTCTTTTCATAATTCCTGTAGATTCCGTATCTTGTATATAGAAATTAGCAAGTATGAAATACCTTTTTACCATTGTGATAATTAATACACTAATCCTCACATCGTTAGGTCAAGAAACCTTGAGAGAGGCACCGGTAAACCTTGAACAAATTGACACGGAAAAGCAAGAAGCATTAACAGCGATCGCTAAAATAGAAATTCAAGATATGGACGATGGAACGGGCCTTGTAAAGGTATGGATTCGATCCTCAGAAGTTGAGAATTTGGATTACTTGTCTATGCAGTTTTCTGGACAACGTATCCCCCGCAGCACGGTACTTTCAGCATTAAAGTCGGAATCCACAATCAGTTCTTCTGATGGGACGCATGTGATTCTCATGACATCCAGGATCACTCTAAATAAGAGTCCTACATCAGCAGGAGCGAAAGTTAGCTACACCTATAAAAAGAGTGGCCCTAGAAATTTCAGAAATATTAAAGCGGGTCAACTATTGATTTTTCCACCAATCGTTCAGGACTAGTTTTACGTTCTAGTAAGGTGGCTCCAACTTTGCTTCACAATGGAAGTTTAGTTTCGGAAACCCAAGAAAGATCTATTGAAACATTCCTATCCTTTGAGATGTTGGATAGTATGGACAGACGAAACCAACGACACTTAATCGAGATTTTTGGCTACCGAATCATTCCGTTTTATGATTAGCCTTAGGGAAAGGTTATACGTAATGTAGTTCCATACCCAATTCATAAATATTAAGAATTTATTCCGGATCCCTAGAATGGAGCGGAGATGAATCACCATCCAAACTAGCCAAGCAAAAAATCCATAAAACTTAAATTTCGGCAATTCCACAACAGCCTTGTTACGTCCGACTGTTGCCATGCTTCCTAGGTTCTTATACCTGAATTTACGTAATACTTGATGCTTGACACGTAATTTAAAGTTTTTAGCAAGTAATTTCCCTTGCTGGATAGCGACTTGCGCTAATTGCGGATGGCCTCTCGGATAATCATCATTAACCATTAATGCTACATCTCCAATTGCGAAAATTTCGTTTGATCCATTGACAAGATTGTATTCATCTACTAAGATTCTATTTCCATGGCCTTTTGCCTCTTCAGGAAGTCCATCAAAGTAATTTCCTTTGATACCTGCAGCCCAAATTAAAGAACGAGATGCTATTTTAGTCTCATCATCAAGCAGAACAATTTTTCCATCGAAATCACTTACGCGGGTTGAGACACGCACTTCTACGCCCATTTCTGTAAGGTATCCTGTCGCCTTTTCAGAAGATTTTTCCGACATAGCGTTTAGAATTCGATCTGCACCTTCGACCAGAATGATCTTCATTTTTTCAAACTCTATCTCCGGGTAATCCTTAGGCAGAATATATCGTTTCATTTCAGCAAGCGTTCCGGCTAATTCCACACCTGTTGGCCCTCCACCTGCTATGACTAACGTCAAGAGTGCTATTCCTTCCTCTTTAGGGGCACTTATCGCCTTTTCGAATTGTTCAAGAATAACATTTCTCAAGCGCAGCGCTTCAACAATGCTCTTCATGGGAAGCGCGTATTTCTGGATTCGCTTATTGCCAAAGAAATTATTCCCGGCTCCGGCAGCAATCACTAGGTAGTCATAGTCAATCTTTCCGAGCGTCGTTTCAATGGATTTTTCTTCTCTATTAATCCGTTCAACTTCCGCTAACCTAAAGTGAAAATTCTTGGCCCGTTGAAAGTTTCTTCTAAATGGAAATGCGATAGAACTTGGCTCGAGACCTGAAGTCGCAACTTGATAGAATAGAGGCTGAAATTGGTGGTAATTGTTTTTGTCTACTAGTACTACTTGATAGTCAAGCTTGACCAGTCGACGAGCGATTTCAAGACCTCCAAAACCACCTCCGATAATGACGATTCGATCTTTCGAATTTTTGGCAATATTTACTCCCATGATGTATATTTAAATCATGCAGGTCTAGCACCTTAAATGTACGCATTTTGAAGTCATTCCAGCTGCCATTTAGGCTCGAACTTAAGCTGAATTCATCAGCTACTGATGATCAGTATGCTACCAAAAAAAAGAACCGAAAACTGCACAATTAACCTCAATCGTTAAAGACTGAATGCGTAATTCTCGATGACAATTCAGCACTTTACAACACTATTTACGTTGGATTTGAATGAAACAAATCATCTAACAATCCTTTATCCACTGATTCTGGAACTGTTACTTTAAGCTTCGGCTCCATCTCCATTGCACGTTTAATAGCAAAAGTTGCTCCTTCATTCCTAGCCCAATTTCTCCTTGCGATGCCGTTATTAACATCCCAATGAAGCATCATCGTAAGTCTTCTTTCTGCATCAGATGAACCATCTAACAGCATTCCAAATCCTCCATTTACGACTTCTCCCCAGCCTACACCACCTCCATTGTGAATTGAGATCCACGTGGCTCCGCGAAATCCATCTCCGATAACATTTTGAATAGCCATATCAGCTGTAAAGCGTGATCCATCATAAATATTAGAAGTTTCTCTATACGGCGAATCTGTTCCTGAAACATCATGATGATCGCGTCCAAGAACAACAGGACCTATTACACCATTTGCAATGGCATCATTAAACGCCTTAGCGATTTTCATTCTTCCTTCAGCATCGGCATATAGAATTCTGGCCTGTGATCCAACAACTAACTTATTCTCACTGGCTCCTTTAATCCATTGGATATTATCGGCCATTTGTTGTTGAATTTCAACGGGGCTACTTTTTCGAATTTCTTCTAGCACTTCGCAGGCAATCTCATCTGTTCTCTGAAGATCTTCCGATTTACCAGAACCACATACCCATCGAAAAGGGCCAAAACCATAATCGAAGCACATTGGCCCCATAATATCTTGCACGTACGATGGATATTTGAAATCGATCCCATTCTCTGCCATTATATCTGCTCCAGCCCTAGATGCTTCAAGTAAGAAAGCATTTCCATAATCGAAAAAGTAAGTTCCTTTTGCAGTATGTTTATTCACTGCATCCGCATGACGAACGAGTGTTTCTTGCACTTTTTGTTTAAACAAATCTGGTTCTGACGCCATCATTTCATTAGCCGTTTCTAGCTCCATATCCACTGGGTAATAGCCTCCAGCCCAAGGGTTATGCAATGACGTTTGGTCAGATCCGAGATCTACGTATACTCCTTTTTCATCAAAGCGTTCCCAAAGATCTACGATGTTCCCGTGATAGGCAATTGAAACTACCTCCTTAGCGACTTTTGCACTTTGCACTCTATCACACAATTCGTCGAGATCACTAATTACTTCATCCACCCAGCCTTGAGAGTGGCGCGTTTCTACTGCTTTTGCATTCACTTCTGCTGTTACTGAAATACAACCGGCAATATTTCCTGCCTTTGGTTGTGCACCAGACATTCCACCTAATCCAGCTGTGACAAATAGCTTACCAGCCAAACCTTCATCGTTCTTCGCAATTTTTCTTCCAGCATTCAATAGCGTGATTGTTGTTCCATGCACTATTCCTTGCGGTCCGATATACATGAAAGAACCAGCAGTCATTTGTCCGTATTGCGTTACGCCCAATGCGTTGAATTTCTCCCAATCATCAGGTTTAGAATAGTTTGGAATCATCATTCCGTTCGTAACTACGACTCTTGGTGCATCTTTGTGCGATGGGAATAATCCCATAGGATGCCCTGAATACATGGCCAATGTTTGTTCTTCTGTCATTTCAGACAGATATTTCATTGTCAGCCTGTACTGAATCCAATTCTGAAATACAGCGCCATTCCCGCCGTAGGTAATTAATTCATGTGGGTGCTGAGCGACGGCATAATCCAGGTTATTCTGGATCATTAACATAATCGCCCTGGCCTGATCGCACTTACCAGGATACTCTTGAATTCCTCGTGCATGCATTTTATAGGTCGGACGGTAGCGAAGCATGTAAATCCTTCCAAGTTCATCTAGTTCCGCTAAAAATTCCGGTGCCAATTGCGCATGCTGATCTGTGGGGAAGTAACGAAGGGCATTTTGTAACGCTAACTTTCGTTCTTCCTTAGTAAGGATCTGCTTACGCTTCGGGGCATGATTGATCCCTTCCTCAATGATGGGCATTGGTGGAATACTACTTGGAACACCTTGAGTTATATCTTTTTGAAAGTCTGCTAAATTCATTGTTAAAGTTTTATCGTAATTATTCAATCTTAGTCTCAACGATAACCCTAAGGATAGCGGACATTTGAACGAAACATAATTTTCTCGATTCCCATGGTACAAAGGTAAAAAATACCATAAAAAAACGCCTCTCTTTAAGGAGAAGCGTTCACTAGAAATTTGATTGTTCTATTATCTCAATAAATTGATGTGACCATTGTAGGTATATTTCCCATCATCTAATAGACCTTTTGTTCGAACGATCCAAGTATAATTACCACTTTGAACAGGTTGACCGCCATAAGTTCCATCCCATCCAACGCTTATATCATGCGATTCCCAAACTACCTCACCCCATCTGTTGAAGATCAACAATTCGAAATCATAGATATCGATTCCCTCCATGTACAATTGCCATGATTGGTTGTGCTCATCACCATCAGGTGTAAATGTGTTTGGTGCATAAATAAGAATTTCAGGGAATACAATTAATTCATGAATCATTGTATCCGTACATCCTAATTCTGAAGTCGTAATCAACGTAACATCATATCGTCCTGAAATTCCATCAGGGAAGATTACGTCCACATTAGTCTGCGTTGATTGCGATGGAATTCCACCATCAAAATACCACTGGTAAGTATAACCATTCGTGGAATAGTTGATAAATCTCACATTAGTATTAAACATTAATACTGGATTCGGAGAATATCTAAAATCGGCAATTGGTTTTGGATCCACTGCAAGAATGTCTGTGAAGGTTGTAGAATCAATACATCCTTCAAACGAAGTCACAATCAACTGCACATCATACTGCCCTGCCATCAATGCTTGCGTAATGATAGTATCTTGGTTCAAATACTGATCTGTTCCATTTACAAGCCAGTAGGTATATTGGTTCAATGCAGGGTCTGTAACATTCACTATATCAAAGATCGCTGGTTCACATTGCTCAGGATTCAAGACGTCGATAAGTGGCACTGGCACTGGAGCTACTCTCACGTTTGTTGATAAAACTAGTGGTGTAGATTCACAACCATCAGTAACTGTAACTGTATAAGAAGTTGTTGATGCCGGAGCGACATCAATTGTATGAGCTCCTATACCTGTAAATATTTCAGATGTGCTCCAAGTAAAGGTATATGGCTGACCTAAGCCGCCTGTGCTTGTTGCAGAAATTGACGTTCCATATCCAGGACACACTGTATCCCACGGTGTAATTGTTCCTGAAAGTGGAGGCAATACTGTTATGAGAATGGAATCCGAAGTTGAAATACATCCATATTGATTTTCTACATATACAGGATAGAAATCCGTAGTTGTTGGATATTCGATTTGAGTAGCTCCCGTATTAGTAGTGTGATCCCAATGGTAAGTGAAAGGAGCACCAACTCCAACTCCAGTTGCATTTAAAGTAGCTTCTCCATTTTGGCAAATTATAGAGTCTACACCTACATTGATAGAAGGTGCAGGCCAAACAGTAATCGTAAAATCTTCAGAAGGGCCTGAACAAAATGCTGTTGAGGGAATAATCGTCACAACAGAAGTTTCTACTGCACCTACCGCCGTACCAACAAAAGACGCAATGAAATCCGTTCCGTTCAGCGCCATTCCTGTATTAATATTTGTATTCGTCCATGAATAGGCAGTCAATGGAACAATGCCAGTAAAATCAATTTGCAGTATTGTTTCGCCTGCACAAATCGACTGATCGATAATGGGATCAACATATGGGATAGGACTTACAAGAACATCTGTTGTAGCTGTATCTATATCTGCACAAGCGATATCGGTTACAATCACTTGATAAGTCCCTGACATATTAACTGCTGAGACAGCAATCATTGGGTTTTGCAAATTGGATGTATATCCATTCGGGCCCGTCCAATTGTAAATTGAACCACCCGATGAATTGAGTTGAATCAATTCTCCTTCACAATATGGACCTGTATTTGATGCTACTGCAAGTAAACCACCAATAAATGTAATCGTTATAAAGCCATTTCCAGTATTTGTTCCAGCCGCACAAGCCGCTCCGGCTGGTACTAAACTAGATCCGCCACCGCCTGATCCGCCACCGTATGGGGCACCACCAAAACAATCGCTACCGCCGCCACCACCGCCATAGTATCCACCGCCGCCACCGCCGCCAGGAGCAACGTTGAAGCAAGGATCAGTGGCTCCTGCACCACCTTGACCAATAGATCCAGCACTTCCAGAATTACCTGCCGCAACCCATGGGGGGCCTCCAAGTCCTCCAGCAACTTGAGTTCCACTTGAACCGCCCTGACCAAAGGGAGACGTTCCCGCGAATCCAGTTGCGCATCCTCCATTTCCACCGATAGCAAGAGATGTACCACCTCCGGTACCACCGCCTCCACCAGCTATTGTTATTGGAACACCATTAACAAGAAGTGTAGATCCACCTCCGCCTCCACTTGATGCTTCTATTGCTGTATTGGCTAGTTGACCCTCTCCTCCACCTCCATAACCTCCAGCAGTCCCTGCTGAAGCCCCTCCAGAAAGAAACGTAAACACATCGCCTGGAGTGACTGCTATAGTTCCTGTTATGACGGCTCCTTGGCCTCCACCAGCGCCTCCACCTTGAGCTCCCGCCACAGTATAATTCACCGCAGTTACACAACTTGGAACCGTCCATGTTTGAGGCGCGCCAGTAAACGGAAATGTTAATGTTGTTTGCGCTTCCGAAATAAAAGTCGAAAGCACAAAAACGAGAGAAATAGAAAGAAGCGTTTTCATTAGTATATCCTTTGTGTAAGTTGACGCAAAATTAATACAATAGTTGCGTCCCTGCCTTCACGAAAGATGCAAAAACCACGTGTATATAGGATTCCTTTCCTATGGTGATATTCTTAACACAATGACCCTATGTAGCGCTGAATTTAAACGATTTACCAGGGTATACGGCAGTCATTCCAAGTTCTTCTTCAATTCGGATAAGTTGATTGTATTTAGCCATTCGATCACTACGTGATGCTGAGCCCGTTTTTATTTGCCCGCAGTTCATTGCCACGGCCAAATCTGCGATCGTATTATCCTCGGTTTCTCCAGAACGATGACTCATTACACATGTATATCCATTACGGGTTGCCATGCCAATTGCTTCAATTGTTTCTGTTAGTGTTCCGATTTGATTTACTTTAATAAGAATAGAGTTTGCCGTATCCGTTTCAATTCCCTGAGCCAATCGCTTTGTGTTTGTCACAAAAAGATCATCACCTACCAACTGAACTTTATCACCTAATGCTTCGGTAAGCTGTTTCCAACCAGCCCAATCATCCTCATCCAGTCCATCCTCAATTGAAATTATTGGATATTTAGCTACCCATTCTTTCCAAAACTCCACTTTTTCTAATGAAGTCATTTGAACTCCTGTGGATTCGAAGATGTATTTCCCAGCATCTTTGTCGTAGTATTCTGAAGCAGCTGCATCTAATGCAATAAACACATCTTTCCCTGGTTCAAATCCAGCTTTCTTGATCGCGTCAATAACGACTTCGATTGCTTCTTCGTTCGAACCAAGATTCGGAGCAAATCCGCCTTCATCACCAACATTAGTTGACATTCCTCTTTCTTTCAAAACACCTTTTAGGGTATGGAAGATTTGAGTTCCCCAGCGCAAGCCCTCTGAGAATGAATCAGCGCCAATTGGCATCACCATAAATTCTTGGATGTCAATTTTATTATCTGCGTGAGATCCACCATTTAAAATATTCATCATCGGAATCGGCATCGTGACTGCTCCAACTCCACCAACGTATTTAAATAAACTTAAGCCTGCCTCATCAGCTGCTGCTTTTGCCGCTGCTAGAGAAACACCTAGAATTGCATTAGCACCAAGGTTTGACTTATTCTCTGTTCCATCCAATTTAATGAGTGCTGAATCAATTGCTTTTTGATCACAGACATCGAAACCATTTAAGGCTTCATTGATTATTGTATTCACATTGGCAACCGCCTTCAATACGCCCTTACCGAGGTAATAATCAGGATCACCATCACGCAATTCAACAGCTTCATGTATTCCCGTTGAAGCTCCAGATGGCACAGCTGCCCGTCCAAGAACTCCTGATGTTGTGATGACGTCTACTTCAACTGTAGGATTCCCTCTAGAGTCTAAGATTTGACGAGCGATAATTTTTGCGATGAAACTCATGCTTTATGTGTTTTAATATTGTCAATAAATTGATCGAATAAATACCTTGAATCATGCGGGCCAGCTGAAGCCTCAGGATGATACTGTACAGAAAATATTGGTTGATTGTCGATTTCAATTCCGGCAACAGTATGATCATTAAGATGCACGTGCGTAACACTTATACTCTTGTGTTGTTCGGCGCTTTCCTTAGAGATAACAAATCCGTGATTCTGGGAAGTCACTTCTCCTTTTCCCGTCTTTAGGTTTTTTATTGGGTGATTAATCCCGCGATGACCGTTAAACATCTTTTCCGTTTTCAAACCTTGACTTAACCCTAAGATTTGATGTCCAAGACAAATCCCGAACACTGGTACTTTAAGCTCCACAATTTGTTTTACTAACTCTATGGACGCCGGCATTGCAGAAGGGTCACCAGGACCGTTCGATAACATATAACCATCAGGATTAAATTCTTTTATATCCTGTAAAGTTGCGTCTAGCGGAAAAACTTTAACATGGCATCCTCGGTCAACTAAACAACGGATTATATTTTTCTTCACTCCGAAATCAAGCAACGCGACTCTGTAGTCTGCATTCTCACTATTCACCTCGAAAGCTTTCTTTGTAGCTACCTTAGAAGAAAGCTCAAGCCCGTCCATAGAAGGTACGGCTTCGAGTTGTTTTAATAATTGATCGATGTCTGTAGTTTCTGAAGAAATGATACAGTTCATGGCTCCTTTAGAACGAATATGTCTAACAAGTGATCGGGTATCAATATCAGAGATGCCGACTTTTTTATTTTCTACAAGGTTTTCTTGGAGCGATTTACTTCCTGAAGGACGCGAATAGCCGTTAGAGAATTTCTTAATAACAATTCCGGCAACATTAATTCCATCAGATTCTACTTCCTGATCATGCACGCCATAATTCCCGATGTGTGCCGTTGTCATTACTAGCACCTGACCATAATAGGATGGGTCCGTGAAGACTTCTTGGTAGCCAGTCATTCCAGTATTGAATGCGATTTCACCTGTTGTGGTTCCAATCATTCCAATTGCCACTCCTTCAAAGAATGTTCCATCCTCTAATAATAGTACTGCCGCTCGTTCTTCGCTCATACATCAAATTTTCTGCAAATTTAGGATTTCAAATCCAATCAAGCACAGCTTTCTTTAAGAAGATATTAACGAGATATTAAAAATCCGATTTTTGCTTGTTTAATAGCATGAAGGATATTAGCCTTCGAGAGCCTCAGTTTACAATTGGATGTTGGTTGTTGGATGTTAAAAATAAAAAATTGTAGACTTCGAGAGCTTCAGTCTGCAATTGGATGTTAGACTTCGATAGTCTCACCGCAATTATGGAGAAAAGATAGCCCGGATAGCCACGCAGAATCAAGGAGTGTACGCTATAAAAAATAGGGCAAAAGAAAAAGGGACATGATACAATCACATCCCTTTCCTATCTTCAGGCATTACTGCCAAAATAATTTACTTTGTTTCAGAGTCATCCTTTTTCTTAGGAGCTTCTTCCTTTGCTGGAGCGTCATCTTTCGATTTCGCCTCAGCTTTTGGCTTAGCTTCTGCTTTAGGCTTCTCTTCTTTCGCTGGAGCTGCTTCCGTAGTTTCAACTTTCGCTTCCGTCTTAGTAGACTTCTTCTCAGCTTTCACTTCTTTCGTTGCTTCTGCTTTTGGAGCAGCTTTCGCTTTCTTCTCTTTAACTTCTGCTTTTGGAGCATCCGCCTTAGCTTCATCAGTTGTTTCAACTTCCGTAGCTTCTGTTCCTTCAACATTTGCAGCACCGCCACCAGTTCCACGACGCGAACGACGTGTAGTTTTCTTAACTCCTTCGTTCGTGTAAACGTCGTTGTAGTCAACTAGCTCGATCATACACATTTCAGCATTATCACCAACTCGGTAACCTGTACGAATGATACGCGTGTATCCTCCTGGTCGATCAGCGATTCTTGGTGCAATCTCTCTAAAGAGTTCAGTCAATGCTTCTTTGTTCTGCAAGTAACTAAATACTGTTCTTCGAGAATGCGTAGAATCAGTTTTAGATTTAGTTAAAATTGGCTCAACATATACACGAAGTGCTTTTGCTTTCGCAATTGTCGTGTTAATACGTTTGTGTTCAATCAATGAACAAGCCATGTTCGAAAGCATTGCTTTTCTATGCGCTGTCTTTCTACTTAAATGGTTGAATTTTTTTCCGTGTCTCATAACTTTAAATTTCGCAAGTAACGGTTAACTGAAGCTTGTATCGCCAGACTCAGCCACCTATCACGTCATTTTTATTTTTTATATAATCGCGATACTAATCTTTATCCAATTTGTATTTGGAAACATTCATTCCAAAAGAAAGTCCCTTATTATCAACTAGGTCTTCCAACTCAGTTAATGACTTTTTCCCGAAGTTTCTGAATTTCAAAAGATCGTTCTTGTTGTAAGAAACTAGATCTCCTAAAGTTTCCACGTCTGCTGCTTTCAAACAATTAAGTGCACGAACCGAAAGATCCATATCGACTAATTTCGTTTTCAACAACTGACGCATATGCAATGACGTTTCATCAAACTCTTCTGTTTCTGCCTTAACTTCACTATCAAGAGTGATGCGCTCGTCAGAGAACAACATAAAGTGGTGAATCAAAATCTTCGCTGCTTCTTTTAGTGCTTCTTTCGGATGAACAGACCCATCAGTAGTGATGTCAAAGATCAATTTTTCGTAATCCGTTTTTTGCTCTACACGAAAGTTTTCTACTTCGTACTTTACATTTTTAATTGGTGTAAAGATAGAATCGATAGCGATCGTTCCGAATGGCGCTGAGCTATCTGTGTTTTCTTCTGCTGGATGGTAACCGCGCCCTTTAGTGATTGTCAATTCAATCTCCAA
This sequence comes from Flavobacteriaceae bacterium, assembly GCA_047624355.1. Lineage (GTDB taxonomy): Bacteria > Bacteroidota > Bacteroidia > Flavobacteriales_D > Crocinitomicaceae > UBA4466. The sequence continues at coordinate 8,033 of JBLHPQ010000052.1, read as the reverse complement.
TTTAACACTTGGCTCCATGTTACAAATGATCATGTCTGGGTTCAACACCTGGAATGCAGATGTAAACTTTCCTATATCACCCGCAGTAAGCGTACTTTGTCCTGCAACAGAAACAATAACTGTTTCGCTGTCTGTTCCTTCGATTTGTTGCTTGAAACGAACTTGTTTCATATTCAACACCATCTCAGTTACATCTTCAACAACACCTTTGATTGTAGAAAACTCATGATCTACTCCTTCGATTCGAATCGAAGCGATCGCAAATCCTTCCAATGATGAAAGAAGAATACGACGTAGTGAGTTTCCAATAGTGATACCATAACCTGGCTCCAATGGACGGAATTCAAATTGTCCAACATGCTCATCAGATTCGAGCATAATTACTTTATCCGGTTTTTGGAAGTCTAATATTGCCATTTTTTTCTTCGTTTTAATTGAAGTTCGGTTGCGCGGTTTGAAAGATTGAAGAAGCTCAATCAAGCCCTTTGGCCGAACCCAATATTTATTTAATTACTACTTAGAATACAATTCAACGATCAACTGTTCCTTGATGTTTTCAGGAATCATTTCACGTGTTGGAACTCCTACAACTTTACCCTCCATTTGGCTTGGGTTCCATTCCAACCAATCGAATGTTTTCACACTCGGCGTTGCCAATGAATCAGAAATAGCTTCCATCGATTTAGATTTCTCACGAACGCTAATTACTGATCCAACTGGAGTCGAGTAAGAAGGGATGTTCATAATTTTTCCATCAACTGTAATATGCTTATGCGAAACCAATTGACGAGCAGCACTACGAGTAGGAGCAATTCCTAAACGATATACTGTATTGTCAAGACGTGCTTCACATAATTGCAACAAGTTTTCACCTGTTATTCCTTTCATTCTTGATGCTTTATCAAAAAGGTTAGAGAACTGACGCTCAAGAATACCATAAGTATACTTTGCTTTTTGTTTCTCTCCAAGCTGAACTGCGTATTCAGATTGCTTACCACGACGTCTGTTTGGACCGTGTTGACCTGGACCGTACTGACGTTTGTCTAACGACTTGTCTGGTCCAAAGATTGGATCTTTGAATCGACGGGCGATTTTTGATTTGGGACCTGTATATCTTGCCATTTTTATTTGTTTTAAAAGGTAGGTTGTGAATTAAGGCTACTCCTTCGACACCCCTTCCCAAATTCCTTGTTTTAAAGAATCCAGGTTACCTTTTGGTTATTATTTATTAAACTCTTCTTCTTTTCGGTGGACGACATCCGTTGTGTGGCATTGGCGTAACATCAATTATTTCTGTTACTTCAATTCCTGCATTATGTAATGAACGAATTGCCGACTCACGACCTGAACCAGGTCCTTTAACGAATACTTTTACTTTTCGAAGACCATAATCGTAAGCTTCTTTCGCTGCATCTTCTGCTGCTACTTGCGCTGCGTATGGAGTATTCTTCTTAGATCCTCTAAAGCCCATTTTCCCGGCTGATGCCCAAGAAATAACTTGTCCAGAACCATTCGTCAATGAGATGATTACATTATTGAAGGTCGCTTGAATGTGCGCCTGTCCTAATGCGTCAACTTTGACTTTTTTCTTCTTTTTTGCGTTTGACTTTGCCATTTTATTTAGCTTTTGTGTTCATTGCTTTCATTAGAATAGGAACATCGTTCCTGCTTTGCCTCTTCGAATAAAGGGGGCGATTAGTGCTCTCAAAATCGATAAATCGAATTTGAGATGCGGACCGCCTATCCACTTAATTGAAGAACCCAACCCTTCCCAAGCTTTCCGCTTGGTCCAAATCAGTAGCTCCGCTACTTCTTCTTATTCGCAACTGTTTTTCTTCTTCCTTTTCTTGTTCTAGAGTTGTTCTTAGTGCGTTGTCCTCGAAGTGGTAAACCAGATCTATGACGAATTCCACGCTGACATCCAATATCCATCAAACGTTTGATGTTAGTTTGAACTTCAGAACGAAGAGCACCTTCAACTTTAATTTCATTCAAAGCGGTCCGGATAGCTCCTAGCTGATCATCGTCCCAATCTTGAACTTTAATACTCTCGTCAATCTTAGCGCTTGCTAAAACTTTGCTTGCCGTGCTTCTTCCGATTCCATAAATATATGTCAACCCGATAACACCTCTTTTATTTTTTGGTAGATCAATACCTGCTATACGTGCCATATCTTAACCTTGTCTTTGTTTAAACTTAGGATTCTTCTTGTTGATCACGTAAACTACTCCTTTACGTTTCACGATCTTGCAATCCACTGATCGTTTTTTTACTGATGCTCTAACTTTCATCTTTGTTTTTATTTAATCTGCTCTCGAAATTCGTTTAGATCTCCAGTGTAAAACACCTCCACCTCAACGGGGCGAACTTCCTGTTCGCATATCAAAAGCTTCGCTTTTAGTTTGCTTACTTATATCTAAATGTTATGCGTCCTTTTGTTAAATCATAAGGAGACATTTCCACTTTTACTCTATCACCAGGAAGAATCTTAATGTAGTACATTCTCATTTTCCCAGAAATATGTGCAGTAATCACGTGACCGTTTTCCAACTCCACTCGAAACATTGCATTTGATAATGCTTCAATGATTACGCCGTCTTGTTCTATTGATGCTTGTTTAGCCATATCTTACATTCCTGACATTTCGCCTTGCGAACGTCTTCCTTTAATTCGTGTTCCTTCCATCAACCCATCCATCTGACGGTTTAATAAATACGACTCCACCTGTTGAAGTGTATCCAATACAACTCCTACCATAATTAGTAGTGATGTACCACCAAAGAACATTGCAAATGCATCATTCACACCAGCCAATTTTGCAATAGCTGGAATAATTGCGATGAATGCTAAGAACATAGAACCTGGGAAAGTAATTCTAGACACTAATGAATCAACATAGCTTGCTGTTTCTTCACCCGGTCTAACTCCTGGAATAAATCCACCACTTCGTTTGAGTTCATCTGCGATTTTCCGCGGATTAATCATTATGGCTGTATAGAAGTATGTAAAGACAACGATCAGAACGAACAACGTAGCGTTGTATCCGAAACCGTAGATATCTCCAAACACCTCTGACATAAATCCACCATCATTGCTGGCGAAGATCATGATCGGTACCGTCATAATTGCTTGCGCAAAGATAATCGGCATTACACCAGAAGCATTTACCTTAATTGGCAAGTAACTTCTCGCTCCTTGATCTTCAGCAGAACGCGATCCCACGACCCGTTTGGCTGTATTCAGAGGAACTTTCCTCACCCCTTGAACAATCAGTACTGTTCCCAGCACTACGACCATAAAGGCGAAGATTTCCAATACAATTTTAATTAGGTTACCACCTTCAACGGAGAATGTAAATTCAGCCATGAATGCTTCAGGTAGACGAGCAAGGATACCAACAGTAATCAATAAAGATATACCGTTACCAATTCCTTTATCCGTAATACGCTCCCCTAACCAAACCGCGAACATTGCGCCGGCTACTAGAACAGTTACAGATTGAACCCACCATAGCGAACCAGCATCAGCCGGCAATGCTCCTTTGCTCTCCACGTATAACGCTAAGTAACTTGGTGCTTGTAGCGCACAAATTACGATCGTCAATACACGCGTAAACATGTTGATTCTCTTTCTTCCCGATTCACCCTCTTGTTGCATTTTCTGAACGGCAGGTACTGCCATTCCGAGAAGTTGCATAATAATGGATGCACTAATGTAGGGCATGATACCCAACGCCATAATGGACGCATTTGTAAATCCACCACCAGAGAATAGAGATAGTAATGTTTCAAGCATATTCTGCCCATCTTTCGCTTGCGAAGCCTGTAAGGCTCCGTAATCTACTCCAGGTAGAATAATAAATGATCCGATACGGTATACAAGAATTAAGGCAAGCGTAAGTATAATACGCTTCCTTAGTTCTTCAACGTTCCAGATATTCTTTATGTTTTGTATAAACTTCTTCATCGGTAAAAATTGTTGGCAAAGTTAATTAGATTTCTGTACAATTCCCACCTTGTGCTTCAATTGCTGCTTTTGCAGTCCCTGAAAACTTGTGAGCCGATACGTCAATCTTTGCCTTAAGTTCACCTCTACCTAAGATTTTTACTAACTCGTTTTTAGAACATAAACCATTGGCTTGTAATATGTCATGATTGATTTCCGTCACCTTTTTGCGGTCGATCAAGTCCTGAATAATATCCAAGTTTATAGCCTTGTATTCTACTCTATTAATATTTCTAAATCCAAATTTTGGAACTCGACGTTGAAGAGGCATCTGCCCACCTTCAAACCCTACTTTTTTCGAGTATCCTGATCTTGATTTCTGCCCTTTATGTCCACGTGTGGATGTTCCTCCTCGACCGGATCCTTGACCCCTCGCGATTCGTTTACCATTCTTCGTAGATCCCTTAGCAGGAGTTAAATTATGTAAATTCATTTCAATGCGTTTTTTAGATTACTCAACTACCGTTACTAAGTGTTGAACTTTCTTGACCATACCAAGGATTTGCGGAGTTGCTTCTTTTTCAATTACTTGATTCAACTTACTAAATCCTAATGCTTTAATCGTTGCTTTTTGTCTCGCTGGGCGATTAATAGCACTTCTTACAAACTTGATTTTAATAGTTTCCATGTCGTTTTTCTATTAACCGTTAAATACTTTCTCGAGATCCACTCCACGTTGTTTAGCAACTGCAACCGCATCTCTCATTTGAGATAATGCATCGATGGTAGCTTTTACTACGTTGTGTGGGTTAGATGAACCTTGAGATTTAGCTAAGACGTTGTGAATTCCAACGCTCTCCAATACAGCTCTCATCGCACCACCGGCGATAACTCCTGTACCAGGTGAAGCTGGTCTTAACAAAACGCGCGCACCACTGTATTTACCTTTTTGAAGGTGTGGTACCGTTCCATGTAAAATAGGAACTCGTATTAAGTTTTTCTTTGCATCGTCAATTCCTTTAGCAATAGCTTCTGTTACTTCTTTTGCTTTACCAAGTCCATGACCTACAATTCCGTTTTCATCACCAACTACAACAATTGCAGAAAAACTGAATGTACGACCACCTTTGGTAACTTTCGTTACACGATTAATTGATACGAGTTTGTCTTTCAACTCGACATCTACAGATTTTACTCTATTTGCTTGTGTTGCCATTCTTAAAATTTTAATCCGCTTTCTCTTGCCGAGTCTGCTAGTGATTTAACTCTACCGTGATACAAATATCCGTTCCGATCGAACACAACATCTGTAATTCCGGCTTTCGCTGCTTTTTCAGCTACCTCTTTTCCAATTGCTGCAGCTTGATCTATCTTAGATCCTTTTGCTGCTGCTTTATTGTTCACTGATCCAGCAGAAACTAATGTCTTCCCTGTTGAATCGTCAATGATTTGAGCATAAATTTGTTTGTTGCTTCTGAAAACAGACAAACGAGGCTGAGCAGTAGATCCAGTGATGTTCTTTCTGATTCTACGCTTAATCTTAGCTCTTCTTGTTACTTTACTAAATGCCATAACTAATTAAGATATCTTATTTATTTTGCTGCTGCCGTTTTACCAGCTTTTCTTCTAACTTCTTCACCGAGGTACCTAACACCTTTTCCTTTGTATGGTTCTGGTTTACGGAGAGAGCGAATTTTGGCAGCTGCTTGTCCTACTAATTGCTTATCGATCGACTCCAATGTAATAATTGGTGCCTTTCCTTTATCAGACTTCGTTGATACCTTAATTTCAGAAGGAAGTTCGATTACAATCGGGTGTGAGAATCCCAATGCTAAATCCAAACGTTGACCGCTTGCAGCTGCACGGAAACCTACTCCGATTACTTCTAACTCCTTCTTGTACCCTTCCGTAACACCTACAATCATGTTCGCAGTTAACGCGCGGTATAAACCATGCTTTGCTCTATGATCTGGTGCATCTGATTCGCGGCTAAAAGTGATAGTGTCACCTTCAACGTTCATTGAGATACAAGAATCCATTTCTTGCGTCAACTCACCTTTCGGTCCTTTAACGATGATCACACCGTTAGTTAACTTCACTTCTACTCCACTCGGGAATGTAACTGGGGATTTACCTATCCTTGACATTTCTTTTTGCTTAAGTGTTTAATATACGTAAGCGAGAACTTCTCCCCCTACATTTTCTCTTTTTGCTTCTTTGTTTGTGATCACACCTTTCGATGTTGATACAATCGCGATCCCAAGACCATTCAATACACGTGGCATATCTTGCGCACCATTGTACTTTCTTAGACCTGGACGAGATGCTCTTTGCAAACTTGTAATTGCTGGAACCTTCGTTGATGGATTGTATTTCAAGGCGATTTTGATCACTCCTTGCTTATCATCTTCCTCGAATTTGAAGTCTCTGATATAACCTTGATCGAAAAGGATCTTAGTCATTTCACGCTTCACATTTGAGCCTGGTATTTCTACCATCTTTTTTCTTGCTGAGCTCGCGTTACGAACTCGAGTAAGAAAATCTGCTATTGGATCTGTATTCATATATTTAAATTGCGGTAACGGTTTTCAATCCCCATAGTTATCGGGATGAACCTGAAACCAGTTTATGCTTTTTTGGAGTGCAAAGATATAAAGACAAAAGATGAAAGACTAATCGCCCTCATCTTTTTAATCATTTAAATCCTTTCAACTCTTACCAACTTGCTTTTTTAACACCTGGAATCTTACCTTCTAGGGCCATATGACGAAAAGTCACACGAGAAATTCCAAATTGACGCATATATCCTCTAGGACGTCCAGTCAAACCACAACGGTTATGAACACGAACTTTAGAACCGTTTGGAGACAATTTTTGCAGTGCAATCATTGCATCCCATTTCGCTTCTTGCATTTCCTCAGAGTTATCTGACGATTTTAAGATTTTCGTCAAGGCGCCACGCTTTTCAGCCTGTAGAGCAGAGAGTCTTTCTCTTTTACGCTCACGCGCTTTCATTGATTCTTTTGCCATCTCTATTTATTTTTTAATGAATGGGAAACCAAATGCATCTAACAATGCCATACCTTCTTCATCCGTGTCTGCTGAAGTAACAAATGTAATATCCATTCCCATGATACGATTTACTTTATCGATATCTATTTCAGGAAAGATTATTTGTTCTTTCACCCCCATGTTGAAGTTTCCACGACCGTCAAATCCTTTTGGGTTAACCCCACGAAAATCACGCGTTCTAGGTAAAGCAACTGCCAGTAGACGATCTAAAAAATCGTACATACGATCTCCACGAAGAGTAACCTTCGTACCGATTGGCATTCCTTTTCTCAATTTAAAGTTCGAGATATCTTTCTTAGATATTGTAGCGACAGCTTTCTGACCAGCAATACGCGTAATATCCTCTAGCGCGTGATCGATTAGTTTTTTGTCAGCTACAGCATCACCGATACCTTGGCTTATAATTATTTTGCTCAATTTCGGCACTTTCATTACAGTCTTGTAACCGAATTTCTCTGTAAGGGCCGGGATGATTTCCGCCGCATACTTGTCTCGAAGTCTTGGTGTATAGCTCATTACTTGATCTCCTCTCCGGACTTTTTAGAATAACGTACCAATTTCCCGTCTTTATCTGCTTTACGTCCGATTCGTGAAGCTTGACCATTATGGACAACCATAATATTGGAAATATGAACCCCGGCTTCCATCTCAACGATTCCACCTTCTGGATTAGCTGCGCTTGGTTTTTCGTGTTTCTTATTAAGATTCACTCCACCGATTTTCACGCGCATTTTTTTGCGATCTATAGAAAGGATTGCTCCTTCTTGACCGTTCGATTCACCGCTAATTACTTTGACAGTGTCACCTACTTTAATGTGTAATTTCTGTTGCATAACTACTAGTTTAAAGTACCTCAGGAGCCAATGACACAACTTTCATAAAGTTGGCATCACGTAACTCACGAGCAACGGGTCCAAAGATCCGTGTTCCTCTCATCTCGCCTGTTGTATTAAGGATAACGCAAGCATTATCATCAAATCGGATGTAAGAACCGTCTGGACGACGTACTTCTTTT
>JBLHPQ010000051.1:0-25379 GCA_047624355.1 Flavobacteriaceae bacterium | reverse complement strand
CCAAATGAAGCACCGCTTCCGCGCGTATCCACCTTTACAATTATGTAGCCGTGATCACTAAAATACTGATCAAGCATTCCGAAAGGAGAATTTAGTTCTTTTGTTTTTTTACTTATCGATGACCGCCAATAGCGACCAAAAACAACAAGTACGGGAAGCCTACCTTGCTTATAACTTGTTGGAAGATGCACATCCAAAGCAAGTTTAGTAGTGTCATCCACAGCAACATAATGCGATGTAGTAATCTGACCAATAACGGGTTGGCTAACGAGGGCAATAAGAAGTAATAATCGAGGTAGTGTCATAACTAAGTATTTAGTGCCACTACAACGTAACTCTAACCATTTAATTACACAAATCAACTATTTTTTTGACGCTATAACCCCTGTAAATCGACTTGTCTCATCGCCACAAATGACTTGATGATGCGCTCTCCTACACCTGGCACATCGACGTGAATCAAATAGACACCAGAAGCTACTGGTACGGCCTTATTATTTACAAGTAGCCAATCTATGAACGTCACTGGGCTGTCTTTACTGAAGGTTTTCACCAATTTCCCAGATGTACTGTAGATCTTTATCTCACACTTCTCTGGTAGATTGGTAATTTTCACACGTGTATCGATTCTATTTCTCTCATACGCTGAAAAAGCATTGTAAGGGTTCGGGACAACATTAATCAATTGTAATGCCTCTGCCAGATGATCAATACTGCCTATATCGGAGCTGATATCATCCATACTCCATGAATACATTGGTTGACCATTATTTTGTCCGGTTGCCACATAGTTTTTGTATTCTTTGTTGATACGAAGTTTGATTGTCACATCTGTTTCCAGCAGTGAATGTCCAGACGCTAGCATCGGGAAGGCCACCCAACTAATACTCCCGTAAAAATTACGCTTTGTAGTCGAATTATTTCCCGCTATGCCTGTCAAGTCATTAAACATATCATTTCCAGCATTGTTTTCTGCTACACTCGGATCATAGTAATTGTAATCGTACGCTAAAGGATCGCTATTAATACTATTATTATTATAGCTCATGATATAAACGGGATGCGCACCACCCATTAAAGGGGTTCCAACTCCATCTACTAATCGATCGGTTGGATTCCAAATCATATCGGCTCCATTCTCCGCACCTAAGAAAGAATTCTCACCGAAAGCTAAATAGAGTCTAGTTCCTGATTCAAGGTCAATTGCATAACCCGGAAACCAACCCATACCTGTCCCTGTTCCATCTGAGATTCCATTCTTTCCGACACTTGGACTTTTACGCATTTCACCAGGTTCAGCACCATTCGTATTCAATGAAGCGTCACGACCAAGTTCAATCACCGGACATCGTGTCCATTTAGATTGATCACTTGTCATTACGATATCAACGCTTGGCAAATAACTTATCGATGATTTATTTCTATATGAATTAGACAATCCGTCGTTTGTATTAAAGTACGCCATTGGCATATAATCTCCTTCATAGCCAGTTACCTTTAATGGTGCGACCGTTCCACTCAATAGTTTAGAGTAGATTCTTTCCTCATCAGCTCCTATGTTATCAGGATAAAAACATGGGTTAAGATAATCTGGTTGTGCTGGTAGACACGCATATCCATCAGCTCCACTATTTGTCTCGGGGTCGAAATCTCCAGAACGAATCCAGTTTGTTGGAAAAATAGCCGAATTATCCTGCACACCCGTTAACCAAAGTTTCGAACTATCTGAATACAAAATAGCTGAAGAAATCATATCGGTTGTTCTTGATTGCTGCCCACCCGAAACTCCTTCTTCTAAATAGTACTGCTCCTGATGAATATGCACCGAAATGCCCCATTGTGGGATAAGTTGTTCATCATCGGCAGCGATCGTTCTTTCAGAGCTTACTGAATCAAGTACAGTTCCACCTTCAAAATCATATCGATATACGACCCAATTTGCTGAATCTGCACCATTTGAACTAGACAAATCATAATCCCTGAATTTGCATTCAAAATATCCAGCAGCCACATTTAGTGGATCAATCACTTTAACGTTAATTGGACCTTTGCCATAATCGTAGGTAGGCTGGTCTAGCAAACCATTTGCGATTATGTAGTTCCTCGAGGTAGCTGATAATTCCAATGCACGATTTCCATTTCCATAACCATCAATTCGGGTAATTTGAGGCGTTGAACCATAGGCTACATTTTGCCCCGTTCCATCTGCTTCTGGCATTGGGTTATGTGGAATAACTTCAATTACTTTCACTTCCCCAAAGGACGCTTTCCGACTCGCTAGGTAGACGCGTTGCTGTCCGTCAATCGCTAATGGATCAGTTGGGTCATACGTTTTGAAGTTATTATGGGCGTATGAAATCGCGATGAAATAATAACGCTTAAAGTTGACCAATTGATTGTCTCCCTGTGCAAATAAATCTGTTGTAACTCTAAACGAATGACGAATTCCAGTATTCTCACCATCTACTCTCTCAATCGGAATACTCGCCCCCAAGGATTCGTCGAATTCAAAATTAATAATCCGATCAATGTCGTCTTTGATATCGCATTGTGCAGTAATTCGAGCCTTGGTAGGATCCATTAGATCAGAAACAGCAACATCCTTATCAGACAGCTGATAGATTTGATACCCTTGGAAACGGTAATTAAAGTCTGCTGTTGAATCCGGTGAAACTAAGAAAGGATCAAACTCAACGTATCCCTCATCTGCATTGTTAGAATTGGAAGGGTTGCTCAATGTTAAAATTACTTCATTCTCTAGTTCTTGGAAATCCATATCAGGAGCATGCGGTGCATCTAAGACTTTGAAACAATTCTCAAATAATGCCTGTGCTTTATCATCTGCAATTTGCAAAGATGTTACCGATGCAAATGGATCGCCTCCTGCAGCACGTGCCCACACTACTCCAACTGTAATATTATTAATTGCGCCAGGTCTTAGAATAAAAGGTCCCGCAGACTGAACAAATCGTCGGTCAAAGGGAGGATTTCCGGCCGATGCTTCGGTCCAATCAGGCAATGGCACTCCACCGGTACCCCAACCCAATGGATCGGTATCTCCAGGGAACATAAATTCACATGGTGCGGCTGTGTTTGCTTGAGGATGTGAAAAATGCCCTGACCCACCATAATAAAATGGAGTTCCGTCTTTCCAAAAACCACGTAGGTAATTGTAATAATCAGAAGCTGCAATTGGGTCTGTTTGATTTATATTGCCCGAACCGAGGTTACTATAATAGAGAAATCTTCTCATCCCAAAACGCTCGTTATCGATGATTCCGTCACCGTAACCAATTCCATTCAACGCTTCTCCTGGACCAATTCCATACGCGTTGTCAATTCCATCGTCATCTTGAAACGGCCCTTCAAAAAAGTCTACACCGACTGCTGGTGGCGTATCACCGTATCCGAAATAACCTGCATTATCTCCATCAAAATTATCTCCATTATAGTAGTACGCTAAACCACGCTGAACATCACAGCCAACATAATCATCAAAAGGATCTCCAAGCGCACCATCGGTGAAATAACCAAAATAAGTGTCGTAGAGTGTTTGTGTACCTCTATTGATCAATTCATAATTGTAAAAGGTCATATTATTAATCTCATCGTTCGAAGCGAAGCAAAATGCCTGTGCACGAATTTCCATTCCAATCGGATCTCCCCCTGTTTCAGTATGGATATTCCCTTTATCGTTCATGACCCACCAGTAGTTCAAATCTCCGTAAAGCGATACACTTCGGTCAATACCACATTCTTTCGTTTTGTGAATGTCGTGCCAAGGGTAATCTCCAAGCTCCCACTGGTAGAATCCATCGTCATTTCGATCAAAAAATGGTGCTAGGTATAAATCTTGTCCAGCAGCAACATCTCCGTGAGCTGGCCAATCTTTTATGATGTCCGGAATAACGTAATCCGGGTAAAGGTCAGATTGGGTACTTGTGCCGTTAATAGCATCCTGTTCTCCAGCTGTAAACCAAGCATCAAATAATCGAATTTCATCCTGACTCGAAATAAAATGCTTATCGTATGCTGTACAATTATCAAAGTTCGTTTCTGCAGCTCCCTCACTCAATGGGCCCGTCCAGTAATCTTGTCCACTTCGATAACGCAAAGCAGCCAATTTCAGCTGATCATTTACATCTGTCCCCCCGAGCCATAAAGCAGAGGTGAAAAGTGCCATCACACCTGAATTTTTCGGGACCTCATATTGGGAAAAATTCTGTCCTGGAACTTGCCATAGATTCCCGGCAGTGTGAACCATCATCCGTACATTGTTCAATTCCATGAACGTTGTCGTTGACGGCGGTGTGCATCCGGCAGATTTTTCAATCCCTGTCTTCTCTAATGCCTTTCCGCCATACGGCTGACCAAAAGCGAGGAGTACAGAGCCAATAAACAGAAGTGTGATTATAATCTTCATAATGCAGCTTTGAACTGCAAAATACAGATAATTTAGGTCGTGATCTACCTCGAACTCATCGAATATGCTCCGATGTATACATTTCTAGAAATCACATTTTTCCCAGACGCTCAACAAAGGTTACCAATAGCGTTGTGATATCCTCATATTCTACAAAACTGAGGGCTTCGTATTCATCGAAAACATCATGGTAATGTTTATTTGGACCCATGGTGTATATAAAAAACGCAGGCACCCCTTTTTCAGTAAACCAATAATGATCTGAGTTTGCTGCAGGACCACGTTTCTTCACTTTATGAAGGAGATTTTTCTCGGTATTGATCTCTTGTAAAAGCTCAAATTCTTTCTCGAAAAGCGTGGCGTTTACTGCAGTGATTCCTTCTTCTCCGGATCCCATTATATCAAGATTGACTAGAAAACGAATTTTTTTTAGTGGTAAAACAGGATGCTCTGTAAAGTATTGAGATCCTACTAATCCAGCTTCCTCACCTGAAAACGCAATGAACATGATGTTGTACTTTGAAGGATTTTCTTTGAAGTACTTTGCCATGGTAAGAAGCATAGCTGTTCCTGATGCATTATCATTAGCTCCTGGAAAATACGTGTCATTGCCCATTCTACCCAAGTGATCATAATGCGCTGTGAAAACGATTGTCTTTGCACATTTCTTTTTTGCTGGTAGGTGTGCGATGATATTCTGAGTCGTGTAGGATTGAATTAATTCAGCATCTATATTAACCTCAAATGATGCATTGCGATCAATGATAGAATCCTGTATTCGAATCAATGGAAAAGCCAACTGATTTCGACCTACAGACCAAGTGAATTTGCTATTTACAATCTCGATTACTGGATGATATGCAGCAATCGCAGCAGCTAAACCAGCGATTTTCTTAAGTGTATCACCTGCTGCTCCTGCAAAGTCTAAAAGGAGGCCATTGTATTGACTAGACTCCATGTATTTTCCTATCTCTACCCCTAATTTCTCCTCATCTATTGCAGTTTCAAGCGTGATGAGATAAGGTTTTAACGCCGACTTCATACCTCCAGAGGAAGGATCAAGTAAGAAATGTATTCCGGGTTCTAGTACTCTTCCATCTTGAACAACACGTGCATTCCCTGGAAATGTATTCACTCCTTCTAGTTGATAATGCTGGAGCATCTCTGTTTTTTTGTACGACCCAATTCCAAGTTTTCCAAATTCAGCCACAATAAAGTCTGCCGCCAAGGAATCCCCTTTCGCGTAATACCCCCGTCCATGAAATTCAGGAGCACAAAGTTGTTTGGTTATACGTCGGACTTCGTCGATTTGAGCAAAAGAACCGAACGAACTAAAGAGTCCGAAAAGCACTACTAATTTATGCATATCGACGCTTGATTATTGACATAAATTCAAGTACTGCATCCTGTTCCAAATCCCACGAGTTACTAAATGCCAGTTCCTCGACTTTTACACTTGCATCACCAATGGACGACTGACTATCTAAAGACGATATGGCTTCTGAAAACAGATCACTAGAACCTGCAAAAAGTTCTCGTATAAATCTCAATTTTTCGTTTAATCCGAATGCTCCTGATAGCGAGTCAATTTTTGATTCAGAAAACTGCGAACTCACAGATTCAGGAGGCAGATTGAGTCGATCTAAAAATGATTTTTTCGATTCATCAGAATCAACAGGTGCAGAAAGATCAACATTGATCTCCTCAACCGGTGCTTCGATGATAATTTCTTCCACCTTAGCAATTTGTGGCGTCTCAACAATAACTTCCTTTTCTACCGCCTTTACTTCTTCAATAGGCTCTGGAACAATGACTTCTTCAGGCGTATCGAATAATGCAAAATCTAATCCACCACTATCAACATCATCCTCTTCATCTTCAACCTCAACAATTGGGATCTCCTCCTCGATAACCTCATCAACTGGCTGAACATCTTCTTTAATTGGTGTGTCCTGCTTTACCTTAGCTTCAAAGGCTTTATACTTCAAGATGATGCTTCGTTCGTGAAGTTCACGCGTTAAGGTTTCTAGATCTGACAATTCAGAAATCGAAAGCGATCCCGCTTCCATCTTTTTCATCAACTCTCCGAGTGCATGAAGTTTTGCCTTATAGTTTTCTAATCCGTCCATTATCTTCTCTTAACGTTTTTTCAACATTTATGCCAAGTTGCTAACGAACCACATATTGTGTGGAACAGTTTAGCGATTTTTAGTTCTTCAAAGTTAGTGAAGCACTAGCAATTATTGAAATAATAATGACGGAGTTGTCTTCGTTGACCTGTTGAAAACCAAAAACTAAGTAAGCATGTTTTTAGAACATTTTCCTGAAGAAGGCCGACCACACGGATGGATTGAAGTTGTATGTGGATCAATGTTCTCAGGAAAAACGGAAGAATTAATTCGTCGATTACGTCGTGCAGAATTTGCGAATCAGCCGATATTATTGGTAAAACCTAACATCGACGATCGTTTTCATAAGAACAATGTAGTGAGTCATCAGGGGACAAGTTTCGAAGCTATATGCGTTAATGAAGCAAAAGATATTTTGGATATCTGGAAAAAAGAACGTGTCGTAGCGATTGATGAAGCACAGTTTTTCGATGATGGAATCGTTGCTGTCTGTAATGAATTATCAGCGCGTGGCGTTCGTGTTATTATCGCAGGTTTGGACATGGATTTTCAAGGCGTTCCATTCGGCCCAATGCCAGGTCTTCTTGCAATTGCAGAGTACGTCACGAAGGTTCATGCGATTTGCGTATCTTGTGGCAACTTAGCACAATTCTCGCACCGTACCGTTGAGGAGAAAGAACAAGTTCTATTAGGAGCTGTTGATCAATACAAACCTTTGTGTAGATCGTGCTACAATAAAATAGCGCATTGAAATTAAATTACGAATACCGTAAGATTGCCTCCCTTCTCTCAAGTGCTTCCGAATTGGACACTATCATTGACGTTATTGGGTATGATTCCCGCAAACTTTCGCATCAAAAAAACGTCTTATTTTTCGCTTTAAACGGAGTTTTTCGAGACGGACATGCATTTATTGAAGATGCCTACTCAAAAGGAGTTCGTCATTTTATAGTCATGAATCAAGGGTGTACAAATCACCTATTGGACGCTCATGAAATTGTCGTCGAGGATTCTTTTTCTGCACTTCAAACATTGGCTCATTTTCACCGATCACAATTCGATTATCCAGTAGTGGCAATTACAGGAAGTTATGGAAAGACCACGGTAAAAGAATGGTTAAGTGAAATCCTTTCGGAAGGGAATAAGGTCGTGCGAAGCCCAAAAAGTTATAACTCCCGTCTCGGTGTCGCTTTATCCCTCTTTGAAATGAACGACACCGCCGATTTTGCATTAATAGAAGCTGGTATTTCAGAGCCTGGCGACATGGAGTATCTATCAGCGATGATAACCCCAACGCATGGTATATTTACATCTCTTGGAGCCGCGCACCTAGAGAATTTTGATTCTAAAGAGGAACTAAAAAAGGAAAAGGTCGCGCTATTCAAGGAGGCCAAAATGTTCATCCATCCAAATTCTATCCACTTCGACGAAAACAATTCAAAGGCAATAGATGGTGAGGCATTTTCGAGCTTTCGAGCCGAATTCCCCCTGGCTAACTCTGTTCAATGGCTCAACGCTCAATTGGCAATTGCCATGGCTAAAGAGCTAGGAGTTTCAGATGAAATCATTTCAAGACAGCTATCGAAATTAGCACCTTTATCTATGCGTCTTGAGACCTTTGATGGTATTAATAATAACCTCATCTTAAACGATGCTTATAATTTAGATATTGATTCGCTCCGGCATGCATTAGAATATCAGCAGGTAGTGGCAGGAGATAAACCACGTATAGTTATTATTGGACTTACCCGTCAGGAAACTAAACATGCAGACTGGATAAATGCCTTAGTTGAATCATTCTCCCCTGAGACCTTTATTCTACATTACCCAGATAACACATTCAATCACTCATTTGAAAACAGTTCTATCTTAATCAAGGGCAGTCGAGAGGCTAAAATGGAAATTATCGCCGGTAAATTTAAGCGTTTAAAGCACCAGACATTTTTACAAATCGACTTTGGTGCAATTCGCGATAATATTCGCGTTTTCAAGTCAAACTTAAGGAGCAAAACGAAGCTCTTATGTATGGTAAAAGCTTCATCTTATGGTTCTGACGCCACTAAAATGGGTCGCTTTTTAGAGCAATTAGGTGTCGACTATCTGGGTGTTGCCTATCCAAGTGAAGGCGTTGAATTGCGCGAACATGGAGTAAAGTTGCCAATATTGGTTATGAACTGTGAGGAAGATGCATTCGCCACATGTATCGCTCACAAGTTAGAACCAGCGATCTACTCGCTTACACAATTAGACACTTTCATTCAAGAGCTCATACTTCAAGGAAGCTCGTTTTATCCAATACATCTAAAATTGGAGACTGGAATGAATCGTTTAGGTTTTCACGCTGACGTAGTAGATGGACTTATACAGAAACTAAACGCACAACCCGAAGTTCACGTCGCAAGTGTCTACTCTCATTTAGCTGAATCG
This sequence comes from Flavobacteriaceae bacterium, assembly GCA_047624355.1. GTDB lineage: Bacteria > Bacteroidota > Bacteroidia > Flavobacteriales_D > Crocinitomicaceae > UBA4466. The sequence goes on along the minus strand of JBLHPQ010000051.1, from coordinate 16,400 downwards.
AATCTTGAAAACTCTATCCATGTTCAAGATCAAATCGATCGATTTAAGGAAATGACAGCGAAAATTCAGGCTGCAATACCTTATCCAATTTTATGTCACATCTTAAATTCTGAAGGAATAATAAATTATTCTGAAGCTCAATTCGACATGGTTCGATTAGGGATTGGAATGTATGGAATCACTGAAAACAGACTGTTAAAACGGAAGCTTTCTAAAGCGATTGAATGGTACAGTGCCGTCTCGCAAATAAAGTCCCTTAAAAAGGGTGATGCTGTAGGATATGGACGTGGGTTTATTGCGGATAAAGACATGGAAATCGCTGTAATTCCAGTTGGATACGCCGATGGGTACAGCCGACAATTAAGCAATGGTGTGGGCGGTGTTTACATCCAGAATAGTTATTGCCCAACTGTCGGCTCGGTTTGCATGGACATGATCATGGTAGATGTTACTGGTCTTGAGATCTACGAGAAAGATCCCGTTGAAATCATTGGTTCAAATCAATCAATTTACGCATTGGCCGCACAAATGGGAACCATTCCTTATGAAGTAATGACTCATTTCTCGATGCGAATGCACAGGAAATTTATTGAAGGATAAAGATTGACAGATCTATTTAAAGCTACTTGCGTTCATTGTGCGCGTTTCATCAAAGTCTAGTTTCTTCGAAAAGATAAAAACGCCTCCTTTAATTTTGCCTTTTATCCGCACTTTAACATCACCTTTACCTGCTAGAGCGATCCCCATCATAAGTGCATTTTTATCCAATTCAGCTGTGAAAGGGGCGATCAGGTGCGTTTCTTGCTTCCTTTTCATTTTCACCTTCTTGTCTAAGTGAATTTTCCCGACCAATTTGCCATCGATGTATAAATCTAGTAGCGATGGTTTTACCTTAACACCAAACCAGTTTCCGTTGAATACATTGGCTTCTGCAGTAAACTTTACTGTTTTACCATCAACCTTTTCAAGGTTGAACTTCTCCCCACCACGCATTTCTGGTTCGTGAAAAGTACATGATGTAATCAAAAGGATAAGAACAAAAATCGATGCTAACTGTTTCATAAACTAATTATTAAAGCGCTTATTGAATGCAACGAAAAAATGTGGAATCGTTTCAATTCCTCTGTAAAAATTAAATAGTCCGTAATGTTCATCAGGTGAGTGAATAGCATCACTATCCAATCCAAATCCCATTAATATTGTTTTTAGACCCAGTTCTTTTTCAAACATAGCAACAATTGGAATTGATCCGCCGCTTCTTACAGGAATCGGTTTTGTTCCAAACGTCGCTTCGTATGCATCACTAGCTGCTGCATATCCAATTGAATCGATTGGAGTAACCGCTGGTTCACCACCATGATGTGGAGTAACCGTAACCCGTGTTCCTTTTGGCGCAATAGAGAGGAAATGATTTGTAAATAGTTCAGTGATCTCGACTGGATCTTGATCAGGAACCAAGCGCATCGAAATTTTTGCGTACGCTTTAGATGCGATAACCGTTTTGGCTCCGTTTCCTTGGTAGCCACCCCAGATTCCATTTACATCTAATGTTGGCCGAATTGACCCCCGTTCCATTGTTGAATATCCAGCCTCGCCAAATACGTCTTCCATATTTAACGCTTTGCAGTATGCCTCCTTACTGAATGGTGCTTTTGCCATTTCAGCTCTTTCGGCATCAGATAAATCGACTACTTTATCGTAGAATCCTGGAATCGTAATGTGATTATTCTCATCATGTAAAGAAGCGATCATTTTTGCCAAAATATTAATCGGATTAGCAACACACCCTCCGTACAATCCAGAGTGTAAATCACGACTCGGCCCAACAACCTCAACTTCAACATAACTCAAACCTCTCAATCCTGTAGTAATTGAAGGAACATCATTCGCCAGCATTCCAGTATCAGAAACAAGAATGATATCTGCTGTCAAACGCTCTTTGTTATTCTTTACAAATACACCAAGATTTTCACTTCCTACCTCTTCTTCACCCTCAATCATGAACTTAACGTTACACGCTAATTCTTCAGACTTAATCATTGCTTCAAAAGCTTTGATATGCATGAACATTTGTCCCTTATCGTCACAAGCCCCTCGTGCAAAAATTGCTCCTTCAGGATGAATTTCAGTTGTTTTAATAACAGGTTCGAAAGGTGGGTTTGTCCATAAATCAATTGGGTCTGCTGGTTGCACGTCATAATGACCGTAAACTAGAACTGTAGGTAAAGACGCATCAATTATTTTATCAGCATACACAATCGGATGACCTTCCGTCTCACAAATTTCAACATTATCTGCTCCAGCCGCAGTAAGGTTTTTTGCTACTTCTTCTGCCGTTTTGCGAACATCACTTGTATAAGCCGGATCTGCAGAAATGGAAGGAACTCTTAATAAATCCATTAATTCATCTAAGAAGCGTTGCTTATTGGCTGCGATATATGATTGCGTTTTTTCCATGTTGGGGTTTCAATTTTTAAGGTATAAAAGTCGTGATTTTTATCTAGTAATATTAGGGAATCTCTACCTAATGTTCGATTTTCGTGCAACCTTTATGAAAAAGTATAGGTCTTACTTTTATAATGCAAGCAACTTCTATGCAGTTAAGAACACTATTAATGTCACTATCATTCCTTCTAACAGGAACAGTGATACACGCTCAAATTTCGGTGGATAACACACTCACGGCAGCTGATATGGTCAATACTCTAATCGGCCCTGGTGTTACCGTTAGTAATATCAACTATACAGGTGAGGTCACGCAAGCAGGGTCTTTCGACGGGTCAGCTTCTAACATTGGTTTACCGAACGGAATCATTCTATCCACAGGAGTAATTACGGATATTGTTCCACCCAATCAACCTTCTGGACCAGGCTTTGGTAACCCAGGAGATCCAGACTTATTAACAGTCGCACAATCTGTCACTTCCAACCCTGCCGCAGGATCAATCAACGCGACACTTGATGCAGCAATTCTAGAATTTGACTTTGTCCCAGTTGGTGATTCTGTTGAATTTACATTCGTATTTGCCTCTGAAGAATATCAGACTTGGATAAATACAGTCTATAATGATGCCTTTGGATTCTTCATAAGTGGACCTGGTTTTGCTGGTCCTTATGCAGCTCCTGCAGCCTTCCCGATGGGAGCTGATAATTTAGCTTTTGTACCAGGAACAACTGATCCAATTACAATTTCAACTATTCACCCAGGTTTGAATCCATTGTTCTATATTGATGATCCTGTAGGTCCAACTCAATCATTTAATGGATTTACTATTCCTATAACGCTTCGATTTGAAGTCGTATGTGGACAGACCTATCACTTTAAATTTGCTGTTGCAGATTGTCAAGATGCTTCTCTCGATACAGGAGTATTTTTAGAAGGAGGAAGTTTTTCATCTGATGCAGTTTCTATTGATGTTGCTACAGTAACAGGCGATACAGCCGTTTATGAAGGTTGTACATTTGCGGATTTCATCTTTAGTCGTCCAATTGCGGATACTTCGGATACATTGATCATCTTCTATACGATCACAGGAACAGCAACATCAGGAATTGACTTCGGAGCGTTAGCATCACCTATAACATTCTTCCCTGGAATGGACACAATCATTTTAACATTAAACCCTTTCGCTGATGGAATAACTGAACCGGGAGAGTCTGTAACGATTACTGCCTATACGGTTAATGCATGTGGTGATACCATTACTACATCTGGTACTGTTTGGATTTTTGATGAACCAAATATGTTTATTACCGAGGATGACCCCACCATATTCTGCGAAGGCGACTCGGTGTTAGTCAACGCAATTGCCGATGGAGGATTTGGCCCCTATATTTATTCATGGACCGGCGTCATTTCAGATACTACAGAAGCCTACGTCTTTGGATCGACCTCTGGACCTATTGAATATTATGTCACGGCTACTGACCAATGTGGTTATACCGTAACTGACACGATCACTGTAACACTAAACCAAACACTTGCTATTGATGCAGTATCTTCATTACCTTCTTCAATCTGTTTACCCTCAGGATCTGTTGATGCCGTAACTTCGGGAGAAAGTGGCGTGGCGCTATACAATTGGACTGGACCTGGACTTGGAGGTGCATCGACAAATACGATTGATTGGCAAAACATTACTCCAGGATGGTACTATTTTACAGTAACAGATAACGTTTGTCAAGAAATGGATAGCGTCGAAGTACTTGCGGATCCTACCCCGATTGCCACCCTCACACCGTCAATTATTAACGGTTGTTCTCCATTGACAGTAAATTTTGTTAATACGAGTATCAATGGTGCTAATTACGAATGGGACTTTGGAGGATTGATTATTAATACTGCAACGAATGCCACTCAGACGCAAACATTTTTAACGACTACGACAGTTCAGTTAGTTGCGTTTGATTCTGGTGGATGTTCGGATACGACATCGATTACGATAAATGTAACTCCTTGTGGTTGTGTTGATCCAAACGCTCTTAATTACAATCCATCCGCAACAATTGATGATGGCTCTTGTGAATATGCGCAACCAACTGTAATTTGCCCGAATATCTTTACACCAAATGGTGATGGAGCGAATGATGTATTTCAATTAGACGTAACGAATGCGATTCGCGTAGAATTCACAATACTCAATCGATGGGGGAACGTAATGTACGAGACTTCAGGACTTGCTCCAATCTGGGACGGAACGGGATTCGGACAGCCGGCAGAGGATGGAACTTACTTTGTAAACTATACAGTAACAGGTATTGACGGTGTAACGCAAATCACTGGACAAAATTTTGTTCAATTAGTTTCAGGCGCGAAGGAATAGCTTAAAATGACACTAAAATAAAAAGCGTCTTCCATTTATGGAGGGCGCTTTTGCTTTTACCCTATATTGAAAATAGTAAGATTGATTTCCTTAATCTTTGAGGCCTCAGAATTTATTTCTCGTACAAGAAATTATGGTACGGATAGCGAATTTGAAAGATCCTTTTCACTTCCTCATAGACAATCGATTTAAACTCGTCTATGTTCTCTTTGTTTTGCGCTGATATGAAAATACACTTTGTATCGTTTAGCTTTGCCATCCAGGATTTTCGCAATTCGTCCAACGTAAGGTTTTCACCTTCTAGCAAGATTTGATCCTCCTCACGTTCTTCAAATTCGTAGGCATCGATCTTATTGAACACAACAATTGTTGGTTTATCTGCTCGATCAATTTCCGCCAATGTTTCGCATACGACCTTGTAGTGATCTTCAAAATTGGAATGTGCAATATCCACGACGTGAATTAGCATATCTGCTTCGCGTACCTCATCCAAGGTTGATTTAAAAGAATCCACTAGCTGATGCGGTAACTTTCGAATAAAACCAACTGTGTCTGCCATTAAAAATGGAAGGTTTTCAATCACAACTTTACGAACAGTAGTATCTAGTGTAGCGAACAGTTTATTCTCGGCGAATACATCAGACTTACTAATCAAATTCATGATCGTACTCTTCCCGACGTTCGTATAACCTACTAACGCGACTCTTACTAATTGACCGCGATTTCCACGTTGAACAGTCTTCTGTTTGTCAATTTTCTTCAATTTCTCTTTGAGAAGGGCGATTTTTGCTTGAATTATTCGGCGATCAGTTTCAATTTCTGTCTCCCCTGGTCCTCTCATCCCAATTCCACCTTTCTGTCTATCGAGGTGTGTCCAAAGATTCGTTAACCTTGGGAGCAAGTATTGCAATTGCGCTAATTCCACTTGAACTTTCGAGTTAGCCGATCGAGCACGGCTTGCAAAGATATCGAGGATCAAGTTATTTCGATCCAAAATTTTTATTTCCAAAACACGCTCAATATTCCGCATTTGCGACGGGCTTAATTCATCATCGAAGATGACCACGTCGACCGCGTTTCTATCAATAAATTGTCTAATCTCAACCAACTTACCTGAACCAACAAAAGTCTTAGGGTTAGGCATCGTCATTTTTTGAAGAAAACGTTGCACGGTAGTTGCTCCAGCAGTAAGTGCTAGGAATTCTAATTCATCAATGTATTCAACGGCGTCTTTCTCAGAAACATTTTGAGCAATCACCCCTATCAAGATGCATTTCTCATCAACCGCGTCTACAAGTACATGTCCTTGTCCCATATTATTCTTTCAATGATATTACCTGTTCTACAACGGCATTCCGCTCCTCTTCCGTCGTTAATATATAACCGAATGGCGGCATTAAATTTTTCCCTTCAACTAGGATTTTATAAATCGCTGCAGTATCGATCTCGATGCTTGCCAAATCACGAGCGCCAGAAACTCCGAGCTTCCCGTCAACACCATGGCATGCAGCGCAATTATTCAGATAAAGCAATTCTCCGTCAGGAGGGCTATCATCCGTGTTTGATTTCACATAGGCGTCGCCCTTACTTGTGCAAGATGCCGAAAGACAAATTAAACCTAAAGCGACAAATTGTTTTACATCCATGAACCTAATAATGCAGTTCTAAATGGCCAAGGAATTGAGATCAAAATAAGGATCAAGCCTATTGTATATGTAAGCGTTATCTTTTTGTGCTTATCGCGCGTACCTTTCAGTTTCTTTTCCGCCTTGCTTCTCCCTCTCGTAATTATTACAATTGCTACGATCATCAGAAGAATATGCTCTAAACCGTAGAACCTATACATTCCTCCTTCAGTCTCACTCGACATCCAGCCTTCAACGTACGCCACCTTTGGAGACAGAAACATTAATGCTCCACCGATAAGCAATTGAATATGGAGGCTGATCATCGCGAAAAGATTGATCAATTTATCTTTTTTTCCGTAATCTCCAGAATTCTTTGAGCCAGCAGAATTAACAATTGCAATCAACAATAATAGAAGTGCAATCCAGCGCATTCCTGAGTGAGTTCCATGTAGGATTTCGTACATAATTCTAAATTTCAACAAAAATACGAAAATGGTGGATGCCTTGGGTAAATATTCCATGCATATCACGTCAAATGTGTAAATTCACGGCATGATTAAACTAAATATCTTTAAATCCATTATAGGTATCATCTCTATTTGTCTGCTCTCTATTTCTACATTTGGACAAATACCCCAGAATGGAGTGATGCAATCTAACGCCACCTTCTACGCTCTAACTGATGCAACGATCATGGTTTCTCCTGGAGTAACAATAACGAATGGGACAATCTTAATCAAGGGAAATGAAATTATTAACGTTGGCAAGCGCATTACGATCCCGTCAGGCGCTGTTGAGGTCGATTGCAAAGGAAAGACAATTGTTGCTTCGTTCATTGAGCTATCCTCCGGCGTTGGGATACCTGCCGCCAAGAGTTTAAAAACAGGTCGTTCACCTCAATTAGAATCATTGAAGAAGGGCGCATATTACTGGAATGAATCGATCCATCCTGAAATAGATGCTGCATCTATTTATAGCTCAGACGAAAAGGCAAACAAATCACTTGTAGCAAGTGGCTTCGGTTTTGCACTCACACATCAACGTGATGGTATTGTTCGTGGGAAGGGAGCTTTTGTTTCACTTGGTAATTCTAATACGCAAGAGGCGCTTACCAACTGGACCTCTGGAAGTTTTTATTCTTTTGAGAAAGGAGTCAATCGCCAATCCTATCCATCTTCACAAATGGGTTCAATTGCATTGCTTCGCCAATCGATGTACGATGCTCTTTGGTATAAAGATCCGACCAAAAAGAATACAAATTTGTCCCTTCAGGCAATTAATGATCAATGGACAGCGACCAGCTTCTTTTATACACGCGGTAATTGGGAAATTCTTCGTGCAGAGAAAATTGCAAAGGAATTCGACCGATCTTTCAACTACATTGGATCGGGTGATGAATATACGATCATTGATGAATTATCAGCGTTGAAAACTACACTTGTCGTTCCAATTAATTTCCCGAAGGCGTACGATGTAACTAACCCATATATAGCAAGGCAAATTCCTATAAGCGACATGAAACATTGGGAAATGGCGCCATACAATTTATCGATATTAGCAGCGAACAGCATCCCATTTTGTATCACTTCCGATGGTCATAAGACAGCCAAAGATTTTTGGGCGCATTTACGTCAAGCAGTAAACCACGGCCTGTCAGAAAGTGATGCGTTAAACGCGTTGACAATGCAGCCTGCAAAAACGATTGGAATTGAGAAATCAGTTGGGTCAATTGAGATAGGTAAGATCGCTAGTTTTGTGATTTTTGATGGGAATCCATTCGAAAAAGCGAGTGAGCTTCTCGAGACTTGGATGATGGGTGAACAAAAAATTCTTGCTCCTTTCCTCGATGACGACATCGCTGGAAAATATAGTTTGTCTGTTGATCAGAGAAGATTTCCTTTAACGATTACGGCAGCTGGCCCAGGGAAATGGAAAGGTACGATTGAAATTTATTCAACCTCTACTGAAACGAACAAAACAGACACTACGCGCGTGAAGACATTGGTTCAATTAGATCAAAGTGACATTACTATCCAATTTGGGCTGGGTGATACCTTATGGTCAGGAAGTGTGAATTTGCGTGGAAAGATCAACACGAAGTTAGGAATTATTGAAGGGGAAGGAATGATTCCTACAGGAGAGTGGATAAAATGGCATGCTACAAAAGGAGAGAAAGTAAAAGCACCAAAGAAGCAAGATCCTAAATCATTTAATCCAGATACGCTAGCTGTTGTTTGGTTTCCAAATATGGCCTACGGTTTCGATTCAATACCAGAACAAATTACAACCGTAATTGTAAATGCTACAGCATGGACAAACGAAGAAGTCGGTATCATTGAAGACGCTACAATTTTCATCAAGGATGGTAAAATAACGTATTGTGGAACAGACCCTCCAGCACGGCCAAAAGACGCTGAATTAATCGACGCGAAGGGGCAGCACGTTACTTCTGGAATAATTGATGAACATTCACATATCGCCATATCTCGTGGTGTGAATGAAAGTGGGCAGGCAATTTCCGCTGAAGTCTCTATTGGAGATGTAGTACGACCAGATGACATTAATATTTACCGCCAACTATCTGGAGGAGTAACAGCATCTCAACTACTGCACGGTTCAGCTAATCCCGTCGGTGGGCAATCTGCTTTGATCAAATTAAAGTGGGGTTCTACACCTGAAGAAATGTTGATCGATAATGCGCCAAAGTTTATCAAGTTTGCCCTCGGTGAAAATGTTAAACAAGCCAATTGGGGTAGTTACAACACGGTACGTTTCCCACAAACCAGAATGGGTGTCGAACAAGTATATTACGATGGCTTTGAGCGGGCACATAAGTACCAAGACGCAATGGCCAAGTTTAAGAGCGGAGAGTTGCAATCTAAACCCCGCGTTGATTTAGAACTTGAAGTCCTGAGTGAAATATTAGATAGCGAACGCTTTATTTCCTGTCACTCCTATGTTCAATCTGAGATCAACATGTTGATGCATGTTGCCGATTCAATGGGCTTCCGGATTAACACATTTACCCATATCCTAGAAGGGTATAAGGTAGCTGATAAAATGGCACTTCACGGAGCTGGGGGATCCACATTTGCCGATTGGTGGGCATACAAATTTGAGGTCAATGATGCCATTCCTTACAATGCACAAATAATGCACTCTCAAGGAATTGTTGTTGCCATTAATTCTGATGATGCCGAGATGGGTCGACGACTAAATCAAGAAGCAGCCAAAACCGTCAAGTATGGTGGAATGACTGAAGAAGATGCTTGGAAAACAGTGACATTGAATCCTGCGAAGTTGCTCCATTTAGATGATCGAATGGGCTCATTGAAAGAAGGAAAAGATGCCGATATTGTTATCTGGACGACCAATCCGTTATCCGTCAGAGCAAGAGTTGTGAGTACAATGGTTGATGGCGTTGTTCTGTACGATTCCAAACGAGATCTATTATTATACGATCGGAATCAACGTGAAAAAGCGCGACTGATCTCAAAAATGCTAGCGGCTAATGGCGCTGGTGACAAGAAGGATTTTATTAAGAAAAAGAAAGGTCATTTCCATTGTAATACACTTGGAGAAGACGCTTCACTAGAAGAAAACACACATTAATATAAGCCGATGTGAGAGCATCAAGAAACTTAAACAAATATGAGACAACTCACATTAATGACCTTCTTTATACTTGGAGGGTTCGTGCATTCACAAGCCCCTAATTCAGTACTAATAACTGGCGGTTACCTGCATGTCGGAAACGGTGAAATTATTGAAACAGCTGCAGTCGGAGTACGAGATGGAAAGATCGTCTTTGCTAAAAACGCATTGACGTTCACTGTTGATGAAAGCAAATGGGACACGATTATTGATGTTTCGGGAAAACACATTTACCCCGGATTCATCGCACCTAATTCCACGCTTGGTTTAACAGAAGTTGATGCGGTTCGCGCAACCCGTGATTATGATGAAGTAGGAATTTACAATCCACATGTCCGTTCTCAGATCGCTTTCAATGTTGAATCAAAAGTAATCTCTACGGTTCGAACGAATGGTGTTTTGATCAGTCAAGCAACTCCACGAGGAGGCATAATTTCAGGGACGTCGTCTGTGATGGCTTTGGATGGTTGGAATTGGGAGGATGCAACATTATCCGTTGATGATGGAATTCACCTTAACTGGCCATCGAGCATGCAGGGCGGAGGATGGTGGGCCGAACCCGCTCCAAAGAAACGAAATGAAAAATATAATGAACGCACGAAGGAAATTTACGATTTCTTTCTGATGGCGAAGGCTTATTCGGAGGTAAACGATCCCGAAGAGAAGGATTTACGCATGGAGGCAATGCGCGCGTGTTTTGATGGAGATAAACGCGTTTATATTCATGCCGACGAGTTACAGGCACTTGTGGATATTCTAGAATTCGCGCGTGAATTGGACCTTAAATTCCCAGTAATTGTCGGGGGTTATGATGCACATTTAATCACGCGTCAATTGAAAGATTCGAAAACACCAGTGATGATTGTACGTCCGCATAGTCTTCCTGAGAATGAAGAAGATGCAATTGATCATCCCTATCATTTAGCAAGTTTGCTGCAAAATGGAGGCGTTCAATTCTGCATTCAGAATGCAGGAGGAATGGAAGCAATGAATACTCGAAATCTTCCTTTCTTGGCGGGAACAGCAATGGCATACGGATTGACCGAAGAAGAAGCAGTAAGAGCTATCTCTTTGTCTTCGGCAGAAATTCTTGGAATTGATAAGTACTACGGTAGTATAGAAAAGGGGAAATCCGCAACACTATTTGTTTCTGACGGTGACGCGCTTGACATGCGAACGAACAACCTGTTCTTAGGGATGATTAATGGAACGTTTATTTCGACGCGGAATTTCCAACAAGATCTATTCGAGAAGTTTACAGATAAATACGCTGAATAAAAAAAGCACCGTGGTCAACCCACAGTGCTTTCTATTTATCCAATAATTTATTCAGACTACATTGCGTCTTTAACCGTTCGTTCAACTTTCTTCTTAGCGTCATCAACGGCACCTTCAACGGCATCTTCAGCCATTTTCTTGCCTTCTTGAACTAATTCATTACCCGTCTCTTTTGCTTCATCAACAAGGCCATCTATCATACCATCAAGCATACTTGGCTCTTCCTCCTCTTCTACGATCTCCTCTTCATCTTCCTCATCAGTTGTTTGTTCAACCTGATCTTCAGCATCATCGTTTGTATCTTCCTCTGAAGAACAAGCTGTCATTGCTAATCCTGCTATGATTGCCCCTACGAGCATAAAATTTCTTTTCATCTTTCTACTATTTACGGTTGCTCCAAAATACATTTTATTCCAGCGCCTAAACGTTAAAATATCCTATTTCTGAACGATCAGTTTCTTTGTGAAAAAGCGTTCAATAGTGTTGATTCTAACTATATATGACCCCGCACTTATGGTGCTGAGATCAAGTGTTTTCATAGCGTCCCCATTAATCAACGCATGGATTAACGTCCGCCCAGAGAGGTCAATTAAGTCAACTGATTTCGCCGATTCGGTCTCGAAGCGAACCGTCAGTTCATTTCTTGCAGGGTTTGGTGCAACGCTCCATTCAAGTTCAGCTAGATCATCTAATCCGATAGTTGAAGCCGCTGGTACCGAGGAATACACGCAACCAAAAGCGTCAGTGATTTCTACATGATACACACCAGCAGAATTCGGAACGCTAATTTGTAAAGTGTCATCTACGATCGGCACTCCATCCAGGAACCATTGAATATCGCCAATAGGATTTGTTACAACTAAATTACTATCACCGTTTGTTTGAACATCAGGAATGTAGAGCGGATCGCAGTAAATTGCAAGAACGGAATCGGAGAAGGTAACGCATCCACTTGGGTTTATCGCGACAACATAGTAGGTTCCAGAGTTCTCTACGATATGACATGTGTCTGTCGCTCCAGCAATAGGGCTTCCATTAAAATACCATTGGTAGGCATAGCCATTGTCATCAACACAAACCGTATGCGGAAGAGAATCCCAGGACACAACAGGTGCGATTGGATATCCATTGACATGAACCGTATCCACAGAAATCACTGATGGGGTAGGATAAATAATTACGTGATCAATAATGTAATCTACGGCGGCGGTACCTACAGCGCAGCCAGTACATCCGTTTATATTCATTATTGCTGAGCCCATAAAATCATCGGCTCCAAGTAACGGCTCAGTAGCATCCGATTCCCAAACTTCCAACGTATAAACATTCGCTGGGTCGAGCAAGAGACTTGAAGTCCAACTTACAGGTGGATTTTGATCTCCAATAATACTAGACTGACTGAACAAAGAACCGTTTTCTAAAATAATATAATAGGAATCCGCATCGTCGTAAGAAGGAAACCCTTCACCATATCCACTCATAGATTGGATCGCTACATCTGTTAATGTATATACATGGACAGTATCCAATGCATCCCACGCAGAATAAGTGACTATATAATCACCCGGAGCTCCATAAATTTGAGATGATGGATTTTCAGATGTCGATTGATTGCCATTTCCGAAATCCCATTCATAGGCCAAAAGTCCCGGGTTATTATTTGTAAAATCAACCGTTTGCGGGAAACATCCATTTGCCCCAACCATGCTGAAACCAGTATTAGATGTAGGCACATTACTCGGTAAAATTTCCAAGAAAACAGAGAACGTAGAAGGCAATCCAGAAGCAATTGACAGATCCGCAATTACTGTGACGTCCACTTGATACTGACCTGCAAGTAGCGGTGTTCCGTAAACATTTACACAACCATACTGGTTCACTTGTGGGTCGTAATCACAATTGCTCAAAGAATTGTTGCACTCCCATGCTAATCCAACTGGTAATGCTATTGATAGAATATGAAAATTTAGAAAGTCATACCCCAAGGTGTCCAGTGGGAGAACAAACGTAATATCTTCATCATATGCCGACCCAACATAACCGATTGGAAGCGTGTCCGGGTATATCCCTGGAACTGTTTGAGAAAAATCAATGTTACAAACCTGTGTGTTTCCAGCAAGAGGAATTAGGCACAACGCGAGTAGTAAATGTTTCATAATAGCATGCTTTAGGACTGTCAAGGTACAGAAAATCGCTCAAATTGAGCTTATATTTAACAACGCTTCAAATTCTTCATACGATTTTGTACCTTTGAGGATATATCATTTTAAATAAAAAATTATGGCTTTCGAGTTACCACAACTAGATTACGCATACGATGCGTTAGAACCACATATTGATGCAAGAACGATGGAAATTCACCATTCAAAGCACCATAACGGGTATACAAATAATTTAAATGCAGCTATTGAAGGAACTGAATTTGCTGGGATGAGCATTGAAGAAATTCTTGGGGCATGTAAAGATTCTCCTGCCGTTCGAAATAACGGAGGTGGATATTGGAATCATGGCCTTTTTTGGTCAGTGATGAGTCCAAATGGTGGTGGACAACCATCTGGAGCGCTTGCTGATGCAATCAATGCCGCGTTTGGTTCATTTGATGCGTTTAAGGAAGCATTTTCCAAAGCAGCAGCTACACGCTTCGGTTCAGGATGGGCTTGGCTTTGTGTAACTGATGGAAAGGTAGAAGTTTGTTCTACTCCAAATCAAGATAATCCACTTATGTCAGAAGGATGTGGCGGAATACCGATCTTAGGATTAGATGTTTGGGAACACGCATACTATTTGAACTATCAAAACCGTCGTCCTGATTACATTAACGCATTTTTCAGCGTAATCAACTGGGAGGCTGTTTCAGCAAACTTTGCTTCAGCATCATAATAGAGATTGTAAGTGTCTATTCTCGATACTATTTTTCTAATCGAAGAATCAGTCGAATTGGCACTTGATACTAAATGCAAAAGCACGCTCATATGAGCGTGCTTTTTTACATCAATTAAGTATGAAAAAAGTAGCCCTCATTTTATCAGATCTTTGGGGTATTCAAGGACAAGATTGGACGGCCTCTTACATCTCATATCTAGAAGGTGCGTTTGATATTCATTTGTTGGATGTAAAGGAACTTGCTGGTATTCATCCATCGGTCATTGATGAATCAGAAATTCATGCTCAGTTTGTTTCAGGCGGGATTGATCGGGCGGTAAATCAACTAATCACTCGCTATGAAAATGTCGGCCTGATACTCGGTTTTAGTATTGGAGGTTCAATAGGATGGAAATGTGCGTTATCCGGACTGAACGCGGAACGTTTAGTTTGCGCCTCTTCAACGCGACTTCGACATGAAACCAAGCGGCCTATGACCCAAGTAGAGCTCTATTATGGCACAGCGGAAGAATACCGTCCGTCTACTGAATGGGAAACTTCTTTTCAGTTACAATCTATCTCCGTCACGGGGGATCATCATATTTACAGACAGACCGAAGTATGTCAGAAGATTTGTTCATCGATTCTTCGCACTAATTAAATCAGCAAAAAAGCGTAACGAAATTACGCTAGGGAGATTATGTTATTAAACCCTCCTGTATGAAAAAGTATTCTCTGATCCCAAAAGTCTTATTTTTCCTCCCGATTCTATTCGTAGCCTTCTCATTTGTTGAGAATTCAGCACCAATCGATTTAAACCTTAAACAGGCCATTAGTTCGAAAAAGATTAACGCTGAAATTATTTCTAATGGAAAATATAGCGGGAAGTCTGTCCTACTCAAAATAACGAATAACACCTCGTCAAGTATCAATGTGAAAATTCCAGCAGGCAGCGCATACATGCCAGCCGATGACGGAGAGCAAACACTTGTACAATTAGAAGAGGAGTTCATCGCTCTTGCTCCAAAGGCGACTCAAAACATCACTGTAGCCGCATTCTGCTCTGAATCTTCAGACGGCTGCCCAAGTGACGATAGTGCATTTGCATTATCAGCAACAACAGACAAAAAATTGAATCAGATGATTGCTTACATGAAAGGCAAAAACATCAGTAAAATGGCCTATCAAGATGCTGTCTGGGCAATCACTGATGGTAAATCGATTTCAAATATTCAAGCCACCGATAAAGTGACTAAAGACTTTCGTGAATTTGTAGCCAAGTTGATGGGTAAGGAAAATACATGGTACACATCACCTCAGAAGTACACAGTTGACTCACGTGGAAATATTAATTCTGCAACTGTGGTGATCAGTGGCAATCTAAAATTCCCCTCGGATGGTATTACACCAATCCATGAAGAAGTTTTTGATGCGGATGGCAATATGCTTTACAGAACAAACGCAGCGCAACCTCGAAAATCAGCGAACGTGACTATGGAATTTAGTATTCGTGTAAAAGGATGGGAAATGGGCACTTACGTGGTAAAAGTAATGGAAGGCGATAAGGAATTAAAAAGCTTCCCATTCGAAGTGTAGGTGGAGGAGCTCATTTCTTCTCGATACAAATTTCTCCCGATGGATCGGTACAGAAATTCACTTGAAGTGACATTCGCTACCAACGTTTTGAGCGAATAACAGACAGCATTTGTGTGAAGTTCCAATACATGAGCATGAAGGCTAGCGGAAGCATCGGGGTAAGATAACGCTCCTCATTCAACCTTTGGACAAAGATCAAGTAAATGAAGGTAATCGCAATCGCCACACCAATAACTTTCAGTTCTTTGGGTACCCGGTTCTTTTTCACAAAGAAAATCAACATAGATAACACAAAGGAAAGAGCAATTATTCCTACACAAAAATAACGGAGGATTTCCATGAGAAAATGCCCTCTGAACTTGCCTTGAAAGATCGCTAAATTCAGATGAGACTTCGAGAGTAAATAGGACGCCGATCTTAAGGGCGTTAATACATAAGCATCTGTTAAGTTTCCCATTGCTAGGGTTTGCGTCAGGCTATCACAGGTACGAATGAAGTTCTTTTCTCGTGGATGTAAGTCGATTGTGTCGGCCGTAAAAATGGTCGATATCTGATAATC
>JBLHPQ010000050.1:0-25530 GCA_047624355.1 Flavobacteriaceae bacterium | reverse complement strand
GTGTCTAAGACGAGTTCCTGTTCTAAATCACCATAGATAATACTATTGGTGATCGTACCTTCATTGATACTTCCATAATAGTACTCTTGCGTTACGATATCAAAACCAATATTGGAAATCCCAACAGCTGGCGTCTGAGAGCCTGCCGAACCATAGCCAACCAAGTGACAATGGTTAAAGTTGAAATCTCCTTGGAAAACGGCTAGCGCGTGAACTTCGTTCTTTGCGAAAAAGCAATTCTCGGCTTCTACGCGAGCACCTGAAAAGATAACAGCGCCATATCGCGCGCAATTAGTTATTTGCGAATTGGTAATCGTAACTGTGTAACCAATATTTGTCGGATTATCACCAATGACATGCAGTCCCGCTGTGCCGTTTTTAATATTACAATAGTTGATTTTACTCGACTTTGCCTCTTGGAAATATACCCCGTAGAATTGCCCGGAAACATCATCGTATTCAGCTTCTAATCGATCTCCTTGAATCGTAACTTCTTCGCCTAGTTCTCCCTCAATATTCAGGGTTCCTTTAGAAACGACAAGCAAAGCGTCCTTGTGCATGTAGATTTGCGTGTTTTTTTGAATCGTTAATATTTTATTTTCTGCGACTCCTGCAAAACCATAGATTAAGTGAGGTTTGTCATTTGGCCAAATGCCTTCAACTTCCACCCTATTATGATAGTACATGTCCTGTCCCCATACTGATATGACAACAAATTGATCTACACCATTCGTCCTAAATCGAATTCTATCTTCAATAACCATTGGATTGACTGAGGCGTTCACATCTAAAGTAACCTCAACGAAGACAAACAGACTATCATTCCCCTCCATCTGGATGTCTGTATGCGAAATTCCACTCAACCCATCTACATTAATTCTAAAAGGTGATGCTGATCCTCCCATCAGTTCGATTTCTTCAACAATGACGGCTTTATTATCGTTATTGTAAAACTTAAAGTTCTTCGTGGTTGAACCAATTGTGGTAAATACGGTATCGAACAAGACAGTGTCCCTGCTGAATGAAAGGTTTCCATTTGAAAAGAAAACAGGTTTCTTACAACTCGTTAAGCTGGACATCGCCAGAAGAAAAAGTAAACCAATAAGAGATAGATAAATTCGCAGCATAATAAGTGTTCTCGCCAAAGTTAACGCAAAATCAATTGTATTATTTCAGAAAGTAGCTAAATTCGCAAAAGTTATTCGCGCAATGATTTACAATTAAAAAAGTTTGTTTATCTTTGCAACCCTGTTAGAGGTGATTTATATATACATTACAGAATGAGAAAAGACATACATCCAGAAGATTACAGACCAGTTGTATTTAAAGACATGTCAAACGAATATAGCTTCGTTTGTAAATCATGTGCTGCAACAAGTGAAACGATTAAATGGGAAGACGGTAACGATTACCCATTAATTAAATTAGATATTTCTCACAAATCACATCCATTTTTTACTGGAATTGTTCAGTTTGTGGATACTGCAGGTCGTATTGATAAGTTCAACACGCGTTACGGTACTCGTAAGAAGAAGTAATCTGCTTGATAGATATATAGACCTCGCTTCCTAATTATAGGTGGCGAGGTTTTTTTATGGATCAATCTTTGCACCACTGGCGTCAAGAACTATCTTTGTTACGTGAAGTTGAAAATACACCATCTATTAATTTTGTGCTTGCTCGGTTTCCTGAGTCCAATTGCGCATGCAGGCAAGATCAAGAAAGGGTTTCAAGCACTCGAAATGCATGACTATTTCACTGCGAAGAAAAAATTCTCAGGTGGATTGAAATACAATACGTCTCCAGCGGCCTATGGATTAGCATTAATTTACGCGACAGATAACAATCCATTTTATTCTAAAGATTCAGCATATCTTTATTTGGAATTGTCTGAGAAGACCTACGCAACATCAAAACAGAAGCGTCGCCTAAAGTGGGCGCACTATGGTTGGTCAGTTGAAGGGATCTTAAAATTGCGTAGAGAAATTGAGGACTTGTTTCATCTAGAAGCTAGATTGAATAATACCGTGGCAGGATATACTACTTTCATCGAAGAACATCCTAGGGCTTCTCAGGTTCCTGCGGTAATCATCACACGCGATTCAATCGTCTTTTTTGATGCAGTGAACCAAAATACGGCTCTGGCGTACGGTAATTTTGTGAGAGACTATCCAAATAGCGTTTTTACTGAAATGGCACAAGACAACTATTTTGATGCTCAATTTGCAGAAATTACGGGCGATGGATCCTTGGCGTCATTTTTAGCGTTTTTAGAACTTAATCCAGAAAGTCCAATGGTTCCCTATGCGGAACAAGAAGTCTTCAATATCGTAACCCTTCCTAATTCAGTAGAGGCTTATGATGTCTTTATTCGAACGTACCCAAGTAACCAATACATCGATTCTGCATGGCGCGAGATCTATCAGGTTTACATCTCAGATTATAGTGATTCTACTTTGAGAGCATATAGGGCTTCTTATCCTGATTCGCCCTATATATCAAGAGTGGATGAAGAAATTGAATTAATCAACGTTCCGGTATTTCCAAACTTAATAAGTGGCAAATATGGGTTCATTGGCGCTAATGGTATTCAAGAAATCCCTGTTTTATATCAAGAGGTGACAGCCTTTCACGAAGGGCTTTCTATCGTGGCAAAGGACGGGAAGTATGGCGTCATAGACAGAAAGGGAGTAATTCAAATCCCATTTGTTTACGATGCAATATCTGATTTTGAGAAGGGCGTTGCCATTGTTGAAAAAGGAGATAAAATGGGGCTGATTCAACGTAACGGTCATTTGGTTCTTAAATGTGATTTTGAAGATCTTGGAATGATTTCAGATGGCCTCGTTTATGGCAGTATGGGAGGGGAATACGGTTATTATGATGCCATGGGGCGGGAGAGAATCGCACCAAAATACGATGATGCTTTTGATTTTCATAATGGGATAGCTAAAGTTGAATTGTACGGATTGCAAGCGTATATCGATATTTATGATGTTTTTGTAGCGCAACCGGCCCACTCAGAAATTGAACTTTACAGCGATTCGTTGTTTGTGTTTACGGCTAATGATTTAATGGGATTAATGGATCGACTTGCAAAGGTAGTTGTACCCGCTCAGTATGACGAGATTGGCCCTTTGCATAATGGTTTAGCTGTAGCGGCGATTGATGGGGAAGTTGTCTATCTTAATGAATTAGGTGAAATAGTTATTCAGGGCGAATTCGAGGTGTATCCTAATTTTATGCTTTCAGGTGAGTTTATTGATGGTCAAGCAATCGCGATGAAAAATGAATTATACGGACGAATTGATCAAAAGGGAACTACCGTCACTTCATTTAAATATCAGAACCTTGGAATTGGGAAATCTGTATTTCCTTTTCAGAAGGGAGGGGCTTGGGGAGTATTGAATCGTTCTGGGAAGACCGTGGTTTCTGCTAAGTACTCGGACTTGAAAATAGAAAATGACCTTGTTTTTGCTGAAAGCGATGAAGGTACTGGAGTAATGACGCTCGGAGGAACGATTATTGTTCCATTTGAATTTGATGCTGTCGAGTTGTTATCTGATAGTCTTTACATTGTTCAAATGGAGGAGACTTACGGATTATTTAAGGATGGCGCTTTGATAACTTCGATCATTTATACTTCAATTGGTAGATTTGGCGAGGATTTTGTATTTTTAAATGAGCCAGGTAAGTTATCCTATTACGAGATTTCTTCTGGAAAAATAATTTCAACTAAAATAGGCGATAGTGAATAATCTGTTTGATGCATTAGAGAGATACAAATTCGGATTGCTTGCCGTTATGGGTATTCTGATGGCGGTATTTATCTATCTGAAAATGGATTCATTTGAGATGGATTTTGAAATTTCCGCGTATCACCAAGGGGCAAAAGTTGAAATTCCAGAGAATGAGATCATGCTTCGACCAGAGAATATTATGCTTCCTCCTGATTTTAAACCGGAGGACGTAAAGAATCTTTCTCGAAACGCGAACGATCAGCGCGAACGATCTTACGATGATTACTACGAGAATAGTGCATCCCCTCAATCTATTGCTGATGCCGAGAAGGCTGTGCGTGATTTTGAGGAGAAAATTAGAGAAGAAACGGGTGGGAGAGAAGCAAGAGAAGCTATTCGCGCCGAACTTGAACTCAGAAAAGAACGACTTAAAAAGGCGCAAGAAAGTGCAACAACCCCAACAAATACACAAGAAACTGGCGATGTTGCCTACGAAGGAAGTGTAATGGTTGATTTCTCCGTTCCACAGCATACAGCACATCAGAATAATAATTGGTACGTTAGAAACCCAGGTTATACGTGCCCAACGGGATCAAGTGGAGCTGTTATGATTTTAGTCAAGGTGGCTCAAAGCGGTTCTGTTATATCTGCGTCCTATGATGCTTCTCAGAGCTCTGGCGCAAATTCTTGTATGATTGAACAAGCTAAAAAGTACGCGATGAAGTCTCGTTTTAATTATGACAGCGCTTCTCCGAGTTCTCAATCTGGTTGGATTCGTTATACATTTGTATCTCAATAATTTCTCGGCACGTAAATTGACTTCTTAACTCAAAGGGTTGAGATCCATCATGTTTTAGTTCGACTAAATAATAGTATTTTTATCCAGCAAAAAATAAGTATGAGCGCACCTAATTGGGAAGTAGTTAAAGAATACGAGGACATCACATTTAAAAAATCGGATGGGGTAGCCCGTATTGCGTTTAATCGGCCCGAAGTTCGGAATGCTTTTCGTCCAAAAACAGTATTCGAATTGTACGAAGCACTCACGATAGCGAGAGAAGATGCCGAAATTGGTGTCATCCTACTTACTGGAGAAGGTCCTTCACCGAAAGATGGTGGTTGGGCATTTTGCTCAGGAGGTGATCAGCGCGTTAGAGATAAAAGTGGGTATCGAGGAGAAGATGGTATTAATCGTCTGAATATATTAGAAGTTCAACGGCTTATTCGCTTCATGAATAAAGTCGTAATTGCATTGGTGCCTGGATGGGCAGTGGGCGGAGGACATAGCCTACACGTTATCTGTGATTTAACACTTGCCAGTAAAGAACATGCGAAATTTATGCAGTCAGATGCAAATGTCGCTAGTTTTGACGGTGGATTTGGATCCGCATATTTAGCGCGTCAAGTTGGACAAAAACGTGCGCGTGAGGTTTTTTTCCTTGAGTTGGAATATGATGCGCAGCAGGCATTCGAGATGGGCATGGTCAATGCCGTTGTTCCGCATGATCAGTTAGATCAAGTCGGTTATGAATGGGGACAGCGAATTCTTACTAAAAGTCCTACAGCCATTAAGATGCTCAAATTTGCGTTTAATCTAGTCGATGATGGATTGGTAGGGCAACAAATATTTGCTGGTGAGGCAACACGTTTAGCCTATGGTACCGATGAGGCCACTGAAGGAAGAGATGCTTTCTTGGAGAAACGTAAACCTGAATTTGGTAAATACCCTAAATTTCCATAGTATGAGAGGTAAACTTATTTTAGTAATAGCAGTCATTGGACTGTTGTCGTTTACATTCGTCCCGAGTGAAAATTCAGCGCGTCTTGATGTGCTTCCTGAACCGGAAACAACTGAGAATGTGATCATTTTGGTTATTGATGGGCCGCGAATGACGGAAACTTTTAGAGATCCAACAGGACAGTATATTCCACATTTGAAAGAGGATTTAGCTCCGCAGGGAGTCTTGTTTACCAACTTTAAAAATAACGGGGTAACAAATACAAATTCAGGTCATGCAGCAATCACTACTGGAACCTATCAGAACGTTAAAAATGATGGATCGGAATTGCCAAAGCAGCCGTCAATCTTTCAATACTTCCTGAAAGAAACTAAGAAATCAAAAGAGAAAGCATGGATTGTTGCGAGCAAGGGTAAATTGAATGTACTATCGAATGCCAGCGCCAAGGGATGGAATAATGCTTATATGCCTTCCGATTTTTGTGGACCAATGGGGAACGGTGTTGATTATGTCGCCGATATTTTCACATGGAAAAAAGTAGAGGATGTACTGAATACACATCGCCCGAATTTAATGTTGATCAATTTATTGGAGGTAGATACCCGGGGTCATGGTGGACAGTGGGACAACTACTTGCAGGCAATTAAAAACACGGATGAATACGCCCTTAAGCTTTGGAATTACATCCAATCGGATGAACATTACAAAGGGAAAACGACCCTTATTATTACGAATGATCACGGAAGGCACTTAGATGGTCATCGAACAGGATACAAAGAGCATGGCGATGGTTGTTCAGGATGTAGAGACATTTATATGGTCGTTTTGGGCCCTGAGTTTTACCAAGACAAAGTGATTGAAGAGGAGTACGAACAATTGGACATCAGTAAACTTGTAGCCGAGCTATTAAAGTTCGATATGCCAACATCAAAAGGCCGTAAGATTAAAGGCTTGATGCGTGAAAAGTAATCTTTTAATGCGTACGGATGAATTCACTTGGATCAAGGTATCCAGAGGTTTTTGAACTATATCCTCCACCAATGGGCATCTCAATTATATCCCGTATTTCGTGATGTAAATGAGCGTAGTATTTCCCATTGGCCGTTCCAATCGTTCCAATTTGATCTCGTAATTTAACCCAATCACCAACTTTTACATTAAACTCATCGCAGTGGGCATAGAGCGATTCTACTTTTTCGCCAGAAGGTAGGTGTGTATAATCCTCAGCACAATTCCCCAACTTCCTCCCAGGTCTTTTGCAAAACAAACGTAGCCACTTGCGATTGCGTAGATGGGTTCACCTAAATCGCTGTTTCCACCTGTTAATGCATTCCAGTCATCTCCTAGATGATTGTTTTTCCCGAAGCCCTGTGCATTGTAGTAGCCACTTCCACTGCGATCTCCAACAGGAAATGCAAACTTTGAGGCAATGAATTCAGGAGGAGTCTTTACGATGCTATCTTCTGGGGTATTCTCTATCTTCGGAAGTTCAACGGACTGTTCTGAATCAATGACTTCACAGCTTAAACTTGCGAGCGATATTATGCTTGCTAATACGATTAAAAGAAACCATTTCATGTAATGAAAATGCACTATTTAAAAAAAGTAACAAAGGATATAAGAAAGTCAAGTTTCAAACGAAACCATCTTTCAGTTGTACATGAAAGTAAATCGCTACATACTATGAAACTCATCTTCGTAATCTGTTTTCTTTTTAATCTTGGATACACAGTAGCTCAGGACGACATCCGCAATGAATACTTAATTTACTACGCAGATGGTCAATATGAGAAAGCAATTAAGAAAAGTAACGCGCTGTTGAAGAAAAAACGCATTCAAAATGACTCACTATCAGCATCATTTTTACACCTCATTTCTTCCATGTCGCTTTATCAAATGTCGCTAGATAGTCAGAATTGCGAGGAAGACCGGTTTGAATGTGAGCGACTCGCAGATAGCTCAGTAAATCAATTCTCACAGTGTAAGAAATCTCTACTAGAAGCGGATATTGATTATTACACAGAGCACTACCAGCGGCTAATTAATTATTATAGTGAGATGGTCTATACCTATCTGCGGTCTGATGCAAAGGAAGACAGAACTTATTTAATGGTCCAATCTAATTTGAGGCAACTAGTCGCCATAGATGAGGATAATATTCACGTACGGATACAGGAATTAGTTCTGAGCGTTATCAATGCGGATACGCTTACGATCAATAAATCATTTGATTCCTTGATGAACGCGTTTGATCGATTTGATTTCAAAGCTTGGAAGACTGAATCGAGGTCCCATTGTAATTCGTGTTTTGATGCTCAAAGCGCGGGCTTAATAGTTTGGTTTTGCGAGGCATTGGAATCGAGAGGTTTCGCGTCGTATGCTTCCAATATCACGGATTACCTCAAACCATATTTCAGTGGAGAAGAAGAATTTGATGAATATTTAGAAAGACAGAACAAAAAAAGGGATTGACAATTTCAGGACGAAATTATTTTAAAGCATTGAGGAATGGTCTTCTTTTACAAAAGACCGTTTTATTGATTCTTGATTCCGTTTGAATTGAACTTAGAGACACGCCAAGCGTATATTTGCTGGATAACAACTTCTGACTGTTCTAGATGAGGATGATGACCACAGTTGTGAATTAAATGTATTTCAGCATAGGAATGCTTGGATTGGATAATTTCAAGTTGTTTGACTGTGCCATATTGATCATCTGCTCCCTGCATAAAGATGGAAGGCATGCTTCCGCCAATTTCGGAGGAAATATCCCAATCAGAAAATGAGCTGTCGCGCCAAATATTAGCCCAAGCATAGAATAAATCATTCGTCTTATCTCCGTGGTATTTTTTTAAGCCATTCAATTTACCAGCTTTATAGGCTGCAACAGCCGGATAAATACCTTTAATTGTCTCGGGTTCATTAATTACATGAGCAGCCATGGTGATTAAACCAAGTACGCGATCGGGATAATGGTTTGCGTAGAGCAGAGCTATTGAGCCGCCGTCAGAATGTCCGACAAGAATGAACGTTTGATCTGCTGGAAATGTAGCATTAATAAATGAGGGAAGTTCTTGCAGTGCGTAATCGTGCAGATAGGTAGCCGAGCGTTTCTCCGTAAATTTGGAAGATCCACCATGACCTTGCCTCTCATATACAATTCCTTTTAGGCTAAGGGCGCTACATAATGTTTCCGGAAATTTCTTCCACTGTGGAATACTTCCCAAGGCTTCATGTAGAAAAAGAAGTATTGTACTACTCGAATCAAGTTTATCAGGGAGAATTTCTTCGTAATGAAGTTCGATATTTTCAAGTGCAACCTTCATGAATAAAAAAGGGATATTGCTCAGATGAACAATATCCCACTATATAGATTTGTAATTTTAGTCTTTAACGCGCTCAACGTAGACGCCAGTACGCGTGTCTACTTTTATGATTTCTCCTGTATCGATAAATAATGGGACGCGCACTTCAGCGCCGCTAGATATTGTTGCAGGTTTCATTGTGTTCGTAGCTGTATCTCCTTTAATTCCTGGTTCAGTATAAGTAACCTCAGAAATGATGTGCATTGGAAGCTCAAGGACTAATGGCATTTCTTCTTCTGCGTGGTATACAATCGATACGATCATTCCTTCGACAAGGAATTTAGGTTTTTCGATCAAAGCAGGAACAATATTTACTTGTTCAAAGTTTTCAGAATTCATAAAGACGTAATCTTCACCATCTTGATAAAGGTACTGGTACTCTCTGTTTTCAATACGTACAATTTCAATTTTATGCCCCGCCGAGAAAGTATGATCTAGTAATCGTCCACTTTCTATCTGTCTGATTTTCGTACGAACGAATGCTGGACCTTTCCCAGGTTTCACATGTTGGAATTCCTTTACTTGAAAGAGTTTTCCATTGTGCTTGATACACAAGCCATTCTTTATATCTGAAGTATTTGCCATGTCTTATTGTTTCGTTGAACGAATATAATGAATAGGAATGATTATCGGGGTGAAATCAAGGATTTCAATGAAATATTCAAAAGTTCAAGATGGAATAGGGGCGAACGGTGAATAAGTTAATTGTAGCCTGTTGATAATTACTTTCTCCTAATTCGATAGTTTAAGAGGCATTTATATGTATCTTTAATTTATGATAACGTCCACTCGGTGGACTTGTTTATCTACCCGAAAGGGGACCCATGTGGCATAACTTGAAGCTTAAAATTTTATTATCAGGAGAGTCTCAGAAGTCGGATGAAAGGCCGTATTCGTTTTGCGAAATTGTGTAATGCAATCAGCGGAACTCAGAACACTTCAGCAATCCTAATCGTGTTGACTGAAGCTTCGGTGAACACTCTGCATGGGTTTATTTTTTTTCTTCCAGTGGTAGTTTCTGCGGATACCAATTTTGATTACCGAACCTCCAAGATTTTCACTTCCGTTCTTCGATTTTCTTGATGCTCTTCTTCAGAACACGTTACACCATTTTTGCAGCGGTTAATCAGCTTTGTTTCACCATAGCCCTTTGCTGTCATGTTGATAGACTTGACTCCCTTTTCTTTTAGATAATCTACACAGCTTTGCGCACGTGCTTGAGAAAGACGCTGGTTGTATGAACCGCTCCCTCTAGAATCTGTGTGGGCGCTCAATTCAATACGCAAATCATTCTTAATGAGAAAATCAGCCAGTCGATCTAGAGACGTCATGCTTTCGTTACGGAGGGTAGATTTATTCAAGTCATAGAAGATATTCTCCAGCTTGAACTTTTCCCCTTTCTTAATTGGCGGTAAGGCTAGCTCGATGTCTATTACTTTATCATCTTCATTTGCTGAGTTGAACGAGATATCTGCATCAATGAATCCTTTTTTAGCTCCGTGAGCCCAGAAAACTTTGTTCCGATCAAGTGTCAGTGTTACGATTCCTTCTGCATTAGTGATAAGCGTTGTATCCCATCCTAAATTGTAATCTGAAATCGTTGTTGTTGCGTCAGAGATGATTTTTCTTGAATCTTTCTCTATTACGCGCAAGTGAATTTTTATCGTCGTAGGCTTAAGGATCAATTCACATCTGTACGTAGAATCTCGGTTCACTTTCTTGGTAGAAATTGCCACTTCACCTAAGAGAATAAACTCATCTTTCTTAGTGTAAATCTGATACGTTCTATTGATTTTTAATGGGTGCGTGAATTCGCCCGTTACAGAAGTTGTTACTGTTTCCATCGCCTGAGTTGAATTATCCTTGATGTATACCGGTTGGTTTGGAACAATTTCAAGTTCTTTGTACTGAGCATAAACATTACCGATAAGATTAAGCTTGACGATGCGTTTCTTAACGTGATAAATATTGTCTACATGCTCACTATTTCTGTTGCTCGACAAAAATCCAATTTTCCCAGAACCATCGAAAATTAATCCGAAATCGTCATGAGATGAATTTATTGGATAACCAATGTTGTGAGCAGATTCATCTCCAGATATGGCAGTCTCAAAAATATCTAAGCCGCCAAGGCCATAGTGCCCATTCGAGGCAAAATACAATCGATCTTCTTGAACAAAAGGGAATAGTTCATTTCGCGAAGTATTTACATTAGGCCCCATGTTCTTAGGTTCAGACCAACCTTTGCCCAAGCGATTCGATACATAAATGTCGGCTTCTCCGTTTCCACCGGGTTTATCACAAGAGAAGTAGAGCTTGTTTCCATCGGCAGAGTAGACAGCATGTCCCACATTGTAATCAGAATTATTAAACTCAAACGGAGTGAGCTCAGACCATTCGCCATTTACTTTATCAGAAAAGTACAAAGCAAGAACTACGATATCCTTTCCATGTTTCTTTCCTAGTTCATTTTTCGTGATGACCATTTGAGATAAATCAGGAGAGAAACTCACAGGGCCGTCATGGGCTCGTGAAACGAAATTGTGTTTCAGTAAAACGGGTTCCATCAAGTTAGAATCTGTATCTAATTTGGATTCTAATATGTTCAAATAAAAATCGTCGTCCCAACCATATGTCGGGTTAATGAATCCAACATTTTTAGATTTTGAAACGAATACCAAGGATTCTCCAAAATAGGCTGCGCCGAAATCACCTTTACCAGAATTAATCGATGTTTCCCTTAAGCGATAAAAAGCAGAGTCTGAAAACAGCTCGTTGAAGTTATCCTTCTGCTCATTCAGATTTGTGAAAAAGCTATTCGTTGGGAACAGAGATGAACTCTCCTTGATGAGCTCGTTACTTTTTCCGTATTTTTCTTCGAATCTCAAAGCTTGAATAAAGTATACTCGGTCTTGTTCTGTCAGCAAATTTTTACTCTGCATTTTTGCAAAATAGAATGCAGACTTAGACATATTATAGAGCTGGAAATTTGAGATGGCTGCTTTACGGACATTTTCCCAATTGGACTTTTTCTTATCATCTAAACACTTACTTGACAATTCAGCATACATATCTACGCACTTGGAATATTCCATACGTGCATAATATTGATCTGCCATTTTCTGCTTGATCTGACAATTCGCTGAAACAGTGACCAAAAGAGAGATGATTAGGATTAAACTTCTCATTGCTTAGAAATATCGAGGTGAGGTGAATGCTGTTTTACTTTTAGTGAAGTCATACCGAAGGAAAATTTCATGTGATCCTGTCTGGTAATTTCTCAATCCATTTATGGGGAAGTCGTATACGTAGCCTACACTAATTGTGTTTTTGATATTGTAGACGATGTTAACGCCCATGGATTCATGAAAGCGATACATTAAACCTGCCCAAAGCTTGTTATACATGAGGAGACTCAAATTTGCATCAACGGTCAGTGGAGCTCCCGGTGTATACTTAACGAGTGTTGTAGGTTTCAGCTTGAAGACGCTATTCAAATCGAAAATATATCCACCGGAGATGAAAAAGTGACGGGTATTTAATTGCTGTACAATGGATGGAGCAGTCACCGTTGATAATGTTTCTGCACTTGCCTCCAATAACCTTGGAACCGATAAACTGAAATAGTGCTTATCGCTATGGAAGTAGATACCCGCTCCAAGATTCGGTTCTATAACACTGTATTGACCTTGTCCATAAAAAGGATCTTGAGGATCATTGACCAAGGCATCAGAAAAGTCAAATCCAACGTTATCAAATCCAACAGAGACCCCAAGAGCTAATCGACTGGATCGGTCGTTTAGAGCAATGCTACCACTGAGATCCAGGTAACCACCTGTACGTTTTCTTTTACCAATTTGGTCGTTTACCAAGTGCATTCCAACGCCTAATGATTTTTGTAGAAGTGGTGCATGAATACTAAACCATTGTGTACTGGGAGCGCCCTCAAATCCAACCCACTGAAAGCGAGCAATTGCAATCGTGCTAATCGCATCTCGAGATCCAGCATAGGCTGGGTTGAATTGCAATTTATTGTACATGTAGAGCGACAGCTGTTCATCTTGTTGTGCATGGCTCGAGTTTATTCCAAAGCCGAATAATACGAGAAGTAGTGTGATGTGTAGTTTCATAGCTTTAGTATTGAACTTCTAATGATCCAGTATAGGGTGGTTTATCTCCTTCATTCAATCGAATAACATAGAAATAGGTTCCGACGGGTACTCTACCATCACTATCAATTGTAGCTCCTTGATTTACTTGACCTGCCCAATCGTTAGCATAGGGAGACGAGCTGTAAACTAAGTTTCCCCAACGGTTGTAAATTTCAACTTCAGCATCCGGGTATTTGTCGATGCCATTGATGACCCAGCTATCGTTGTAAGTATCTTTATCTGGAGTGATCAAATTGGGAATGAATAAACAATCAGCATTGTTTGATACATCTACGAGTGTAGAGTCAAAACCGAGGCACCCATTAATATCGACCACAGTTAAATAGTAATATCCAGCGTCTCCAAAACCAGCATCGTTTGTCACGAGTGGATTTTGTTCTGAGGAACTGAAACTCCCCGGTCCTGTCCAGATATATGTTGTTCCGCCGGTTCCATAAAGCATCAATATATCGCCTGGACAAATACTCGTATCCTGTGGCGTACCTGCGGGTACATATGTCACGACAATTAATTCAATACTATCTTGGTTGGAACAGCCTTCAGCGTCTGTAACCGTAACTGAGTAGTAACCCTCGTTGAGAGAAGTTAAATTTAAGATGGTAATACTGCTGTCAGAAGCGGTATACCCATTCGGTCCTGTCCAAGAATAGCTGACACCACCGGTGGCCGACAAGTTCGCAATGTTGCCAATACAATACATTTGGGAAGAAGAATCAGTTGAAACAGTTACTGCAGGTAGTGGCAATATGCTAACGAATATCGAATCCGTTCCGATACAGCCATTGCTGTCAGTCCCAGTCACTAAGTAGAATCCTTGATCGAGTGAGTTTGCACTTGCGATAGAAGCTGTTGCTGAAGTTGATGAGAAACCATTCGGGCCAGACCAAACATAGGTTGAAGCACCGTTAGCCGTCAGGTCGAAACTTTCATTGAGGCAAATAGTTGAATCATTATTCGCCGCAATAACATCGATAATTGGATTTGGCAGAACCGTAATGTCTTCACAGATCGATGGACCTGTGCAACCGGCAATGGTTGCTGATACGCAATAAGTACCAGATTCTGTTGGAGTAATATTGGCAATTGATACCGTGGATCCAGTAGCTGTGAAACCTCCAGGTCCTATCCAGTTGAATGTAACGCCCGGAGTTGTATTGGAGGCGACTAGTTGAGAAGTTGCATCTAGGCAAGGGGATCCATTTGTTACGATAACCGTTGGCGCAGGAGGTGCCCCAGGATTTGAGACACTGTATGGGCCGAAAGTAGTCGTGCATGTATTTCCATCTGTCACGGTTAAGAAATAGGTTCCGGCAGGCACATTGATAAGATTTTGATTGGCTCCAACGACAGAAAATCCGTCCGACCATGAATAACTAATGGTTGGTGTTCCTCCGCCAACCGCGCCATTGATCGATCCATTGGATGCCCCGCAATCTGAGTCAATAATTGTTGGGACAACGCTCAGTGTAGGGTTAGGATTAACAACTACAGCTATCACGTCTGTATTTATGCAGCCGTTAACGTCAGTTCCAGTAACTGTATAGTTTGTTGTAGCAACTGGTGAAACTGTGGTGCTGGTTCCAGTCGCTAAATTACTCCAAGCATATGTTGAAGCACCACTAACATTTAACGTGACTGAACTTCCATCACAAATGTCAACAGATGCGCCGTTAGATATCGTAACAATTGGTAATGGATTTACGACCACGGTAACATCTAACATTTGTTTGAAGTCGCATAATCCCGTTACTTCGCAAAAGAATGTTTCAGTCGTAGATGGCGTTACTGTAACGGTTTGTGCAGTTGAGCCATCATGTTGCCATGAATAGGATGTTGCTCCCGGAGGTGCCGTCAAGGTAACGCTTTCACCAACGCATATTGGTGGGACGTTAGTGATGTCAGGGAATTGAACACCAGAGTTTGCGGTAATTGTATAGCCACAAATATCTCCAGCATACCCGTCGACCATCAGGTAGTAATCGTTGCCAATAGTTAAACCAATGGCAGTAATTGTAAAACCTGTACTGCTCTCTTCAAAGTTAGAAACAGGAACAAAGCTCGTGCAATTTACGCCCTCGAAGATTTGCATTTGAAGTCCACCGGAAGGGTAATTTCCTACCCAACAATCAAAAATGCTTACACCTAAAGTTGCTGTTGTAGCCGAAGCTGTAAACTTGATCCAGCTATTGTTATCGATTACAACATCAAAGAACGGCGAACCGGTTCCCCAAGGTCCGCCAGCACCAAATATTCCACCGGTGTTAATTCCATCTGGTTGATTGACACCAAAGATGTCCTCATTATTTCCACGCATGTTATCTGGTCGATCTGCGGTATAGGAAGCACTTGTTGATCCACTATATCCGTTAATGTCGCATATGTATAAAGCATTTGCGCAATCATCATTGGTCGCTGTAGAAACGCATATTCCAAATGTTCCTGATCCACTTCCAAACCCAAAGTATCTTAAAAAAACAGTGCTTCCAGGTGTTAATCCACTTTCCGATATTAAGGGTAACAGGTCATTACTGCTGCCTGGATAGTTGTTGTCATCAGAGCAGACGATTTGAGTTAAACTTCCACAGGTACCAGAATAGAGCACCATAACGCCATCAGTTATTGCGCCAGCTCCACCGTTTGGTTGAGCAGTTACATCAATATTCCCAGAAGCAGGAACTGTAATTGAAAACCATACATCACTGGAACTTGCTGAGAATCCGCCAATGGCAGCCCCACTTCCTCCAACACATGATGCCGGTGTAGGAGCACTTAAAGAAGCTGAAGCGCCAACAGTGGTGAATTGAGAAAAGATACAAGACGACGTAACTGCTGGTAATTGAATTGCCGCGCATGGATCATCGTTCGTTGGAACTGCAGTAGCTGTTCCCGTGATGCAAATTTCAAATGCACCGGTTGTTCCTATATAGTAATCGTACACTCTGATATAATAAGTTAAACCTGGAACAAGTCCAACAATATTTTGTTGTTCATCTGCACCAGTAAGTGTGTTATCGACACATGCCAGAGAGGTTAAACTGCCGCACGAACCACTGTAAACTTGATAAACTAAATCTAAGTTGTCGATTGGATGAACTAAGATGTTTTGCAATGAATTTGTTGCTACAAAGCTGTACCAAACATCATCATCAGCTGAGCCAGCGCAACCAGGAGAGGATTCAGATGCCCCATCAGTCGTTCCTGCTGTAACAACACAAGCCGCATTTACGATAAGTGGTGTCGCGCCAGAACATGCATCGTTGGATGGCGGCGGCGCCGGGTTTGTCACACATATTGTAAACGTACCTGTTCCTGAACCAATGAAATAATCATATACCCGAATTCGATAAGTGTTTCCGATAGATAAACTGCTATAATTTATTGTTTCTGTATCGCCCGTAAATCCATCATCCTTGCAGACTAGTGAAGCAAGAGCAGCACATCCTCCAGAAAATAATTGAACAACTGGATCCATACCTCCAGATGGAGTGACTACAATCTGATGAGAAGTTGCAGTGGCAACAAATTGATACCAGACATCATCGTCTGCTGTACCTGTACATCCTGAAATAGTCTCTGTAGCTCCTATTGTGGTGCCAGGAGTAGGCGCAGAACAATTTGATGTAATTGAAATCGCAGTTGCGGCCGAACATCCATCTGATTGCCCATAGGAACTGACTGATACCAATGCTATTAGCGCGAGTAGTAATTGTTTCATAATAGGATGTTAATCAGTTAGTTTTATGAACTCAAGTGGAGTAGCTCCAGATTGAATTAGTAGACGCTTCAAATCAATAGGGGAGAAGCTTTCTGTTGCTTCATTCTTCTCTTTTGCCGACATTGCTTTAACAATAACTTCTCCTTTATGGCTATCTTCTTTGAATTTCACTTTGCAGCTCGATACATACTTCAAAGAAAGACAGTCTTGCTCAAGTTGTAAAAGCGACTCGGTATCAAAATTACCTTCGAAGGAATAACTGAAGGTTTGAGCAGAAGTTGTCAGCGCGAAAAAGAGCGAGAAAATTAGTAGTGTTGCGTATTTCATTACAGCGTAATTAGATTGATTAGCAGTGTGTTCAGCCAGGCAAAAATACGCAATTAATGATGAGTCAACAAATTAAATATTGCTCATGCATAGTAAATGGGTTTAGTAACGACCTAGGCAGACTAGCCCATCAATTCATTAATGATACGGTCCATTGAGTATCCTTCAGCTTCTGCTCGGTAGTTGCGAACAAGACGATGGCGTAAGATTGGTTTTGCAACTGCTTTTACATCTTCGATATCTGGAGAATATTTGCCATTCAATACTGCATGACATTTAGCTCCAATAATTAAATATTGCGATGCTCTAGGGCCTGCACCCCAAGTAATGTAACTCTTGGTTAATTCTGTTGCACTTGGATCATCGATCCTAGTCTTAGCGACTAATTTAACAGCATACTCTAATACGTTATCAGCTACAGGAATTCGTCGAACCAAATCTTGGTAGTGCATAATCTGTTCACCGTTAAGAATTTGATTCAGAGAAACCGACTTGTTCGTTGTCGTTGCTTTCACAATTGCCATCTCTTCTTCAAACGATGGATAATCCACCCAAATATTGAACATGAATCTGTCCAGCTGCGCTTCGGGTAATGGATAAGTTCCTTCCTGCTCGATTGGATTTTGCGTTGCCAATACGAAAAATGGGGCTGGAAGTTTGTATGTCGTTCCTGCGGTTGTTACAGATCGCTCTTGCATAGCTTCAAGCAAAGCTGATTGTGTTTTTGGAGGCGTACGGTTTATCTCATCTGCAAGGACAATGTTCGTAAACAAAGGTCCTTTAACAAAACTAAATTCGCGTTTATCATTCAGGATTTCAGACCCAATAATATCAGAGGGCATTAAATCCGGCGTAAATTGAATTCGATTAAATCCTAGACCAAGACAATCGGATATCGTATTAACCAATAGGGTTTTTGCGAGTCCTGGTACACCTACTAATAGACAGTGACCATTTGAGAAAATTGAAATTAATACTTGATCGACAACATCATCTTGCCCAACGATTACTTTATGAATTTCATTCTTAAGTTCTTGGTAATGAGCAACGAGTTGATCAATTGAAGCCTGGTCTGACATATAAAAGGTAATTTTTAATTCTAAAGATAAACTTTCTAGTCTTTCTTCCAAGGGTTAGAGAACTCACAGCTTTTGTAAGGATCGTTAATACTGATATAGGTACTTTTGATTTTCGAAATCACCCAGTCATTTATTATTCTTTGTTTCTTATCATTTTCGGCGGCTCTTTTAATGAGTGAATAATCGTCATTAAGGTTTGCTCTATGCGGAGCTTTTTTGTCCATCAATCGTACAATACGAACTCCTTGTTTGCGCTCGTAAATATTTGTGTATAGCGCTGGTTCAGAAACATCACCTTTCTCCATGTTAGTTGTAAGAAGATAAATTTGTTGATCAATTTGATTGAGATCTTCCAAATCCCACGTTTGCTCGCCGGTCTTGGGATTTGTAATAATTCCTTGATTCTGTTTGGTTGTCTCGTCATTAGAAAATTCAACTACTGCTTCATTCCATGTGATCTTTTTATCGATCAATAGTTTATAGCACGAATCTAGGCGATTTGCAGTGTTCTCAACAGCTCCTCCCGAAAATTCTGGGATAATCAATATGTGCTGGCAGGTATAGTCATCTCCAAGTCGTTTCTCGAGCTTGATAATGTGAAAACCATATTCGGATTCGAAAACATCAGATACCTCATCCTTCTTAAGTGCAAAAACCACCGCTTCGAATGGCTTT
This sequence comes from Flavobacteriaceae bacterium, assembly GCA_047624355.1. Taxonomy (GTDB): domain Bacteria; phylum Bacteroidota; class Bacteroidia; order Flavobacteriales_D; family Crocinitomicaceae; genus UBA4466. The sequence goes on along the minus strand of JBLHPQ010000050.1, from coordinate 6,718 downwards.
ACCATCATTCCTTTTGAGGCCTCAATCTTTCCACCTTCTTGTGCACTTCCAGGATCCATTGAGTGGATTCTAGCTTGTGTCGAGAAAGATTTACCGGCTAGAATATTCTTTCGAATCTCTTCTATCTGTAAACGTGCTCTTTGTTTATCTACCCCAGTGATTTCAGGATAAATCACGATTTGCTGGAAGCTCAATTGCGTGTTTATATATGGAAGACTATCAACAGGTATCTTAGTGTAAAACTCTTTGACTTCACGAGGTGTCACATTAATTCCGTTTGCGATAGTGTATTCCATTTCTCTCGCCATGAGCTGCTCTCGAATGATCGGGCGAAACTCATTTTTTATCTGCATTACCGTTTTACCATAGAAAGCTTCCATTTCTTGACGACCACCAATTTGACTTTCAATGACGCGCAATCTACTCTCCATTTCTGCATCAACTTGTTCTGCAGATACCTCTACACTATCAAGAATTGCTTGAGTAATCAGTAATTTCTGGTACATCAACTCTTCGAGCATTTCACAATCCATCTCAGGGGTTGCGACAAGACCTGCTTGAATAGCTTGAATTTTCTGCGCTTGTATATCAGAAAGTAGGATCACTTTATCTCCAACTTGCGCAGCGATTTTATCGACGATCTGTTGTGCTCCTGAATTGAAACTCAGGCTGCCAATAAAGCTAAATATTAATAGTAATCTCATGTTTGTCTTTTATCTTTTGAATCATCTTAGATTCGTTGTTTTCTTTCAATTTCTGCAGACGTTGCAGCACGATAATTTCCTTTATTTGTTCGCTTAAGAATTCGACCGGTGGAGCTTCATCCTTCAACTTAAAATCAATGATATTTAAAAAGTAGGTAAAATCGTCATCGGAGAAATAGGTTTTAGATCTATTTAAAACGATGTTATCTACATTGTATTTTGTCAATGGAATATCTTTAGCTAATACATTAAAGAAAATCCACGTCGAATCATTGAAGTAATAATTCTGAGCATAAAGTTTAGCATAAGAATTTACTTCGGAAAGGTCTTTATCATTTTTTAACAGGTAGATGCTAGGGATCTCATTCGATTTGAAGTCAATTGAGTTTGGGATTTTGAGGTAGAGTGCCTTGACCAAATAATCGCTCAGTATGAACTCATCCTTGTGATCATCATAGTATGCCTTGATTTCCTGCTTAGTTACAATAGTATCTAATTGATCTTTTAAGAGATGTTCTTCTAGATAGTATTTCGCTAGTTCGCCTTGGAAAGAATTTGATCTTAGTTCGACAAGGGTTGCTTTATCCGCATCCATCGTTCGTAATTCCTGCAGGTAAGATTCCTTTTCGCACCAATCTTCTAAAAACGAACGGTATTGATCGTCATCGTTTGAATCGTAACCAAGGTGATCCATTAGAATTAGTGCTTCCTTTTCGGTGAGTTCTTTCTCATTCACTGAGGCGACAACCTTCTCCTTTGGGCCACACGAGATTAATGCAAAACAAAACAGGCCAGCCAAAAAGCTAGCCTGCATCTTGCTGTTATATCGTTTACTTACCAATTGAGTAAAGTGCCTCTGAATTAATAATAACCTTGTGTTTGGTTTCAATTTCAGACAACCATTTAATCTCAAGGAAATTTTGGTAATCAGAAGTAATCGCTCCTTTCGCCTCATCGAACTCTTTCAATCCAGCTGGAATTTTCTCAATCACACGAACTACATAAAATTTACCATCAACCTCATAGGTAGAATTTAAGCCTTCCTTTAATTCATTCGGAGAACCAGAAAGGCTAACCGTTTTTGCCACGTCGTATTTTCCTTTCTTATGCTTCACGTTTAGTGGAGAAGATGCATTTACTAATCGAACAACCGTTTGCGTTGATAGAGTATCCACAGCTAGCAATTTTATCAAGGTATCAGCATTGGCTCTAGAACTACATTCAAAAATGTCTGCATCCAGACGATTCCCCCAGCGGTACGAACTTTCGTTTTTACCGTGAAACTCTTTAAGACCAACAGTGTCTTGCATCGCAAGGTTCCAAACTTTATCAGACATCACTTCGTAAAGAAGAATCCCATCATGGTACTCTGTAATCAGTGCTTTGTAAGCTGGATATTTTGCTGCTAACTTAGTTTCCTCATATCCTAGGATTGCTTCATTCTCCCAGAGTTTGTATTGCTTTTCAACTACTGTTTTAGGATCTTCTTTTCTAGCACCACGGAAATTTTCTTCCATGTAAACAGCAAATGGCTGAGCGCGAAATTTCTGCTTGTCTAATTTGAAGAGGACTTTATTTCCTTTTAATTGATCCGCTCTAAACTTACCAAAATGGTATGTTGAATCAATGTTCTGATTGAACCACTTGAGTCCTTTCTTACTTTTGCTTTTAAAGCCGTATTGTTTTTTAAGTTTCGTTACAAATGACGCTTGTGTCTTAACAGCACGTGCATCTTTTGCTACTTTCTTCTCAAGATCCTTCTCAAGGATTTCGAATGCTGGAACGTCTTCCCAACCTATTCGCTTGATAATATGAAATCCATAATCTGTGCGGATCGGCTTGCTAAAGTCACCGTTATTTTTGAGTTCGAATGCCGCTTGGCTGAATTCAGGTACCATACGAGTTGTAGTTCCTGTTCCAAATTTAGGAAGTAAACCACCTTTGTCTTTCGATGAAGGATCATCTGTATGCTTTTTAACAAGTTCTTCGAAATCTCCACCAGCTTCCAGCAGTGAATAAATTTCATCGATTTTGGCTTGAGCATCTTCAACGTCTACTGATGTCGCTTTTCTAGTAACAGCAATCATAACATGTGCTGCTTCAATTGTTCCACGCGCCGGACGCTTATCCGCTACTTTAAGAATGTGATAACCAAAACGTGTTCTGAATGGGTTTGAAACCCCACCTACCGGTGTTGCGAAAGCTGCGTCTTCAAATTGATAAACCATTTGAAATGCCGTAAAGTATCCTAAATCACCTCCATTAGTTTGCGCTGTTGGATCATCCGATCCACCTCTTCCTTTAGCAAGAGCTCCAAAATCTTCACCACCTTCGATGCGCTTTTTCAAGGCCATTAGTCGATTGTAAGCTTTAAGCGTATCTTCAGGAGGAGCGTTCGATTCTAATTTAATGAGAATATGAGCAGCTCTAACCTCTGATTTCGTGTGCTCATAGGCTTCACGAACCAAGAATTCATTCTTAGATGAATCAATCAAGTAAGGGCGCGCTAGTTGCTTTTGATATCCAGCCAGCTCTTTTACTAATTTTGGAATAGTATCATAACCTAAAGCTTCCGCTTCCGCTACCTTTAATTTAAATCGTTTGAACAACTCCATGTACTCATCCAAGGATGCTTTGTCGTATTGTGGGTTATCGTTATTCTTCAAATAAATTTGCAGAAATTCAGACTTCGTAATTGGATTGCCGTCAATTGTCATGATCACAGGATCTTGCTGCGCAAATACCATTGTATTCATAATACAGGCAAGGACAAAAACAATTATTTTATTCATAGGTTTAATTTTAATAGTGTCAAAAATAGCCATTCAATTGGACTTTGTATGGTATGACGAATTATTTTAGGCTATAGTTTGGTGCTTCGCGCGTAATCGTCACATCATGTGGGTGACTTTCAAGAACTCCTGCTGCCGTTATCTTAATAAATTGCGCTCCTTTAAGTTTGGAAATGTCAGGTGCACCGCAGTATCCCATTCCAGAGCGAAGTCCGCCTATTATCTGATACATAACCTCACTCAACTTTCCTTTAAATGGAACGCGTCCCGAAATCCCTTCTGGAACTAACTTCTTAACATCATCTTCATCAGCCTGAAAGTAACGATCCTTAGATCCATCTTGCATGGCTTCCAATGATCCCATTCCACGGTACGTTTTGAATTTTCTTCCTTGGTAAATAATCGTTTCTCCTGGAGATTCTTCAACGCCGGCAAACATAGAACCTAACATTACTGTATCGGCCCCGGCCGCGATTGCCTTTACAATATCACCGGTGTATCTAATTCCACCATCAGCGATAACTGGAACACCCGTACCTTCTAATGCAATTGAGACATCATTAATGGCTGTCAATTGCGGAACACCAACACCTGCAATAATTCTTGTCGTACAAATGGATCCTGGACCAATTCCTACCTTAACGGCATCTGCTCCAGCATCAACTAAAAACTTTGCAGCCTCTGGAGTTGCAACATTTCCTACAATGACGTCTAATTCTTTGAAATTAGCTTTAACTTCTTTTAATTTTGCAACTACTCCCTCAGTATGACCGTGTGCTGTGTCGATAACGATCGCATCAACTCCAGCATCAACCAAAGCTGTAACTCTCTCTAGCGTATCATGGGTAACTCCAACGGCGGCAGCAACTCTTAATCTCCCGTACTGATCTTTACATGAGTTAGGATGCTCTTTAACTTTTATTATATCTCTAAATGTAATTAGACCGATCAACTTATTGTTGTGGTCTACTACAGGTAATTTTTCAATTTTATTCTCTTGTAGAATCGACTCTGCTTTAGACAGTGTCGTGTTTTCTGAGGTGGTGATAATTTTCTCAGAGGTCATTACTTCTTGAATAGGCCGATTTAATCTCTTTTCAAATCGAAGATCACGATTGGTCACAATTCCTTTCAAAATTTGATTTTCATCAATGATTGGAATCCCGCCAATTTTATTCTCTTTCATGAGCATCAATGCATCAGAGACTTTTGCAGATTCTGAAAGTGTCACAGGATCCAAAATCATTCCGCTCTCTGATCTTTTCACTTTACGAACTTGAAGGGCCTGTCCTTCTATAGACATGTTCTTATGGATCACTCCGATTCCACCTTGCTGAGCAATGGAAATTGCCATGCTAGATTCTGTTACAGTATCCATCGCTGATGAAATGATTGGAGTATTCACTTCTATGTTACGTGTAATTCTACTTTTCAAGCTTACGTCACTTGGAAGAACTTTAGAATGGGCGGGAATTAAGAGAACATCGTCAAATGTAAGACCTTCTTTAATTTCACTAAGATTTGAAAGAGACATATGAACCTATTTTTAAGAAATAAATTCTTGCAAAGATAGCAGAAATTTGGGATAATAATAGCTACAAAGGTTGATCCGATTTTGTTAAAGAAATGAAAATGTTGTTGTTGAAATGAATATATTGTATATTCTTGTCGTTCGGTACTATATAAATGCTTCATATGCGTATAACAATCTTGGTTTTTCTTCTCTCTGCTTCACTTAAAGTGGGAGCTCAAGAAACGAACCCGGCATATTCCGACACGAACCTCATCCAGTTGTCTGGAGTAGTTGTCTCTGAGGAAACACTGAAAGAATTGCCCTACACTACTGTGCTTAATATTACGTCGCATCGTGGTGTGATTTCCGATTATTTTGGATATTTCACAATGGTCGCCTTCCCTGGTGATACTTTGCTCTTTTCGAGTTATGGACACGTTACCTCAAATTATATTGTACCTGATACCTTAGTAGAGAGATCGTATTCGATTATCCATGTTATGAACCTTGATACCCTTGAGCTTCCAAGCGTCGAGGTGTTTCCTTGGCCTTCACGTGAGGATTTTGCAAGAGCTTTTATAAATATGGATCCATATGATGATGCACTCAGAAGAGCTCAGCGACAATTGTCTGGAGAAAGTTTAGCTTTCGCTGCGGCTCGTGTAGATGTTGATGCATCTCTTGCTTTTGGATCTGCGCAAGCACAATATCAAACAGCGTTGTATACGAATGGTCAGCTTCCAGCGAATAATCTTTTGAATCCATATGCTTGGTCAAAATTGATCAAAGATTGGAAGGATGGGAAGTTATCAAAGCAATAATTTCAATCTCAGCTTAAATCCTTGATCATCGTGAACTGTTTTGGTCGTGACGATTTGAACAGAGGATAACATAAAAAGTACTTTTCCACAGGATTTGAGAGTGCAGAGATATTCAAATTATCTGAAGCCTCAGAAACATCGATTACAGAGCCGTTTTTCATCAAAAGATTGATGTTCTCATGGCCCGCGTTGTAAGCGCTATTGGTAAGCCTATCGGTATAAACGAAGTGTTTTACTTGATCTTCCGATAGATTCATTTTATCCATTACATATTTCTCTGTGGCATCAATTCGTTCAATAGTGAATGGTTCGCGTGAAATTTCAATTTTGAATAAATCTCGATCAACTATTCTTCTCGCTAGTTCAGAAAGAATTTCATCTTCATGGAATTGCCAAACTTTGATAGCTCCGAAAATATCGAAATCATCCAGTAGCGCAAATTGATCTAACGTTGTAGGGTCATTCTTAAAATCTTCTATTGTGACGTTGCGCGTCAAGAAATAGAGTAGGGCTGGACTTCCGAAAAGAGTTCTACCATCGGCAGCAAGGGCTTTTGCTCTTCGCAATACATGAATTAGCATATACTCAGCTGCAACAACTGTTTTATGAAGGTATACTTGCCAATACATAATTCTTCTGGCAGTAATGAATTTTTCAATTGAATAGATTCCTTTTTCCTCTATAACCAGGTTGCCATCGTTAACGTTTAGCATTTCAATAATTCGATCACTCCCAATAATCCCTTCACTTACACCGGTGAAAAAGCTGTCGCGATTAAGATAATCCATTCGATCCATATCCAGTTGACTCGATACAAGCTGATGCAGGAATTTCTTTGGATATTTATTCGCAAAGACTTGTAGTGCAAGGTCTAGTTCACCATCAAAT
>JBLHPQ010000049.1:0-25711 GCA_047624355.1 Flavobacteriaceae bacterium | reverse complement strand
GTGCTTCCGGCAATCCTTTTTTTATTAGGAGGTTCAACAGAGAAGGAAAATGCCAAAGAAGATCAGCTCAATTGGATCGAATTTGATTGGGTAACCACTGATATACAAGGCCAGGTCTATGAAAATCCAGCAATTAATCTGCTAGTAAAATTGGTGAGCTTTCGGAGCCTTTTGCCATGCCGTCCGACTTAGGAGTAAATTTCTCTATGGTTTATAGCCAGAGATTTAAACACGAATTGAAAAAATCCCCAGAGCTCAAAGAGTAGTTGGACACCATTGATGTTCATGAGTATTTGTCTGACATACTGTTGATATTGGGTGCAGGTACCTTGTCTAACTTTTCCTTTGCTTATAATATATTGTTTGGTGACGAGTTGGACTCCAATGTGGCAGGAGACGAAACAGTTAAACATGTTGGCACAAATAGGAGCCGATTTGGTCAAGGACAAAATTCTGATAATAGATTACCCTTTCATGCGATTGGATATTGCGGATAGTATGCCGAAAGAATATCAAACCATTGAAAGTTATATCGCCATATCATTGGACCGATCATGAAGAGGACATGTTCTTGTCGCCATCAATGGCAAGTTGGAAAAAGTTCTATTTGATAACGATTTAAGCATGTTTCCTATGCCGACTTCATCAGAAAAATGTAAAGCGAGCACGGATACTCTTGTCATGGACTTTGTTTTGACCACTACTTGGGTGAACTATACTTGCGCAGCACGCTCGGAAAGTTTGAGAATAGGCGGCATAGACTTTTCAGACACGAGAATATTTGATGCCCCATATTTAAGTGAGTTTATAGTCGAAGAGAATATTTGGGGTATTCTATGCAATGCACATTTCTTAAATGACCTGATTGTAATCGACTTCAAAATTTGAGGTTTGGATGGATTGAAGGCATTCGTGAAAAGTAGATAAGCCAGAGATATACAAAACTATGCAGCTATCGCCGCAAAAGAGTCAGCAAAGTCCATACAGGTGTAAATCTAATTGATGTAATTTGCTGCCGTATTTAAAGGTGGGAATTATGAGGGAGAATAAAATGCTTAATTACGTTGGAAATGTGTTAGAAAACATGCCTGCTGACTGGTTGAATCTGACAACCCATCGATTAGATATCTATGATGAAAAATTGGCTAAAGTTCAATTTTTAGACCAGTTTAAAGTCTTGTTTGAGGACAATATCTTTGATTCTTCGGCATTGCGTGAATTGCCTACTGCTTTCGATTATATTCGATTAGGTCATCCATTGTCTTGTCTTCTAGAATGGGCAATCGCCGACATGCATGGCCTTAAGGCTGAAAGTGCCATAAGTTTTTCGTCGAAGACAATTCCTGTTTTTGCAGTCTTAAGAAAGAATTTATTGGATAGTAAAAGCACTCAAATTGTTTATTCGGGAGAATTACCCGAGTTTTTTGATGCAGCAGTACTAAAGAGTGTTTATGGTTATAAGTTTGATTTAAAGCATGTTGAGAAATTAGAAGAGATTCCCGCGTTTGATGGCAGTACTGTCTTTATTTCGCAACAAGATGAAATTTGGGATATCGAACCAACTCCAAATGTTGACTTTTACATCAGTGCTCATTCTCATCTGGGCAGTGTATTGTTGGTGAATGGTGAGGGAAATGAGAGGTATGTCTCAGAAATACAGCATGTCCGGAGAAGAGAGACTATTGCTATGACACCGGCCAATTCTCTTGCTGCCTTAAAAGCTCTAATTGAGAAGTCTGCTTTTACCGTTAGAACAGAAAATTTCGAGACGAACAAAAGACTTGTTTTAGATTCAATTCGAGAGATAACGGGAGCGAATACAAAAGCGCTTTTAGCTTCGAGCGGACTATCCATTCAATATGCGATTCTCATGGGGCTAATCCATGAGGCTCTAGAAAAACATCCAGGAAAAGGCATTAAAATTATTGTCCCTCCAAATTGTTATGGTGGAACAAATGACCAGGCAAGGCGTATTGCTGCTTGCATTGATAATGTTGAAGTGTTGGACTTACCGGTTGATGGTGGGAAAGATATGGTCCAAAGTATTGATGTTGTGTTAGCGGAAATTGCCGAGGAGGATGGTATTCCATACATAATCGCTGAAATTCCAACAAACCCAAGAGTTGAAGTTCCTGATATTATTAAATTAAAAGATGTTTTGAGCAGAGAGCGCAAGACAAAAAATGGTCAAGTTGCCATTGATCCGGTCTTTATTTTGGATCAAACATTTTGTCCGAACGTACATTTCCTAGGTGAGGATGATATACTCTCATCGGTTAGGACTATTTCATACGTTAGTGGATCGAAATTTCCAAGTGGAGGACAATGCACGGCCGGCTACTGTGTGGCGAATATGAGGGCTGAAGCTTTGATGGGCAAAATGGAAATGCATTTGAGGCTCTGCGACAATGAGGCTACAGATCTTCAAGTTGAAATATTGGCAAAACAATTGCCTTCAATGAATCAAAGAATTGTTGATGCTTACAAGAATACACGTGAATTTGTAAACTTCATCAATGACGTTTTGCCAGAAGCCAAGATCAATTACGTTTCACAAGAATTGGCTGAAAAGGGGTTTACTCCATCTGTTTTTTCATTAGATCTTCCCACTCAAGGCAATACTGACGAAGAAAGAGAATCTTACAAAAGGGAACTTAATCATAAGTTGATCAAGTTAATGATTACGAAAATCCCCAATGAAAGTAAGTTTTGTGTGAGCTATGGACAGTTAAAAGGTTGTTATTGGACTATTCCTGCAACATCTACTCAAGGGACGACAAAGGAAGGCGATAAGGATTATATTGTTCGCGTAGCACTTTCTGCGAATATGGATTTTGACCTTCATAAAAAGGTATTTTTAGACTTTGTTCGCAGCATTTGATCACCTGAAAATAGGATAAGTCTTTCCTACTTACGCATTATGTTTTGTGATTTTCCAGATTTACTACAAGCCTGGAATTGTTGAAGTCGGGAAAGCTGTAATTTCGTTTTTCATTTTGCACATTGCTTAAAGTCAATTGGGCATTTTCATTGATCAAAGAGCACAGAATAGGCACAATTCAACGCTATAATACATAAATCACACAGGAGACAAGATGGCATCAGGATTTTTTGCATTACTAGATGATATTGCAGTTCTCATGGATGACGTGGCTGCGATGAGTAAAATCGCAACAAAAAAAACAGCTGGTATTCTTGCCGATGACCTAGCTGTAAATGCTGATAAAGCCTCGGGCTTCGTTTCGTCCAGGGAATTACCTGTTTTATGGAAAATAACGAAAGGGTCATTTTTAAATAAGGCTATCATTCTGCCCATTGCTTTTCTTTTAAGTGCCTATTTTCCTGCGGCTATTGTTCCTATTCTTATGATAGGAGGGGTTTATTTGGCTTTTGAAGGTGTCGAGAAAATTTTCGAATACCTCTTTCACAAAAAGGAAATTAAGCCTAAAGTTGAGGTCGAAGAAATTACAGAATCGGAAGTGCTGGAATTTGAAAAGAAAAAGATAAAATCGGCCATAGTTGTAGATTTTATCTTGTCTGTCGAAATTATCATTATAGCATTGGGATCCGTGGTAGGAAAGCCGATTGGTATTCAAGTGTTGGTAGTTACAATAGTCGCCATATTGGCAACTGTTGGGGTTTATGGTATCGTCGCTTTGTTGGTGCGAATGGATGACTTGGGGTATAAATTAATAGCCTTGAGCAAGGATGAATCAGGATTTTCTAACAAAGTAGGGACATTCTTGGTGAAGGCATTGCCTGTTATAATTAGAGCTTTGGCTGTAATAGGTACGTTTGCAATGATTTTGGTTGCTGGAGGTATATTCGTCCACAACGTACATTTTGTGCATGAACTATTCCTTTCATGGCCTTCAATTTTAGTAGAATTTATCGTCGGCCTAGTCGTAGGTATTGCAGCTTTGTTTATTTTCGAAATAGGCTCGAAAATGATAAGAACTAAGGCCTGAAGGAACGATTATCACTTATGGATCGCAGGTTGGACTTGTTCGAACTCCTGATTTGTTCACGACACCAGAGGCTTAGGACATAGATATAACTCCAATTGAGTATTGGCTTCGCCTTACTTCGGTAGCTTTAAAATTCACTACACTATTTAAACAAATCCTTCCATGCTGCGAAAACTCGAAGAGGTATTGATAAAAAAAGGTAGCTCAGAATGTTTAAAAAAGCTAGAGTCGCTTGAGAAGGAAATATCCCTGAATGGATTGCTAAACCTAAGAAAATTAGATTTAGAAGAAAATGAACTCGTCTCCATTGCCAATATTCTGGAACAGGAAAAAGGAAGCTCTAACAGCCAGTTAAAGTCAATTAGTTTAAGTTACAATCCTCTTGTTGGCAATGTTGGAGCAAGCCTTTTGTTAAAAAGCCTACCTTCTTCTGTGCGCGAAATTGGATTGGTTGGTTGTGGAATAGGTGATAATGGAGGAATTGCACTCTTGAAATGGATGGAGGAGGCGACAGACCTTCAAATGATCTGCGTTGAACAAAATAATTTTTCAAAAGACCTCAGAATTAATTTTAAAAAATTCAGAAGCAATAACCCTCAAGTTCTATTCGTGTTTTAGAAAGCCATGCGCCATTGCTGAATCTGGCTAGACTATTATTGAAGCATTTCTGCAGGCAGATGGGACATGTTTGTTTAGTGCAATTCTAAATTGGAACGAGACTTTTTTCTGGAAAATGAGCAAGATGATGACCAATCGGGTATCCTATAATTCCAGGCGATAGCAAAGAAATTTTCTACACTCCCATTTGGTGAAGTTTTGTGGAGAGGGTAGATTGATGAATATGCCGAAAAATCTTTAGATTTCCATGGACTGCCAGTATGATTGTAGTTCAGATAACCACCTATATGATTTGGAGCGTATTTGGGATTTCGATCACCATGTCATTTGCGCTTGCGCCAAACCCAAAAGTGAGATGTCCGGGCAAGTCAAGGATGGTTTAGATAGTAAAAATTAAAGACAAGAATGGGAGTATATCAGTTTAAAAAGGAGCAGTTTTTTAATCAACCATTGGAGAATCTGTGGGGTTTTATTTCAAATCCTAAGAACCTAAAGAAGATCACTCCTGATTATATGGGGTTTGATATTTCTACAGAGGATCTTCCTGATGAAATGTATGAGGGCATGATTATTAGCTACAAAGTGTCTCCTGTAATGGGTATAAAAACTACTTGGGTTACCGAAATTACGCATGTCAAGGACAAGAAGTATTTTGTTGATGAGCAGCGTGTGGGGCCTTATAAGCTATGGCATCATCAGCATTTTCTAGAGTCTAAGGATGGTGGGACATTGATGTCAGACATAGTAACTTATCAACCTCCTTTTGGGGTATTGGGGAGCATTGCCAACAAAATCCTGATCAGACAAAAACTAGAGGAGATTTTTAGATATCGGCTTAAAGCTCTGAATGAACTATTTGGGGAAGGTGATTAAACAGCGTTTCTTTGATGTTGGACATACTTGATAATTATGAAATTTGATCGGACTGGTTTAGTATTGTATACTATTGAATACAAAAAGTGCGTCGATTTTTACGAGATCACCCTCGGACTTAATAAGATGTTTGAAAACGAAAGCTTGACTTGTTTTGAGTTTGGGAATTCCTACTTGATGGTTGAGATTGACGATGAATATACCGGAAAACAAAAGGAAGGAGAGCGTTTTAAGACTTGTCTGCGAATGAATGTGGAAGACGTAAAGACATATGCGGACACGCTAAAATCAAAAAATATAGAAGTCGACTACCAAGAACATTCTTGGGGCACTGTGGCTAAGTTCTTAGATCCAGATGGCAATTTATGTGCGTTCAAAGACTCTAGAAAATTTCAGCTACAAATCGACGATTACAAGCAGGTATAAGCTCATTATAAACACTCATCTTAAAAGTCTGTCAACCAAGCTTAACACGAAAATGCTGATGATTCGGCAAAGATATACCGGAATTCAAACTAAGAAGTGCGACATTTCGATCTTTATCATGATGTTTGAGATATTGAGGTTTGTCTAAGTTCACAAAAGCCATCTATCCAATATCGCTTCATGAAATTAGAAACTATTCTATGCAATTTGCGATCATTCTAGTGCGTATTGCCTTCATTAAGCCATCCAGTGAGCAACAGTTATCTCCATCGCAATAGGTAAACTAGAACGTACATAACTGCTCGTGAAATTGATATGAAAATGCTGAGCCAGATGAAGATATATTCATTGGTAGTTAATTGATTGAGCATTGGGATTCAAGAGCGATTGGTGGTGCATTCGGTGGGGAAGTAGATCAGGAAATTATTCGATATAAGTATATCTTGAATTGAAGACGGAGCTTTCAACTGAAAGAAGTTAACTATCTCTTGCTCAACAAGCTTTCTGGATGTTATTTCGCTGTAAGTTTGGTTCACCAACCCTATGGTCGAACTAAGTCGAAATACTTCTATCGCTAGATACCAGCTAGTTGACGGCATTCTTGTTTGCCGTCTCAAAAACGAACTCATCATTGACGAGCGTCTGGCCATGCGTATAGCCGCCGAATTTGCTGAAATGGAGTTGGACGAACTGATCCCGTTTTTGTTGGTGGTACCTGAAAACCGACTGTTATTGGAGCCAGAGGCGTTTCGCTACTTAGCTTCGCAAGCGGGAAGCAATGGGACTTGTGCCATTGCTGTTGTCTTGGAGTCTTCCCTCCGAGCTTTGTTGATCAACGTGAGTTCGTTCTTGGTCCGCTCCGAAGTTCCTTTGCGCATTTTTAAGTCTCGCGGCGAGGCTCGTTTGTGGCTTTTCAACTACATTCTTGACAAGGAGGAAATTTATTAGCCTTCGGTAAATGGGTTTGCTCGTACATTTTGCCAATTGAAAAGCCTATTGGTTTTTACAAAATAGTGAGGCAAAAGTCAATCAAGAATCGAAAATAATACCAACTTGGAAAGGTTGGATGACTTTTGAAAAAGCGCCTATCTATGAAGATATGCTGATCTATGAAGTATTTCCTGAGGTGAAAAAGAAAGGGGTTTTTAGATTGGGAAAAGTCAGTATTTCTGACTTGGTCAAGGAAGGAGAGGTGGAGTTTTTTCTTATCCTTTACTTCGATTCACTTGCGTCTGTGAAAATATTTACGGGCGAGCAATATGAAAAGGCATACATCTCTGGAGATGCCAAACAAGTTCTGGCAAGATATGACGAAAGCGCTCAGCATTTTGAGCTAAAAAAGGAGTTGATTCTTTAATTTCTGATGGACAAAGTGTCTATTTTTAGGATGACATGGTAGATTTTATACCGTGCGAAATTTTGTTGGCGCTCAGTTTTTAGCCTTCGGCAAATTTTATTTCTGACCACTCTCAAATTCACGCTTTATTTTTCATTTACTTTGCAGCGCAACGGTACTCCAAGTTGTTTTTTGGTGTAAAAGGGAATGCGGTTAGAATCCGCGACTGTGCCCGCAGCTGTGAAGTTCATTATTTGCTGTTCGAATCATAAGCCACTGTCTTTTAGATGGGAAGGCCGAACAGCTGAACAAGTCAGAAGACCTGCCGATTGTAAAATTCAATAACCTTGCCCGGTGTCAGGCTAGTATGAATTATGCGAAAGAACCATTTCATATCACTCGTCTGCGTGGCCTGTATGTTGAGCTCCCAAGCCCAGCAGGATACCCTCGTTTTGGCACCAGCAGTTTCGATTTACGAACGTGCTGATGACCACAACCAACTCCAGTCAGGATTAGATTCTCTCCATCTGCTTCAGTTTGTCGATGCTGATCTTGGCGATTATATTGGCAAGAGAACTACCAGCAATGTCCTTCAGTACGGACCTCCAGGTTCAACGGTTTCTGTCCGACAAGGGGGACTGGCGGCCGATCACTTCTCGGTCGCATGGCATGGACTGAGCCTCAACTCAATAACCCTTGGTCAAGCCGATTTATCACTCTTTCCATTGTTCCTTTTTGATGGCTCAACTCTTTATCACACCACCAATGCTGCCAATTTTCCAGGAAGCACATTTGCCGGAGGCTTGCTGCTAAAAACCGAAAGAGCTAAGAAGAATCGATTCCACGGATTTATGTCTTACAACTCTTTGAATAACAGGAGTGTAGGGCTGGGAGGGAACTACGTGAAGAATAAGTGGTCGCTTTCGACAAGGGTTATTTGGCGCCAACTCAACAACGAATTTTCTTACAATGATTCCTACAAGTTTAATGAACCTTTGGAGGAGCAAGTGCACAACAATACCGGGCAGTTGGCCTTTTTGCAAAGTGTGAGTTATCAGTTCACAAAGCGCCTAAGAGTATTTGCCGAAGGCTGGTACCAAGCAAAAACCACCGAGGTGCCGCGAATCATGGGAAGCTATGGACAATCAGATGCGCTGCAGAATGATTCTACGACACGAATTGTGGGTGGAATTGAGCATGTCGGTTTGCGCCACAAAATGGTGCTCAGACTAGGCCACAACGATGAAAAGCAGGTTTATCGTTCCAATCTGCAAGACGATGGGAACTACGGAATCGACTCCCATATTCATATCCAAAGAAATTATGTCGATTTCGCTTCGAAGTGGTATATGATAGACAACTTGTCTGTTGAACTAGGTTGGCAGAGCAGTCTGAACACTGCTTTCAATACCAATTACAATGATGGCCGGGCAGATGAAAACCGACATTTCGGAAATGTCGGTTTGGTCGCTGAAGCCTTTCTCACAACGCTTTCAATTAACTATCGTCAGCCGATCGCCGATGGAAAAGCAACTTCTGGAGCGGCCAATATTCAACTGGTACGACTGCATGTTTTGAACCGATTACTGAATTTACGCATGATGGTTCAGGGTTCGCGCAAAAACCGACTTCCGGACTTCAATGAAAAGTACTGGGTGCCCGGAGGCAACGCGGCGCTGGAGCCAGAAAGCGGTTGGCAGGGAGATGCGATGCTTTCATTGGAGGCTAAAATCCGGAATTGGGAAGCTGTTCTTTCGGCTGTAGGATCTTATTCATCCATTGACAATTGGATTCAGTGGGTGCCAAACGGAGCAGGTGTATTTGCACCTGAAAACTACCAGCATGTGGAATTGTTCTCGATCAGTCCGTCCTTCAGTCTGTCAAAGAGTTTCCGACGATCTCGATTGTATTGGGTCAACCAAGTCAAACTCGTATCAACCAACTTTGAACAGGGGAGTGTCATAGGCGAATTGCCATACTCACCTCGCACAACGATCATTTCGAATCTAGATTTGTGGATCGCTGGATGGGTTGGAAATGCAGGATGGAAGTACACAGGAGAGCGGTATAGCAATCAGAGCAATTCAGAGGCCCACAAACTCGAATCGATGCATATGTTTTCATTGTCTGTTGGTCGCGTACAAAACGTTTTTGGACAGCAGTTTTCCTTGATGCTGCAAGCAGATAATATCTTGGATGTCCAGCCTGAATTTGTTCGAACCTATGCGTCGCCCGGTCGTTACCTGGGGCTTAAGTTGGCTTGGAATATAACGTTTGATGAACGAAGTAAATAAAACACAACAATACATAACCTATAATCTTTTAACTAATGAATAGAATTTCACTTTTGGCTTTGGCTGCAGTTATCGGTTTGTCCTCATGCGACAAAGACGAAGAGCCTGTTGTATGCGAGGCTGCATCAACTGATTACAGCAAAGGCGCATTTGTCGTAAACGAAGGAGCCTTTCAAGGCAACAATTCATCGATTACGCACTATGATAATTCAGGCTCGGCGCATGAAACAGTATTTGCCAATATCAATGGCACAGATTTAGGAGACGTGGCGCAATCCATGGCAATTGGCGGCGATATGGGATATATCGTCGTCAACAACTCCTTCAAAATAGAAGTAGTTAGTTTGTCATCTTTCGAGCGAGTGGGAACAATTGTAGATGCATCCATCGACTACCCGCGCTACATGATTGAAGCTGATGATGGCAAAATGTATTTGACCAACGGCTCCTTCGGTGGTTCGGTAATCGTCATTGATGGAAGCGATCATTCGATTACAGGATCAATCGAAGTAGGCGGCGGACCAGAGCAAATGGCCAAAAGCGGTGATAAGATAGTGGTCGCAAATAGCGGTGGTTGGGGACTTGATAGCACAATTTCTGTGATTGATGTGGCTACTGATGTGGTCGTCAACACAATTGAGCTTTCGCACAGACCATTGGACCTGGAAGTGGACAACAACGATCACGTTTGGGTGCTTTGCAGCGGAACGACTTTGTATGACGCAGACTGGAATGTGATAGGCAACTCAATGGCCATGATTCACGATGTCGACATCGCTTCAGGAAACGTATTGCACAGCGTTGAGATAGGAGTGGAAGGAGATCATCCGTCATCTATTGCTTTTGATGAAACAAGCGAGATGATCTGGTTGGTGAACAACGGTTTGCATACACTAAACACGAACGATCCGAATGCAGGATGGACAGAAGTGACTACTGCGGCTTACAACTCGATTGATTTCGATCCGAGTTCTGGAGCGATGTGGGTAACTGATGTTGCCGATTTCACTTCGAACGAAACAGTAAGTATTCTGGACAATGCAGGCAACGTAGTTTCCGCTTTTGAAGCTGGGATTGCGCCAAGACATATTGTATTTAACGACTAAGAATTTCATTAGCCAAAAATGCCCTCTTGACGAAAGTTGAGGGGGCATTTTTGTTGTCGTAATGTTAAGGTTGTTGAGTTTATATTGGGATATGCTATTTTTGAATTATGCAATTTCCTCAATTCTTCTCACTATTCATTGCCATTGCGCTTTCAGCTTGTACAAGAGCCCAGGACGGACAAATCGTTCATTCCGAACCCTATATTATATCCCCGGAGATTCTGGATAAGATCGAGTCATTCGCTCCTGATTTTCGTCCGCGACTAGATCACCTCGAGTTTTCAAAGATTACCTACTTGTCTGACGGCCTCAAAGTTATTGGATACACAGCTCAGCCTTCGGCAAACGACATGTATCCCTGCATCATATCCAACCGTGGAGGGAATCGAGATTTTGGCAAGTGGAGTGAGATGGGAATTGCCTATTTCTTGGGCAACATGGCCGATTGGGGATACGTTGTAATTGCCAGTCAGTATCGAGGGGTCGATGGAGGAGAAGGCGTCGAAGAATTTGGCGGCAAAGATGTTCATGACGTGCTTAATCTGGTTCCCGCGCTAGCGCAAATGACCAAAGCTGATACCAGTCGCATTGCGATCGAAGGGGGAAGCAGAGGAGGTATGATGACTTACTTGGCTCTTCGTGAAAGTTGCGAATTCAAGGCGGCAGCGGTCGTAGCGGGAGCAGCCAATTCCTTTGTCAATATTGAAAAACGCCCTTCCATGGAAACAAGGGTTTATGCCGAGCTTATTCCCAATTACTACGCCGACAAGCAAGCACAACTCGAAGCCCGATCAGCAGTGTTTTGGGCCGAAGAAATGTGTCCAACTACTCCGCTTTTGATCATGCACGGAAGTTCGGACTGGCGGGTGTTACCGGAAGAGTCAATGGAAGTTGTTCAACGCCTTTATAAAAACCAACATCCAGTGCGATTCATCTTATTCGAAGGGGCGGATCATGGCATTCGTGAGTTCAGATCTGAGATGTTTGATGCGATAAGGACTCACTTTGATCGCTATGTGAGGGACGGGGAGCCGTTGCCTGATATGGAGCCCCATGGGATGTAGAGGGAATTGATTTATTAGACCATGGGATTATCAGTTGGCAATTTGGTAATGAGCAGTCGCGAAAAACAGTATCACTTTTTAGCGGATTTCTAAAACTCAAAAAAAGCACAAACTAAACTGTTTGTGCTATCATGTAAATGACTTATTTCCGTTTTCGGCAAAGGCTATATTTCCTCTTTCTTGCCATCAGCAAACACCCGGTAGTATTTATTGTTTTCAATTAGCAAGCCCTCAGATTCTCCATTTGGCCAGTTTTTATGATAATCTTTTGGGTGATAAACGTCAATTCCTATGACTTTCCCATTGTATTTTTTATTCACTTTTGATTGCAGTGTATGCCCAACGATAATTGACTTCGCTCTAAATTTATTAAGTCCACGATCTACTTGTTCTTGCAATAAATCATCTTTAAAGTAACCTCTATACCAACAAATACCTGTGTTTGTAGACGTTAGTAACTGCTCAATAGTTTTCTCTTTTTTTGGATAGTAAGGTTTGTAATAATTGCTTTTTATGACTTGATTGATTTCATCTAAAGTTAATTTCGAGTCTGCAACATCAGGATGTATCCCTCCGTGAGCAAAAAGATTTCCGTTGATGAGCTCTAATGCATTTTTACTTGATAACCATTTACCTAAAAAGGAATTTGTATCATACAGTTCACTTTGAACTTTTCCTAAAATATTACTTACTGCAAGATACTTTTCTGCTGATGCTCCATAATCTCCTTGCATGTTTTTTAGTTCGTGATTTCCAATGATAAAGTGAACAATTCCTCCATGTTCTTTGGCGTCTTGCTCTAGTTTGTAAATAAACCAAAGTACTTGCGTTACAGACCAACCTCTATCAACAAAATCACCAACTAAAACTAAATGTCCTTTTCCAAATGTCCAATTCAAATTAGCATCAATTACTTTGCTGAAGACTAGAAAGTCTCTAAATGCGGTAAAACTTCCTTCAATGTCAGATACGGCAACAATTGGATTTTCGTCATCATAAGTCGTTTTGGGAATTTTAATATCTGGATTTATTTCGAATTCAAATGTTGTGGAATCAATTTGAAAATAACTGGTTGTTGAAATATTGGAATTAATTGAGTATTCATTTTTATCCACATAAAATCCATCCTGTTTATTCCCTTTTACATGATTTACATTAATAATGCTGTCATTTTGATAGAAAACATAAGGGCCTTCATTGCCTAGTTTATACATTAATGGATTATCTGCATAATGTAAGGAAGCACCATGGTACATGCCAAATAGAACAGCTAAACTCCCTACTACTATTATGGTTGATAAGATATGTTTGAAGTATCTGAGTATTCGCTTTTTCATTTCTATTGTTCTTTGATTTACTTTTTGGGAAAAACTAATTTTAATTTTGTGGTTGTCGAATCAATAGTGATAAACAGACAGTTGCCAGTGATACATCAAATGCGATCGTGTTTAAAGTGCTTTTGCATCACTCCAAACTCATTTCAACAATCTTAGAATAG
The DNA here is from genome assembly GCA_047624355.1 of Flavobacteriaceae bacterium. GTDB lineage: Bacteria > Bacteroidota > Bacteroidia > Flavobacteriales_D > Crocinitomicaceae > UBA4466. The sequence continues at coordinate 12,528 of JBLHPQ010000049.1, read as the reverse complement.
TGTTTGTCAACATTTTTTGATGCTATGTTTTGTCATTTGTTTTTTGCCAAATGACATTCAATATTAATAGATATAAATGGATTCTGATTGTTGGATTGGCCATTGTAATGGCACTTATTCCAATACTTGCAACTGTTTTTGAATTAATTACTTTTGGAAAGAAATCCGTGGTTTTTCTAGATGGCTATCCGACCTCAATTAGCGTTCTTGCTCTGTTGTTCTATATTCTGTTGATTATTTTTGGTCTTTTCTGGTTTATAAAACAAATTATACTCTTTACAAGATTAAAAAATGATAAACCCAAAACATAATTGCTTCATTTAAAAAGTCAAGTGAATCCGCACTTCTTTTTTAATACTCTCAATAATTTATACAGTCTTGTTGGGACTGACACAAAAAAAAGCCCAAAAGTTAATCTTGAAGCTATCAGATATAATGCGATACAGTATTTACGAAGGTAAAAAAGAGAAAGTAACAATTGATATCATTCAATATATTGAGGCCTCTGGAAATTACACGAAGGTTATTACGACTATTTGAAATCTAAAAAGTAGGTTATTTTTCTAATTCAGTTTCAAGAAGCACAATTAGCCTTTTTATTTCAATTGCTAAACCTTTCCTGAGGTATAAAACGTCAAGTGTAAGTTCTAACTTTATTCCCAATAAATTTCTAGTTTTTGGATTTGACAAAATCAGGTTGTAATTATTGGCAATTTCATTTTCAACGTTCAAACTTGGATGCCTATTTCCTAGTAGAGGAATAAAGTTCATCTCGCTCACAGCAATTTCATCGATACGATTTTGTTGCACGTCAAGTCGGTCGGCAACCAATTCATTTAGGCTGTTAATGGCTACTTCCAAACCATTAAAACTTTCACGAATTTCTCTGTTTTTTATAATTGATAATTTACCAGTGCTTTTTATATCAGAGTATGTATTGATCACAGTGGTGCTTGAAACAAAATCCCATACGATTTTTTTAAAATCTGCATTTGAAAAGGTCGTTGTGTCGTTTTGATTTTTATTTGATTTTATATCCAATGCTACGATTAAATCTTCTACTAATTCTTCTTCTGCATTGATGAAATTTGTTGATTGACTTTCTGCCTGCTTTAAGTTTTCACAAAGATTTTTCAGAATAGTAGTTTCTTCTCGATTGGATTTGTGACTCTCATTCCAATTATTAATTTGTAGAGCAATCAAGATCCCAATAACCACCAAAACAATTTCACCTACAGCATACTTTAAATACTTCCCAGTTTTATTTTTTTCTATCAGGTCGTATCGTATTTTCCTAAAGAATTTTATCATTGGTTATTGGTTGGTCATAATCAAGGCTAACAACTCGATATGAGAATTGCACAATTCTTGCAATATGTGAAATATCCTTGTGACATTTATGCAAACGTCTGACTTATATCAATGTTTATTGATAGCATTTGAAATCGAAGAGTTTTGACTGTGATTAGCTCAAGTTGAATCTATCTAACGACGTCTTCGGGTGTTCATATCTGAGATACTTGATAAATAATGATCCATTTTGGATGCTAGTCGGGTCATCGGAGCCCTTTCCCGATATAGAAGCTCATGGAATGAGTAAACATTGAGGATTATTCTTCCATCGTCTGATTTGAGGCAATAGATTTGTAATATATAGAAGGGGTTTGGTAGGAGATAATCTCTTTGAATGTTCACCGATTGATGTTCATTTTCTAATATTCCCCGAGGAATTACACGAGACATTTTGCAAATTATCGACGAAGATTCGGAGAGTATTCCGAAGCCTTTAGAGAATCTTAATGACATTGAAATGTAAATAGCCTTGGGCGTCTTTAAAATTGGACTAATGGTTAGAATATGAAGTTTAGTATTCCACAGGGTGCGCTAGAAAAGCGATGAGAAACAGGTGTGTTGCACTATCAACAAGGTGTTATTCTTGTGTGTAGAGTAAATTGAACCAGCTCCATCTTCGGACTAATTATTTGATGATCCATTACATTATTTAGAGCATGAACTCATAAAAAAAAATATTCTGAGCATTCGAATAGTAATGATTGTCTTTTCAATGCTAGTGGTTCTATTATGCAGAAATGATTATAAATTAGAGGAGGAGTCATCGAACGATGTGGGAAGAATGTCAATGATTCTTAATTGAATTGAGGTTTTCAATTTGGATGTGTCAAATTCAATGGCTGGACGAGAATGCTACAATTGATTAATTGAACGACACGCCTTACGATATTAAGGCCGTTGAACCAGGACCTAACTTCATTGAACATCCATATGATGTCAGCTACTTATTACCACGAATAATCAGGATGGAGCCAAATAACAGAATGGAATGGCTTATTCTTTAACTCCAAAACACTTGCCGTAAAATACTTCTCCAAATTCGTTTTCAAATTCAATATCGAAGTAAATGGAATCATTCGAAAAATATCCGACACTGCTTCTCACGTTATCTCCATTTACTTCTTGCGGAACAATTGTAATATTTTCATTGGTTATTTGACAATCAACACCGTAAACGAATCCATTGAAACTATTATTGGCATAGTTTGAAAATATCAGGTTACTAGGAGAACATACTGATCTCAATATAATGAGATCATAGCTAGAATGGTACCATTCCATTGTTGGAGGGCCGGTTATTGAGTCTTGTACGGCATAAGTGCCCAATATATCTTCGTTTATATATTCGCAAGTACCATCGTCTTTGTCAGCTTCCGTGCTGAAGTTTGTCGCATTGCAATCGGTACAACCGTCCTTTTTACAAGAGACGATTGAAATTAAAACGATAGTAGATAAAAGTAATATTCGAGCGATTTTCATTGTGGGTGAACTCATGGCATTGTCTTTCTATAATAATAGGGTAGAAGGGTCTTATTTCTATACTTACAAAACTACACTTTTGTTTAAATTAATTTGTAGCGGCTGACATCTCAAGTTCTGCTAGTTTTTGATTCCAAGTCCCATGTGATTATGGGATATTCCTTTAATTTTCCCTAAACAACTGAAAACCATTTCAAAATAGGCTTCTTGAGTGTGTGTCTGCAAGTGCCTCTCTAGTGAATCTTTATTGAGGAGAATTTAGAAGTTTAAGTATTTCCTTGTTAATCTGAATATTGAGATTACGTTTTTCCCTCAAATAGCAATTGAAAAAACAGAGTTAAATCTTTGGAGCATGAAGCTAGGTCACCTCCACCATATAAATAGGAATAAGGGTTCAAACAGCAAGATCTGACACTAGATTTACTTGAATATTGATGTGAAAAAGGATTTGAGTATGTGGGTTTTCATCACTTTAACTTTAGAACGGGTTGGTTGCCCAGACATTGATCTCTGGAATAAAGCCTTTATCACGCATTTCGACTACAGCCAAAATAGAATGAGCAATCTCTTCCGAACCAAGTTTGTTTGACATCTCCTCTCGTTCTTCTCTACTTGTTGTCGCAAAGGCTGTTGCTACTTCACTTGGGTTGACCAATGAAACTCGAATGTTGAATTTTCTCAGTTCGGCTTGCCAAGATTGAGTCATGCCCCTGACGGCAAATTTTGAAGCAGCATAAATACTACCTCCTTCAAATCCCTTTAGACTTGCGCTAGAACCAATGTTTATTATGTTGCCATAATTTTGAATCTTAAATGTCTTAACAATCTCTTGTGTCAGCAAAGCAAGTCCAAATACATTGGTTGAGTATACGCTTTGCAGGTCTTCAATATTTATTTCGCCTAATTTTGGAAAAACACCTATTCCAGCGTTATTGACTAAAACATCTATTTTTCCGCCCAATAGCGATATTGACTTGTTCGCCATTTCATGAATCGAACTAAAGTCGCTTATATCAAATAGAAGTGGAATTGCTCCAATTTCTTTGGCAACATGTTTTAGCTTGTCATTATCTCGACCTGTTATAACAACCTTGGCTCCTTTAAGAATAAATTGCCGTGCAGTTTCTTTACCAATTCCTGAACTTCCTCCAGTAATTAAGACGGTTGAATTATTTAGTTCCATATTTTATTTTTTTGTTGACCCTCAAACCTGAGGTTGTGATTTTTGTGATTAACGGCGCCCATGGTCACGAGCACTTCGCAGATTGAAAATTCCTGATGAAATTATCAGAATTTGAGGAGATAAGCCATTTTCTAAAGTAATTTTCTACCACGCTCTAATTTGATAATTCTTCAAATAGTCGCCTTTTATTAAGTCGTCTTCAAATCGATCAAAACCAACTTCAGAATATCTGGAATGCGAAAAAGTATGGTTACCAAGTGTTATATACTCCCTTTTAGCCCAATTGTCTAACAATTCCAGATTTTTAGAAACGGAATCTGTTTTGTAAATGAGTCCTTCGTTGACAAAAATGGTAATAGGAATATTTAATGAGTCCAGGTTTTTCAAGAGAATCGAATGGTAGTTGTCAGATTGAAATTTCTTGGTGTTTGGAACATCATCAATCGTGAAAGCAATCTTGGTCTGACTGCACATGATTTGATGGGTGCCAAAAGTAATAACGGCTAGTATGCAGAGCTTTATGAATAGTGTGTTTCTCATTTTTCAAAATCTATTGAACACTGCATTGATCGCTATAATCCCCGAAAAGTATGTAGAAAATAGATAAGTAAGAAAGCTTGTATTACTGATTTACTCAATCGGATTTAGATATACTATGACAGCACATTGCCAAGATCAAAAATGAGCAATTATTAAGCAGTAGACAAGTCCTGAAGAGGTGTTTTGTTCAGGTGAGAAAAATTGGCGTGTTTGCGATCGCTAGGTGTTGTTTTAAGAATGTAATTTTTCTATTGTTAGCACTCTTAATAGTACTTCGCTTAATTGAGGGTGTGTTATAAAGCTTTTTCGCAATGCACATTCCATCCCTCAAATTAGGGACGGAGTAGGTTACTTGCTATTAAATCCCTTTTAGTTATTTCTGATTCCATCTGAACCAGGAATGGACGTTTGAATTACTCAATGAGTTGGGTTCGTCACCAATTGGTGTGGAAAGACTATTGATACTACAATGAATCAGAATACTCCAATAAATCAATGATTTTTGATGAATAGCCATATTCGTTATCATACCATGAAACTACTTTTATAAAGTTATTCGTTAACGCAATACCAGCTTTAGCGTCAAAAACTGAAGTACACGTCTCACCAATGAAATCTTGAGATACAACTGATTCTTCTGTATATCCCAAAACTCCTTTTAGGTCATTCTCAGAAGCGTGTTTCATTACCTTACAAACGTCTTCATATGTTGCGCTCTTACCAATATTAACCGTCAGATCTACTACAGAAACATCCATTGTCGGAACTCTGAACGCCATGCCAGTCAGTTTTCCATTTAGAGAAGGAATAACCTTCCCAACAGCTTTTGCGGCGCCAGTAGATGACGGAATGATATTATGCAATGCCGATCTACCAGCTCTCCAGTCTTTTGAAGAAGGTCCGTCTACAGTTTTTTGTGAAGCGGTAGTAGCATGTATCGTAGTCATTAAACCACTTTTTATTTCAAAATTATCATGTAAAACTTTGGCAATCGGGGCCAAACAGTTGGTTGTGCATGAAGCATTGGAAAATATCGTGTCTGAAGCTTTTAACTCTTTGTTATTCACGCCCATTACAAACATAGGAGCATCAGCTGAAGGAGCCGAAATTATTACCTTCTTCGCCCCACCCGTAATGTGACTTTGTGCTTTGTCTAGCGTTGTGAAAATGCCTGTGCACTCAACGATAAAATCAGCATCTACTTCATTCCATTTCAAGTTTTCAGGACTTCTTTCAGCGGTTACTCGAATTTCCTTTCCATTGACAATTAGTTTGCCATCTTTTACGTCAACATGACCATCAAATCTTCCATGGACAGAATCAAACTTTAGCATGTAGGCCAAATAATCTACATCCAACAAATCGTTAATTGCCACAACTTGCACATTGTTTCTTTGAGCAGCAACTCTTAACACTAATCTCCCAATTCTGCCAAAACCATTGATTCCTATCTTTATCATAATTCTATCTTTATTTTTGATGTTAACTTGTCAGGTACTCTTATAATTCTCTTTTGGTTCTATCGTATTTGTTGGAACTTGGCCGTTAGAAAAATAAGTCAAACCGAATCTTATCCTTAATATCCTTTTTAATGGAGTTCATTGCGTATAGTTGCGCTGGTCGACCATTCGTCGAAGCACTTTTTTGGTTTTCCCCGAGTGGTATTACCAATCCACTTGCCAATAATTTCTTTCGAAAATTACGTACATCCAGTTTTTTGTTGAATGCTTGCTCGTATACAGCAATGATTTCGGAAAGAATAAATTTATCCGAGAGAGTATGAAAAACAATGGGGTGCCTTAGCAGGCCTTTTCGAAATCGTTTGATAACTGCATTTACTATTTGGATATGATCGATAATGAGATCAGGAAGATTTGTAATTTCGCACCACTTCGTCTCGCTTGAAATGTGCTGCTCCAATCGCTCGTATGGCACTAATCCGTAATAAGCAAATGTGACTACGCGCCCCAGTGGATGTCGACCGAGATCAGAGAAAGTAGCCAATTGTTTCTTGTAAAATGAGCAATGGCTAACTAGAGAAGTCATGAGTTTTTCTATAGCTTGATCAGTATCTTCATTGGGCAAAATTAGTTGGCCTGGTAATCCCCATTCATTTTCAAAAGGAATAGCATCTTTTCTCTGAAGCAGAATTTTAAGTTTTTTTTCGTGAAAAGTGATTAGGACAATATCAACGGAGAAAGCCGCTCGAAAAAAGTGATCAAGTGAATTGGGATTATATAGCATTGTTTGCTCCATGTTGCTTACTGTCAAATATACAGTAAGATAAGAAGGAATCAAAGCTTAATGCAGTAATGCGCCCAATTTTTTATTTCGTTGCAAATTGCCCTAGTTGCTGCGAAATTTTCATCGTTTGAGAACGATAATAAAATCGCAGATGAAAGAGAATGTCAATTGTATAATGCAGTTATTAGTTCTTTCCTTTGGCTTGACTAGTACTTCTCATACCAACTAAAATTCTCATCGATGATACGGGTTGTATGCAGCTCAATATAATCTAGGTAGGCCCGTGCTACTGGAGAGAGTCTTTTTGACTTGAGCCATACTATCTTCCAATCTGTAAGTAAAGGCAGTCCAGGGTACTTAATAATGGATAACTCACCCGAGTTAAGTTGGTCCTTGATACCAATGAGTGGCATGATCGAATAGCCAAGGCCTGCTAGCACGGCCTGTTTGGCCGCTTCATTTGAGGTCAGTTCAATCTTCTTGCTTCCACCAATTCCATTGATTTTTAGAAAGCTCTCCATAGCTTGCCTTGTTGCCGAACCTTGTTCTCTAAAGATTAGTGGGTAGTCAGAAAATATACGGCTACCGCTTCCTGTGCGCCCAGACTCTAGCACAGCGCCGCCAATGAGGAATAGTTTGTTTTGAAGGAGTTGGATTACATTTAAGTCCAGATTCTCCGGAAGAACAGTTACGAGAGAGAAGTCAACTTCATTCTTTTCTAAGCTCTGAACGACCTTTGCTTTGTTGGTTACGTCCATGACCAATTCAACTCCAGGATGATTGCGCATGAAGTCTGCTAGGAAGTAGGGCATAACATACTTGGCCGTGCTCACTATTGAGATTTTTAACTTACCTGCCAAGTACTCCTTATACTGCATGGTTGTATAGGCTATGGCATCTACTTCGCCCAGTATGCGCTCAGCGATTCGTACTATTTCTCTGCCAAAGTCGGTAACGAATAACTTTCGTCCAATTACCTCAGTTAGGGGGATCTCGAATTGGTTCTGCAACTTTTTGAGCTGAATTGATACTGCTGGCTGAGTCAGGTAGAGTTCTTCAGCCGCCTTCGTAATGCTCAGATTTTCAGACACTTTAATGAGTACTCGAAGCTGATGCAATGTGTATTCCATAACTTTTGTTAATGCTGTTCATAGCAAATATAAATATAATTTAATGGATTAGAGGTTGCACATTTGCATCAGAATTTAAAATTCATGCAAAAAGAAGTCGCTTGCTAAAATTCAAAACTTCAACTGGAACAAATTTTCAAATTGAGCTTAAAGTCTGAAGAGTTTTTATGAAAAAACACCAAGAAAGAGGAATAGTGTATAAACAAAAAAAGAATAATCGACTTGTAAATATTGTGTTATGTTAATCAAAGATGTTATCCAGAAAGTACAGCTAGTGGAAGGTCAGTTCAGTCCAAGTCATGCTGAGCAAGTAATTACCTCTCTACTAGATACAAAAATCAATTTTCACAAATTGATTAAGCTTAGCGCATGCATTGGCCAGCACGAGGCCAATACGGAATATACAGACAAGCGAATCGAAGAGCTTAAATTGGAAAAGTTAGTAGCGCATGAGCTAATCAAGGAAGCACGTCAGAACGGCACGAACATACGCATCAACGGGACTTTGGAGTTGACTTTTGTTAAGGTTGCAGTTCCACAAATAGCTGCTGAGCAGTCTGCAGGTTGAAAATGGATTTCTAACTCGTGATGGACAATTTGAACTATGTGTAATTGCTAGTCTTATTTTAGGAATAGCTGCTGTCCTCATCAGAGTGACTTGGAGCACTTCTCAATACATCTAAGTATATTTCTCAACAACTCTTGTTCTTCATTGGTTTAAATGGAGGACAAGAGTTTTTTTGTAGTTCTATGCTTATAAAGTCATTAGTTTTTGCGCTCTATTTGCTTGAATTATCTTTCATTCGAACTGATCCTAGTTTTTGCACAGAGTCTAAAACGAGGAGAGAATTGAAACGTAATCTTCCAATCTCTTGATCAAAGAATGATGATATCTCATTATTCCATTTTTTTGGTTTTGCCTCTAATTCAGTAAAACTATTACCTAAAGTGTTTATATAGCTAGATTTCTCTTCATCATCTCGGATGAAAATAGGAGGGTATAGGTTATACATCAAAATCCAATTTTTGGCTATTCTGGTTGTTCTACCATTGCCATCAACGAAAGGATGTATTCGTATCAATTCGTGATGAAAATAGATTGCTCGAATGATTGGATTTTTAATCAAATTTATTTTATGAAATAATTCTGAAATCAAAGAAGGAATTTGTCTTGGTTCTGGACATAAATACGTCCCGATTTGAACCAACTTATCTCGATATCTATTTGGGTGCAAGTCGTGGGACTCAGGGGATAATAATCTAAACAATTGAAAAAGTTGTAATTCTCGATTGAACTCAACTTGATTTTTAATTTCATCCGCCACAAATAGAAGGGTTTGGTTTAGGGTTTTAACGTAGGCTTCTGCCTCTTGTTCATTTTGGGCCTCCATTTGGGCATTCTTAATGCTCAAAAGTTCCTGCAGATTGGTAGTACTAGACAAATAGGTGTTTAGAAGGTCATCTGCCATATGTTTCCGACTAAAGGTTATGAGTCGAAAGGTGGACTTCATGATTTGTTCTACCTCTAGAACTTTAGCGTGATCAACATTTATTTCGCTTATAGGTAATAGCTCCATTTTTTTAAATTATCTCTAGCAGGCCAATGTGCGCCATTGCAACATCTATGCTCAGTTGTTTAAGTGATCAATAATTTGTCTTAATGCTATTTTTGCTTCTTTCATTACTGGCAGAAATGGCCATATATGCGGCATGTTTTTCCCTTCAATGACTTCAAGATTAATCTTGGCGTTGAGTAATTTACGCACTGCTAATTTTTGGTCGGGATAAGTAATGTCATGTTCTGCTATAAATAATATTGTTGTCGGAAAATTTTCAAAACGTCCGAACAGAGGTGAAATCATGGCGTTTTTTAAATCATTGTCCTCGGCACACATTTTTTTAGCACTTAGCACACCTTTCTTAGATAACATCGGATCAATTTTATCGACGTTTTCTATTTGAGGATTGGACATGGTCGCATCCATGACAGGAGAAATAAGTATGATTTTATTCGGCAATTTGATGTCCTTTATGATAAGTCTTTGAATAAGCGCTGAAATCAAAGTTCCTCCCACAGAGTCACCAATAAGTGATAGTTGGCTTGGCTTGTATTGTTCTAAAGCGGCGTTGTAAACGGAATCTATATTCTTTGATAGCTCTGAAATCTTATTTTCGGGTGCTTTTGGGTAATCACACATCCAGATTGTGAGATTTGTTTGTTTAGCGATTTCTTGAATAGTATCCCAATGAAGTTTCGCGGGCCCTGATATAAAAGCACCTCCATGGATGAAAATCAGTAATTTAGAGGGAGTTTTACTTCGACTAATTTCAGTGATTTGTGTGTTCGAAATTTTAAAAGTACGAGCTTGATTTTGTCTAATATACAGACCACTGGGGTCATGAATGTCTCCTTTTCTTATACTCTTGTAATCTATGGGGTCTTTTGAGAAGTCTTTCTTTAAACCTTTAAGCTTGAGGATGAATATGGTGATGTAGTATGTTATACTTTGTTTCATTGGTTGAATTTAATTGCCGCATGATCTATTTAAAATGCTAGGCATAGTTTTACTTCGTGTTGAGGTTGTCCTTGATTTCTAATTCCATAATGGGTAAAAACCTAATTTTAATTGAGCTTTCTAATCGGCCAATAGTTTTAATGCCAAATTTGAGATATAACTCTTCGGCTCGGAATCAAGTTATATTCTTTCAAATCCTTTGTCTTTGACATGATTAAGAAAATTATTTATAAGCACTTTGCCGTGTCCGAATCCAATAAAATCAGGATCTTGAAACATATTGTCTAGCTTCACTTTTTTCTCATCTTGTGTCAAATATGTGTAGTATCCAATTAAGAGATCTTTGTCGATTAATTGATAGACTTCAGCTTCCTCAATATATTTTGCTGAAATAGTTAAGTCGTCTTCCCGCTTAGTAAGTTGATCTTGAGAATAACCCCAGTATTATTTTGACCAACAGTTAGCTCTGTCAGGCATTTTGAATCGTTTATGTTGGCTTTCTCAATTTTCATTTTTGCACATGATATTCATGTAAAAGCAGGCAAGGGAATTTTCCGGGTTTAGTTTTTTTCAGCATGACGGTTAAAGCTCTGAAGAAATTTACTGCTTGGAAACTTTATGCGCCGTAGTTTTTGTTTTTACGTAGTAAATGCCCGAGTTCAATCTCGATAAATCAACCACCAACAAGGTCTCGTTTTTGACAATTTGTTCAGTCAATTGAGTGACGTTTTGCCCTAGTGCGTTGTAAATGATAATTACTTTCAATTCAGCAGAGCTTCCAAGAATAGTTATCTGGTTGTAAAATGGATTTGGAAATATTTCTATTCTCGCATTTTCGAATCTGTCGATATTTATACTTCGTATAAAGGAATATGAAAACTCACCATCAAAGTCTGTTTGCTTCAGCCGATAGTAGGAAACGCCAATAAAGGGTTCATTATCTAGTGAAGAGTAATTTAACCAAGATGAAGAGTTTCCCGCTCCATTAATTTTATCGATTTCGTGCCAGTCTAGGACATTCTGTGAGCGCTCAATTGTAAAATAGTCATTGTTAATTTCAGATGCTGTCTGCCAATCAAGTCTTACCTTCTTATCGATTAATTCAACATCAAATGAGATCAATTCAATTGTTAGGAGGATAATACTGCACTCTTCCACGTTAATCGTACTAGTGGCCGTTGCTCCTTGGCAGGATAAGGTTGATAAATCATTTTGGTTGACAGACCTAACGAAAACGACATTGGGAACTGCAACACTAAAATCGGTCCCTGTATTTTCAATTGTAGAAAAATCGTTTGTCAGAGCCCATTCAAAAGTAGAAGCACCTGATGCTGTGAGTAAAACAGTGTCTCCTTCACAAACTAATATTGGATCTGGTATACTGGGAGCGTCAGGAGTTGGAATGATATTGACGGTTATGGAGCCATCAATAGTGGCATTGCATCCTAAATCAGGAATTATACTCACACCCGAGTAAATTCCGGTTGAGTTTGCATTGAAGAGAAACGTACCATTTACCAGGTCTGATACTAAAGTGTCTAAGGCGCCATTGTTGGTGTAAATAAATGTAACTCCTTGGGGAGAGGAAATTCCTGAGATATCCACAGGTAATGAAACTGGTGCAGATGTTTCACAGACTTCAAATAACCCTCCCATTGTTGCGATAGGACATTGTATTTCGACGGTAAATTCTTCAGTAAAAGCACTTACGTCTGAATTCAGACAAGCAGGGGTGTTTGGATGAGGATTAATAATTCCTTGATAAACCCTTGTTTCATTACATGCTTCTTGGGGAATGACATAATCAAAGTCAGGTGCTTCATCTGGCGCATTGGGAACATTGCAATTATTTATTGATCCACCAGTCTGCGTAGACCAATCTCCATCTCCATCCGGGCTGCGAATAAGAGTTGTTCCATTTGTTCCAACGCTTCCTGCCGTTTCAAAAGAAGCGGCACCAGGTACGGTAATAGAAGCAGGACAGCCTGAAGATCCAATTGTACTTATAAAACCTCCTGCTGAGTTAGATCCAGAGGGAGGTGTGTTTCCAGCAGACGGAGATCCATAAATCAGACCTTGGACA
>JBLHPQ010000048.1:0-26094 GCA_047624355.1 Flavobacteriaceae bacterium | reverse complement strand
TGACGCTCAACGTCGACTGGCATTCAATCGACAATCTGACTGTAACCAATGATGGCATTACCCTCACTTCGCTTGCCGGTAGTGGAAATACATTCCAATGGGTAGATTGTGACAATGGTTATGCTTTCCTTCCAGGCGAAACCAATCAAAGCTACACCCCAACTGTAACTGGAAACTATGCCGTTATTATTACAAATGCTTTTTGTTCAGATACCACGGCATGCGAATCTTATACTTCCACTGTCGATCTAATAGATCAGGTATTTAATCAGGTTAGAATTTACCCGAATCCTACGCTTGATATAATAAATATTGATTTGGGAGATTTAAATGGAGTGGCCATAAAAGTTTATACTGTAGGTGGAAAATTGGTTTACTCCAAGGATAACATTACATCATCGAGCGTCTCTTTCAATTTTGACGTTGCCGTAGGAATGTACTCTTTAGAGATTCAAACTGAAGGATTAACTAAGCGATACAAATTGGTTAAGCAATAGCCACTTAATTAACTTATTGAAAGTCCAAGCGTTTAATTTAACTGCTTGGGCTTTTTTTTTCGCTGTGAAGTGTTCAAAATAATCAGCTTGAAGGGTTATTTTGAATATGAGCGCGGTCAGCAACGAATAATGAATTCAACCAATTAATCAAACTATTGACCGAATTAGACGAATCCTTTTAATATCGCTAAGAATGATGTAATTTAGATGTAATCATATAAATAAGCACATGTAACAGTTACATCGCTCGTTTTGGTTGATAATATTGGTGAAACATGAAAGTAAGTAGTTTGGTTTTGGTCTTAATTCTAATCACGCTAAGCTCTGGCTGCAGAAAACCAGGTTGTAAGGATATTACCGCTACGAATTATGACCCTGAAGTAAAGAAAGATGACGGAAGCTGCATATTTGTGGCAGACCTTACACCACTAATTATACAGAACAACCTTATAGGCAGCTGGTCTGGTAGTGGGGTCGCAAGTTTTGCGGGTGGAATTTCATGGCAAGCCACGTTTAATATTGAATCAAATGGGCATTATTCTGGAGAGGTTACCTCCGTTCAATCAGGATCAATTACCTCTGTTTTTGATAACGGAAATGATAATCTAGATAATCCAGAAAAGAAATTTACAATTGTATCCATTGACGCCTTTGGCAAAGCACATGGAAAGGTAGCCTTCGTTCATTCCAGCGGTAGTCTTATGGAATATCAAATTGAAGATTTAGTCTTTTCAAACAACTACGAACAATTAGATTTCACGGTTTCTTGGGGTGCTGAAATGAGTTATACGCTTACTCGAGACTAAATTACCGATTAATCAATCACTCCATCCGAAATTGAAGTCACCTAAAGATCTAAGTGCTTTAATTGTTCAATTCTATTTCGCTCTAGAAATTCGTCGATTGATTCGAAGTGTTCTATTACGCGCTGATCTTTAAATTCGAAGACCTTCTTCGACAGTCCCTTTAAGAATGCACGATCATGAGAAACCAATATCAGTGTTCCATCGAATTTCTTTAATGCTTCTTTCAAAACATCTTTCGATTTAAGATCGAGGTGATTTGTTGGCTCATCGAGAATTAACACATTGACTGGCTCCAATAACAGCTTCACCATTGCCAGGCGTGTTTTCTCTCCACCTGATAAAAATTGTACTTTTTTATCTATGGTATCTCCAGAGAACATGAACGCTCCTAAAATATTTTTCATTTGCGTTCGAATCTCTCCCTTTGCCGAATAGTCAACGGTCTCAAATACCGTTAAGTTAGGATCGAGTAAAGAAGCCTGATTCTGAGCAAAGTAACCTACCTTGGCATTATGTCCAAGTTCACAAAAACCGTCGAATTCAATTTCGCCCAGAATGGATTTAATCATCGTTGATTTTCCTTCGCCATTTCGTCCTACAAAGGATACCTTTTCACCCCTAGCGATAGATAGGTTGGCATTTTTGAAAACGACATTTTCTCCATAGGATTTACTTAAATCTTTCGCCGTTACTGGAAAATCACCAGAGCGTTGAGATGGAGGAAAGCGCAAGGAAAGTGATGAACCGTCAACTTCATCGATCTCAATGATTTTCATTTTATCGAGCATTCGCTGTCTCGAACTTACCGAATTGGCTTTAGAATAAGTCCCTTTAAATTGTTCGATGAAGCGCTTGTTGTCGGCAATAACTATTTGCTGTTCTTTATATGCTTTGATTTGATGACTACGACGTTCTTCTCGTAACGTTAGATAGTGAGAGTAATTTGCTTTATAGTCATAGATCCGCCCCATGGTGACTTCTATCGTACGATTGGTGATCGTGTCAATGAAGGTTTTGTCGTGAGAAATAACGATTACCGCTTTTGCTTTATTCATTAGGAAATCCTCTAACCAAATGACAGATTCAATGTCAATGTGATTGGTAGGCTCATCTAAAAGTACTAAATCTGGTTTTTGCAACAGAATTTTCGCGAGTTCAATCCGCATTCGCCAACCACCGCTAAATTCATTTGTTTGTCGCGTAAAATCTGCACGTTTGAATCCTAATCCAAAGAGCGCTTTTTCTACTTCTGCATCATAGTTTATTTCTTCAATGGCGTAATACTTTTCACCAAGCTCAGTTACGCGTTCAATAATATCCATGTATTCTTTGGACTCATAGTCTGTACGCGTCTCCAATGCTTTATTGAGATGATCTATTTCGGTTTTCATTTCAAAAATTTGACCGAAAGCCTTTGTAGTTTCCTCGAAAACGGTGCTATCATCTTCTGTAAGCAAATGTTGCGGTAAATAAGCAATGACTGTGTCATCTGAATGATGAACACTACCACTATTAGCTTCTTGAACCCCAGCAATGATCTTCATCATCGTTGACTTTCCTGCGCCATTTTTTCCCATTAGGGCAATTTTATCATTTTCATTGATGACAAAATTCACATCACTAAAGAGTGTTCTGGCACTAAATTCAACTGCGAGTCCGTTTACTGAAATCATATAGGAGATTTTGAAGCCGCAAAATTAGTAAAACTTAGAGTATCCGAGAAGAATAAATGCTTTAAGCGCAGCATTCGTTACATACTCATAGCGAGTATTGCCAAAACCAACGTTCACATTCACTTCTCAGAATTTACATTCGCAAATCCCGCGCTAACAATTTCCATTAATAGTGTATTTTAAATCAACCAATTAAACACAATTTAATTCCAAAAAAAACCGTTCGCCTTTCATCCAACTTTAAATCCATTGAACCCGATTTCGTTCGAGCTGGTGTAATAAATCGCACCCATTATCTATGTCTCTTTACCTTTGACGAAGATTAATTACGCCGGGCAAATTAATCCCAAGACTGGAATCATTAGATAAAGAAATCAATGATCATTAAATGTCACCTCGAGGGTAGGAAAGGGATTAAGAGTAGTAACTAATCTAGTTCGCTGAAATTGTAACTTATTATTCTCTAGTTGGTCTTATGGATATAACAATCGATACAGTTAATAGTTAAAAAGTAGTAGTATGAAAAAGGTAGTAGTTTTAATCGCCATGGGTTTATTTACATTCGGATCGAGTTTCGCCGGATCAGATCCTGTTTTAATCGATGAGATTAGCCAAAAAGTAAAAATTGACTTAAGCACAATCACCCTCGACAAGTACGAAGCGGATTTTGTTCTTGTTCAATTTAAAATTTATGATGGTTTAATTCAAATTATTAAAGTTGAAGCATCGCAACCAGAATTGAGAGAGTTAGTCATCGCTGAATTGAAGGAAATTCATGTGAAAACTCCTTACAGTGAAAGTGAAATTCACAATTTCAATTTCACATTTGAAAAGAAGTAATCGCTGAGACGTTAACGCGCTTTATCGATTAATTAAATGCAGGCTTATCACTGGGAAATCCACGGTTAAGCCTGCATTTTATTTTATAATATCTTTTTAAATGGTTAAGGGATAAGCTGGAAATCAAACTACATAGCACTTGCCTTGGCCTCTCGCTGCTTTCTCTATACCATGTCTCATAGGAGAAATCTGCTACTTCAAAATTCAAAACCCTCTTGGTTGGATAAATTGATTGTAAACGGATAATTTTATTCCAACGATTGTAGACTATTCTTCGTCTATAAATTATGAGACTTGTTTTTCTGTCATTTATATGCATCGCTCTAAGTGGATGTTCCAAGAAGCCACCGATCTCGGATGACTTAAACTACCTTATTGGTGATTACGACTTCGTCTATTCGTATGATTATGGCGGGGAATATGAGGTTAACTCGGATTTACCAAACAAATATGGCATTCGAATCACGTCAAAGCATAAGCTGAAAATCTTTAAAGATGGCCTAGAAGTCGACAGCTATAAGCTAGTTGGAGAAGAACAATATGAGCCGGCACTCGAAATGTCCTATGTCTATATTAAACACGCTCGGAATTCTTGGTATCCATTTTATTTTTCTGGCGATACAATTATGATGCGATTAAGCCCAAGTACAAACAATGACAACTATTTCTTGAAGCAATGAAAGTGATCTCTCAACAAATTGGTTTACTCCTGGTATTCTTATTTCTTTTTAGCTCTTGTAAAAAAGAATCGTTTACCCACGCGCATCAAGAATTAACTATACCCTGTGAATGCAACGAGTTTGCTGATAGCATTGTCGGGAATTACCAGGGCAGATTAATCGAAAAAACACTTATAGGATGGGGCGGGACAGGCGCAGTTTTTGATACAATAACAGACTCAATCGTCTCCTTTTCAGTAACTAGAATTTATCCTGAATTAAGTTTTGTAGAAGATTCGGCACGCTGCTATTTTTCTATTTCAGAGTTTTTTAATGAGCCAATATCTATCGGAATTCAAAACGGTTTTTTTACGCCTGGTCAGTATTCAACTCAATATTTCACTTTCGATGGTGAATTTCATATGTCTACTTATACCTATCCTGTAGATAATATTTACTGGTATCATCCATTCATAATTGAAGCTCAACGACAATAAAACTCATTGAGTTTCTAAAAGCGTAAATCGTTAGATACAGCGAATGATTTAGTAAAGATAAAATTGATATTTGTAGCGTTCCTGTGACAAGCTGCCCACTTCTCGATACATCCTGATGATATTACTCGAAATTACAAATTGGATTGATAAGCCCCATTCCTTCGTCCATACCCTTCATCTGACGCATCACGGCACACGAAGCGACAGAATACGATTTACATTCTAATGATAGTACTCGAAATGATAAATTGAATTTTTAAGCCCCAGGCATTCCTCCGCCCATACCTTTCATCTGACTCATCATCTGTTTCATCTTTCTAGGATTCGACATCATTTTCATCATCTTCTTCGTATCAGCGAATTGCTTCATAAGCTTGTTCACCTCTTTCATATCACGACCAGAACCCTTTGCAAGACGCATTTTACGTACACCGTTAAGCACATTTGGATTTGCACGTTCGTGTGGAGTCATGGATTGAATGATTGCTTCGATATGTTTGAAAGCGTCGTCTTTGATATCAACATCTTTCATTGCTTTACCCATTCCTGGAAGCATCCCCATTAGGTCTTTCACGTTCCCCATTTTCTTCACTTGCTGAAGTTGTCCTAGGAAATCGTTGAAATCAAATTGGTTCTTTTGTATTTTCTTTTGAAGCTTTCTCGCCTCTTCTTCATCAAACTGTTCTTGTGCGCGTTCAACAAGCGAAACAACATCACCCATCCCTAGGATACGATCAGCCATTCTCGATGGATAGAAAACGTCAAGCGCCTCCATCTTCTCTCCTGTACCAATGAACTTGATTGGCTTATTTACGACAGACTTAATCGAAAGCGCAGCACCACCTCGTGTATCACCATCTAGTTTCGTTAAAACGACACCATCAAAATTGATACGCTCGTTAAATGCTTTTGCCGTATTGACAGCATCTTGTCCTGTCATGGCATCCACAACGAACAATGTTTCCGAAGGATTAATTGCATTCTTAACGTCTGCAATTTCAGTCATCATTTTTTCATCCACTGCTAAACGTCCAGCAGTATCAATAATAACAACATCAAATCCTTTGCTTTTCGCATGAATGATCGCTGCTTGAGCAATCTTCACTGGATTCTTTTCCTCTCGATCTGAATAGACCTCAATTCCGAGTTGTTCTCCGAGTACGTGCAGTTGATCAATCGCAGCTGGTCGGTAGACATCACACGCGGCTAACATCGGACGCTTCCCTTTCTTTGCCTTGAGGTAATTCCCAAGCTTACCTGTAAATGTCGTCTTTCCAGACCCTTGAAGTCCAGCCATTAGTATTACGCCTGGGTTACCTTGGAAGTTAATCTCAACTTCGTTCTCCCCCATCAGGTTTGCCAACTCATCGTGACAAATCTTGGTCATCAGTTGTGCTGGAGATAATGATGTTAATACATTTTCACCAATCGCCTTCTCCTTCACAGTAGTTGTGAAATCTTTAGCGATCTTGAAGTTAACATCGGCATCAAGCAATGCACGTCTTACCTCTTTAAGAGTTTCAGCGACATTAATTTCAGAGATTTGGCCGTGTCCCTTTAAGACTTTAAACGCTCTGTCAAACTTCTCGGATAAATTTTCAAACATAGGTATTTTGTTACTCGTGCGAAATTAAGAATTTTCCAATGAAGAATTGAGAATTACGAATGTAGAATTACAACTAATCGCCGTTGCTTACTATTCTTCCTTTTTTTCTTCTCGTAGAATACTAGAATCAATTGGAAGCACCTCATCTTTATCATCCATGCGCTCTTTCATAGGGATTCTTGCAATTTTAATATTGAAGTATCCATAAATGATTGTCATTACAGGACTAATCAAGTTGAAAAAACAATACATCCAATATTCACCTGTTGCAACGCCAAGTACAGTTGATTGTGCAGCACCACAAGTATTCCAAGGAAACAACACTGAAGTTACAGTTCCCGAATCTTCTAGTGTACGACTTAAGTTTTCAGCTGCCAATCCACGTTCTTTATAAGTGTCTGCAAACATTTTTCCAGGAACCACGATTGCCAAATATTGATCTGAGGCAGTTGCATTAAAGAAGATACACGTACCTGCCGTAGTTGCGATGAGTGAACCCGTTGATTTTGCTAAGACAACAATGGTCGATGTTAGTTTTTTTAATAATCCACACGCTTCCATTGCTCCTCCAAAAGCCATTGCACATAAGATTAACCAAATGGTGTTCATCATTCCATTCATTCCTCCAGTTTTGAAGAGTTTATAGATGGCGCCATACGTTTGAGGATCTTCTATCAACAGTGCTTTGTACTCCACCGATTCCAATTCTAGCCCTTGTATCATAGGGAGGTATTCAGCGGGTTTCATCTTATCAAAATCAATTCCTAAATTCGTAAACAAATCATGATCAGCACCAAGAAGCGATACATCACCATACATGGCGTCGACACTTCCTTTATAAGCAGCAAAGACTTGATCTCCGCTTTCACCTGAAATATTCGCAAGGATTTCCGGCTGGAAGATTATCGCTGCAAGAACGCCCAATAAAGTCCCTATAAATAATGCCGGAACCGCCTTTACTTTTTTAATTATCAAGAAAACGACCAACACCGGCACGATGAACAGTAATGGGGAGATATGATAGTTAGCATCCAATAAATCTAGAATTCCTTGAACACCTGCCTCGCTTGGATTAGATTCGATGGTAAATCCTAGTACTAAGAATATGACTAGTGTGATTAAAATAGATGGTACCGTTGTCAAAGTCATATACCGAATATGCGTAAACAAATCCGTGCCGGCCATAGCAGGCGCCAGGTTTGTCGTGTCCGACAGTGGTGACATCTTATCACCAAAGTAGGCACCAGAAATGATAGCTCCAGCAATTAATCCTTGATGAATACCTAAAACGGTACCTATTCCAAGTAATGCAAGACCGACGGTTGCTATTGTGCTCCATGAGCTACCTGTCGCCATCGCCACAATCGCACTAACAACGCACGCTGCAACAAGGAATACCGTTGGGTTTAATATTTCTAATCCGTAATAAATCATCGTTGGAACCACTCCTGATATCATCCAGGTTCCTGCCAACGAACCGATCAGGAGCAGAATCAATAGTGCTGGAAGTGCGGATTTAATGCTTTTAACCATTCCCTTCTGCAGTTTGTTCCAGGAATACCCATTGATCATTCCGATAACTGCCGCTACAGCAGTGGCGATCATTAGCGCTATTTGATTAGATCCGTAGGTTGCATCCTCCCCGTAAATTTTCACGTTTAATGCAAGTAATACAACTAAGACAATAATAGGAATAAGCGCACCTAAAAAGGTTGGCGTTCTTTTGACAGATTTCGGAGACATGAAGTTCAATTTTTTCTTAAGATGCTAAAAATAGCCAATTTACTAGTGTTCTTTCTTATTTGGACGATAGAATACTAATAATAAAACAGGTAAAATTGTTAAATCTGCGATAAGTGCGACGAATAGCGCAATACAGAGCATAACACCCATGTAGAAAGTCCCTAAGAAACTTGAAAAGACAAGTAATAAGAATCCAGAACACAAAATAAGTGTCGTGAGAATCATCGCCTTACCTGTTGTCATATAACTGCGCTTCAGAGCATAGAGGTGCCCTTTGCCTTTCATTAATTCATATTTAAATTTGCCCAAAAAATGAATAGTATCATCAACGGCTATCCCAAAGGCTATTGTAAATATAATTGCAGTGGATGTTTTCAGTTCAACTCCTATGTAGCCCATTACTCCAGCTATAAATAAAAGCGGCAATACATTTGGGACAATACTAATTAGTAAAATACGCCATGAGCGATAGACGAATCCAATAATTAGTGCGACAATTAAGATTGAAACAGCAAGTCCCTTGATTAAACTTGATGATAAATAGCTAATATTTTTATCGTAAAGATGCGCGGTTCCTGTAATTTGATATTCAGCAATTCCTGATTTTTCTATGGCTCTCAACATTTTGTTTAGAGCGGTATTTTTTTTTGTGACTGCCTTATTCCCTATGTCTGGTAGCGTACCACTAATGCGCATTAACTTCTCAGTAGAATCGACAAATGTTCGAATAAATTTACCTTCTCCAGCAATTCGTAATCCCTTTCGATACGTTCGAACCTTTCGTTTAGAACTTGGAAGTGTATAGTAAGAAGCATCTCCGGCATGTGCACTTCGATTCATAAGCTTTAACGAACTGACTAAGGATGTTTTGATTTCCATTCCGTACACATCTGTCAAGTACCTTTCAATAGAATCAACCTGCTCTAACACCTCAATATCCCAAACAGTTTTTGAAGTGTCCTTCAAATTAACAGCTAATTCAAATGGCCTAACTCCCCCATAATGATCATCCAAAAAGTTGAAATCCAATTTTAGCGGTTCATCTGCTGCGAGGTCATCCATTAAATAATTATCCGAATCGATCTGAAACATTCCAATCAAGCTGATCAGAACAACTCCCGATCCTATAATTAGAATACGCACCCGATTATTCAATACTACAAGGAACCAGCGATGCAAGTATTTCTGCCAAAAGTGATTTCCCTTCTTCTTCCGAACATATTTTGGACCAGGAAACATGTAAAACAGGATTGGAAGGGTCAGGAAGGTCAACACAAAGGCAATTAACACCCCGAATCCCATTACAATTCCAAATACTTGAATGGGCTGAACACGTACAAAATAGAGTGAAAAGAATCCAACGGCAGTAGTAATCGATGTGAGTAAAGTAGCCAATCCAACTTCTTTCACTGCGAGCTTAATAGCATTAAAAGTAGATGATTCAGTGCGCAAGGCATCAAGGTATCTTGAAACCAAATGAATTACATCGGACATAGAGACCACGAACATGATAGAAGGCAGTACAGTCAAAATTATATTCATGGGCTCCCCCACTAACCCCATTGAACCAACGACCCACACCATAGATGCAAAGATGACGACTTGCGGAATCATAATTCCCCATCCCGATCGGAAGGCAAGTAAAAGGAAGATTACAATTAGAAAAGCGCTTAAAGCGATAAAAAAGATCATCTCCACAAGCATTTTGTCTGTATAGTACTTCTGCCCAATGGTTCTTCCTGCAATTCGAACTTTATCAAAATTTGTCTTGGTAGTAATGGCTTGCACATCTACGATTAGCTGATCACTCTTCGCTTTCCCTAAAAAATCTTCATGCCTGAGAAATAGGCAAATTGACTTGGCATCTTCGGCAACGAGGGAATTAACTAACTCAACATTCTTAAAGATTCGAGTTGAATCACGTTTCGCATCAAAATCATTTAAATCTAGGTAAGGCTTTTTGACCGTAGTTCCACCTTGAAGCATAAATAACTCTTCCGCCGTAGTAATGCTAGCGATGAACTTTACTCGATTAACATCTTCCAGTTGATCTACCAGTATATCTACTTCCTCAAGAAAACCCTTATTAAAGACCCCCTCTTGGTTTTCAATAGCGATTAAAAGGAAGTCATTATCTGATTCAAATTGCCCACGATAGTCAAAAAAGAAATCTGTTTCTTCATCATCAATTGGGAAGAATTTCTCGAAATCGTAATCAAAAGTAAGATTAGTTATCTGGTAAAGAAAGAAGCCAGTAAAGGCTAAGAAGCAGATTCCACTAATCCAAACATATTTTTTAAAAGCAGTTTTCCCAACCATTTAGATAAAGTCCTCGTTAAGGGGACAAAGGTAATTTCTTTGTGCGCATTTCAACTATTCGCACTTAGTTTTGTCTTTGTATTCTGAAATTGATAAATTTGACAAAAATAAATTCTATGAAAAGAGTGATACTATTTGGAGTGATACTGTCATCAACCGCAGTTTTTTCTCAAAGTTTGGACCTATCTAATGAGCCAACGATTGGACAATCGCAGTCGATGTTTTTATGTGATTCATTCGCCACTACTTACGATGCAATCAATGGCGGCGGGGTAACGTGGGACTATTCAGCACTCGCTAGATACGACGGCATAACTAGAAGTGTAACAGTAGAAGACGCTGCAATGGATGCAAATGCATCATTTTATCCAACTTCGACTAAAACGATTGTTGTAGAGAACACATTGACCACCTTCTTCAATTCTGATGCCAATGGAAGAGTTTCGCAAGGATTTGTTTTTACTGAATCATCATTTGGTGAATTAATCGCGGCTTTTCATGTAGACGAAGAAACACTTGTTTCCTACCCGTTCGCATTGGGAAGTTCTTTATCTGATGCTTACGATGGTGATTTGACATTTACCTTTAATGGTGTTCCACAAAACCCGACCGCAGGAGGTAACGCTTATGCTTGGATTGACGGTGAAGGAACGTTATTACTTCCTGATGGAACGAGTGCAACAAATGTTATTCGATACAAGCTGATCGATACAACGCTAACGAATGTTGTTCTTTTCGGAGACATTGAAGTAGTTAGAACACAGTATGAATATTACGATCTTGCCAATGGAAATTTACCAATTTTGACATTCTCAAGAATTCTTATTCAACAACCAGGTGGTGGAGCAGCTTTAGCTGACAACTCAATGGTTCTATCAGTAGCGTTTCCAACAGCAATAATGAATACTGCAGGATTAGAAGATGCTGATGCTGTAAGCTATGAGGTATATCCGAACCCAACTGAAGATAAATTTATACTTAAAGGAGATTTTAATGCAGATGCTCAGGCAGCGTTATATGACCAAGCTGGTCGTCTCTTAATGACTTTACCGATTACCAATGGAATGTCAATTGACCTTTCAGCATTTAACACTGGCATGTATATGTTGAAGGTGACTAGCAATGGTGCGGTAACAACTAAGACGGTAGTAAAGAAATAGCACTACTTGAAATTAACTTCTAGAAGAAACCTGGTTCATTATAGAATCAGGTTTTTTTTGTTGATGGCCCTTTGTTAATAGATTTTGAATTGAGGTGTTACCTTTCGCTCCTATTCTGGTTATATTTGAGTAATGATAATAACTATGGGAAAACAACTACTCTCTATTCTTTTTTTTGCACTTCTATCTTTCTCTGCGAAAGCGCAGGTGAATGAAGGTTTAACACCTGAAGAGCGCGCCTACTTGTTTCATGTTGTAAAGAAAAGTCCAATCCTCAATCAAAACTTTGGCCGTTATTTTGACTACATCGGTGAAGAGATCACGTTTTTCAATGGCGATCTTAATTACGATTCAATCGAGCTGCTAATTATCAATTCTCCTGAATCCTTATTAATTCGTAAGGAAGAAATTGCAAAATCTCCGAAAGGATTAATTGCCGAAGCTTCCAATAAAATGGCCATATGGGAACTAAACAAAACCTTATTAGCTAAGCGGTCGAACCCGAACGATTTGAAAGAATATAAGAACGAGTACGCCCATTTTGAAGCGCTCTTAATGCAGAAGCTCCCTGCGGTTATTCTTAAAATGAAAGACGGAGAAAATAAACCTCACCCAAAGCTGCAACAAGTCATGAATCCTAGCTTAGCATTCGATGATAAAGCGGCTATTATTGAATCATTGAGATTTTTAGATATTGACCAGCAACTGACGACACTCAGAGCCATCAATTTTGCAATGGATACATATATTGAAGAGCGAACACGTGAAATTTACGCTGCTCTTGGCGGTAAAGCTGATGAATTTCATAACGTCCTAATCGCTGCTGGAGATGGTTCGAGCACAACTGGAATGTTGGAAGAACGCGAAAAGGATGAAAAGGGACGATGGAACAAAGGGCTTCCTAAAGCTGTTGGACTCTTCCCTTACGAGCTATACATCGAAAAGAAAGAGAATAAGAAAAAGAAGGTCACCCAGAAAATTGAACCTAGACGGTATACTACGACTGACTTTAAAACCGTAGGCGGAAATCGTAATACAAATGTCCACTTCGATGTATGGGGATACAATTCAGAGAAGCAAACAACAGTCGTTATAGAAAAAGATGGACTCTCCTATCACCTATTCGGTTCAGGTAAGACGCGCTTTCTATCGCCAGATTCAACCTTCGCAGGTGGAGCGACCTTTCAAAGTATCATTAACGATCTGGAATTTAATAAAATCGCAAAGCTCAATGATGAAATCTACGGAAAGCGTGGATTCGATTACTGGATTGATTACAACAAAAAGAAAAAAGATCAGACGGAGCTCAAAATTGAAAAACGAGAAAAAGATTATTCTGACTTAGGTCATTCGCCGATCATAACTTCTTCCAAACCTTCCCGACAGGTGAAGAAATCAAGACGTCGCGCAATTAAATCCGGAGGAGGAAGCGGCTCGTTCGATGGAACGCCTACCACTAACTCAAGTAGATCAACCAGGAAAAAGCTTCAGAATACGATTGTAGGACTTTACGCAGCGTTCGAAGGATATAGTAAAAACATCCAAGAGCTTGAAATTAAGAAACAAGCGGCGATTGATTTAATGGCAACTTATCAGCGGAAATTAGATGATTACAAAGCTGTATTTGGGATTAATTGGGCGTCTTTCACAGAAGAAGATGGACTCTATACATTCCAAGATTCAAGCACGTTCGATATCATGACGCAAGAATTTCAATTTAAAGCCACCGAGAATCCAAAAGATTTTGAAGTACGGCTCATCGCTATCCCGAATTCATGTTTATCAACTTCGGCTGATGAAGTTATGATGCATGTGAATGTCATGGATGCGCTACCGAACTATAACGCACGGATTAACCTGGAGATGAATGATGTCTTTGCCTCTGATGACTGGAAGTTGCCTAACGCACTCTTTACGCATAAAGATAGCATTGCTTTGGTTGTTTTTTGTGAAGGCCTTCTCGATAAAAAAGTTGAATTCAGTATCATTGCACGTGGTCAAGGAATTGGAGAATGGGATGGATCTCAGACAGTGAAAGATTATCATCCTGAAGAGCTGAATCGTTACCCGAAGTCGGGAAAAATGGATAGTTCCTTTGTTCGATTGAGAAAATCCGAGTTGATGGTGCACATGGGAAGAAGTATTACAATGGAGATTAATTCTTATACGGATCCTGTTGCTTCAAGCCTGAACATTTCGAATGAATTACTCAAGAGTAGTGCTGCAAAGTATGGCTTAACGAAAAACGATTTGCTTTCAGCGTATAGATCTCATTCAATATTGACTGCTTTCAAACGAGAAATCAATATTCTTGCTGGAAAATATATGTCTCGTGAAGATGCACGTTTAGTCATCGATCGGCTGAACAGAGCAATGCAAAAAATAAAAATCTCTGTTGGTAGTACCTCATTTAAGATGAGTGCATTTGAAAATGAATAGATTTCTCAAATAGTTTGATCCGAATTGGCACATGATTTTGCGCTTATTCAAACATGTCAAAAATAGTAACTACTTCTTTCTTAGTTATTCTTGCGTTTAATTTACTCTCGCGACAGAAGTATGCACTAATGATTAAGGCTATCGACCTATATAGCCAAAAGCCAATCCCAAATGCACAGGCACTAATAACAGATGGTCGAAAATTGGTCGCAAGTCGTTACAAACGACACTGGCGTGGTAGAGTTTCCCAAATTGAGATCCTTCGGGATGAGCGTTACGATCAAAACCTATAGAGGCATATTTTTAGAACGAGTGATCGTTCGAAATTACGTCAGCCCAATCGACCACACCAGAGAATATGTGCTCTACCCTACGGGTGAATATGAAAAGAAATTTGGTTAATGGAAGATTCGATATACGGCGAAATAAATGAAAACATACGCATGGCTATAGGGTATTATGCAAATGTGAAACCCTCGAAACTAGACTATGATGGCTATTCTTTTGAAGGGTTTGTTGGAAAGAATTGTCGATATCCAGAGAAAGAACTAGACAATAACATCCAAGGTGTTGTAACGATTCTGTTTGTCGTAGAAACCGATGGAAAAGTAAGTCACTTAATAATAGAGAAATCCCCATCTGATAATTTTTCAATCGAAGTACGTCGATTATTTAGAGGAATACCGAAATGGATTCCAAAAAAAAATGATGAAAGCACTATCCAATCCAAGGTTCGTCCTCCGATTCGATTTAATATGCACACTATTGATTAATCATGTATCGACAAAGAATTCATCAGAAAAGTTCACCAAAAACACCTTCTCAGTGCCTCTTGTCAATGCCGTATAGAGCCAGCGATAATAGTCTGGCCCCATCATTTCTTCTGTGATATAGCCTTGGTCAATATATACGTGTTTCCACTGTCCACCTTGTGATTTATGACAGGTCACCGCGTAAGCATATTTCACTTGCAAGGCGTTAAAATAAGGATCACTTAGAATCGCCTCATAGCGTTTTTTCTTCTGCGTAATGTGTATATAATCTCTTTCGACTTCGTAAAACAGCACCTTCATTCGATCTCGAGATAGATTAGGACCTTCAGCCATTAGTGCTTCGGTATGAATGATCACCTCCACCTCTCCCAAATCCTCATAATCAGGAAAAGTGACCAGCACCTTAGCAAACTCAAAACCATAGAGCTCCTCAATACGCAGAATACGACTAACCTTAATGATCTCGCCGTTAGCGATAAAACCGACCTTCGATTCATCCCCCAACCAGAAATAGTTATTCTTAACGACCATTAATGCATCTCCAGCGCAAAGCTTTTCTTCGAACCACATAATCCGACCTCGAATTTGTTGGTTATAAAGATTTGCGTTTTTATTCGATCGCGTAATGATAATTGAATCCTCTGTGCCGAACTTCGAAAAACTACTCTCTAATTCATCCTGTAATTCTGTTCCATTCAAACGAATAAGATCAGTTTGCTGACGAATACTGAATCTAGGATAGTCTACCCACTCCGTATTTCTTAAAAGAGTTGCGTTTCTCAATATTTCAGAATCTTGTGCTTGACGCAACACATCAACTAGCTTAAAGGAGCGAATCGCCAATTCTGGATAGTGATTTTTCAAATAGTCTTGACTCAATGCAGGCGAGAAATCACTACCAACTGGAGGCAACTGCCCTTCATCACCCATAAGAATTAGCTTGCAGCCGTCAGCTGAGTAGACAAATTCAAATAAATCTTCCAATAAATTTCTAGCATTAATGTTTCCATCTTTTTGCATCGAATAATCACTAATCATTGAGGCTTCATCCACAATAAAAAGTGTGTTCCTCTGTAAGTTAGGCATCAAATTGATCGGTGAGCCAAAGTCCGTTTTAGACTTTCTGCGGTAAATCAATTTATGTATGGTAAGTGCCTCCTTGTCAGATTTTAAGCTAAAGACTTTTGCCGCTCTTCCCGTTGGCGCTAAGAGCCTTGTTCTGACTTTATAGGACTCAAGCGTCTTAACAAATGCGCCGAGGACTGATGTTTTACCAGTTCCTGCATAACCAGACAATAAAAAAAGAGGTTTTCCCTCTCGTACACGTGCAAATGCCTCAAGATCTTGAAAAAGGATTGATTGCCCCTCCGTCGGCTCCATTCCGAAGTTTTCAATAAGAACGTTATAGAAAGAGGAGTTTTGCATTTACATGAATGAAAGCAGCCTATCATTTAATGATAGCTGCTCATTGATTGAACGGTTAAAAAAAAGTACTGTATGACACATCCTACAATCGAAAAAATTGTAGTTTTGTTATGTATAAAAGTAAATAGATAATCATGACAAACAATCTTTCAGTCCTTTTAAAGAAATACTCGGTTCCGGCATTATTCTTAATCATCGGGATGACTCTTTTAATTGTTGGACTTAGAACAGGACAGGGAACTTCCTTCATGATGTCAGCTGTCATGATGTTTGCCGCTGGAGCACTAAGCGCGCTATATAGCTCAGGAAAAGTAAAGTCGACTTTATTAGTAGTGTTTGGTGGACTTACGGGTATCGCTGCATTCGCTGCATTATTCATGTCCACTACAGCTGTGAGAGATACAATTGCAGAGCAAGAACATGATGAACTCGCATTCACGACTTCCACACAAAATTTGGCAGATATTCGCTACGTTCAGAAAGAACACATCAAAAAAACAGGTGAATACCTTCGAACTTGGGATGAGTTCACAAAGTTTGTTGAGTCTGGAACTATACCATTCGTCGTTTCTGAAGGAAGTGTACCAAGCAGAAGAATTACAACGGAAGAGAGAGATTTCCTTTATGATGACAATCGTGCTGTCGATAATAAAATGACTGAAGACGAGGCAGTCTTATTGTCAAAATGGGAAGAAAACCCTCTTGCTGCTGACTACCAGGGATTCAAACGCGATACCATTCAAATGGATATGTATAAGTCTAAATTCGGTACAAAAGCATATTTAGCGAAAAGAGATTTATTAAAAATGCCTACCTTCTATGGTGATTCGTTGCGTTTCATTCCTTTCTCAGGAAATGAGGAGTGGCTTTTAGAAGTAACGGATTCTGTTGAAATTGGTGCTGAGTTTAAAATTAGCACCCTGAGAGTATCTGGAATCGGGCCATTCGGGAAGAAAAAAGAAATATCTTTTGGATCAAAAAATTCTGGTGATCTGAGCGGGAGTTGGGAGAACGATTAAGATGAGTAGTCAACTTACTATTGATATCTCCAACCAAGGAGTATCATTCGTTTCGCTCACTTCATTCGCGGTAACCCAAAAATATTCAGTTAAATTCGATTCTATTCAGGCCGATGCGATCAAAAATCAACTAAACGATTCGTTTGAACAGCAATCTTTTTTAGGAAAAGCCTACGACGAGATTACAATTGCGTGGTCTACGAACAAATCTACACTCGTTCCAAATAATATTTTCGCCGAATCAAAGCCCACTGACATCTTCAAGCTCTGCTTTGGAGATCCTACAGCTTCTTATGATGTTGACTACAATCGCATAGCCGAGTTAAGCATTGTTAATATCTTTGAGATTCCACTATGGCTTAAAAGTTACTTTGTAATTAAGTTCCCCAGAGTTATTATTCAGCAATCTGGAACGCACTTAATTCGCAAAGTCATGGATGCTAATGCATTCAAGTTAAAAGCAACGGCGACTATTTACAACGAATACTTTCATTTGACGCTCGTTAAGCATAATAATGTTGAGTTCTATTCTTTCTTCGATGCGCAATCTGCAGAAGATGTAATTTACCACCTAATGTTTACATTGCAACAGAAAGAAATGATGTCCGAAAAAGGCAGCATAGAACTTGTGCCTGGCGTAGGTTGTGATGATGGTCTGCTGAATTCAATTGAATCAGGACTATCAAAAATTAAAGACCTTGGCGCCTTCAAAGTGATCATTGATCCAGATTTAATTCCTAAAGCCCAAATTCTGTGCGTATAATTCGAGGAAAATTTAAAACACGTCGCTTCGGCTTACCAAAGGGATTCCCTTCTCGGCCTACCACCGATTTTGCGAAGGAAGGATTGTTTAACGTCTTTGAGCATAAATTTCATCTAGAAGATTTGAATATTTTAGACTTATGCGCCGGAACAGGCAGTATTAGTCTGGAATTCCTATCTCGTGAAGCTGGAAAGGTGGTAGCCGTTGATAAAAACTACAACTGCTACCGCCATATAATTAAGATGGGGAATGAGTATGGATGTATGGATGACCTCTCTGTTGTGAAGTCAGAAATGCTCAAGTTTCTCAGTAAGACCAATAAACAATTCGATATCATTTTTGCAGATCCACCGTACGCTTATGAACATCATGCTGAAATAGCAGCGATCGTTTTTGAAAGAAACCTTTTAGTTCCAGGTGGAACGCTGATCATTGAACACGGAAAAGAAACTAAACTCGAAAACATAACTCATTTCGATATTTTACGTACATATGGGAACGTAAACTTTAGTTTTTTTAAACGAGAAGATGATGACACCTAAAACTGGCGTATTTCCTGGATCATTTGACCCATTTACAAAGGGCCATGAAGCTGTAGTGAAGAAAGCTTTAGGCGTATTCGATACGATTATCATTGCGATTGGAGTCAATACTCAAAAGAAGTATCGTTTCGACCTATCCAAGCGTGTGGCACATATTGAGTCGCTATTCAAAGGAAATGATCGCGTAAAAGTAAGTGAGTTTACTACCCTCACCGTTGATTATTGCAAAGAAGTTGGAGCAGAATTCATCGTTAGAGGTTTACGTAACTCACAAGATTTTGAATTCGAAAAATCAATTGCCCATATGAACTTTGATTTGGCTGGAATCGAAACCGTATTTTTCCTCACCGATAAGAATCATAGTGCTATAAGCTCATCGATTGTACGTGAAATTCACAAAAACAATGGTCCGATCGACGCATTTGTAACAAATTCCGAACTCCTCGTTTAATAGTTGGTACAATAAATGTATCGCTTGGATCGTATTCATTCATAAATAATTCTCCTATGTACAGAATCGCATTTCTTCTTTCGTTTGCAACCTTCACTGCAACTGGTCAATCCGTAACGGTTTCTGGACTTGCGCCAAGTTATGTAGGTCAGGATATAGAAATTTACGAGATTGAGGATTACTTCAGTATGAAGGAGCGATTTATTACAAGCACAACAGTAGAAAAGGATAGCTCATTTTCTCTTTCTCTTTCTTCGCCATACATCCAAAAAATCATTATTAAAGCTGGCATCAACAAGGGATTTCTCTACATACAGCCAGATACAAAATACCGATTATTCGTTCCTGAGAAGAACAAATACGATCCGTATAGACAAAATGGAAATCAGATTGAAATTGGATTTTTATCATTAGACAGTACAGATGTCAACTATAAAATATTAGGCTTTCAAAGATGGATCGATCATTTTGTAGGGAACAACTATTACTTGCGATCGAAGGATGCCGTAACCTATGTTGCACACCTCGACACCTTTAAACTAAATGTTGAAAAAGCGTATAAAGCCGATACTTCATTATTCTTCAAGACGTACGTTCGTTTTACGATTGCAGGCTTGGATAATGTAAATAACGCTGCGGAACGAAACCGCTATGAGAAACATGATTTCTATATCAAGCACACGCAAGTTCAGTACCGCAATGACGCCTACATGGATTATCTGATCAAATTTTATCAGGAAATGATACCACGACTTCCTAGTAAGACGAATCAAGCTGTATACGATGGTGTTTTACAGGGTAGTCCTTCGCTCGTTATGAAAGCGCTTGGAACAGAATACACGATGATTAATTTGAGAATTCGTGAAATGATGATGATCAATGGGCTTTCTGAAATGTATTTTTCAGATGAGTTTCCGCAGACGAACATACTCTCAATCCTGGACAGTGTGGCAAATCGGAGCCTATTTAAATCGAACGCAATCATTGCAAAGAACCTACGTGATCGTTTGACAGAACTCGTTCCTGGCGGCCCAGCACCAACATTCGTATTATCTCAAACAGGGAAGGAAACAAAAACACTTCTCGGATATCAAGGGAAGTATGTTTACCTGCATTTCCTAGATCCAAATCGAATAGAGAATATTAAGGAGCTCGCATTACTTGAGAATATCCAAAAAGAATACAAAGATTATGTAGACTTCGTTACTATCTATAAAGAAGCTGACTCACTGGACACAGCCTATCTCAAACAGGTTAAAGCACTTGATTGGGATGTTTACGAATTGTCTAAAGGGAATTCAATTTGGGGCAAATACCGTGTTGAATCCTATCCACAATATGTACTAATAGATGGAACAGGAACCATTGTCGAAAGTCCAGCTTTAGGCCCAACTCCTGATGGCCAGTACAGAACGATTGATCGAACTTTCTTTTACATTAAGAAGAAAGTCGATCAGGAGAATGAGCCAGCTAACACTCCCTATGATGGAATTCGTGGTGAGTAGTTAATTTAAACCTTGCTGCGGTATACAATTCCAAAAATAGCGCCCATTACACCTCCAGAAATGTGAGCGAATTGAGAAATTCGATCATCTTGGAAGCTCTGAACAATTTCTTGACCAACAAACAGAATTAGGATAAGTACAAATGTGAATGGTACAACATTACCACGCATATCAATTAGCGAACTCAGCAAGAAGAACATAAAAACAATTCCACTAGCTCCAATCAAGCGATGATCCCAAAAAGTTATGTGCACCAATGCCGTGAGTATCCCTGTAATACTGAGCATAAATAATAATCGTTTGATGCCATAACGCCTTTCGACAAATGGGCCGAGTAATAGGATAATGGATATGTTACCAATCAAATGCGAGACACTGCCATGTCCCATTGTATAGCCAACCAAGCTAATATACCATTTCCAATTCAGCAATTGAAAGTCTCCTTCCAGCATGAAAATTCGAGGGATATTTCCATTCGCTTGAAATAAAAAATAGACAGCCACGGCAATCAAGGAAAACGAAACAGTGAATGGTGCGTTGAAAGAAATCTTCATGTAGCGTAAATTCAGTGCCGCAAGATAATCACTCTAGGAGATTTTAGTAATTTCGTACCATATTTTCTAATTATGCGTTTCAATCTTTCCGAAATCAATGAACTCATCCGCGAACGACGCACCATCTATCCTGAGCAATTCAGTGATCGAAAGGTCCATCGTGAACAGATTGAAGTTATATTAAACAATGCTCAATGGGCGCCTACACATGGAAATACTCAGCCGTGGAGATTTAAGGTTTTCATGGACGAAAGTCGTGAAGAATTAAGTGATTTTTTGGGTAAATCTTATGTTGAGCAGATCCCTGCTGAATTACATAATGACGTCAAATTAGCGCGTTTGATCCAACGTCCGCTTCGTTCATCTGTTGTAATTGCGGTCTGCATGAAACGTCAGGAAGAAGAGATTATTCCGGAGATTGAGGAAATTGAAGCAGTTGCGTGTGCTATTCAAAACATGCACTTGACGTGCACTGCCTATGGATTGGGTGGATTTTGGTCAACGCCAAAACTTATCTATTCAAAGCAAATGCTTGACTTTCTAGCTTTAGGCGAAAAAGACAAATGCCTCGGATTATTTTATATAGGCTATCCTTCAATTGAATGGCCCACAGCTCATCGCAAGCCGATTGAGTACACAACAGAATGGAAATAACCTATGGAGAGTCCTATTGATCACGTTATCGACCTTGGCCTTGTAAATTATACAAAGCATCCTGAGAACCCAAACTACGTTGTTTATCGCTTCGCAGATTTGGAGCGAGCAGGATCGTTTGAAGCCGCGCTAAAGGAGCAGAAAATTTGGTACGAGAAAGGAAGTCAGGAACGGAAGAAGGGAGAATTCACGTTATTTGGGATACATAAAAATGACTATAAGAAAACGGAACAAATCAACTATGCCGTTGAAGCCAAGCATAAGAAACCGTTTATTCCCTTTAAAGGCTTTCGCTATTTCTTAATGACCCTCTCTTTTGGTTTACTATTACTTGCTATTCTAGGCTATTGCAATGCTCAAAAGAAGCTCCGATTACACAACGAATCTATCGTTTCAGTCAATCAGTCAAAATAATCCAATTAAAGTTGCGTTCTTAGCAGCGAACTCATGAGACATCTTTTATCCATAGTATTTAGTCTGATCATTGTCACAGCATTCGCTCAGGGACAAAAGAAAGCCTTACCCGCTTATTTTGGGATACAAGTGAAACCAATATTTCCATCAAAATTCTTAGGAGAAACATTCCTCGAACTTGAGTCCGGAGGCTACGTTACTACGATAACTCAAAAGTCTGGTTATTCGTTTGGCGGAATCGTTCGCGCTGGAATCACTAAACTTATTGCTTTCGAATCTGGCATAAACTTTACCCGCAGAAATTTTGATTTAACCATGGCGTTTGCAGATTCAGGCTCTTATGCTGAGGACCAATTTGGTTTCATTGAATACGACATCCCAATCAATGGATTATTCTATATACAGTTGGCAAAACAAGCGTTTATGGATGCCTCAATTGGCGTTGCTATAACATACAAACCAACAGATGTAGGAATTTTTAATCAACCTGGCGGCCCACATCATTATACACATACAGGCTTGACACGAAGTAAAGTTGGAGTGGATCTGAACGCTAGCCTTGGCTTTGAATACAGAACAGAGAAAAATGGTTTTTTCTACATTGGAGGATCAGCGCGAGTGCCCTTCACTCCTCTTTTCGATCTTGTGGCAGATTGGGCCTATCAGGGAAATTTTATCCGAGTAGATGGCCCTGTCGATGGTGCGTTTCTTGGCATTGAATTCAAATACTTTTTCCCGATTGTAAAAAATAAGGGGACTCAGTTTCTCGAAGGCCCAATTGAATAAACATAACGCTAGCGTGAATCGACATCTATTTATCAATGAACCTTCTACTAAGCGAATCATTCTTACCTTTATATCCTATTCTGATTTGGAATAGTATTTGTAGGTTGATTAGAAACTATACTCACATGAGAAGCTTGAAGTCCACATTTATTGTTTTACTATTTATTCTTCCGATCCTATCAAGTTGCTCCAAGGATTCCTTCGGCAGTACTCCAAGTGGAAGAATTATAGGCAGTTGGGAATTTCAGAAGGTGAAATATAAACCAAGTGGAAATATTTCTTACACCGATTTCTCTTCTGGGTACAGCAACTCCACGATGACATTCGAAAACGACGGAACCTTGATTGCTTACGACGCTAAAACGCAAATTACGGCAGAAGGATATTGGTACATCGATTGGTATACTGAATACGATGAAGATGACGACACAGAGAAAACAATCTATGTAATGATTGGCAATGTTACTAACGTGGACCTTGGGATTAACGAGAACCTCTATTGGGATGATTTGAACGTTCGTGATAAAAAATTAGAAGGCAATGAGGACAAGGACAACGGCAAATACAAGTATACCTTGAAACGCATCTAAAAGCTTGAAAGTGCCGCGCTATCTTCTTAGAAAACGTTAATCTTTATACTTTCTCCACCATCTTTGCGTAGAGGAGGAAAACACTGCTAATGAACCACTATCGCAGCCTATTAATTATCAGTTTTAGTTTTTCTTTTGCCGTTTTATCTCAAGACAATTCCTTGGGTATTAAAGGAGGCGGTGCGTTATCATATAGACCTGGCTAAAAGATTACACGTACTTGGAAGTGGGTGTTGGGCTCAGTTTTAATGCACTCTTTCAACATTCATTCGAGAAATTTCACCTAAAGACCACCGTTGATTTTGAGCAAAAAAAATATGTCAATGTTTTTATATTTACCGATCAGGTTGGTAATATCGTTGGTGAGAGTAAGAGCACGATCACTAATGATTACATCATCCTAGGGCAACAAGTAGGCATCTCCCTATGGTGATAAAATTTACGGCTTCTCAAATCTAGAGTTAGCGGATCGCGCTATAGAATTACCCACGAAAAATATGAAGGGCTAGATATTCTGATCGTTGGATCTTCAAGCAGTTCGGCTTTGGAAATAGATTCTAATCTTGGGACTTCCTGCGACATCGCTGCGACAATTGAGACAGGTGGTGGGATTAGGCTGAAGGAAAATACGCGCATTTACCTTGTTGCTAGTTACTCCCATGGATTTCTATCGCAGTGGGAATCTGCCGGATCACAGGCCTTAGGGAAATGGAAAAATCGAACAGTTGGACTTAAATTCGGAGTACAGCGTACTTTCTAAAATTTTTATTTTCTTTGACGAATGAAAGATCAAATTAAACTACTTGTGAACCGTTTTAATCTGTTGGAACATCCCGAAGGTGGCTTCTATTCTGAAGTGTACAGATCTGCAATTGATCTTAAAGAGCAAGATCGCTCACTGATGACTTCCATCTACTTTTTGTTGCGTTCACAGGATGTTTCCAATTTTCACAGAATTCTCAGTGATGAGTTATGGTTTTTTCATTCTGGGAGTCCCTTGATCGTGCATACCTTGGATGAAAATGGTCATACCCAACACCAACTTGGAAATAACATTGAAAATGGTGAGCAGCCACAACTCCTTGTAAAAGCCGGAACAATTTTCGGATCTTCCGTTCTAACTAATCAGAGTTACTCGTTTGTTTCTTGCGCCGTCGCTCCTGGATTTGACTTTAGAGATTTTGAACTATTCAAGGCCGAAGCCTTGTTAGAAGAATTCCCGGATCATGGAGCTATTATTCAGCGTTTGACTTGATCGGAGTCATAAAATTAAAGAGATCGTTTTCCGCTAATAACGCCACCCATAAAGAAACTTCACCGCTATCATATCTTGGCCAAATTGGTCGAATGACGCCGTTAACCGCAGCCACATTCAAATAATCACCGAAGAAAAACTCTTCACTCGGGGTGAAAGCGGATTTAGAAATGCGCGTATCGGTAAATGTCTTACCACCATCAAGCGAAGCACTCATGTAAACATCCGTTTGAGTATCTAATTGGTTTCGACGGTCATAGTAAACAAAATAAAGGAAACCTGTCGATTGATCAATGTCCATCCACGTAAAAAATTGATGGTGTTTAGATGTGTCCTGATTCACTCTAATAGGCTCGCTCCATCTGTCTCCCCCATCCGTCGATTTCATCAACCAAACATCCGTATCGTCATCGCCATTGCGCTGATCGCACCAATTAAGGTACAAGGTTCCACGGTTTGGGCCATCACTCAGATCACATTTCAAGATTGGCAATCCATTCGCACGGTAAATTCCAGGAATCGTTAATGTCCATCCTCCCCATTGCTTCTCCAATTCTTTTTCTTCCGAAAGCCAAGTTTCCCCTCCATCTAAGGACTTCTGCATCACTAAGCCGTTCGGCCCTGTCCATGTGACATAAATCTCACCATTCACTCCTACAGCAGGAACGGCGCCTTCTACTGTATTGTCATCATCCAAACAATCACCTCCATATTTAGAGATTCTCAAAGGATCCGACCAGGTCATTCCCTGATCACTTGACTTGGAAAAAACAATAATCGATGTGTCTTTTGGATCTTCAGAATTATAGGCATCAAACTGCGTCCACGTCATGTAGAGTTCGTTTGTTTCAGGATTAACGACTATCCAGTGTTTATCCTGAACTTTCTTCCCATTTGGCTTTGGAGAAGTTCCGTCGTTGAATTTTTTACACACCTTTTTCGCCGATTGGCAGACAATTCTATCTAGATGAGACGTTTTATTATAACTCGCTAGATGAAAATAGTACACGCGGCCTTCTTCGTCAAAAATCGTTACAGGATCGCCATATACTCCATACGGACTTTCCATCTTCTTGCTCTTCCAGGATTCACCCCCATTTTTCGAATAATAGTAATCCGTCAGA
>JBLHPQ010000047.1:0-26324 GCA_047624355.1 Flavobacteriaceae bacterium | reverse complement strand
CCAGAAAGTAATGAAATCTGCTTTCTCCTTCGATGTTAAATTGACCTGAGTTAATTTATCTTCCAAAAAGCTAACCACGTCATTCTTCTCGACAAAGAATCCAGACGTCTGCGCGTCAAGAA
Source organism: Flavobacteriaceae bacterium (assembly GCA_047624355.1). GTDB lineage: Bacteria > Bacteroidota > Bacteroidia > Flavobacteriales_D > Crocinitomicaceae > UBA4466. The sequence goes on along the minus strand of JBLHPQ010000047.1, from coordinate 26,202 downwards.
GTACAGAATTGCTTGATTTGGCTTCCCAAAACAGGTAATTGTAAGTCTCATTACCGAAAGTTAAATCTCCATTTGGTGATGCCGTAAACTCCCAAGAATCCTTATAAGTTGGATATAGGAATTTCTCAGAACCATGAATGTCGATGTTAACTGAAATATCTGTTCTCTCCTCAGGATACAAGTAGATAACGGGCTTATAGGTAACATAGGGAGTTTCAATATCTTGTAACAGGGTTATGCCAAAAGACAATTGGTAGGTATTGACGTACTGAGGTTCAGTTTGAAGTGAATCCGTGAATACCTCAGCATAACCATCAATTAAAAACTCAAAGATATGCTTTCCAGGCGCTAGCTCTGGTGTCAGTGAATTATCATTACCCAATGTAGTGTTATGATTTACACCATCAATACTGTAAGCCACCGACGAATTAGTTTCGCTGATACCAGCAAATTCAAACCTGTAATGGGCCTTGTTTACGTCGATTGTAGAATCCGCTATGGCAGATATTAGTCGACAGCTTACAGGTCCTGACCAATCTTCGCTGGCATTGGCCGATGTCGGCAACGCCAATAATCCAAATAAGAGGCAAAAAAGTGAATAGCGCATTGTGTTTATATTAATAAGGGTTAATTGATGCTGTATTAGTCACTCTAAGTCCATCAATACTGTAAACAATATCAGCATTCTTCATATCCAGTCCGTTAAACTGAAAAATAAAGATTGACTCATCTTGGCTAAGAGTAGTATCTACTGTTTCTGACTGCAGCATGACCTCGGGCTTTCTATCGTACTCTTCAGAACTGATACTTGCAAATGAGATCGCTGAAAGAACTAGAGTAAAGATTAATTTCATGGTGTTACTATTAATTTTCAATCATCGCAGGGATTTCCATTCCTCCCCATTCTACAACTGTAAATCCGTCCCGAATTAGAGGCTGAATTAATTGCTTCTCTAATTGGATGCCTTTATCAATCGATTTCCATAAAATATAGATGCGATAAAAAGACTTTGGTTCTGGAGTTATCTCAAATTCCGCGAATTCTCTGCAATCATCGTTAAATTTAAAATGGACCTGATTTAGCTTGTTTTGCGCAAGTTTTGGCCCCCAAAAAGTAATGAAATCGGCTTGTTCTTTAGAACTTAATCCAGCTTCGTCGAGGATTCCTTCCAGAAATGCTACGACATTATCGCCTTCAACGATATAGCCATCTGGCTCTTCCAGTATTTGAGGATGGATCTGCTGGGTTGATTCCCAGAATAGATAATTATAGGTCTTATCGCCAAATTTGAGATCTCCATTCGGATGAGCTGTAAACTTCCACGAGTCATCATAAGAAGGGTAGTAGAATGGATTTTTTCCTTTAATGTTAATGGCAACAGCTACCTCAGTTGGTGCTTCTGGGTAAAGATAGATTACAGGTTTTTCAGGTGTGACCTCCATATATACCCTTCGAAAGAAGAGGGTCATGTACGTATGTTGCTGGCCTGGGACCGCTAGAGGATCTGTAGTAATTTCATAGTATTTAGAGTTGATGAAAAATTGAAATTGATGCAATCCTGCTGTCGTTTCTATAGTGAACAAGCCGTCTTGATTAATTTGTTCATCGGATTCAACCCCATTATTTGAATAGCGAAAGCCCTGAAGTCCTAACAAATCAACGTTCATGATCTGGACGGTGAAATTTGCTTGTAGTGCACTCAAACTCGTGTCAACTTTCGCTGAATCGATCCAATACTCTCTAACTTGAGCGAAATAGCTAGTCGATGACGCAAATGTCATGGAGGAACTTATCAGCAGTAATGAGAGAAAAATTATTTTTTGCATACCTAATTTATTTGTTGTTCTGTTACTTGGTATCCGCCCCATTCCAAAACGGTAAATCCATTTCTATCAATCGGTTTAATTATCTGTGGAGTAGGTTCCATTTCGGTATAAATCGCTTTCCATCCGATATAGATTCGATACAAGTTATCAGGTTTTGGGGAGATGTCCAATTCTGCATATCGATTACATGCTTCATTGAATTCGAAATGAACGAATGTTTTATCGTGAGCAGCTAATCTTGGCCCCCAATAGGTGATGAAATCAGCTTGCTCTTTGGCTGTCAACCCAGCCAACGTTAATTTTTCTTCTAGAAATGAAACGACATTTGCCTTTTCAACGACAAAACCAGATTTCAACTCAACATGATTTAAATAGCGGTTTTGAGAAGATTCCCAGAAAAGGTAATTGAAGGTTTTATTACCAAAGACTAGGTCGCCATTTGGATGGGCAACGAATTCCCACGATTTATCTATTCTAGGGTAGGTGAAGTTCAAAACTCCTTTGACATCAAGCTTTACGGAAACATCAGTTTCTGTTTTTGGATAAAGATAGATCACTGGTTTGTCCATCTCCAAATTAAACACGTTGTTCCAAAGAGTTAGTCTGTAGGTTGCTCTATGTTGATTTTGGATAGTAAGTGAGTCGGTGTAGATTTCAACATAATCATCGCTGTAGTAGATTTGAAAAATGTGCGGTCCCGGAGTCGTGCTCACTTCAAATGTTGAATTATCGAGTGCAACATTATGTGATATTCCATCGATACTGTACGTAATTGATTGCTTGCCATCCCCTTCGGTAGCATCAAATTTAAACTCGTAAACGGATTGTCCATCAGAAAGGTTATCATCAATAGTACTCGATTCGAGCCAATACTGCACGATGACCTTTTCCATCTCTTTTGAATGAACGGGAGATAAGGAAGTAACGAGGAGAAGGACGAGGATAATTTTAATCATAACGTTGCTTTTAAGGGTGCCATACAATTGATTCTTCTAAATCTTGTTTGTTGTCCGCCCCATTCGAGGACAGAAAATCCCTCTCTGTTAATTGACTTAATCTTTTGTGATTCAACTGTATATTCGGAATCCACCTCGGTCCATACCATATAAATTCGATAGATATTATCAGGTTGAGGATCAATTTCAAAGGTCGCATATCTATCACAGGCTTCGTTGAATACGAAATGAACAAAATTGAAATCGTTTCCCTGCATTCTAGGGGCCCAATACGTAATGAAATCCGCTTGTTCTTTGGTTGATAATCCAGCTTCGGTTAATTTTTCTTCCAGAAAGTTGACACTATTCGAACCTTCTACCACAAAGCCCTTATTGTACTTTTCACTTTGAAGGGTTGCCACATTTGAGGCTTCCCAAAATAGGTAGTTATAGGACGCGCCGTCAAAATTCAAATCCCCGTTTGGCTGCGCTGTAAATTGCCAACCATCTCCGTAATCTGGATAGAAGAACGGGCGCTCGCCTTTGATGTTGATTTTGAATTCTATCGCTGTCGACTCCTGCGGGTAGAGGTAGATTACGGGCTTTTCAGCTTGCTCTTCTCGATAAGAATGTTGAAAATTCAGGGTGTAGTTATCTTGATATTGAGGGTTGATTAGCAAAGAATCCGTGTAGATTTCAAAAAAGTCAGAAGTTAGGAAGAACTGAAAAATGTGTTTTCCAGGCGTTGTGAAAACGCTGAGTTCATTACCATCAATGAGGCGTTCCGTTCTGTTTTCTCCATCAATGCTGTAACGAATTGGTGTCGTACTATCTCCTGCAAAATCAAGATCGTTAAAGCTGAACGTGTAAACCGCTTTATCAAGCGCTAATGACCTGTCGATTTTGGAGCTCGTTAGGTAGTAACTTGGCCTTCGTTTTCGTTCTTCCGCATATGAGTTATTAATAGACAGAAATGCAAAGATGAGAATAGTCCAGTAGTTCATGTTCGTTAAATGTTGATCTATCGTTCCGTACAATAATGATGCAAGAAAGTTCAGTGAAAAGAACACTTAGTTTTTTATATTTGTTCAATCGATAATCGAAACACTGTTTCCTATGAATTTCAAAGCGTTTTTTATTAAAAATTGGCAGCACTTTGCCGTTATTGGTTTTATACTAATTGTGGCCGTCGTATTTTTTAAACCTCAGTTGGATGGGAATAAATTGAGACAACACGATACTGAGACTTGGCGAGGGATGTCCAATTCTACGGACATGTTTAGAGGAGAAACAGGAGAAGAGGCGTTATGGACGAACTCCGTTTTTGGCGGAATGCCAGCAACTCAAATCTCAGTGCAGTACCCTGGGAACTTATTTGGCACAATACGAGCCATGTACTTTAAAGCTTTTCCGCACGTCATTGGTCTATTGATCCTGCATTTGATTGGATTCTATATTTTGGCGCTCTTTCTGAAGATTAAGCCCATAATAGGTCTTATAGGCGCTGTAGCCTTTAGTTTTGCGAGTTATGAATTGATTATTATGCAAGCAGGTCATATGACTAAGGCGGCTGCTACGGCATTTCTTGCTCCAACGTTAGGAGCATTCATCTATGCCTATAGGAATAACAGGATGTGGGGAATTCTATTCGCTGCGCTTTTCATGACTTATGAGATTGGTGCGAATCATTTTCAAGTGACCTATTACTTCGTGTTTTTGTTGCTTGGTATAGGAATCTATTTTTTCATTAAAGCGATGAAAAAGAAGGAGTTAAAATCCTTTGGGATTACTTCAGCCGGATTGATCGGTGGATTCATTTTAGCGGCACTGATTAATTATGGTAATATCGGCTTAACCTCCGAGTATGCGGAACATACGGTCAGAGGTGAAAATGACCTTACGATTACGGCAGAAGGAGTTCCTATTGTAAGTAAGACAGCCGGTTTGGATAAAAAGGACATTACTAAATGGTCCTATGGTCTTGGCGAGACGTTTACATTTATTTCTCCAAACGTAAAGGGCGGTGGTTCTTTTCCATTGCAAGACTCACAATTTGAAGATATTGTAGATGAGTCAGATTTTTCTTTAAACGAACAGAAGGAGTTAAAAAGATTACCAGTCTATTGGGGAGAGCAGCCTATGACCTCGGGTCCGGTATATCTCGGAGCAGTTGTGGTGTTACTAGCTTTTTTAGGATTGGTTTTCATGACGAGTAAAATTAAGTGGCCCTTATTTGCGGTTACAATATTGGCCATTTTACTATCGTGGGGAGAAAATTTCATGGGGTTAACCGATCTTTTCATTGATTACCTACCCGGCTATAGTAAGTTCCGGACGGTAACAATTATCTTGGTGATAGTTGAGCTTTGCGTCGCGACACTGGGAATTATGTTCTTATCAGAACTAATCAAGGATAGAGCAAAAATTATTGAGAAAAAGAAGCTTTTTACTGGTGTTGTAGCAGGTTTCTTTGGACTAATTCTTATCGTGAAGTTGGTTGGACTTGGTGATAATTATACCTCGAATGGGGATAAGAAACAACTCGCGGGAATTTCCGAGAGTATCCGTGGACAGGTTACATCAGCAGATCCTGCAGTTATGATGTCTAACTATCAATTAGATGTTAAAAATGCGACCCAGGTAGATGAATTTGTCGTTAAGCAGTTAGAGCCATACGAAGCAAATTTCATGAATTTACGCTCTATCCGAAAGGATGTTTTTCACTCGAGTATGAATAGAACGTTACTGTTCTTGCTGCTAGCTGGCGGCCTACTGCTACTATACGTGTACACAAAATTGTCAACGGCCATTATGTCTGTTGGAATGTTGTTGTTGACGATGATGGATTTAATACCAATTGCTTACGATTATATTGGTGATGAAGATAAGTATTGGGCACAAGCTGATGAGATGAATTATCCTATTGCATCTAATTCTGCAGATGAGCAAATATTGGTGAGCGAATTGGCGCTCAATCCTAAGCTGGAATCTAAGATCGAAAAAGCAAGACGAAAAGGGGAAGAAAAGGCTGAATCGTTGGAGTTGGAAGGCTCTGCGCGAAGAAATATTATTGAATCTCACCGCTTCTATGCACTTAATAAGGAAACAAATTACCGTGTATTCGATTTCAATGGAGGTTATGGAAGCACGAGGGCGTCCTATTATCATAAATCTATTGGAGGTTTCCATGCCGCTAAGCTTAGAAACATCGATAACCTTATCAGTTTCCATCTTGGTCAGCTCAACGAAGACGTTTACAATATGCTAAATGTTAAGTACTTCATTCAGTCTACCGAGAATGGTCAAGTGGCAATTCCAAGAAAAACAGTTCTAGGAAATGCATGGTTCGTAACAACTATTGAAGCGCATAAATCAGCTAACGACGAAATAAGAGCGCTCGGGAATTCATTTAATATTGAAAACAAAGGAACGGGAGAGTTTTTAATAAATGGCACGGCAGAGACAAAGAAAACCATCTATGGCTCGGAGAAGTTACGTTACGTTTTGCCAGGAGTTGATACACTCGAAGTACAGATAAGAGCTGGATTACAGGTAGGAGAAAAAGCTTCGTTTGTAATGGATGTATATGGCGCTACAAATCTAGTGCCGTCTGCGACACTGGAAGCCGATACGCTTAATTCATTCAAGGAACTCGTGTCATTCGAAGTGCTTACCGAGTTTAATCCTGAATCTGAAGCAGTAATGCTCGAATCAGAAGCAGAGAAATTGTCTACGCGCAAATTTACCGGTAAAGGGACGATAGAAATGACTAGCTATGCACCGGATAAAATCGAATATTCGGCGATTACAGAAGGTAAACAGTTTGCTGTCTTTTCTGAAATCTATTATGCTGGTGGATGGATTGCTACCTTAGATGGTAAGGAGGTCGACATATTGAAAACGAACTACTTGTTAAGAGGATTGGAATTATCTGGAGGGAAACACAAAATCGTCTTCACCTATGATCAACCAATTTATCGAACTTCGAATACGATGTCGTTAATACTGTCGATTGTGTTGATGCTATGTTTTGTAGTTGCTGGATATTTGCATTTCAAAGGTAAGAAGTCTGAGTTGAATGTAGTTGCTGAGTAGAAATGCTGATAATTACTTGGAAGTAGGCTATTAATTTAAAATCCGTTCAGAATAATAATGGATTGTAATCATAGCAGTGGGGCAGGTGAAATCGAATTTGGACAATTAACTATTTAAAATCATCTAAACTTATTCGATCGCCTAAAGAGAAAGCTTTTAGTGCTCTTTTTCCGATAATGTCCTTGAGGAATTTTGGATGTAAGCTATAACCTGGTCGTACGGAGCGGATGTTGTCATGTGTCGCTGTATCTCCAATTTTCATTTCTCGTGAGATATACAATGACCGTTTAAAATTAGCACCAGATCTTTGCTTTTCAGTAAGGCTGTAAGAGGTAACGCCAATTGCTGATTCGGCCCTTCTGACCGCGTCCACCATGTTCTTAAATTCTGCTTCATCCAATGAAAACGAAGCATCTGGCCCACCTATGGATTTATCTAGGATGATGTGCTTTTCAATGATTTTCGCTCCTAAACTAACTGCCACCATAGCCACAGTATCGCCAAGTGTATGGTCTGAAAGTCCTGTGATTACATTAAAGTCAGTCGCCATTTTTTGAATCATGATCATGTTGGCTTGATCAATAGGTGCAGGGTAACTTGATGTGCACTTTAGCAGCGCGACCGTGTCATTGCCCACTCGTTTACACGCTTCAATCGCCAATTCGATGTCTGCATATTCCGCAATTCCTGTAGAGATAATCACGGGCTTTCCTTTGCTCGCGACATACTCGATTAAGGCTATGTCAGTAATTTCAAAGGATGCAATTTTATAGGCTGGAACATCAAGTTTCTCTAAAAAATCTACTGCAGAATGATCAAAAGGAGATGAAAATGTGACTAATCCTTCTTCTTTGGCGACATCAAAAAGTTGTTTATGCCACTCCCATGGGGTATATGCTTCTTTGTATAGGTCGTGTAAATAGCGGCCATCCCAAATTGTTCCCGAACCAATCTTAAAATCGTCTTTACGAGAATTAAGTGTGATAGTATCGGCTGTATAGGTTTGAAGTTTGATCGCATCTGCACCGGCACGCTTAGCAGCTCGGATTGTTTCTATGGCGATATCAATATCTCCATTATGATTTGCCGAAAGTTCAGCAATGATGAAGCATGGGCTAGTTTCACCAATTTCATAGTCACCTATTTTAAACATAAGACTCAATTTTTTTTATAAATAACGGCATTCCATCCGAGCTAGTTTGATCAAAACCGAAACGTTCAAATGTTTTCATCGATGCGATGTTCTCTTCAAAGACGAATCCGTGAATTTCATGTATCGATTTAATCTGCTGTAGTAGTCCTTCCATCCCAAGCTTCATAAGCAAGGTTCCGAAGCCTTTCCCATAGACGGATGGATCAACCAAATAACTAATTAGCGCAGTAGCGTCTGTAATGTCGAATCGAATTGAACCTACTGGTTTTCCATCCTGTTCGAGTATTCCGTACCAGCAATTCGAATCAGTGAGCTTAGCGGTGAACCATGCGCGATGATTATCCCAAGGAATTGGATCTTTATTTATTGAGAATTGTCTGGTCGCTGGAGTATTTGCCCAATCAAAGGTAGTTTGAACATCATCGATTGTTGCTTTTCTCAAAGTGCAACTCCGTTCTAGCGTAAGTAAATTTATCGCCTTTGCAATTCTGGTCATAGAGCGGCCATCGATTACATCTTCGATAATTGCTTTCTCTTTTAATTCTAGAAGGGCAGCTTGAATTTCCAATTCTTGGAAACTTTTAGCATCAACGAACCATCCTCGATCTAGATAGCCTTCATAGACGTATTTCTGATTGTCTATATAGTATCCGCTTAGAATTTTCATCTGGGCGCATAGACCTTCCAACAGAATACTACTGCATGGAAGAATCGCGAACGCTGTTTTGGACATCAAATCAGCCATTTCCTCTCCGCCTAGTGCATTGTGAACCTGAACTCTGTCAGTATCGGCGCATATTTCCATTATCGCCTCGTGATGCTGATAACCAGGCCCTAAAACCACATGAATCGTTTGGAATTTGGTGGTTGAATTTAAAACGGTTATTAAAGCTGTTTTGGTTTTGTTCAAAGGGTCCGATCCTCCAAAACATATAAGTAGGCTGTTTTTCTCCTTAGGTTCACGCTCATTTCTAATCAAATCGAGAAAAGGCGATCTGAGTAAAGCAAAGTCAAAGCCGATGCAATACAAGGTAGATGGCGGCGAAGAATAATCACGTGCCTTTATCAGAGGATTTGGATTGATTATGACATCTGCATGGACTTCCTGCATCGCTAAATCATCTATGAGTACTAAATTGGCGCCAGTTTCCTTTATTGCACGTTGATAAGCACTGTTAAATTGATATCCATCAAGAACAACGATTGAATCAGAAGAAACATTATCAAAGAAGGCGTCACTGGTCTTAAGCCGAAGGAAGGTTGGTGAAATTTTTGATTGCTCAGAAAGAAACGCCGAGATATTTTCAGTGCTGTAAAATTCTATATTATACGCAGATAAAACTTCCGAAATAGCCATGCAGCGCACTAAATGTCCATAACCTATAGTTTGATTTGCATCAACGCGAAATTGTATGCGCTGCTTCATTTGAGTAATTCATATTTGAGCTCAGCCATTCTCCAATCCTCAGGAGTATCAATGTCTTGTACTCTGTCAGCAGACAGTTCAAGCGCTCCGATATGACCAACCCAAAGGCTTTTATTGATCGCAAGCGAAGCAGTGTCAAAAAAGTAGAAGGCTCCAGCATCGTGATATGCCGGTGTCAGATCCTGAGATCGCTCAAGAATTAGTTCGGGTTGTAATAGGTGCACGTTACCATCCTCATTGAGTGTAAAACCCCGTTGAATATTAGCCTCGAATTTAACACTTGATAGAAGCACATCAAACGCAGAGTTATTAAACCGATTGAATCCATCTGCTAAATTGTCCGTATTGAGCAAAGGTGTGCATGGATAAATGCAACAAGCCGACCCTACAGAACGATCAGTAGTTGCATAATAATTTAAAACCTCAGCCAGAACGTCGTAAGTTGTTGCGAAATCATCTGAGTTTTTCGTGGATCTTATTACTGGAACCACGGCACCAAATTTACGAGCGATAGCTGCAATCTCTTCATCATCGGTAGAAACGAATACTTCATCAAAAATGCCCGAATTTAGCGCATTTTCGATGGCGTAAGAGATCATGGGTTTACCGTGAAACTCTTTAATGTTTTTACGCGGAATTCGTTTACTCCCGCCTCTTGCTGGGATAATTGCTACAATCATTTCTATTCCGATTTTATTTTTTCTTTTATTAAATCGTGGAATAACACATACACTAGCTAAAAAAGCTCTTTATTCCATTGAGAAAAGTGGTCTATTTAACCATAACAAATGTATTAAAAGAACTGCAATTAATTACAAATATTGATTTGCCGTGAATAAGAGTTAATGTACAATTTATCCGTGTCACTGAATTAGTTCAATGGCTGAAATGTTTTAGAGCACCTATAAATGGTGCTCTTTTCCTCATCTGCTGGATTCGAAATTGATAGTGAATCGCACGGTGCTCCAAATAATGAATTTGAAAAATGAACTTGAAACAACAATCGGTTGTCAATAACAAGTGGCTTTCCTATATGAAGTCCTCGAGTGTCCACTGCGAAAATTGTCCCCTTTTTTCCAGTAAATGCTAAAATGTCGTTTTTTTCATAGAAATTACTTAATTCTTCGTCTGTTGTCCTTTCTAATGTTTGATGGAATCGAGGCATGCGATTTTCGAATAGCGCAATGAGGCTATTATCGGAATGAGCATCTGTTAGATAAAAGAAAAATTTGATAAACTTAAATCAGTCCATGTCAAAGTTATGCATCTGGGCGGATTGCGATGTGCCTTGACTGTTAAATGAAGCGCTCCAACACATTGTAGCAATATCCAAAATGCCTTCACATTTTAAATAATGGGTAAAAAAAGCCTCTAACCATACCTTTGTATTTGTGATGGTTGTGATCTTCCGCTTAGTTTAATTATTTAGAGAGTAAAAACCATGTGATATCATCTTGTGGGAATACAGGATCATTTTTATAGGCAAATCCATAATCGACAAGTTTCACATCTGAATATTTCTCCATGAACTCACCTGCGAAATCTCTTTTAAATAACCTGTCACTGTGACCGCGGTAAGGGATCGCTAGTGGAGAAGGATTGTAATATTCCGCGATCAGAATGTATTTGTTAGAAGCAGAATACAATTTTTCGTATACATTTTCTAGATGATCCGGATTGATATGAATAAGTACACCTTTAATTAGAGAGAGGTCTGCTTTATTCGGAAATTCAACATCGAAAATCGACGTGTTGAATACATTATCTTCTCCAATGAGTCCGTTTAATTCTTTTGCTGCTGTTGGGTTTATTTCAACCGCCTGCATCTGAAGAGATGGATGTAATAATTTGAGGGCTTTCAAATTCATTCCGATATTCGCTCCGAATTCGATACATGTTTTAAAAGGACCCGCTTGTGATAGTGCTTTTGTAAAGAAGTTTAGGTTAGACGCCAAAAGTTCAGCTCCTTGATTTCTGTTGATGTAATCATCTCCAAATTCACCTGCCCAGAATGTTTCTTGTTCTGTTTTAAACATATATTATTCTCATTAATTTAAACAAGTTTAAAGATTAAAATCGAGTTAACCAATACTGGTAATCAATTTGGATTATCGAGTAAATTCATTTTATAAAATCAGTCTTAATTTGGATTTTCACTCACGTAATCTGATAGGTCAATTCCGTTTTCTTTTTTGAATGAGTCATAACTTGTTAAGAGATGCGTTGCAAGAATGGCATTTTCACTTAGCAAACATGGAATTCCATCTATTACCGGATACGCGAGTCCTTCAGGTGAGTATAATAATGAATCATTGTAAGAGCGGAGTTTTGTTTTGGTGATTGGACAGACCAGTTCACAGTTGTTTTGGGAATTACCTTCTTTTTGAATTATGAACAGGGATGTCGGATTAAGTGGATTCACAGAATGATCGAATAATCTATGTTCAATTACATTGAGTCCCAGATCGCTTATCGTATCTTTTAGTTTTGTGACATAGCCTAGTTTTCTCATGCGCGCTCTACCTGCTTCATCAGCAAACTCATATCCGGGTTCCAGAAGTATCAAGTATTTTTTTGTAATGCGAAATAGTTCTTCAATTGCCTGACGTTCCTTCCCGCCATTTGGTTCTATGGAGTGAGAGGTATAAACAATATCAACAGAGTTGTCTTGTAATGGAATTTCGAACAAGTTCCCTGAAAAAAGCGAAACATTTTTTAAACCTACATCCTGTAAGAAGTGTTTGGCAAACTTTAAGCGTGACCATGAAATATCAAACCCTAATATGTTTTGTGGTCGATTCGACATGTTTTTCACAACAGTTGATAATGTAGTAGCTTCACCTACACCCACTTCCATAAGTGATTCAATTCCTGAAAATTGATTTAATATTGATGCAATAGAACCACAATAAGACTGGTTAAATTTAGTGTGTTTAGAAAGTGCCTTAATGTAAGATCCAGATTGAAAGTCGTAACTTATGATGATATCTTCAATTGTATTTTCATCTTGTCCATTAAGATCAGTTAAATATTGAATAATATTTTCACCTCTGGAATAGATCTCCTTTACTTTTTTTAAGTGCTTAAACTTTTTCATGATGAGGGATTTTTGGCAGTGTTTTATCAAGCAATATTTCCTTGTGTGAAATTAAAGATAAGGTCAATCACTCTTTGCTGCTCTTCTTGCATTAATGTAGGAAACATCGGAAGACTTATACACCGCGAATAATATTCTTCAGCACATGGTAAATCACCTATTTTCCATCCTTCTGTTTTATAGTAAGGCATGAGGTGAACAGGAATATAGTGTATTTGAGCAAAGATATTTTGTTCACGAAGGAAATCATACAATCCTCTCCGGTTTTCCACTTCAATAACAAATAGGTGATATGCATGCCCTTCAACAACTCCAGAAGTACTGATAATTTGATCGATTCCTTCAAATGCCTTGGTGTAGATCTTGGCTATTTCTCTTCTTTTTGCGAGCCCTTTATCGGCTTTTTTAAGTTGTGTAATCCCCAGTGCTGCTTGAATATCAGATAGCCGATAGTTGTAGCCAAGATCTTGCATTTCCATGTACCAGTTTGGATAGTCTATTTGCTTTTCAGAGCTGTTTCCATTGGCAAAATCAATTGAATTCTGATAGGAATCTGCATCGCGTGTTATTCCATGTGTACGCAGCGTAAGTAGTTTATTGTAGATACTTTTATCATTGGTAGTTATCATTCCGCCCTCACCAGTCGCAATATGTTTTACTGGGTGAAACGAGAATACGGTTGTTTCACAAAAAACACCATTTCCTGCGTTTTGATTATTTCCATTTGAATCAATGAAGTGACCTCCAGGAGCGTGACAGGCATCTTCAATAATCCAAAGATCATGCTCATCAGCAAAAGTTCTAAACTTATCTAGTTCAACAACTCTTCCTGCGAAATCAACTGGTATGATTCCTTTAATTTTCTTGTCTTGATTGTTTTCCAAAACCAACCGAACGGATTCTAAATCGAGTAGATTGGTTGAAGGATCAATATCGGCAAAGAGAACATTTCCTCCGCAATATTTAACGCAGTTAACGGATGCGGCAAAAGTAATTGGAGTACAAATTACATATTCATCCGGCTGAAGTCCTAAAGCCATTACTGAGAGATGCAGGGCAGCAGTTCCGTTGCTTACGGCAACTGCATACTCGGAACCTACATACTTTGCGAATTTTTGTTCAAACTCTGCTATTTTGGGACCTTGGGTGAGATAGTCTGCTTTAAGAGTTTCCACTACAGCTTTTATATCCTCTTCATCTATTGATTGTCGACCATATGGTATGGGGCTCGTCATACTTGAAAGGTAGGATCAACGTGCTCTTTAATTAATTCTCTAATACTTTCAACGCTTTCCCAATTCGCATTATTGTTTGAATTGTATGAAAATCCTTGTTCTACTTTTTTCGTTTTGAAGTGCTTTTCAAATTCTTCAAGATTCCAGTTTGGAGTTTGAGGAAGAATCACATAGTATTTTCCTAAATCATAGGTGAAGAATGAATCAGAAGATGTGATCATTTCTTCATGAATCTTTTCACCAGGGCGTATGCCGATAATTGGTTTTTTACAATTTGGACCAACTGCTTCTGCAACATCCATAATTCTATAAGATGGAATTTTCGGAACAAATAATTCACCTCCCCAAGCAGTATCTAAAGCATGCATAACCATGTCCACACCACCTTGCAATGAAATGTTAAAGCGCGTCATTGTATCTACTGTGATTGGTAAAATACCATCCAATTTCTTGCGTTTGATAAAGAATGGAATAACAGAACCATTTGATCCCATCACATTTCCATAACGCACAACAGAGAATTTGATGTCTTGTTTTCCACGAATGTTATTTGCAGCTATGAACAGCTTGTCAGAAGTCAATTTTGTTGCACCATAAAGGTTGATTGGAGCACATGCTTTATCTGTCGAAAGCGCAACCACATTAGAAACGTTCGATTTCAATGCAGCTTTAATTACGTTATCAGCCCCGCCAACATTCGTTTTAACACATTCGTCGGGGTTATATTCAGCGATGTGAACATGTTTCATTGCAGCCGCATGGATAACATAATCAATTCCTATAAATGCTCGTTCTAATCTTTCTAGATCACGAACATCTCCAATAAAAAATCGAATCTGTGGGTACTTGTGATTTGGAAAATCTTGTTCCATTTCGAATTGCTTCTGCTCATCTCTTGAAAAAATGACCAGGCGATTAATGTCAGGGTACTTCGAAAGGATATGACGAGTCAATGCCTTGCCTAAGGATCCTGTTCCGCCCGTAATTAAAACTGATTTGTTATTCACGTTTTTTTCTTTGAGTAAAAGTAGAAAATAAAATGTTATTTCTTGGGTTCGTCCAGAGGTTTCCGCTCGAAGGCATCAATCATAGACAATTCGCTACTGTTATATATTTTCACGTTTCGTTTGCTTGCATAGTCCTTTAGTTCCCAATATCCTTTGAAGCTCAGGTAAAATTTGTAAATCACCTCGTGCAATCTCCTCGGTCTTTTTATGTAATCCTGCATTGCTTGAGGTTTGGTGTCATCTGTGTCGTAAAAGTGTTTATGATTTACGAGTGCCAGATTATCATTTGACACGGAGATTTGATCTAACCAAGAATGATCTGCACCGATAATCAGTATTTCTTTATAACCAATACTGATTAAACTAAAGATCGAAGGAATTAAGACATTGTGGGGTCTAGCCATTCCTAGTTTCTTACGAAACAGGATGTGTTTAAAAAATGAAAACCCCTCCACAGGAGTTTGATTGATGTACAACGGGTGAAGGTTTTTGTTCGCTTGAATTAATGCCTGAAATTCCTTTGATTTTTTTGCCATAAAAGGAACAATAAGGTATAGATTCCATGTCGTTTTTTTTTGTAATTCGGAAAAGAGCCCATTACGTGAATTGATATACAATAGCGAGATCTTTTCATCAGGCTGAAAGAATACCGTCGCGGCCAATACATAATATAGTGGTTTTATTTCTTCATAATGATCTGTTGACACAAAGGCGTTAACACAGAGCGTATCATTATTAATCAGGAAAGTTTTATGTTTTTTTAATGTAGTTTTTAAGGATGGGCCATTCCCCAGAACGATACACTTAGTTCTCTTAATAGGATTCTTTATCTTAAGGGCTCCAAACCATTTAGATAGGAGCATAATCCGAACAATAGTTGTTAGAGATTGTCCAAACTCATTAATAATTCGACTCATGGGCGTTCAAAATATATGGTTAATTGTAAATCCATGCTAGCTCAGTAGTGTCCTTCTCCAATTTGAATTTTTCATTCTCCTGTATCTTTAATATTAAATGATGATTCTTCATTTTCAATGTGCATACAAGTTAATAGTATCTAAGGAAGCACAATTAGAGTGGTTTTTTGATGAAAAAACCAATGAGAACATTCCATCTCACCATAACCACGTATTTTGCCTTGGAAGGTGCTCCTCTTAAAAAGAAACTCAAAGCGATAAATAGCGATGCTCCATACTTAAACCAATATTCAATTATTTTTTTTAATCTAGCCCCAGTTCCAAATTCTTGTATTCTAATTGCCTCGCTTTGTCCAGTTACTTTAGCTAATCGCTTGATGAATTTCTTTTCTAATCTATAGTCATCGATGAAATGTTGAACCTTGAGTGTTGGAATATACAAAGTCGTTAATCCCGCTTTTTTCAATTTATCAAATACAAATTTATCATCACTGCGGGTATGTAAGTCAACATTAAACCCACCATGCTCTTCAAAAAACTCTTTTCGGAATATCATGTTACACCCAGCTGGATACTTTTTGGTAAAGGGCATGATTTCCTCTCCCAGATCAACTTTTGAAACTAAACCATCAATGTAAGTAGATAACCACTTTGGTTCTTTTCCTTCATTATAGACTGGGATGACTTTACCACCAAATGAAATGTAATTGGAGTAATCTGTATTTTTCGAAAATTGTTCAATGATGGAAACATATTCTGGTATGGCAAATCCGTCATCATCAATAAAGCATAGGATTTCTCCGCTTGCCACATCAATCCCTCTATTACGCGCGTGAGACAGGCCAGGACTGGTTTCTTTTGCATATTTGACATCTAGCTTCGGATTTTCCGCTATAAAAGCTGAACATATAGTCTCAGTGCTATCCGTTGAGTTGTTATCAATTAATATGATTTCACAGCTTGAGGTTTGACCTTTGAGATGTTCGAGACATTTCGGTAAATATAGTTCGCGATTATAGGTGCAAATAATAACGGAAATTTTCATAGCTAGAATATATATCGAGTTTTGATATAGAAACGTAAATATAGTCTATTTTGGGAACGTGGCCGTTTCCGTCAATTTGGATATAAATGTTCTTTTTTTCGATTGCGAATAATCGTAATAGAATAGGTTATATTTGTCACATAGATATGGGGATTGTTCAAAAGGATGGGGTACGCACGATGATTATTTCCTATTTTGGGATGGTCTTGGGCTATTTGAATAAAGGGCTGTTGTTTATTCTTATATTGTCTATAGAAGAAATTGGGTTAATTAGCATACTCGTTTCTGTTGGAATGCTATTTGCACAGTTTTCGAACTTGGGGGTTACCTATTCAATTTGGCGTTTTTTTCCATTTTTCAAGAATCAGAAATCAAGGCATAACGGTTTCCTCCCATTAGTACTTTTAGTCGTTTTTTCTGGCTTTATAGTCTGTACAACTCTTGCGCTCGTTTTTCGTGATGTTATTGAACTGCAATATGCGAGTAAATCTCAACTTTTCCTTGATTATTATATATGGTTTATCCCCATTGGCATTGCGATGGGCCTATATTTCGTTTTCGACGTTTATTTGAGATCATTATATAAAACGACCGTTTCTGTATTTGCACTGGATATTGTATTGCGACTTCTGTTAACAATACTTTTGATTTTACTTTTCTTGGATTTGATTTCATTCCACGCCTTTTTAGTAGCGCATAGTCTAACATTTGTTGTGCCAGCAATTATATTACTGATCTATTTATATCGATTAGGAGAATTGAATTTGTCTATTAGCACAATACGGGTATCTAAGAGGTTTCGAAAAATCTTAATTCAATATTCGATGTTTAATTTTGTGAATTCATTAGGAGCACACATTGTGAATTCGCTGGATATCCTCATGATCGCCCAATTCTATGGGCTTGGACCTACTGGAGTATACGCGACAACAGTTTTTTTGACAAGTGTACTTCAAGTCCCGTATAGATCTATTGTCCGAGTGAGTTCACCATTAATATCGGATTATTGGAAGCACAGAGAAATTGACAAGATGAGAGAGCTTTACGTAAAAGTAAGCTCCATTGGCCTATTAACTGGGCTGAGCATGTTTGTCTTGATTTGGCTTAATATTGACTTATTGTTTTCTTTTTTAAAGCCTTCGTTTTCATCGGGGATATGGGTATTCTTTTTCCTCATGATAGGTAGAATGTTAGATATGTTTTTTGGGTTGAATGGAGCAATATTTTCAACTTCCAAAAAATATAAGTATGATATTATTTTCACAATATCTCTAATCTTCATCGTTTACTTTTTAAACTTGTTACTCCTTCCTTGGTGGGGGATTGCTGGAGCTGCTATTTCTACGGCTATAGCGCTCATGGTTTATAACGTGGGGCGCGTATTGTTTGTTTGGCGCGTGTTCAATATCCATCCCTTCGAAAGGAATCAGTTCATTATTATTGGGATTGGCGTTGCTACACTTCTAATTGGATCAATTGTAGGAGATCTATTTGACAATAAATGGTTGCAAATGACTTTGGATTGTTTCTTGTTTTTTGTAGCCTTCGCTATACCTATCTATGTCTTCCGTTTAGAACCAGAATCGATCAACTATACCAAAAAATTGATTGGATTAGTAGCCCATAAATTATTCAAGATCAAGGGTTGAGATAGTGTATCTTACTAGAAGATTGACATTTTAATTATATCTCAGATATCCTAGAAGGGCTCACGTAGTTATCATCATTTCCAGCGAAGTGTAGGCCATTGTCTTGGCTATATGCGAAAATTTATAAAAATAGAGAGAGTAGGATCATGAGTTTAAACATGATAGTAATAGTTGATTGGTGATAGATCGAAGTTAGAACAAATTGTATTTTAATTAAAATTTTTCTTTAATCTCCGCGATTGCTTTTTCTAACCCATCTGCATTCTTTCCACCTGCTGTTGCAAAATTTGGCTGTCCACCACCACCACCTTGGATGTGTTTGGAAACTTCACGAATGATTGCTCCAGCATTGATGTCTTTATCTTTCACGATAGAATCAGATGCGATGATGCTCAACGTACATTTGCCATCGGCTTTTCCTCCGATCACTCCAACGAAATTATCGACCTCACCTTTTAGTTGAAATAGAATGTCTTTTATCGAGCCTCCATCCAGCTCTATAATTGCGCTTAAAAACTGAACGCCATTAAGATCTGTTATTTGATTTTTTAAGTCAACTTTTACAGACATTGCTTTTTCTCGCTGAAGTTTTTCGATACACTTCGTTAGAAGAGCATTCTTCGCTAAGAGATCGTCAACAGCCTTTTGAAGATCTTTTGGATTCTTTAAAGTTGTTGATATTGCATCAAGTGTAGTTGCCTTATCTGAATAATACGATTCGGCATTTTGAGAGGTAATTGCCTCGATTCTGCGAATTCCAGCGGCAACTGCTGCTTCGGAAGTAACCTTGAATAATCCAATTTCCCCAGTTGATTTCACATGTGTCCCTCCACATAGCTCAACAGAATCTCCAAACTTAATCACACGAACGGTATCGCCGTACTTCTCTCCAAACAATGCCATAGCTCCCATTTCAACAGCTAATTCCATTGGAGTATTCCTCTTTTCTTCTAGCGAATGATTCGTTCGAATTAAGTTGGATACCATTTCTTGAATTTTCACCATTTCTTTATCAGTAACCTTTGCGAAATGTGAAAAATCAAAGCGTAAATAATCTGAATTGACTAGCGATCCTTTTTGTTCAACATGTTCTCCTAATACTGTTCTCAAGGCATGATGCAGTAGGTGAGTAGCACTGTGATTATTTGCTGACGCGAGGCGTTTTGATTTGTTTACGACTGCCAAAAATTTTGCTTTCAAGCTTACCGGAAGTTCCTTCATATAATGAACGATCAAGCCATTTTCCTTCTTTGTATCGAAGACGTAAGCTTTTTCATCGCCGTATTCAATGTGACCTGAATCACCTACCTGACCTCCTCCTTCTGGATAGAATGTTGTCAGATTGAAAACAACTTGATAGAACGCATTTTTCTTTTGAATTACCTTTCTATACTTGACGATCTTAATGTGCGTCTCAAGTAAATCGTAACCGACAAATTCTTCCACGTCATCATTGCAGAGTACAACCCAGTCATCAGTTTCGATAGCCGTAGCCGCACGAGATCTTGTTTTTTGTAATTCTAATTCTTCTTTGAATCCTTTTTCATCAATCTCCAAGCCGTTTTCACGCGCGATCAATGAAGTTAAATCCAACGGGAATCCGTAAGTGTCATAAAGCTCGAAAACAATGAAACCTTCGATGCTTTTTTGATTCGCTAGTTTTGTCTTATTAATGACAAGGTCGATTCTTCGAAGCCCTTGTTCCAACGTTCTGAAAAAGCTATTTTCTTCTTCCTGAATCACTTTATGAATGAGCGTTTGTTGCTGCTTCAATTCAATAAATGGTTCGCCCATAAGATCTGTCAATGTAGTTGATAGATCAGCAAGGAATGATGACTTTAATCCTAATGTTTGATAACCATAACGTACTGCACGACGCAAGATTCGGCGAATAACGTATCCAGAACCGGTATTCGATGGTAATTGTCCATCTGCGATTGAGAACGCAATTGCACGGACGTGATCCGCAATTACTCTTAATGCAATGTCAGTCGTTTCGTCTTTACCGTAGGTAGTTCCAGAGACTTTTTCCATGTGTTGGATAAGTGCTTGGAATAAATCAGTGTCATAGTTGGATTGCTTGCCTTGAAGTGCCATTGCGAGACGCTCTAATCCCATCCCAGTATCAACATGCTTCTCTGGAAGTGGCTCAAGTGATCTGTCTGCTTTACGATTGAACTCCATGAAAACATTATTCCATATTTCAATCACCTGCGGATGATCTTCGTTCACCAGAGATTTGCCATCTACCTTTTTTCTGTCCGCATCTGATCGTAAATCTATGTGGATTTCAGAGCATGGTCCGCAAGGTCCCATTTCGCCCATCTCCCAAAAGTTATCAGCCTTATCAGCAGGGATGATTCGATCTTCGTCAATATATTTTTTCCAGATTTCTAGACTTTCAGTATCCAAGGGTACACCATCTGTTGAATCTCCTTCAAATATCGTTACGTAAATTCTATCTTTTGGTAATTTATACACTTCAGTTAGTAGTTCCCAGGACCAGCCAATTGCTTCTTCCTTGAAGTAATCGCCAAAAGACCAGTTTCCCAGCATTTCAAACATCGTATGGTGATATGTGTCAACCCCAACCTCTTCAAGGTCATTGTGTTTACCTGAAACACGAAGACACTTTTGCGTATTGGCGACTCTTTTATTAGGAGGCGAAACATTCCCAAGGAAGGCATCTTTAAACTGATTCATTCCAGCATTGATAAACATCAACGTTGGATCGTTCTTTACAACCATTGGTGCACTCGATACAATCTTGTGGCCTTTAGATTCAAAATACTCAAAGAATTGACTTCTTATTTCTGAAAGTGTCATATTGAAATGTGTGGAAATGAATGTGCTTAACTCACTGCTATTTTAACCAACAAAAATAGTCGATTTGTCCAACTCGGGCTTCGAAATAAGTGATTTATTTGGGCAGCTAATCGATTTATGTGCTGAACCTATGAAAATTAAAGCACTGAGACTATCAATTGCGGTGAACTGAGGCTGCTAATCGTGGTGCACTGAGGCTCACGAAGTGCCCGTTAAACTGAATAATGCTGTAAAAATTAGTGAACAATTAGTTTTCGCGAAATCGATGATGTTTCCCCATTCAATTGAACGAGATATACGCCTGAGACTAGTTCATCCGTGGAATAGGAATCGCTTGTCCAAAAATGAAGTTGTTTACCTTCTAATGAATAGATCGCGCCAAATTCAAATTTTATGTCAGACTCAATTGTGATTAATTGTCCTAGGCGCGCAGGGTTGGGGTAGATTAAAACAGTAAGTTGCTCGCTCAAGGAACTAAATCCGAGGGGTTGCTGATTAATAACTCCTACTGATTCTATGTCAAATCCGCCAGATGTGAAGGCAGTGGGGAATGGGTCGTTAATGAAGGTGCCAAATTGATCCTGAGATCCAAATGCACTCGAAATTGAACCGACAACATCGATGATTTTCACATGCGTTATGTTCTGGAGATTCAGCCCGGGAGTACCCACTAATTCTTCTAAATCGAAAGGAGTTCCATAATTGGCCATGTGCTTTCCTGCTAAATTATTTAGAAGAGTAGCGTCTCCAACGGAATCGAAGGGCCCAATTTGCGCATTTGTAGGAGTATTTGATGTCGCGGGAAATCGAAAGTAGTTAATTCCATCACTACTCACTTCAACAAATGCTAGTTCTAAAAAAGTGCTGCTGAAGCTGTTTTCAAATACAGCAAAATCGTTGCCTGGTCCATTGAAAATAGGTGAGACAAATATAATGACAGCAATTCCACTATCTCCTAGACTTGCGACTTGACCATCAGAAGGGCCCGTAACATTGATCGCGTTTCCGAAATCTGTTAAACCTAAACCGGGATTTGAGATATCTAAATAGCCGCGCTCAAGAAAGCATCCAACAGCCCAGTCAACGAAGTCACTGCTGTCCTTATGCATAGCTTCTGTCCCAGGACTGCCTGATGGGCCAGAGAATTGGGCTACACAAATGAGCGTAGATAAAATTGAAAAACTTAGAAGGACAGCTTTCTTCATGCATGACAAAACTACAGTTTTCCTGCCTTGAGTGCAATACTAATTGAACTAATGACCTCACCTTAGTTTGATAATTTGAGTTGTACTCTCCTTAAGCATTCTATTTCTGGAGTAATTCACCATGTAGACTCCAGGTTTTGCTGCCTGTCCATAATCAAGCTTTCGATCCCATGCGATTATTTTGTTCATTGTAATCGGGTTCATGAATGGAATAGATCTAACGGCACGCCCAGTAAAACCAATAACTTGTCGATTTTCACACCTACGAAACCCATTTTTGGGTCTGGGCTATTTATAGTAGACGATGCAGGAACTTTGTCTTTTTTAACAACTCTGTCCTTGAATTCTTGTTATTTTTGCAACCGTGTCTAAGCAACAATATAAATACAACTCAGATTCTCTCTCTTATGAGGAGGTAAAGGTTAGCCTTGGTTGGCGAATTCTTAGGACGCTGCTATTTATAGCACCAAGTCTGGTCGTTGGACTATTGTTGTCACTATTCTTCACGCAGCAAGTAGATTCACCCTCGGAAAATCGCCTTCAATCAGATTTAAATTTGAATAAAGTTGAGCTAGAACGCTTACAGGCAAATATGGATTTGTGCAATGAAGTGTTAGATGTTATCGAAGGTCGGGATGAAGACTTGTATCGAAACGTGCTTTATGCAGATGAGTTTCCAGAAGAACTGCGTAGAATGGGTACAGGTGGCAGTGATAAATATGAATATCTAAAAGGTGTCACGAATGATGATTTACTTCTTGCAACTTCTTCAAGCATGGATAGATTGGAAAAGCGATTGAACGCTCAGAGCATGTCGTTTCGAGAACTGTTGAAGCTTGTGAAGAATAAGGAGAAGATGATTACATGTATTCCATCAATTCAGCCCATTCGAAACTCTGATTTGAAGCGAGCGATATCTGGATTTGGATGGAGAATTGATCCTATCTATAGAACAAGACACATGCATACCGGAATGGATTTCACCGCAAAACGTGGAACCGAAGTCTATGCCACAGGTGATGGATATATTGAAGAGATTGAAAGCAAACGATGGGGCTACGGAAAATGCATTATCATCAACCATGGTTATGGCTACAAGACTCGCTATGCACACCTGAGCGGATTTAAAGTTAAGAAAGGCGATAAAATTAAGCGGGGGCAGTTGATAGGATTAGTTGGTTCTACTGGACGATCTACCGGACCTCATCTACATTATGAAGTAGAGAAGAACGGGGCAAAAGTAAATCCTATCGGATATTATCACAATGATCTCACTCCTGCACAATATGAGGAGTTATTAAAGGCAAGCGAGAATTCGCATAAAGCGTTAGATTAGACTACTTCGTTTTTTATTCGTCCCTCTCGATACATTCTAATGGTTCATTCTTCACATCAGAACGCTCGATTTGACATTACGGGTCTAAAGGAGTGTCTAACTTTGAGTTTTCGAAAAGTAAGATGTATAGAGAACAGAAGGTCTTCCATTCGATTAATCCACCATCCGATGTCCATTCTCACTTCGTCGTGTTCAGCTTAAACTTTACATTCTAACGGATCATTCTTCAGATCAGAACACTCGATTTGAATTATATTCTCAACCAACAGCTAATCAACTATCTGCCAAAATGTCTGTCAAATCGGCACGCTAATTCCCTTATTCCTGTTGATAATGGTAAAAATGTCAGAAAAATGACAGAATTTCTCAATGGCATAAAGATTGACTTAGGAAGAGTGTTACAAAATTAGAAAACAAATATATCATGGGAAAAATAATTGGAATCGATTTAGGAACTACAAACTCATGTGTTTCCGTTATGGAAGGAAGCGAGCCAGTAGTTATTGCTAACTCTGAGGGTAAAAGAACGACACCTTCTATTGTCGCTTTTGTCGATGGAGGAGAACGCAAAATTGGAGATCCGGCGAAACGTCAGGCGATCACGAATCCTGAAAAAACGATCTATTCGATCAAACGATTCATGGGAACAACATTTGGCAATGTCGCTAAAGAAGTTGCACGTGTTCCTTACAAAGTAGTAAAAGGCGACAATGATACACCGCGTGTATTGATTGACGACCGTAAATATTCACCACAGGAAATTTCAGCAATGATTCTTCAAAAAATGAAGAAAACAGCTGAAGATTACCTTGGACATGAAGTAACAGAGGCAGTTGTAACTGTTCCTGCTTACTTTAATGATTCGCAACGTCAAGCAACGAAAGAAGCTGGAGAGATTGCAGGATTGACGATCAAACGTATCATCAACGAGCCAACAGCAGCAGCGCTTGCTTATGGAATGGACAAGAAGGGTATTGATCAAAAAATTGTTGTCTTTGATTTTGGTGGAGGAACACATGATGTTTCGATCCTTGAATTAGGAGATGGAGTATTTGAAGTTCTTTCAACAGATGGAGATACGCATTTAGGAGGTGATGATGTAGATGATACAATCATCAACTGGTTGGCTGAAGAATTCAAAAGTGATGAAGGATTGGACCTTAGAAAAGATCCAATGGCACTTCAACGTTTGAAAGAAGCAGCTGAAAAAGCAAAAATTGAATTGTCGTCTACGACATCAACAGAAATCAACTTGCCATACATTATGCCAGTTGACGGAGTTCCTAAGCATCTTGTTAGAACATTGCAACGCTCTAAGTTCGAACAATTAATTTCGAGCATTGTTGAGCGTACTATTGCTCCTTGTCGTTCTGCTATGAAAAATGCAGGATTATCCAATAGCGATATTGATGAAGTGATTTTAGTAGGTGGTTCAACACGTATTCCAATCATTCAAGATGCAGTTAAGAAATTCTTCGGAAAAGAAGCGTCAAAAGGAGTTAATCCAGATGAGGTAGTAGCTGTAGGAGCTGCAATTCAAGGTGGAGTATTGACAGGAGAGGTGAAAGATGTACTTCTTTTAGATGTTATTCCATTATCATTAGGAATTGAAACAATGGGTGGTGTTCTCACGAAATTAATCGATGCGAATACAACAATCCCAACAAAGAAGTCAGAGACATTCTCTACGGCATCTGAAAATCAGCCTTCAGTTGATATTCATGTCTTACAAGGAGAACGTTCAATGGCTGCGGATAATAAATCGCTTGGAAGATTCCAATTATCGGATATCCCACCAGCGCCAAGAGGAGTTCCTCAAATTGAGGTTATTTTCGATATCGATGCAAACGGAATCATGAATATTTCAGCAAAAGATAAAGGAACAGGAAAAGAGCAGTCAATTAAAATTGAATCTTCTTCAGGATTGTCTGATGAGGAAATCGAAAAAATGAAGGCAGAAGCTTTAGCGAATGCTGAGGCAGATGAGAAAGCAAGAGCGGCCGTAGAGGTTGTGAATAAAGCTGACTCATTAATTTTCCAAACAGAGCGTCAGTTGAAAGAATACGGTGAGAAGATCCCAGCGGATAAGAAACAGCCTATCGAAGATGCCTTGACAGAATTGAAAAAGGAATTCGAAGCAAAGAATATGGATAACCTTGAGCCAGCAATGGACAAGTTGAATGAAGTATTCCAAGCGGCGTCTGAAGATATGTACAAAGAATCAGGTGCTGAAGGAGGTCAATCTACTGAAGGAGCGTCTGAGGAAAACGCTAGCGGAGAAGACGAGGTTACAGATGTTGATTTCGAAGAGGTAGAAGAAGAAGAGACGAAATAGTAGTAATCTATTTTCTAATAGTATAATAAGAGGCGTTCTAGTAATAGAACGCCTTTTTTGATGTGTAGAACTGGAGGTCATTGTTTAGAGGTTAAGTATACAGTTCGATAAATG
>JBLHPQ010000046.1:0-26554 GCA_047624355.1 Flavobacteriaceae bacterium | reverse complement strand
GCTTCAGACATCGTAGGATGTGGATGAACAGTTTTAATAAGTTCTTCCCCAGTGATCTCTAATTTACGAACGGCAACAATTTCAGCAATCATCTCTGTAACATTCGCGCCAATTAAATGTCCTCCAAGTAATTCGCCATATTTCGCATCGAAGATCAATTTAACGAATCCATCTTTAGTGCCAGCAGCACTCGCTTTTCCAGATGCTGAGAATGGAAATTTTCCAATTTTCAACTCGTAACCTGCCTCTTTTGCTGCTGCTTCTGTCATTCCGACTGAAGCAACTTCAGGACTGCAGTACGTACATCCCGGGATATTTCCGTAATCCAAAACATCTGGATGATGTCCAGCAATTTTCTCTACACAAATAATTCCTTCAGCAGAAGCAACATGCGCTAGTGCTTGAGTTGGAAGAACGTCGCCAATTGCATATACACCTGGCATATTCGTTTGGTAATAATCGTTCACAAGGATGTGTCCTTTGTCAGTGACAATTCCAACTTCTTCTAATCCAATATTTTCAATATTCGCAACAATTCCAACAGCAGAAAGAACAATATCACAATCGATTATTTCCTCTCCTTTCGAAGTCTTCACTGTTACCTTGCAGTCTTTGCCTTTAGTGTCTACAGATTCTACTGATGAACCAGTCATGATCTTAATTCCAGCTTTCTTGAGCGATTTCTCCAATTGCTTAGAGACATCTTTGTCCTCAATAGGAACGATTGTCGGTTGGTATTCAACAACAGTTACCTCTACACCGATTGCATTGTAGAAATATGCAAACTCAACGCCAATTGCTCCTGAACCAACAACAACCATTTTCTTAGGAAGTGTTTTCAAGGTCATTGCTTTACGGTAACCGATGATTTTCTTTCCGTCTTGTGGAAGATTTGGCAATTCTCGCGAACGCGCTCCAGTTGCTATAATAACTCCTTTCGATGCAGCGTACTCAGTTGATTTTCCTTTGTCGTCAATAACCGACACCTTTTTACCAGCGAGAAGTGTACCTGTTCCTTGGATAACATCAATTTTATTCTTTTTCATCAAGAATTTAATGCCGTTACTCATCCCTTCAGCTACAGATCGACTACGATCAACCATTGCTCCAAAATCAGCTTTAGCATCTTTTACAATAATTCCATAATCACTAGCGTGGGTAAGGTATTCGAATACATTAGCGCTTTTTAGAAGAGCCTTGGTTGGAATACATCCCCAGTTTAAGCAAATACCGCCAAGCTCATCTCGCTCAACTATAGCTGTTTTCAATCCTAACTGTGATGCGCGAATCGCGGCAACATATCCTCCGGGTCCACTCCCGACAACTATTATATCGTAACTCATAATTTCCTGAAATTGATAACCGCAAAGTTAATGATTTATTCCAAAAATGTAGAACATGTCAGAAAATCTGAACCGAATTAAGCAGACGGACATAGAATGATCTCCTTCGCGTCTTTTCGCCGGATTCTCTCACCTTTCTGAATTTGTTAAAAACTGGTGTATAAAGTCAACTTTTCCACGAGGTAGAGAGTACAATTATGAGTATTTTTGCATCAGATAATTTCATATGGAAAGTACAACAGCACAAGTAGCTACAGTAGAACAGGCAGTTGAGTTAGGATTGCGTGAAGATGAGTTCGAAATGATCAAAGGGATTTTAGGTCGTACACCGAATTTTACGGAGACGGCAGTTTATTCTGTAATGTGGTCAGAACATTGTTCTTACAAGAATTCAATCCACTGGCTAAAGCAATTACCGAAGGATGGCCCTCATATGCTCGTAAAGGCAGGTGAAGAAAATGCAGGATTAGTTGATATCGGTGATGGATTGGGATGCGTATTTAAAATAGAATCGCATAACCACCCGAGTGCATTGGAACCTTATCAAGGCGCCGCAACAGGAGTTGGAGGGATTAACCGTGATATCTTTACTATGGGGGCACGCCCAATCGCTCAATTGAACTCGTTACGTTTCGGAAACATTGAAGAAGATAGAACGAAATGGCTCGTGAAAGGAGTCGTTAAGGGTATTGGGGATTATGGAAACTCTTTCGGAATTCCGATTGTAGGTGGAGAAGTATTCTTCGATGACTCATACAATACTAATCCATTGGTGAATGCTTTCTCAGCAGGAATTATGGATCCAAAGAAAATGATCTCAGCGACTTCGGCTGGACCTGGTAATCCAGTGTTCATTGTTGGTTCGTCCACTGGGAAAGATGGAATTGCTGGAGCAGCATTTGCATCGAAAGATATAACAGAAGATTCTGCAAATGATTTACCTTCCGTTCAAGTAGGAGATCCATTTATGGAGAAATTGTTGCTCGAAGCGACGATGGAACTTTCTGAAACAGACGCAATTGTTGGAATGCAAGACATGGGAGCCGCTGGAATCACTTGTTCTACGTGTGAAATGAGCGCTGCTGGCGAGAACGTTGGAATGGACATTGATCTATCCAAAGTTCCTACACGCCAAGAGAACATGCTTCCTTATGAGATTCTTCTTTCTGAATCTCAAGAACGCATGTTGATTGTTGTTCAAAAAGGGAAAGAGAAGGTTGTAAAAGATATTTTTGACAAATGGGATTTACATGCTGAGGAAATCGGTGTGGTGACAGAAGGTGAACGCGTTCGCTATTTTGTAGGAGATGAACTTGTGGGAGATGTTCCCGCAGAATCATTGGTACTCGGAGGAGGAGCGCCTGTTTACGAAAGAGAATATACGGAGCCTGCTTACTATCAAGAGTTTAAGAAATTCGATATAGAGTCAATCACACAACCTGATAACTTAAAGGAAGTCGGATTTAAATTGTTGGCACATCCAAACATTGCATCTAAGCGATGGGTGTACGAACAATACGATTCAATGGTTGGGGCAAGAAATATGGTGACTAACAATCCGTCGGATGCAGGGGTTGTTAACATCAAAGGAACTAACAAGGCGTTGGCGATGACTGTTGATTGTAATTCACGTTATGTGAACGCAGATCCACACATTGGAACGATGATCGCTGTTTCTGAAGCTGCACGAAATATAGCATGTGCAGGTGGACAGCCGAGCGCAATTACAAATTGCCTTAACTTTGGGAATCCATATAATCCTGAATCGTTCTGGCAATTCGTTGGTGCTATTAAAGGAATGTCTGAGGCTTGCCTTAAGTTCAATACACCAGTTACTGGCGGAAACGTTTCTTTTTACAATCAAACATCTAAGGACGGAGTTGAAATTCCAGTATTCCCAACGCCAACAATCGGAATGATTGGTTTGATTGAGGATAAGGATAAAGTGATGTCGCTTGATTTTAAACAAAAAGGGGATTTAATCTTCATTTTAGGAGCATCGCATAATGACATCAATTCTTCAGAATACTTAGTTTCCCATCACGGTGTGAAGGAATCGCCTGTGCCTTATTTTAATTTGGACGAAGAATATGAAATGCATCAAGTGCTGCACGGATTGATTGCAGACGATTTGATTAATGCTGCACACGATATCTCTGAAGGAGGATTGTTCGTCGCTGCAACTGAAATGGCAATTCCAAGAAATCTAGGATTTGATATCGTTACGGATTCTGAAATTCGTGAAGATGCTTTCTTATTCGGAGAAGCACAAGGTAGAGCCTTAGTTACTGTAGATGAAGACAGCTCAGATGACTTCATCGAAAGAATGGCTTCATCAAATGTGAGTTTCACATTACTTGGTCATGTTACAAAAGGTAAGATGATGATTGATGATGAGCATTATGGATTCATTCAAGAAGCCAAAGATACTTACAACAACGCACTTGCGAAGCACCTTGAAAATTAGTAATTTCGAGTAGGATTAAACCAATTTATGGAATACAACACGTCACGAGGAGATTTATTACTCCCAGAATACGGTAGAAACGTTCAAAACATGATCCAGCATGCTATGGGGATTGAAGATCGACTGATTCGAAATAGAGCCGCGCTAGCAATCATTGAGGTAATGGGTCAATTGAACCCACACCTGAGAGATGTTGATGACTTTAAACATAAGTTATGGACACACCTATTTGTGATGTCCGATTTTAAATTGGATGTTGAATCTCCATTCGAAATTCCTACGAGAGCGACACTTGCTGAAAGACCGGCAGTTATGCCTTATCCAAAAAGTAAGATTCGATTTGGACACTTTGGTCAGTACTCGCAGAAAATTCTTGAAATTGCAGATGAGATAGAGGATGAAGCAGAGCGCAAGTACTTGATAGAAGCGATGGGGAACTTCATGAAAAAGCAGTTTCTCATGCACAACAATACAGCGGTTGAAAATCAAGTTATTGCCGATCAATTGAGTGAATTATCTGGTGGGAAATTAACCTTGGAAGCGCCAGATGAGTTAACGAGTACCAATCAACTGCTTCGTACCCTCGGATTGGATAATCAATCCAACAATAATAAGGGCGCTAACAATAAGGGTAAAAACAAGAATAATAATAATAACAACAATAATCGAAGGGGTTCTCAGAATAGAAATAAGAAATCTAGTAGGTTTAAATAAATAATCAATTGAATGGCTTCATTTGAAATCCACGGTGGGAAACCATTAAAAGGAGAATTGGTTCCTCAGGGAGCTAAAAATGAGGCGCTACAAGTATTGTGCGCGCCGCTACTAACAAAAGAAAAGGTTACGATTTCTAACATACCTGACATCGTTGATGTCAATAAACTAATCGGTCTGTTACAGGCGATGGGTGTGAAAGTCGAAAAGGTTGAAAAAGGAACATATATATTTCAAGCCAAGGAAGTCAACCTAGAGTATTTGCAATCCGAAGATTTCAAAAACAGAGCAGGATCCTTAAGAGGTTCAGTGATGATTGTTGGGCCAATGCTTGCACGATATGGTGTTGGGTATTTGCCAAAACCTGGCGGTGACAAAATTGGACGTCGGAGATTAGATACGCACTTTGAGGGCATGAAAAAGCTCGGAGCTTCGTTTAATTATGATGCTGGAGAACACTTCTATGCTGTTGAAGGAAAGAAATTGGTAGGTGCTTATATCCATATGGATGAAGCATCTGTGACGGGTACTGCGAATATTGTTATGGCCGCTGTGAGAGCAGAAGGAGAAACAACGATCTATAACGCGGCCTGTGAGCCATATTTGCAGCAATTATGTCGCATGCTGAATTCAATGGGTGCGAAAATTAAAGGGATTGGATCAAACATGTTGAAGATTAAAGGGGTGAAATCACTCGGTGGGTGCTACCACAGAATCTTGCCTGATATGATTGAGATTGGATCGTTTATCGGTTTGGCAGCAATGACTCGATCAGAAATTACGATTAAGGATGTAAGCTGGGAGAACCTTGGAATTATTCCAACGATATTCCGTCGGTTAGGTATAAAATTGGAAAAAAGAGGGGACGATATCTTCGTTCCAAAACAAGAATCTTACGAAATTGACACCTTCATTGATGGATCGATTATGACCATTTCTGATGCACCATGGCCTGGATTTACGCCAGATTTATTGTCAATTGTCTTGGTTGTCGCAACGCAGGCTAAAGGAAGCGCGTTGATACATCAAAAAATGTTTGAATCTCGTTTGTTCTTTACAGATAAGATAATTGATATGGGCGCTAAGGTGATTTTATGTGACCCCCACAGAGCCACTGTTATTGGAATGAATCATGAGCATTCATTGCGCGGTATTGAAATGACATCACCTGATATTCGTGCTGGAGTTTCTCTGTTGATAGCAGCGTTATCGGCGAAAGGGAAGAGCACCATACACAATATTGAACAAATTGATAGAGGTTACCAAGACATCGATATTCGATTGAACAATTTAGGGGCTGATATCAGAAGGATCGGATAATGAGAATATTAATAGTTTTATTAGGTTTTGGCTTGCTAAGCGCAATTGGTTCTTCTGCACCACCTGTAAATGGTGATCAAGCGCCGGAAATTGAATTAATCTCCCCTAAGGGAAAGAAGATTAAACTTTCAAAACTGAAAGGAAAGATGGTTCTTATTGATTTCTGGGCATCTTGGTGCGGACCATGTCGTCGAGAAAACCCAAATGTTGTAGAGGCATTCGATAAATACCATAAAGCGAAATTTAAGAATGCAAAAGGCTTTGAAGTCTTTAGTGTTTCACTAGATCGCAAGGGTGATCCATGGAAGG
Source organism: Flavobacteriaceae bacterium (assembly GCA_047624355.1). GTDB lineage: Bacteria > Bacteroidota > Bacteroidia > Flavobacteriales_D > Crocinitomicaceae > UBA4466. The sequence goes on along the minus strand of JBLHPQ010000046.1, from coordinate 20,401 downwards.
CAGCGATTGAAAAAGATGGCTTGAAGTGGAAAAATCATGGTTGGGATGATAAAGGTGAAGCCGCTGGAAAATATGGCGTACGTTCAATCCCTACCGCATTTTTAGTTGATGGTGACGGGAAAATTGTCGCTTCTGGACCAGATGTGCGAGGTTTAAAATTGCATATCAAGTTAGACGAGTTCTTGAAAGAGAAGTAGAATGATCTTCTTCTTTGTCATCTTAATTGTCGCAAGCGGATTTTTTGTCTTTAGCGCAATAGCAAAGATTTATAGAGAACGAAAAATCAACACTTCAGAAGAAGGGATTGATTCCCCAATTAGAAAAAACCGATTCCGAAACCGATCTGGAAGACGCTAACTACTACGCCATTTATATTCGCTCTTTAAACGTCCACTCTCACTTCGGCAGGCTCACTATAAACGTTGCATTCTGAATGCTCATTCTTCACCTCAGAACACTGGATTTGACATCATGATCTCATCCAATAGCTAACATCCTCACTTCAATTTTAAATCAGCGTGCATTTTTCTTAGTCAAACAGCACTGGATAGTGCATCCTCACTCCGATGTCAACCCGTCAGTTCGAGTGTTTAACTTTGAGTTTTCGAAAAGGAAGATGTATCGAGAACAGAAGGTCTTCAATCGGTAGATTCTCCAATAGTTCAATTTTTTCCGTTACCTTTTAGCCTCAGTATCATTATGTAAGAGAACCAACAACAATTTATTATGTATATCAAACTACTTTCTCTTGGAATCATTGGAGTACTCCTATCGTGTGGAACGCAAGAAAACAGCACAGACACAAAGAAAAAACAAAAAGATCCCGTTTCTGTCATTAGCCCAATAGAAGGTGTGGATAATGCCAAGGTTACCTATCGAATTAATGTGCAAAACCCAGAACCAATTGAACTTAAACGAGGAGGATCGCTTCTATTTGACAAAGATGCGTTTGTAGATGTTGATGGGAATGTGGTGAAAGGAGAGGTTGATATTCAATGGGAGGAATTCCATACATTCGGCGATATCATGCTCTCAGGAATCCCCATGAAATATGATTCAGCAGGTGTTGCTAACAACCTCGAATCTGGTGGAATGTTCACCATTAACGGGTCTCAGGGAGATAACCCAGTTCATTTCGCACCCAATAAATCAGCGGAAGTTAATTTGGCTTCCATTCAGGACACTCCGTGCTATAATTTTTATGAACTCGATGAAGCGTCCGGCGATTGGGTCTATGAAGCTACTGCTACAGGAACGGATAGAGATGAGCCAGAGGTTGATGAGGTTGAGGATAATATTACCGAGGCTGCTTCATCAGTCGATCCGAATTTGATTGATGTGACATTAAATACACGTGATTTTGATGGGTTAAAAGACCTAGAAATTGTTGCGTGGAGAGCTAAACGTGAATTGTCTTCTTTTGATAAGAACATGCTGCGAATGACGCACACGAAGACGCGATTATTAACGACTGATTCACTCGGATTGACGCTCGAAGCAAGAACATACGATAAGCAAGTTTTTCAATACCCGGTTGAGCCGTACCTCATGGAAGAAGCAATTGCAGATTCAAAAACGAATCGGAAAGTTATGGAAGAGGGCATTGCCGAGGTAAGTGAGTACCTAGCTGATGTTGAAACCGGTAAAGTGATTCGGTCGATTGAAATTGATAATTTCGGAACCTTTAACTGGGATTGTATTCATCAATTTGATGAACCGCAGCGTGTGATTGCGAGCTTTGATTTTCCTACAGATGTTAATCCTGACTTGATTTCTGTCTTCTTACTTTCTCCAGATGAAAATGTTGTAATTCGCTGTAATTCAAAAGGAGATGGTAGTTTCTTTTTTGATCCAAATCTTCGAAATTGTCTAATTGGGATTCTTCCAAACAACGAAATAGTTTCTATATCCGATGATGGTTTTAATGCTGTGCGAGGACAGAAAGGGGGTAAATCGTATACCTTCGCATTCAAGGAAACAGGTATTAAATTAAAGTCTCCTTCTGATATAATGAATCATATGAATGCATTGATCTAAGCTTGAAATTCGTTCTAGCAGCCATATCAATTTGCTTAACGCTTTGGAGTAATGCGCAACAGCCACTGGTTGGAGTTCACGATGGACAATGGTTCACGTACGCCGATGGTCATCGAGCATTCTTACCAAAGGATATGCACGACGTTGGGAATTTCGACAATCAGTCGATTGCCTATTTTATGCGACACGATCTGTATGGACTAATAGATCATGAGGGTGAAATCGTTCTTTCAGAAGAGTACATTAGTGCAAAACAATTAAAGGGTGGATATTATTCATTTCTTAATAAGAACGGATTTGATCTTGTTCAATATGAAAATGGTAAACTAAAAATTACGTCGTGTCTGAGTATTGTTGACCTAGAATTTAATTGGTTCATGGTTACCACAGATGATGAGAAGTTTCTGATGAATTCTGTCGGCAATGTTCAAGTTCAATTGGATTCTACGGATGAAATCATCAATGAATTCTATGGATACCAGTATGTTCAATTTGATAACGAACGGCTGTTATTTGATAAAACGGGAGCCATAGTAGAACTGGGAAATCGAATTCCAAAATTCAATCCTGCATTTTTAATTCTCCCTAGCACAGCGAGTAAAAAAATAGTTTACCCTGATCACGAAATTTTGTTACCTCCAGATGCGCGTAGAATTCGCGTAGAAGAAATGGAGATTTTCTATACGGTGGATGGAATTACACGCATTATCTCAGCAGTTGATGAACATCTTATTTTGGAAGTAGCATGCGACAGGTTGAATCCATTAGGTCGAGGATTGCTCGAAATGGGTAAGGGAGCGAAATTGGGCATCATTACCCGAAAAGGGAAAGTGATTTGTCCAATGAAGTACACTACAATTTTGCTTCAGGAGAATTATCTAATGGTGCGAAATGAAAACGGGCAGGGTGTGCTAGATCTTGGAGGAAATGAACTTGTTCCTTGCAAATACGATAGGCTCACTGCATCCAGAGATTTTTTCTTGATTAGGTCAAATACTTCTCGTTATGGATTGCTTTCGAGAATTACAAAACGTGAAATACTTAGCTGTAAATACGATAGAATTGCCTTCGATGACGCTAAAGTTAGAGCATGGTCATCGCAAAAACTTAGAATAATACAATTGGATACAAATCATCGCGTTACCAGCGACCTTGTGCTGGATAATGTAATTACATTGGATCGGACGAAAGCAACAGGAGAGTCATTTGTAGATGAACGTTTGTATGGTTTGGGATGGTTTAAAGAGCCTATACCAATCTATGATTCTCTAGGGTTTAAAATTGGTGAACGCATCGCTTGGGGCTTGAAAGGGCAGAATGATACGCTTTTACTAAAACCGACTTTCCCGGAACCAATATTTGTCCCGCTAGCTGATTTCAGTCTTATTCCAAGCCGTCGGATAAAGAAAAATGAGAGAAGGAGAACAGATGATGTGCCCGAGACCATTACATTTTCAATGTATAGTCACATTGCGGGAAAGCGACTAATTGCAGATCAACTTCGGTCTGTCGATACGCTAGATTTGTTGACTCGAAGTTATACTCGTTTCGTGGGTGAAAAAGGACTCGGAATTCTTACAGCCGAAAACAAAGTGATTGAAATGGCTTATATCGATGGTGCCGATCTTCGCTTTGTGAGGTATTGTCAAGGAACGAAGATGATTAAAGTGACGTCGAAAAATATAGAATCCCATAAAGTTTTTGCTCCCGACTGGGACTTGAATAATGTGGATTATATACCGAGCAAAAAAACACTTGACAGTGACGACGAAGATGCGAAACACTATGCAAAATTCACAGATGCAAAATGGAATTTTTTAGACACTAACGGAAGACCAGTTTTCAGCAAACCATTTAGTTTTGTTCATCCATACCTAAGGAATACAGCGATAGTAGAACGAGCAGGGAAGTGGGGGATTGTCCGGGATGATTCAATGATCGTTGCACCTATTTTTTCGGAAATAAATCGTTTCTCTGAAATTTCGGACACCTTGTTTTTGGTGAAGAATACGCCAGGAGGGAAACGATTTATTGATACAATGGCGAATGCATTTGATAATGGAATCACAAGATTTGGGATGAATAAGGGAAATCTTTCGCAGGTCAATATTGGGAGAGATAAAGTTGTGATTGGACTAGACTATTCAATTATCTCAGGTGAGACTAGGTTTCAAAAATTATTTGAGAATAATATCTTTTATAGCAAAGAGAATAAAGCATACGCAATCTATTCAGAATCTGGAAATCAGCTTGGTTCCGTAAAGTTAAAACCACTCCGCTTTATTCGAGAGGAGTATGTTGTTTCTATGGAAAAGGGAAAAAAGGGCGTTGTGGATATGGATGATGGGGTTAGAATTCCATTCTCATATAAGAAGATCGAAAATTATGGAGACTATGTTTTTGCAATTAATGGGTACGAGAACAAACTCTTTGATGAAAATTTATCCCTGCTTCGAGAAGTTAAAAATAATACTATCCTCGTAGATGAAGTCTCCGGTAATTACGCCGTAATCACACCTACTAAAGTCACTGTTTATGACAAGATTACAGGCAAGAAAATAGGTAGCTGGAAAGGAACGAAATATGTCAGGTTTATCGACGGATGGCTGATTCAAGCAGGTAAAGAAAGTCGAGCAGTTGAAGTATCTACAGAGAAGGTGGTGAATTTTAAGTTTGAATATAAAGAACTTATTCTGATGGGAGCATCTGGATATCTAATTCATGATACCAAGAAATATTCGCACTATTTTAAGTCAGACTGGGAAGCGGTGACATTTGGTTTTCAGCTAAGACGAGCGAAGTATGTAGGTGAGGGAAGAGCCATCTGTAGAACCAAGGAAGGACTATTGTTATTTGGTGATGAGCTTGAAAAACTATATCCCTATGTCGAAAGTGCTAAGGGAGTATTCAGCAAGGAGCGCCTTTTGTTAAAAGAATCCGAGAACATGTTCTTTGTCAATGTTGATGGAGACAATGTTTTTCGTCGAAAGTTTAAGAGTGCCACTCCATTTGGGACGAGCTATGCAACGGTGCAAGAGAGAAGCGGTTGGACAATAATGGATTCAGACGGCCATTATCAAACACTCCCCGCCTACGATAAAATTGAGGAACTTGGATCAAATGTTTTCTCTACGAATAAACAGGCACTTTTCGGTATTTACGATTCGCATGGCAATGTTATTGTGCCCGTTGAATTTCAGAAAATTATCATCATTAATAAGAACCTTATTCAAGGCTATAAAAACGGTGAAATTTTCTATTTTGATCGTTCTGGAAGTGTGATCCATCTGAATTAAGTTTACGGCTGTGGTTTGTGGTCACATTATCTTCCATTTCGGAGCATTATCGGATCAGCAATCCTAACAATCGCAGCATTCCCTGCCATCTTTACCTCTTTCGAAATGTTTTTCCTGACACTATGTCCAGTTTCTTAGATTGGCAGTATCTTTGCCTTCTCAAAATCAAGAAAAAAACAAATTAGTCATGTCAGACGAGAAAGAGATAAAGAACGAAAAGGATCAAGTTGATAACACTGAAGTTAACGAGGTGGAGCAAGAAGATGTTCAAGTACCAACTGAGCCTTCAATGGAAGATAAATTCAATGCATTGAACGATAAGTACATGCGAATTCATGCTGAATTTGATAACTATCGTAAGCGCACGAACAAAGAGAAATTGGATATCATCAGTACTGCAAATGCAGGGCTCTTGAAAGACCTGATTCCTGTAATAGATGATTTTGAGCGCGCAATGGCCAATAATGAAAAGGTCGATGACATCAAAAGCGTCAAGGAAGGTTTTACACTCATTTTTAATAAGTATAAAACTACACTCGAAGCGAAGGGATTGAAAGGAATGAATTCGGTTGGCGAGAAATTTGACAGTGAGTTGCACGAGGCGATCGCAAATGTACCTGCACCATCGAAAAAGATGAAGGGAAAGGTGATCGATGCTGTTGAAAAAGGGTATTGTTTGAATGAAAAAGTTATTCGCTACGCTAAAGTTGTAGTAGGTCAATAAAGTACTTGATTACCAAGTGATATTATGAGTGATAAGAGAGATTTTTATGATATTTTGGGTGTTGCTAAGAATGCGACGGCTGCCGAAATTAAGAAGGCATACCGCAAGTTAGCGCTCAAATATCATCCAGATAAAAATGAGGGTGACACTGCTGCTGAGGACAAGTTTAAGGAAGCAGCTGAGGCTTATGAGGTACTGAGCTCTGAGGAGAAGAAGTCTCGTTACGATCAATACGGACATGCTGGAATGAGCGGTGCGGGAGGCGGACCTGGAGGGATGAACATGGATGATATCTTCTCTCAATTTGGAGATGTTTTCGGCGGTGCTTTTGGTGGCGGCGGAGGTGGTAGCAGCTTCGGTGGATCTCGAGGTGGATCTCGACGCGTGAGAGGTTCTAATCTTCGGGTAAAAATGAAATTAACACTTCAGGAAGTAACTGAAGGTGTCAATAAAAAAATAAAAGTCAATAAGCTTATCAATGCTGATGGCGTGACTTTCAAAGATTGTCCCACATGTCATGGGTCAGGTAGAGTGACGCGTGTCGCTCAAACCTTCTTGGGTGCTATGCAAACTCAGTCAACATGTAATGTCTGTCAAGGTGCTGGTAGAAAAATCGATCATAAACCTTCAGATGCTGATCAAAATGGACTTACCCGAAAGGAAGAGGTCATTGAAGTTGATATTCCTGCTGGAGTTATGGAAGGAATGCAATTGAGCGTAACGGGTAAAGGAAATGCTGGACCGTTTGATGGTGTGCCTGGAGACCTTATAGTTGTTGTTGAAGAAGTTCAGCATGAAGCGTTGCGCCGGGATGGAGAAAATCTTCATTATGAGGCATATGTGAATTTTGTTGATGCAGTGCTTGGAACTTCTATAGAAATTCCAACAGTTAGTGGTAAGGCAAAAATCAAAGTGGAACCTGGAACTCAAAGTGGTAAAACACTTCGTTTGAAAGGTAAAGGAATTCCTATCCTACAAGGTTTTGGAACGGGAGATCTATTTGTGCATATTAACGTTTGGACACCGAAGAAAGTCTCGAAACAAGAACGTGAAATTTTAGAAAAATTAAGAGATAGCGAGAATTTTATTCCAACTCCTGATCATCACGATAAAGGATTTTTTCAAAAGATGAAGGATATGTTCCACTAGATAATGCAGTTTGTTCAGCAATATCAGAAAGGAGAAAGTTCTGCTAGTTCGTTTATCCTAACGATAGCACTGACGCTATTCTCTCTAGTTATTGGTAACACTATTGCAGCCGGAATTGTTCTTGGTTTTGATTTGGACATGCTTTCTGAGGACGCTACAATGGATAAAAGCCTCATTCTTTTCCTGCTGATTATCCCATTTATTTGTGTGCTAGGTACACTGATGTTTTGTGTGAAGTACATTCATAAAAGAAAGGTTGTTAGCCTATTTACTGCGCGATCTAGCTTTGATTGGAAACGCTTTTTCTTAGCTTTTTTGCTCTATGGATTTATTCTTACGCTTTCGTTGATTTATGCAATTGTTGCAGGAGTCGATATTGCCTGGAATTTTAATCCCAGCACATTTATCCCATTATTACTGGTAGCACTCTTGATTTTACCACTTCAAACTGCCGCAGAGGATGCGTTGTTTCGTGGTTTCTTGTTTCAGGGTTTCGGAAAATTATTCAAGCATGCAGGAATTAGCGTTTTGCTCACGGGGACTATGTTTGGATTACTTCATATCGCAAATCCTGAAGTCGCAAAGCTCGGTTATGGATTATTGATTTACTACATTTCCACAGGAATTTTTCTGGGAATTTTAACGCATATGGATGACGGAATGGAGCTCGGTATGGGGTATCATGCGATCAATAATATTTTTGCTGCAGTTATTCTAACGAATGATTGGCAGGCGTTTACCACGGATGCACTTTTTATTGATCGATCTGCTCCAGCGTTTGGTTGGGAAAGTATACTTACTTTAATTATCTTGCAGCCATTGCTTATATTGATATTTTCCAGAATTTACAAATGGAAAAATTGGCGAAAAAAATTAATCGATAGAATGTAAGTAGCAAGAGTTTTAGCCGTCTAACTGCATCTATGACGGATTAGAATACATTTTGTCATCAAATAGAAAAAGAAATGAAAACATATTACGATCCAGAAGATTTGAAAAAATTCGGCAAAATTAAAGATTTTCAGCCTGAGTTGGGAGCGAAGTTTTTCGATTATTATGGAGATGTTTTTAAAGAAGGAGCGCTAACGGCTAGAGAGAAATCATTAATTGCTTTAGCAGTATCACACGCTGTTCAATGTCCATATTGTATTGAGGCTTATACCGAAGATAGCATGGAGAAAGGATGTGACGAGGAACAAATGATGGAGGCAGTGCATGTAGCTGCTGCAATTAAGAGTGGAGCGACACTTGTCCACGGTGTTCAAATGATGAATAAGTACAAAGACCTTTCAATGTAATGGCTGTATTGACCCATAAATCACTTTCCGCACAGGATCACGAGTTATCCGAAACAGATCGTCAGTTAGCCTTACTGCAGCAAACCGATTTAATTTCTTTTCAAGACAAGTTGAAGGAAACGAATATGTTCCCCTTGACGACTATTGGATTGGATGTATTTCAAATCAATATGGGCAAGATGTGCAACCAAGTGTGTAATCACTGTCATGTTGATGCTGGCCCTGATCGTAAAGAGATAATGACGCGTGAAACAATGCTATTGTGTCTAGACGCTATAGATAAAACAAACTGCTCTACAGTCGATTTAACAGGAGGTGCTCCAGAAATGAATCCTGAATTCAGATGGTTTGTTGAACAGCTTTCTTCAAAAGGAAAGAAGATAATCGTTCGCTGTAATTTAACGATTATCGTTGCCAATAAAAAATACAATGACCTTCCAGAGTTCTTCAAAAAACACAACATTGAGGTTGTTTCTTCATTGCCATATTTCACATCAGCGAAAACAGATGCACAAAGGGGAGATGGAGTTTTTGAAAAATCGATCAAGGCACTTAAAATGTTGAATGAGGTGGGGTACGGAATGCCAGATTCTGATTTAGTCATGGATCTTGTGTACAATCCTTCAGGAGCTTTTTTACCACCTGATCAAGCATCCTTGCAAGCCGATTTTAAAAAGAAGTTAAAAGATAAATTTGATATCGAATTCAATGAGTTGTACGCGATCACGAACCTTCCAGTAAGTAGATTTCTGGAATATCTTGTGGCAAGTGACAATTACAACGGTTACATGGAGAAATTAGTAAATGCATACAATCCGTCAGCCGCAGAAAATGTTATGTGCCGATCTACGATCTCAATTGGTTGGGACGGGTATATTTTTGATTGTGACTTCAACCAAATGTTGGATTTGAAAGTAGCCGCAAAAGGATCACAGCATTTATCCGAGTTCAACAATCAAGCGCTGATCGAACGAAAAATTATTGTCAACCAACATTGCTATGGATGTACTGCAGGAGCGGGATCTAGTTGTGGAGGAACGACAGCTTAATTAGCTAATAAAGAGTAATAAATACGAAGAATGAAATCATACTTAGATGAGACCGTAAATGTATACCGTGACGCTGCTTTAGCTCCAGATGTAGGACTTTGCTGCACCACTACACCAATTTGGGCGTTGCCAGGGTTGGATATGCCGAAGATCATGCTTGAAATGAACTACGGATGTGGAAGTACAGTAAATCCGAGAGATTTAGTCAATGATCCTACCATTTTATACGTAGGAGTTGGTGGAGGAATGGAGGTGTTTCAATTTTCGTATTTCAGCCGTAAGCCAAGTGGAGTAATTGGTATCGATGTTGTTGATGAAATGTTAGACGCTTGTCGAACAAATCTTAAAGATGCCGAACAGACCAATCCATGGTTTAAATCAGAATTCGTTGATATCCGTAAAGGTGATGCATTGAACTTACCCGTAGAGGATAACTCTATTGACGTTGCAGCGCAAAATTGCCTATTCAATATCTTCAATAAAGAAGACTTGAAGAAAGCGCTTGCCGAAATGTACCGTGTATTGAAACCAAACGGAAGATTGGTCCTTTCTGATCCAGTTACTGAAGATCCTATGCCTGAATCATTGAAAAATGATGATCGCTTGCGTGCTTTGTGTTTGAGTGGATCACTTCCATTGAAAGAATACATTAAAATGATGACGGACGCTGGATTTGGAACAATTGAAATCCGAGCGAAACGTCCTTACCGTGTACTTGATCCAGGTCATTACGATACAGAGGAGATGATCTATCTAGAAAGCGTTGAAGTGTGTGCGATAAAAGATCCTATGCCAGCGGATGGACCTTGTGTTTTCACGGGGAAAACAGGAATCTATTTTGGCGACGATGAGTACTTTGATGATGGTGAAGGGCATACACTTTTGCAAAATTCACCGCTAGCAATTTGTGACAAAACTGCCGCTGCTTTAGCTGCACTAAATAAATCAGATATCTACATTTCAGAATCTACCTTCTTTTATGACGGAGGAGGTTGTTGCTAGTCCGTTTTAAGTTACAATAAGTTACAATGTTAGCCTCGGTCAATTGATCGGGGCTTTTTTGTGAATTAACGATCTGGTTAAGGATGAGAAAAGCAGTGTAACGATCGGATAAGCCCCAGTTATAATTGACAAAAGACTAGGACAACGATTATTACTTCTGTAATGATTTTTGAATTCTAAATTATTATTCTCTGGAATTACTATCTTCACATCACATGAATACCATCCTAGAAATACGAAACGTCAGTAAATCATTCTACGGGGAATCAGCGCTAAAAAATGTTTCTCTGAAAGTACAAAAAGGAGAAATATTTGGACTGATGGGACCGAATGGAGCTGGAAAAACAACGCTCATCAGAATCGTTAATAGAATTTTTATGCCGGACGATGGCTCGGTTCGATTTAATGGAGATCTCATGACAGATCGCGACCTTTTTCAAATTGGTTATTTGCCAGAGGAAAGAGGGTTGTATAGAAATATGACCGTTGGGGCACATGCGCTATTCCTAGCTCGTATCCGTGGGTTATCTAAAGCTGATGCAAAAGTTAAAATTGACTACTGGTTCGACCGATTTGATATTAATGACTGGCGCAGCAAGCGGATTGAGGAATTATCGAAAGGAATGGCTCAAAAGGTGCAGTTTATTTGTGCCGTACTTCATGAACCAAAACTACTGATCTTGGATGAACCGTTTAGTGGTTTTGATCCAGTAAATGTTGAGTTAATCAAGAAAGAACTTTCAGAAATGAGAGCAGCGGGGAAGACCGTCATTCTGTCAACGCATAATATGAAGAGTGTTGAGGAAATTTGTGATAGAGCCGTGCTAATTAATAATTCAAAAAAAATCGCAGAAGGTTCGATTTCAGAATTGCAAGACGCACAAAAAAGCGGGTTGTATGCAGTACGTTTCCAAGGAAATATGATTGCATTTGTCAATTCACTATGGACGGGATTCGAAGTCATGGATAAAATAGTTCTTGGTGATAATCGTTTTGAAGTTCACTTGGCAATGCGCGGAGAAAGCACCTTCGAAGATCTTCTCAAAGTATTAATGGGGAATGTGAAAATTGAGGCTGCTTGGGAAATGCGACCATCTATGCAGGATGTCTTTATTCAACTAGTTCAACCTAATAAAACGACGGAATCATGAGAAAAAGTTGGATGATCGCCGTAAGGGAATGGAAAGAACGCGTTAGCTCACGCTCGTTTATCATGATGTCAATTGTGGGACCCCTAATTGTCCTTGGATTGGTTTATGTGATGTTCGCGTTAGGCGGAGAATCGAAACAACATTGGAATGTGTTGATCGCTGATCCAGCCGGAATAATGAATAATAAAATCATGGCGCAGGAGGATAGGTCAGTTACCTATTCCTTTGCGGACGGATATATTGAAATCGATGAATTTAGAGACGGCAAGAAGTATCAAGAGTTTGATGCCTTGTTGGAGGTGAATGAGAAGGTGCTTTCGAATAAAACAGGCTTTCTGTTTTACCGTGATAAGCCATCTATTAGAATGCAAACGCGCGTTCAATATCAATTCGAAAGACGGCTGGAAGAAGTTGTTGTCAAGGAATTAACGACGATGTCACTTACCAAGTTCAGAAGTGTTAAGCAACCCATAAATGTAACTTTTGCAGACGTTAACGATCCTGAGGGGAAGGCGAATGATTTAAGCGGATGGGCAGGTTTCTTCTTTGGGACACTGATCTTCTTGTTCATTTTCTTATTTGGGATGACGGTTCTAAGAAGTATTTCTCGGGAGAAAAATAATCGTATTGTGGAGGTTTTATTGGCTTCTGTGTCACCGCTCCAATTAATGAGAGGGAAAATTATCGGCATTGGGATGTCGGCGTTTCTGCAATTTGTTATTTGGATTGCAATCATTGGCGGTGGACTTTATTTCATGCGGGAAACGATCTTCCCAGATGTCATGGACGCCTCAAATATCAATATTGAACAATTGACGCTAGATGCAAATGATGCATCGTATCAAGAAAGTTATTACGCGGCGCGTGAGTACAATGAATTTGTGAATCTCGTTTATGAACGCGTTCAATTCGTGAACACACTTGGATTTTTTATGCTCTTTTTTGTCGGTGGATACTTGTTTTATAGTGCAATTTTCGCTGCAATTGGCGCCACCATGGGATCTGAAAGTGACGGACAACAATTTGTTATTCCCATTGTGATCATTCTCTGTTTGTCACTCTATGCGGGTTACTATGTGATGAATAACCCCGAAACCCAACTATCCACCTTCTTGCACTATTTCCCATTCACAGCGCCCGTCGTCGTCATGGTGAAACTCTATCAAGGCTACGAAATTGGACACGCCTACGAGATTTACATCGCGTTTTTCTCCTTAATTGTAAGTGCGTTTATCGCATTGGCAATTGCAGCAAGGTTATACAAGAATGGAATCTTACAGTTTGGTCATCGACTCAGAATCAAACATTTATTCAAGTGGTTGAAAAGCGCTTAGGATGAAAAGAGCGGTCATTGATCTTGGAACAAATACCTTCAATTTGCTTATTGCTGAGGTGGAAGGTGAATCGTTTACTGTTATTTTCAAAACAAAGGAAGCTGTCCTCCTTGGAATGGGTGGAATTAATGAAGGGATACTTGCTGAGGACGCTATCCAAAGGGCTATGACGGCCTTAGAGAATTTCTTAAAAATCACTGATGAGCACGGAATACTGCCGGGGAACATCAGTGCATTTGGAACATCAGCACTGCGCGCAGCATCAAATGCCGAAAAATTTTGTTCGCTAGTTATGGGCTCATTCGGAATCAACATTGACATTATTTCTGGAGAATATGAGGCTCAATTGATCTATCAAGGAGTAAAATGGTCCTATGACTTTAGCGCGCCCGCAGTAATTATGGATATCGGTGGAGGAAGTAGCGAATTCATTCATGCAACTAAGACGGGAGTGAGGGATATCGTCAGTTTTGACATCGGCGTTTCAAGAATTTTTCAGCAATTGAATAAACCGACTGTCTATGGACAGGAAGAAGTTGATTCAATTTACCAATTCATGAACTCCCGAGAGATGGAACGATTGTCTAGTTTCAGCTGTGATACTTTGATAGGATCCTCCGGTAGTTTCGAAACATTCTATGAGATGATTAATCAAACGAAATTTGAAGCGAGTAATAACATCATAGAATTAAATATAGAAGAATTTATGGTACAACTTGATTGGGCAATAAAATCGACACTAGACGAAAGAATGAACCATCCCTGGATCATCCCAATTAGGAAGAAAATGTTACCGATTGCTGCTCTTCAGATTAAATGGGCGATTCAAAAAATAGGAGTGAAGCGAATGCTGTTATCCTCCTATTCGCTCAAAGAAGGCGGGTTGATTGAAAAAAAATAGTGTATGCGTATGAAGAGCATGTTAATCATTTTGCCGCTCGTCTTCCTGACGACCCATTCCTTCAGTCAAGAAATGAAAGAACAGATCCTGAGTTTTATCAACATAGATACTGCTCAAATTCGAAATGAAGGTATGAGATCTCTTCATGTCTACTCTGAGATGAAGGAGAATAATTATGATAATTCCGGGAACTATTTGAGGGTGAAAAAGCGCGGTGAAATTGAGTTTAATCAGCTTGGATTGAAGGTCTACGAGCGAAAGATCCCCTTAACAACACGTTCTCATGCGCTTGGAGATGATGGTACCTTGCATAGGACCTTTACATATGATGAGAATCATAGAATAGCGAGTAGTTGTTCTAAGGGGAAATGGAATACTGGTTGTCAATTTTACACCTATGATGAGGATAATCACATCCTATCAGTAAAAAACGAAGGGAGCTCTCTCACTAATGGAATGTTAACATTCAGATGGAAGAAGGACAAAATGGTAGAAGCGAAAAATTCATTTCTTGAGGAATCGGACTACTTCTTTGAGAGAAGCTTTGATGTTCAGGGAAGAGTTACTGAAATGAGACAAGGTAATGGCCATATTACTACCTATGACTACAAGGACAATGGAAACGAAACGCGTATGGTCGTTACTTCATCCTTTCAGGATTCAATGACATCGAAATATATATTGTCATCACGCAAGGATACAGAGCAATTCACGTATTTTCTGAAACTTAATAATAACCTTGACACACTCAGTGAAACCATCGCAACGTATAGCAACAATAACGATTTAATTTCACTTCGATATTTTGATAATAGCGAGCATCTACGCTCGAAATCTGGATATGGTGAACCTGCACCTATGCAAGTTGAGGGTTCTACAGAATACATTCCTATGATTGAGCCACCGCGTACTACTCAGTATGATATAGCTAATGAGTACGAGAATGGTTTATTGATCAAAAGAAAGATTCAAATCACAGAGGACAACGGTTATCGTGAATCTACGCGAATTGAGGTAGAGCGTTTTGTATATGAAAAGACCGTACTCAGTCACAGGAGTTGGCCTTCAAATGAAGAGGAAGAGTATTACCGAGATTCAATTGAGGAAGCTCCAGTGTTTACACCACAGGAAGAGTAAACCTAGCTGCAGTTAGTTGAATCGTGTGAAGAATTTGTTCCTTCGGATTCAATACATGCTTGGTTGACCAATCCTTATATTGAATAAAATGAAATGAAAATTGTAGCATTAATTGCTTGAATAATCAGTTGCTTTTTCATTGCATTGGAGGCTTTTTTCTGAATTTCCTCACTATATTCGTCAAAAGAACAATTACATGGGTAAAATCTTAATCGTTGATGATGAGCGTGCAATACGAAGAGCGCTGAGAGAGATCTTGGAATTTGAAGAATTCGAAGTGGCGGAGGCAGAAAATGGTAAGCAAGGCTTTGATATGGCTAAAGCTGAAGAGTTTGACATGATCTTTTGTGACATCAAGATGCCAGAAATGGATGGGATGGAAGTCCTTGATGGTTTACTAAAGGCCAAAGTTGATACGCCTGTCATCATGATTAGTGGCCACGGAAATATTGATACAGCGGTTCAGGCGATAAAGAAAGGTGCATTTGATTTCATCGAAAAGCCTTTAGATCTAAATAGAATTCTTGTTACAATTCGTAACGCGAGTGATAAGACAGTACTTATCGAAGAGAAAAAGGTGCTTAAAAAGGTGGTGAAACGCTTTAGAGGATCTTCAATTATTGGAGAGACAGAAGAAATCAATCAGATTAAAGAAATGATTGAGAAAGTTGCCCCTTCTGATGCACGTGTGCTGATTACAGGAGCAAACGGAACTGGAAAAGAACTCGTAGCTCAATCATTACATGACTTAAGTGAGCGTAAATCACAGCCATTTGTTGAGGTGAATTGTGCTGCAATTCCTTCTGAACTAATCGAGAGTGAATTGTTTGGTCACGAAAAAGGAGCGTTTACATCTGCTGTAAAACAGAAGAAAGGTAAATTTGAATTAGCTTCTGGTGGGACATTATTTCTCGATGAAATCGGAGATATGTCTGCGAGTGCTCAGGCTAAAGTCCTTAGAGCGCTTCAGGAGAATGTCATTCAACGTGTAGGTGGAGAAAAAGATATCAAGGTGAATGCTCGAGTGATCGCGGCAACCAATAAGAATCTTCGAGAGGAGATTGACAAAGGAACTTTTAGAGAAGATCTCTACCATCGATTAGCCGTAATTCTTATTCATGTTCCTTCATTGAATGAGCGAAGTGAGGATATCCCATTATTGGCCAATCATTTCATGACAATGGTCTGTGCTGAACATGGCATCGCCAAAAAATCATTTGATGATGGAGCAATTGACGCTTTGACAAAAACAGATTGGACAGGAAACATTCGTGAATTGCGTAATATTGTTGAACGTCTAATTATTCTTGGTGGAGATATTATCTCGGCAGAAGAAGTTAAATTATTTGCCAACCCTCACGTGACGAAATAATATGAATCGTCTAAACTGCGTCATTGCGAAGGGATTATCAGTGATAGGGTTATTATTCTATGTTCTTATATCGTGTGAAAAAGACGCTCCTGAAGGATGTTCCGAGCCACCTGAAGCACTTTTGTATAATTATACTAGCATAGAGCGGACAGACGTGTATAGTACAATACTGCCAACTTCAGAACAACTCCTTATAGATACTGCCAGCATTACCAGTTTTACCATATATCAAAACTGTCATGGTCAGCAGTTAATAGATTCAAGCACTATTTTTACAGCTACGGACAACTATTATGTGAAAGACCTCCCTGGTGATAGTTTGTCGTCAACTGCATCTTCTCATTTTAGGTATTATTCGGATCCAACTATCTGGCCGAATGAGATCACCAGCTATTTTGTAGTCTCACGTTCATATCAATTGGCTAATACTGCATTTTATGGACACAATTTGTATCTGCTATTTAACGAGGAAAGGGATAGTATGGCTCTTGTGGCGCTAGATCCGAGTTCAAGTTTTCAAACAATAATTGGGTTCAAATAGAGGTTGATTTATTGTCGTTCCTGTTGGTAATCTATAAACCCTTGATAAACCAAATCCGCGCATTACTTCCAAATAATTAAAATTAGGACTGAGATTTTGTCAATAATTTAGCTATATTTACCATGGTAATTAAATAGTAAGTATGAAAAAAATTAAATTGTTACATTGGATATTTACAGGACTTTTATCAGCGATGTTATTGCTGTCTGTCGGGATGTATCTATTTATGGCTGACGACGTTTCTGTTTTATTCAAAAGTCTCGGCTACCCTGGTTATCTTGTTTACCCTCTCGGAATTGCTAAGTTGGCGGCGGTTGTAATGTTGTTGACCAAATTCAATAAAATTCTAACAGAATGGGCGTATGCTGGTCTAGCCTTTACATTTAGTCTCGCGGCTCTTGCGCATTTAATGGTTCAAGATGGAGAGCATATGGCGCCGATGGGAGCATTCATAGTGTTGATCGGATCGTATGTTACTCGAAAGATGATGGCACTGCGCAAATAGAGAGGGAGTTAATAGGAAATCTAATCTGTAAATCCTTGGGAGACCAAATCCTTTACAGTACTCGTCATTAAGAAACACCCCGAAAACCACTGAACGGATGTTGTGTCCTTATACATTGTCGTTTCGTAATCTAAACTGATTTCCATTTCGTTGGCCAGCAATGCTCGGTACGCATAAACACGTACAACTGGAGAATAATGCGTCAATAGGCCATTGAGTTCTTCTTGCGTTCCTTCGAGCGTTAAAACTTCAAAGAGCTGATATTCTTGTGGTGTCACAGCGGCAAATCCTACGTGGCGTTCCTTTACAGTGTTGGATTCGCTCAGTAGGCGTACAATACTATCGACTTTAGATATTGGATTAAATTGCTCACCGTCCAAAAAGGAAATGTCTGGCTGGTAGATTTCCACACCATCATCCTCGCTAGCTTCACGCGCGGAAGTTTCGTATGCCTTAATCGACAGAACGAGTACAACAGACAATAAGGACAATAACCTTACTTTCATGACTAATTAATTTCCTCTAGCGTATTAACGTTAATTTCCATTCCACCCCATTCAAGAACGACAAAGCCGCTACGATCAATTGTTGGAATTTCTAATGGTTCAACAGAAACAGGAAATGCGCCTTTCTCGATCGGCATCCACAGCATATAGAATCGTGCAAGCACATGTGGTTGTGGAGTAACCGACAGTTCAGCAAATGCATCGCATGCCTCGTTGTACACAAAACAAATATACAAATTTGGATTATCTTTCATAATAGGTGCCCAGTAGGTTATGAAATCCGCCATTTCTTTGCTGGTAAATCCGAATTGAGTGAGACTCTCCTCTAGGAAGGAAGTCAAGTTTTCACCTTCAACGAAGGCTCCTTTTGTGAAATCAACCGCATTGGTAGACAAGTTTTGCGTCGATTCCCAGAAGAGATAATTGTATTCATTCCCATTGTGTTTTAAAGTGCCGTCAGGGCTTGCCTGAATGTCCCAGCCATCTTCGTATGCCGGATAAGTGTACGTCAACTCACCAGGGAGTTCGAGTCGCACGGAAATGTCAGTTTCTTGCTCTGGATACAAGTAAATTACAGGCTTTTTAGGCTGCACCCTCATGCTACGACCTCTTCGGGTCCTCTTTTGCCGTTTAGCTTTGAAATTTACAATGACGGTAACATGATGTCCTGCCTTACCTTTTAAACGCGCTTTTATCTCTTTGTACTTTGGCCCAGCTGAAATGACAAATTTATGACTTCCAATGCCAGTCGTATGCGAGAACATTTTTTGATTTGTTAATTGCACAGACACATTCTGACCACTTTTATCTACTTGATAAAGAACCTTCGATGAAGCATAAATCCCGGCATTCAGTACAACAAAACTAAACTTAGTTTCGTTTTCGCTGAGTGACGCATCTGGAACAGATGATTGAATCCAAATGGTTTTCGTTCTGTTTTTTGCTTGAACTTCGCTCTGAAAGGCGAGAAATGTCAATAGAATCAATAAATACTTCATAGTCCCAATTTAGTTAGAATTTAGCAGATTTGCATCAATTTCGGCGCCACCCCACTCAAGAACGGTAAATCCTTTGCGAATAACAAGTGGTAATTTTTGTTCTTTAAGGCTTGTTCGGTTGAAGTCATTTGGTAATGGACTCCAAAGAATGTACAAGCGAGCTATATGGTGGGGAACTGGTTCGATCTCTAACTCGGCAAAGGCATTGCATTGATCGTTTACCATGAAATGGATAAAAAGTTCATCGTGATGAACCATCAACGGAGCCCAAAATGTGACAAAGTCTGCTCGTTCTTCGCCCGTAAATCCAATAGACGATAGCTTTGAATCAAGAAATTCGGTGATATTCGCGCCAGAAACGATAAATCCTGAGGATGCGTCTACAAGTGTTTCTCCAAAATTCTGTTCTGATTCCCAAAACAAATAATTATACTTTTTACCATCCAGCGTGATATCACCATTAGGCTCGGCGATGCATTTCCAACCATCGGTGTAGGTAGGGTAGGTGAAGGTCATTTCTCCTTTAGGCGCAACTTTTACGGTGACTTCTGTTTTCTCCTCGGGGTAAAGATAAATCACAGGTTTCCGAACGGAGTGTTGGTAGGTCGCGATAATGAAGAAGTTCAGGTGAATCGTGGTATTGATTCCGTTTTTAACCTCGATTGAATCTGTTGTTATTTCGGCATAATCTTGATCAGATTTCAAATAGAAGCTAAAGACATATTTTCCGCTTGGAAGTTTAAAGTCCATTGGTCTTCCATCCATTTTTTTAGTGAATGATGTCCCGTTGTATCCATAGAGAAGTGTTAGCCCATCCTGCTCTTCAAAATTTTGAGAGGCTAGGGTAACGCTGCTCATACCATCTGAAAGACTTGTGTCCTCGACTTCAGTGCCGATCCAATACTCCGCGAGTCTAGCCTCAAAATCATATTCTATGAGGTCGTTCGAAACGGCAAAAAGTTCAAATGAAGATAAGATTACAACGAATAGTATTGACAAGCGCATAGGATGAAGTTTAGTGCCAAATAGCGGCCGTTTTAGAAGAAAGAGTTTGTTCTTGTCCGCCCCATTCTAGTACATGGAAGCCAGAGCGATCAAATGATGGTATTACTTGTTCTGACACTGCAAATTTTTCATTGACGGGCGCCCAGAGAATATAAATTCGATTTATGCGGTCAGGTTGCGGTGAAATGTTCAAATCAGCATACTGATCGCAGGTTTCATTGAAAATAAAATGCACGAAATTTAATTCGTTTTGCATCAATCTTGGCCCCCAGAAAGTAATGAAATCTGCTTTCTCCTTCGATGTTAAATTGACCTGAGTTAATTTATCTTCCAAAAAGCTAACCACGTCATTCTTCTCGACAAAGAATCCAGACGTCTGCGCGTCAAGAAGTACCG
>JBLHPQ010000045.1:0-27634 GCA_047624355.1 Flavobacteriaceae bacterium | reverse complement strand
TGATGCGATCAATAATGGAATACTGCATTGTTAGGCTTGATATAAGCATATCGCCATACCTCACATAGTATACTTTTGTTGAATCGAGGTACGCCTTAATTGTAAAAACGTCTAGCGCAATGTATTGATCGTTTATCTTTTCTTGCGTTTTCATAATTATTCGATATTCAATAGAATCTGAATAACTTGAAAGAATGTTAGTGGTGTCTTGAGAGAAGGAGCTCAAGGGAGACATGAGCGTTAAAAGGAGTAATGCACGTAAACTTAGCGTCATGTTTTTGTTCTTAGGTACGGGTAAGGTACTGATTTCTTGTTCGGTTTGAAAAGACAGTAATCAAGTAGCAAAGGATGTGCTACTAACGTAATCTACGCTGTAAAACCCTGAAAAGTTATCTTGGGCGGTTAATAAGGGAGTAGAAGTCTCTAGTTACGGCCTCCCGCCGCAGCTCACAATTCACAAGTGTATTTATGAAAGTCGAGTAGAATTGATAGGAAGTGACGCAAACAGTCTTTTTGTCACAAAATAAGGTGATGATTTAAGCGGGGCTTCGTTACATCGCGTGCTACGACCTCTGTAAGGCACCTCTTGGGCAATAATGGCTCTGCATTTACCCATGCCAGTGGAGCTTGCAATGTCAATATTTATCAGCGACCATGCCGATATAGAGGTGCTAAAAAAGCATTACACCAACAGCTGAATGATCATGTTAGCCAATAAAGACGGCCTCTCCAAAAATGGAAAGGCTTTCGTTGTAGCAGGGGATGTTGAATTATCTAACTTCATTTTTGATTTTAACCGTGTTGTTAAAGCACATGATTGGATGGGTAATCCAACGTTGAATATTAATTTACTTGAATTATAGATATTCGTCCAAATCCTTGATTAACTCCACTTCCAGTTTCTTTTCCAAGACCTCGGTTAGCCCAAACAAACTCTGTGAAATGTTGAAGAATAAAATCTTTAGGCCCTCCTGAAATAGTAATGAAGCCTTCCAGAATACTGCTGCTTTGATTTCCATCAGATGCACCAGGGGGAGAGTAATTAGCAGACCCTAATATTGCATCTACATTATCTGTACTGTTTGGTAATCTTAACTGATGCTTCCGCTGCCATTCGTGTGTTAGGCTCCTTGTGTGGAAACTACTTCTTGACTGAAAGTAATTGTTGACAGAGCAAGAGCTCCGAGCAGTGCTAGTTTTTTCATTTTTGTTTAAAATAAAATTGATATTGAACCATTTGCTTGTCCGAAAGCAACTCCATTTCTGCGATGTAATAAGGGGTGTGAATTGTATCACCCGCATGATAAGTAGCATCGAAATTAGAATTTGAGATTTGAATGCTGTATGCGTTGCCATCATTCACAAAGGCTCTATCAATTTCCCATGTTTCATTTTCAGGCACAACTATATAGCCACCACCATAGGCACTTTTATAGAAGGTAGAATCTTGGGCTTGAGAAGCTAAGCTAATGAGACAAAATATGGCTATGCAATACGTTCGCATTTATGGTACTATGTTAAATTCAATTATGCTCAAAAAATCACCAGGACAAGATGTTCTAATTGTTTGTCCTGCACTTAGCCACAATGGAAATTCATTTGTTGCTGAAGAAGCAAAGCTACTATTACCATTTCCAATTCCGTTCAAGTGATGATACATTATATTGTCAACGAAATAAGGTCTTGGTCTTGATAAATCACCACAACCAGTAGTAGGCATATTTGTAGAAATTCCGACTGTTTGTTGATGATACGACTCTACTTTCCATACTTTACCTGCTGGTACGGCTTGGTTAACATCGATTACTTTAATCACCTGATTGAATTGCAAATTACCTTGCGCAAAAGAAACGGTTGAAAATGCTACTGCGAGTATAAAAAGTAAATTTTTCATAGTTCGTTTTTATGGCACCACGTTAAATTCAATAATACTTACTTTGGCATTGGCACTTCCTACTAAAGATACACTTTCATTGGATGGTAACCAGAAAGGCAGGTTTGCATACGGCGATGAATTGTTCAATACAAAATAACTTGTGCCTCCCCAGTTGATCTGAAAATATGCGTTGTTACTGCTAAGTGCCACACTTTCGATCTTCCATACTTTTCCAGCAGGCACCGTAATGGCATTTCCCGCAGGAGTAGCATCAAGGATAAGTACTTGATTAAATTGTAGGTTGCCCTGAGACCAAACTATGTTGGAGCAAACTAAAGCGAATATTACAAGTAATTTTTTCATATACTATTTATGGTACTATGTTGAATTCGATAGCTGAAATAGATAAAGTGGAATTTCCATTGGAACCCTGTCTGGCTTTTACAGGATAGCTTCCTTCCGAAAGCCAAATTGGGAAATGAATAGTTCCAGCCCCCGTGTTTCCCGCATATACGTTATAGTTATTAATAAATACTTGAGCAGTCCCACTTGAATGCACTGATGGGTAAGAAGGATTTGTATTAGAAGTAAAACTCACAAATTCAATTTTCCAAACTTTACCCGCTGGTACAGTTAAAGTTCCAAGAGTGCTGCCTGTTGTAATTACTAGACCTGTATATTCATCATTAATCACCTGATTAAACTGCAAATTCCCTTGCGCAAAAGAAGCACTTGAAAATGCGATTGCGAGTATTAAGAGTATATTTTTCATGGTACAACGTTGAATTCTATAGCTGAATAAGAAAAAGAATAATTTTGTGAACTAGAACTTCTGGCCCTTACACTATAAATCCCTGCCGAGAGCCAAATAGGTACTTGTCGCATTGTATTTCCATTAATAATACACAAATTATCAAAAAATACTAGATAACCAGTACCAGAAGGTGCTAGAGAGTTGCCTGAGGGTGCAGTAATTAAACTAACCGCCTCAATTTTCCAAACCTTACCCGCTGGAACTGTTACGCTTCCAATTACCAGCGTAGAAGTTCCGATTAGGCCAATTATTTCATCATTAATCACCTGATTAAACTGTAAATTACCTTGCGCAAAAGAAGTACTTGAAAATGCGATTGCGAGTATTAAGAGTATATTTTTCATTCTTAGTTTTTTTTATGGGACTACGTTAAATTCAATGATAGACATAAGATAATCACAAGTATTCAAAGTTGCTCCGTAATTGTTAAAAAAAGTAAAAAGTAAATTGTCCCCTGCCTTCAACCAAATTGGACCCTCTGTTCTTTGTCCATTACTGTTCTCAACTACTACTCTTGTACCATTTACAACAATACCATATTTGTAAACAGATGTAGAACTATAATTCCCAACTACATTTTCGATTTTCCAAACTTTCCCAGCAGGAACTGTCATTATCGTTCCAGAGTTAACCCAGCCATTACCAAATTGAGAAACATTTCCAGTTTCAGTTATCACCTGATTAAACTGTAAATTACCTTGCCCATAAGAAGCGGTTGAAAATGCTATTGCGAGTATTAAGAGTATAATTTTCATTCTTAGTTTTTATGGTACTACGTTAAATTCTATCGCATTAATTGTGGTAGTAAATACATGAGCAGTGCCATCTTCATTAGATACATATATATTATAAGTACCTGAAGGTAACCATACAGGCATTAAGCTATAATTAGTAACGTTACCACCTCCGTTAGCAGCTAAAACCACAATATCTCCAATGTAAACAGATGGACGATCTGCAAGTGTTCTCCTACCAGGAGGGAACATATACCAAGCTGAACAATGCTCAACTTTCCAGACTTTACCGGCTGGAACAGTAATAGTTCCTACTGTGGCCATTCCCCACGCAGCAATACTTGATGATGTGAAAGAAACAATCTCTGGCTGATTAAACTGTAAATTCCCTTGCGCAAAAGAAGCACTTGAAAATGCTATTGCAAGTATTAAGAGTATATTATTTCATAATAATTTTCTTTTAAGAAGAAGTCTAAAATCCGTCTACAGTGTAGATTAATGTATTTGCATTGCTACCAGACCCTACGCCTGAGGCTCCATCTTGTGCTATAATATTCCAAGCTCCATTCCAGATGTATGAAATTCCAACAGTACTGTTGTAATAACCATCATTCATTGCTGGAGTTAATGGTGCCGTAGCAGATGTCCCTAGCCAGTTTACAGAAGTTCCGTTTGTACCGTTTGTACCGTTTGTACCGTTAGTACCTGCTGGTCCTGTTGCACCAACTACACCATCGTTTCCTATTGGTCCTTGTGGTCCTGTTGCACCAATTGGTCCATCGTTTCCTATTGGTCCTTGTGGTCCTGTTGCACCAACTGCTCCATCATTTCCTATTGGTCCCTGTGGTCCTGTTGCACCAGCTGCTCCGTCGACACCATCAATACCGTCGTTGCCTGCTGGTCCTTGCGGTCCTGCTCCATTTCCAGAAGTTTTTGCATACAGTGCGTAAGGAACACTCATTAGTTGACTTGTGCCCATAACTGTGTATGAAGTTCCCCCAGTTATATCAACAGAAGTTTCCATAAAGTAAGGTCCATTTCCCCAGTCGATGATTGTAAAGTCATCAGTAGTTGTTCCTGTTCCTATTTCAAGATTCACCAACCCATATCCATTGGTCGTTGGACTGAAGGACTCAGTATAAACAGCTGTGCCAGAAGGAGAGGTTTGTAGAATTGTAAGCTGATAACCTACGATTTGATTTGTGAGTATAAGTCCACCACCATCTCTAACAACGGCTTGGTACTTGAATGCTTCTGGTGCTTGACCAAAAGATGTTAATGTTATTGCAAAGGCAATGATTGTGAGTAATGTAGTTTTCATAGTTTTTTTTATTAAATAGTAATGATCGAAGTTATCGCTTCGATGTCTTGATGCTCTCACATCGTCTTATTGAGTCTTAACTAGTTTGAATGTCTTTATTTTATGCTGGTTTTCAGCTTGAAGAACAAGTGAATAGGAACTTGGAGCGAATGTGCTAACATCAATTCCTGTTTGTAATGCGTTTAATTTGTTCTCAGCAACTATTCTGCCTGTAGCATCATATAGAACATATGAGACATATTCAAAATTCTCTGTTTGGATGTACAACTCAGTCCCCATAGGATTAGGGTAAACTGTAGCTTCAAAATTCTGTTCGTGGTTATCTACTCCTAAGAAGTTCCAATTGGTTTGATGAAAGCCTTGTGTTAAGTCATTGGTTCCATCTGTACCCGTATTGATAACAACTTCTCCAA
Source organism: Flavobacteriaceae bacterium (assembly GCA_047624355.1). Classification (GTDB taxonomy): domain Bacteria; phylum Bacteroidota; class Bacteroidia; order Flavobacteriales_D; family Crocinitomicaceae; genus UBA4466. The sequence goes on along the minus strand of JBLHPQ010000045.1, from coordinate 22,476 downwards.
TGGTGAAGTCAATGCTTCCGCTGGCATTTGTGTATGAGTCTCCTTGAGTTGAAATTACTTCTTGACTGAAAGTAATTGTTGACAGAGCAAGAGCTCCGAGTAGTAGTACCTTTTTCATAAAACTGATTTTGTAGTCTCCGAAAGTAAGAAAAAATACCGAGGTTCTGTATGTTAATAGATGTTGGGAAACCAGATATTTATGAGCTCTCTATCAGGTTGTGGTTCAATAAAAAAAGCCTCTCCAAAAATGGAAAGGCTTTCGTTGTAGCGGGGGCAAGACTCGAACTTACGACCTTCGGGTTATGAGCCCGACGAGCTACCAACTGCTCCACCCCGCGATATATTCTAAACTCGATTGTTTAGCGAGTGCAAATATAAGCATTCTTTATGAATCACCAAGAAAACTTTAGCTATTCTTGTTACTTTTACTCAACGAATTCATTCTCTAAAAAAGAAGCAGCCTATGATCAAGTACTTAATGCCACTCGCCACACTATTTTTATTAATTGCTTTTACAAGCTGTGAATCTTCAGAGGAACCAAAAGATGAAGATCCAACAGAGAAACAAATTGCTGAACCTAAGTCTAATGAAGAACTCGAAGCCTATCTAGTAGGAATCGATTTCAATGACACACTTGAAATAGCTAGCAGTCTTTATTACTCTAAAGGATCAGAGAATACCGAAGAAATGGTGCAAGTGCTATTGTACTATAATGCGTCGAATGAATTATTAAAAATGGAAGAAATGATGGTGAAGCCAACTTCCAATTCAATTGTTTCGAATGTATTTTATTACAAGGATTCTTCATTGTGCGCCTCAAAACAGTTTTTTGAGGAATCATCGGATGACCGTGATTACTTCGTAGAGATTTTGTCTTATTACGACGCTGATGAAAAAGTGACACTGAGTAAGCGTAGAACCGCGGATTATGAAGAGCTACTTGATCAAGAGGCATATAAGCTTATAAAAAACACCGAATGCAAGAGGGATCGCGCTATGAACGTTGTCAATCAAGAAGGCGAATTCGAAACTACATTTCAGGGATTTGTCGATTTTGCCGAATTTACTTACCTCATTGTTGGTGAAGATAAAACAGTCGGGTTCGCTTCATCGTTGGTCATTCAATCCTATACTCCGCTCATCGAAGAATTTCGAAGAAATGAGAAACAAATGTTGGGAGTTCCTTTAAATATTGAATGGGGCACCGTGCATGACAGTGGTGGTGAGCAGCAAATCTTAATCTCAGTCCGCAGAAAGTAAACCTCATTGTTAATAGCCCTTTATCCTTCAAATGTTGCCAGTTAACATTTTTAGGATTTTTCAGAGTAGCGCTTTGGGTATATTTGTGGTTAGATTAATTCTACCCAATGAAAAAACTTAAGCTAATACTTACGCTTACCGCATTTTTGACTGTCTCTTTGTCCTTTGGGCAAGACATGAAAATCACAGGAACGGTGTATGATACTACTGGAACGAAGCCAATAAAAAACGCGCTGGCAATGGCGATTCGTATAAAGGATTCACTCCTTTTGGGTTTTACACGAACAGATAATAACGGCTTCTTCGATCTTAAAGCGATACCAATGGATACATTTTCATTGATTATTGAAGCACAAGGATATGACGAGAAAACCTATTACATCTTTGGACATGAAGAGAATGCGGAAATAATTATTCCATCGATTATCATGCCGTCAAAGTCGCAAGATTTGGATGAAGTAGTCATTTATGCCTATAAGGACCCAATTTTCTACCGAGGTGATACCTTAGTATATGTCGCAGATTCCTTTGCAACGCATGAAGGAGCAGTAGTGGAAGATCTTTTGAAAAAATTACCAGGGATTACGGTTGATAAAGACGGTAAAATCACCTCGCAAGGACAGCAAATTAGTCAAGTTCTTGTTGATGGAGATGAGTTCTTTGGAACAGATCCAACCATTGCAACTAAGAATCTTGGCGCTGATGGAATTCAGACAGTAGAGATTTATGAGAAGGAGAACGATGAAGGAATTGGAGGAGATGATGAGAAAATTCAAGTCCTCGATCTTAAGTTAAAAGATTCAGCCAAGAAAGGATACTTTGGACGGATTTCAGCAGCATCTGATTTAGCACTCACGCCAATTAACGATGAGATTGGAACAAATCCATTCTACGAAGGCGAATTGTTACTCAATAAATTTAGCGGTAAACAAAAGATCTCTGTTTTTGCACTTGGTTCAAATACACCACGTTCAAACTTCGGTTGGGGAGATATGAAGAAATTTGGACTTCAAAATGAAAGTTCAGGCGGAAACCGTTGGGATTCTGGAGCCACTGGTAACACAAGTGGTGTTCCGCAAACATTAATGGCTGGTGTATATTTCAGCGACAAAGTTGGGAAGAACAAGCGGACTAAAATTGGTGCAAATTACTCGTACTATAATAATTACTTAGATGCAACCTCTGCAAGTCAATCTCAGTATTTCTTGACAGATACATCTTATGTGACAGATGATTCAATTCGTTCAGTAACGAAAGGTGAATCGCATCGTTTCAATTTGAACTTTGACATCTACGTTGATTCATTGACAACAATTCAGATTAAACCAGCGATCTCATTTGATACTGGAAATACAGAGGACGACAATGTATCTGATTTCTTCAATACGCTTGGGACTCAGACAGTGGGAACGAATGTTAAGAACATTAACGATTCAAAAGGATATTCTGCCAGTGGTTATGCGCGTCTGATCCGAAAGTTCATGAAGAAGAAGCGAATGTTTGAAGTGCGTTACGATTTATCACTTGACAATAATGAAACAGATGGACTCTTAGATTCTAGAACAGCGTATTATTCATCGCTGCTAGATGATGATAGAACAAAGCAATCAAATATTAACGATAACTCCGGTGTGAACCACTTTGGGACATTCACTTATGTCGAGCCGATTATGAAGAAATTGAAACTCGAATTTGAATACCTCTATCAGTACGGTGTGAACAAGCAAGATAAGAGCACTTTCGATTTTGATGAAACGGCACAAACGTACACGACTTTCAACGCTGGTCTATCGAATCAATTTGACAACGTTAGACAACAAAACAGATTAGGATTAAGAATGTTCTATGAATCAAGCAAGCACAACTTCAACATTGGTGTTCGCGCAAGAAACATTAGCATCGAGAACTTAAACAGAATCTCTGATTCAACAATTAATCAGAATATAAACAACATTCTACCTCGTTTTGGCTATTCATTCAAGCCTAGCATGAGCAAACGAATCAACATTAATTATCAAACAAGTTCGCAGCAGCCATCAATTAATGATTTGGCGCCGGTGCGAGACAATTCTAATCCAAACAGAATTCAGGAAGGGAATCCTGATTTGAAACCTAATTATGTTCATTCTATAAACCTTGGGTTTAACAATTGGAGTGCGCTTTCAGGACGATATGTTTATGCAGGTGGTTTTGCTAGCTTGACAAACAATGCATTCTCATCAGAAACGAATTATGATGAATACGGTCGTACGCTCTCTAAAACAGTCAATGTTGATGGTAACGTAATGGCATCGTTATATTCTGGTGCAGGTTTGCCATTCTGGGGAAGGAAAATGACCTTACGCCCTGAGCTTGCAGGAAGCTTCTTCAGAACAACCAGCTTCATCGAGGATTCAGAGAACGTTACAAATAACTATGCCTTTACACCAGGTCTAGATATTGACTTCTCCTTATTAGGGGATTCATTGGAAATGGGATTAGAAGGCAGCTATTCATATAACAATGCGCTTAGTACGTTGAACCCTGATGGAACACCATTCTCGATTCAGAATTACGGCGCATGGTTTGAATGGACACTTCCAAAAGGATTCACAATCGGGACCACTGGAGAGTATACGATCAACTCACAGCCGGGTGATGGATTCTATGATACAGAATATTTTGTCTTGGGGATGGAGGTTAGAAAGAAGTTCCTCAAAACACAAAATTTAGAAATTAGCTTGGTCGGAAATGATATCCTGAATCAAAACGTGAATGCACGAAGAGAGGTTAATGGTAATATAATTACAGATTACAGAACGGTAATCGTATCGCGTTATTTCTTGCTCAAAGCGACGCTAAGATTTAACAATAGAAAAACTACAGAAGAAGATTTCAATGGAATGCATTAAGAAAATATTCGCAGTCGGTCTACTAGTATTCGTTACTAGTGCATCATTCGCCCAGATGACATCGGGTAAAATTGTATTTGAACGCAAGACAAACCTCAAAAAATTATTTGGGGACAATGAGCGTGTGAAGCGTTTCTTGGACAAGGATGTAACTTGGAAGTACGAGGAATTTGAATTGTACTTTACTGAAACGAAATCGGCGTTTCTTCCAGTAGAAAGTGATGAGCCTGAACAGGGATTCATGAAGTACTTAACTTCTCATAATACAATCTATAAAGATTATTCGATAGATGAGAAAACAGTAATTCTGGACATGTGGGGTACGGAAACAGTGATCAAGGATTCGATTCAGTCACGTGAGTGGAAAATCACGGATAGGAAACGAAAAATTGCTGGCTATAACTGCCGCAGATCTATCTGGCAGATGGATGATACTACAAGAATCTATGCTTGGTTTACAACAGACATTGTACCTGCTATCGGTCCTGAAGGATTTGATGGTCTACCTGGAGCTGTTCTTGGTTTAGCGACAGAGGATGGGAGTGTTGTCTACTTTGCGAAGACCGTAGAAGCACTAGCACCACCAGAAGCTAAGATGGCACCAGCGAAGGAAGCAAAAGAAGTCTTTACAACAGCCGAACTTAAAGTGAGGTTGATCGAAAAGATGGGACAATGGGTGAAGGCCGAAGATTTAGATGCAATGTTCGCATGGTTCTAACCAGTGAACATTAATTTCCTAAGCCTTAATCGATCTATCCGTTTTCTGCAATTACTTCAGTAACTTCTGGAAGATGTTGTTTCAACAATGTTTCAATGCCTCCTTTGAGCGTTTGAGTACTTGATGGGCATCCAGCACATGCACCTCGCAAGATAACAGTTACTTTACCATCTTCAAATCCTCTAAAATCGATAGCGCCTCCGTCGTTTTCTACGGCAGGACGTACATATTCATCGAGCAATCCTCGAATAGCATCATCGTACTCGGAAATCGCATACTCTTTCGCCGGCTTAGCGTCTTCAGTTGCTTTGGGAGCATTTTTTGGAGGCATCATCAACAAGATCTCTTTAGCGTCTCCAATCCAGTTTCGGATAAACTCACGTAATTCCATTGTGATGAAATCCCATGATAGATTATCTGTTTTTGTTACCGTAATGAAATTCGAAGCAATAAATACGCCTTGAACAAATGGTAAATTGAACAGCTCTTCAGCGAGTGGTGAATACCCTTTTGCATCTGCCATCGAGCTAAACTCCGCAGAATCTCCAGTACCCAGAAGGTGCTTGTTTACAACGAACTTCATTGTGCTCGGATTTGGAGTCATTTCGGCGTATACTGTAACTGGAACTTTCATAATCGTTATGTTAATGATTGCAAAACTACGGGAAACATTTCAAGAATGCTTGAATTCAAGCCCAATAATTTCGTTAAAACATTGTATCTTTGATTTATGCGCAAACGCACAGCGGCCATAGTACTGGCAGGAGCTCTGTTCCTGCTGTTTGGAAGCATTGGTATCAATGTCTTTTTTCACACCTGTCATGAAGACGGGCAGTTCGTGTCGTATTTCTCTGCGAGTGAAGATCATTGTGAAGCCGATGAACGTGGATTGCAGGAGTGTTGTGAGGTAGATATATCCACAGAACATGAGGAGCATGATTGCTGCGATGATGAAATAAAACAATTCAAAGTCCAACCAGAATTTTACCAAGATGCTTTTATTATAACGCACTTTGATGCAGTTCTTCATAAGTACTTTGCTTCCCATATCACTTACACCTTTTACCCAAGTTTCACACCTTCAAGTTACGCAAATCCACCTCCAATTTCTAGGAGTGAACGGATCGCTCAATACCAGTCCTGGCTTATTTGATAATTCAACGTGTTTTCCCTTAGGATAACAAGATTACTCGTTACGATTAGACAATTTGAATGATGCACAACTTCATTCTGATACCATTAATTGAGGTCTAATCATTGGAAATCGTTGAAATTAAATGATATGAAAAATTTATTGACTACTGTCATCTGCACCCTGCTTTTCTTTGGTGTAAATGCACAGGTTAAAGGAGTCGTTTTTGGGTCAGAAGTGATCGACAAAAAAGACCCGATCTGGGGAGCCAGAATAAAATTACTCAAAGCACAGCGTGGCGTTCTTACAGAAGAAGACGGCACATTTGAAATTATTCTCCCAAAGGACCTTCCGGACACCTTAGTGATTAGTGCTCTCGGATACAATTCTGACACAATTGTCGTTACACGGAAAGATCGATTTACGGCATTTGATATCACCCTATTTTCTGATCAAATGTTGCCGGAAGTAGTGATCCGTGCCAAGCAAAAAGGGCATGGAATTCTCCGGCTTAAAGTGCTTCATGTTGAGAATATCGGTTCGGATGAACTCAAAAAAGCAGCATGTTGTAACCTCTCAGAATCGTTTGAAACGAATGCATCCGTAGATGTGAATATTACTGATGCCGTATCGGGAGCGAAGAAGATTCAAATGATGGGGTTGGATGGTGTTTACACACAACTTCAATTTGAGAACATCCCGTACTTAAGAGGATTAGAGAGTTCCTTTGGATTGAACTCAATGCCTGGAACTTGGATCGAATCGATGCAAATTACGAAAGGAACAGGAAACGTTGTGAATGGTTATGAATCGATGGCTGGATTAGTCAATATCGAGCTCAAAAAACCAGAATCGATGGAAAAAGTATTCTTAAATGCTTATACCAACCGCTTTGGTCGCGCTGAACTTAACTTCAATACTGGTTTCCTTCTAGGAAAGAAATGGAGTTCGGGGATTTTCGCACATGCGTCAACAACTCCAATTGCGTTCGATGAGAATAATGATGGATTCCGAGACTTCACTAATGGAACCAACTTTGCGTTACTCAATCGGTATAAATATGAAGGAAAGAACATGGAGGCACAGCTTGGCTGGAATGCGTACATGGACAATAAAATTGGTGGACAGATGTCCTTCGATGGATCCAATGCAGATACTTCGTCTATCTATGGTGTAACCTTAGACTCACGGCATATTGATGTCTTCGCAAAAACAGGTTTCTTCTTGAAAAAACCGCTACATTCATTTGGAGTAGTTTACAACCTCAAGTATCAAACGTTAACCGCGGATTTTGGGCCAAGACGTTTTGAGGGTGAAGAGAAACGAGCGTATGTTAATGCAATTTACGATGGCATAATTGGAAGCTCAACGCACAAATTTAAACTAGGTTCTAGTTTTGTTTATAGTGATATTGCTCAACATGTTGATACACTCGTGAATGATCGTTTAGAGATTGTTCCAGGTGTTTTCGGTGAGTATACCTATTCAGGAGCAAGAATATCTGCTGTACTTGGGACGCGCGCCGATTATCATAACATCTATGGATTGCAGGTGTCTCCTAGAGCGCATTTGTTATTTACAGTATCGGAATATGCTGATCTTCGCGTAACGGGAGGAAAGGGATGGCGTGTTCCAAACTACCTGATTGATAATGTGTCATTATTAGCATCATCAAGAACGTGGGTGGCACCTGATTCAATTCTTCCTGAAATTTCATGGAACTTTGGTGGGAGCTATACGCAGCGCTTCAAGTTATTGAAGAATGCACATTCTTTGACGGTAGATTTCTACCATACGCGTTTTGAGAATCAACTCATCGTCGATCGCGATTTAGACATCAACTCGGTTGTATTTGCGTCTTTGGATGGTAAATCGTACTCCAATAGCCTTCAGGTTGAATTGGAAATTAATGCTGGAAAACGTCTCGTGCTTCGTGGAGCCTATAAATGGCTTGACGTGAAAGCGGAATACGGCGGACAATTGCAGCAAAAGGCTATGATTCCTCAGCATCGAGGCTTGTTGAATATCTCTTACACATCAAGAAACAAGCGTTGGTTGTACGATGTAACTGGTTCAGTGTATGGAGAAGCTCGGCTTCCTCAGGCGCAACTTCCAGGAGGTTCGATAACATCAGATGCCAATAGTCAGGTTTACCCGATAGTCAATGCGCAGATCACGCATGTATACAAGAATTGGGAGTTTTACTTAGGTGGAGAAAACTTGACTAATTATACCCAACGTAATCCTATCATTGATGCAGCGAATCCATTTAGCAATGCGTTTGATGCAACACGTATTTGGGCCCCAGTTGTTGGGTTCAATGTCTACGCTGGCTTTAGATTTTCGCTTGAACAGACGAAAAAGGATGATGATTAGATTCGAAGGGCACATTTTTATTGAAAGACGCGTACGAAAGTGCGCGTCTTTTTCGTTTATTAGATTAGTAAGTGCAGCTTGCTCTGAGTTATTGAGCGCACTCTTATAGAGTCTTTCTATCTTTGATTAAAAACAGTACGTTGAAAGGAATTTCATATATCATTATTCTGCTGACTTTTCTACTTGGCATGAGTCAAGAGTTGTCTGCTCAAGCTGAAAGCTTGACAGTCGATTTCGCAGCAACTTCCGATTTGGAAGGCTTTGATGTATCGCGCTATCCAGAATGGAGTGAAAGGTATCGTACTTTTTTAAACTCTGATTCTAGCGAGACGACAATTGCCTACAAATCAGGGGCAATCGGTGCGGTAGATAGCGTATTGATGATATGGTCTAGACTTTCGCTAGAACAGCGAGGAGACGTGTCAATATCGGCCGGGGACTCGATTTATTCAATGAGTGAGTTTGATAAAAAACAAGATACAATCTTACTTATGCTTCCCGCCATGAAGAAGAGTTACATGGTAGATGTAAAGCTTCGAGACGCTCGAGTGGGGATGCTTCACATTCGTATATTCCCAAGGCACGAAGAAACAGTGATATTGGTTCCACTGCTGGACATGAAGCTGAAGAAAGACAGTATTGAACAATTTCTAAATCGTGTTTACAATCAAGCTCAGTTGGATCTTACCGTAACCGTTGAGGATAAATTCCACTACGAAAAATACCACAAAACCTTACTTGATAATCCAAGTTCGGATAAAGATCGATACACCGATCAAATGAAGGAAATTAGAGATGCCTATTTTGAAGAAAATCCGAATGCAGACCGTTCGGCGTATTATGTGTTTATCACACCTGGCTTCGTTCAAGAGGATCTTGGTGGGTATATGGTTCGAAACAAAGCCATTGGATTTTTGAAACTGGTGGAGTTAGCGGAATTCAACATTCAATTGGCGCGTGAATTGGGCTATGGCATTGGTGGACTAGAAGATTCATGGATGGAGAATGGTCCACAGGAAGGAACGACAGATAATTTAATGGACAACGCTGGAGGTTCTAACCTTACGCGCTACCAATGGATTTCGATTCATCACAGTTGTCATACAGTTATTCGCTTTGATGATTACGAGGACGTACGTACAAATAGTGGGATTGTGGCCTTTTATCTTTGGGAAGAAGATGAAAATGGAAACATTATCCATCAAAACAACCTCTTTTTAAAAGGGATCAGCCGCCCGTTTAAACGAAATAAGTTTTCGTATCACCTCGATGTCACGAATTTTCTCTTCAGCCCACTCTTCAAAGTGAAATCATATAGAATTAACCTTTTGCATTTCTTTGGCTTTCTACTCGTGGCCTTCTTAGTTTGGATTGGAGCGCGTCGAACGGTCATGTGGATCAGGTTGAAGAACTGGAATTTCCGATTGATTCGTTGGACAGCACGCTTATTTATTGCTGGCCTCTTTTTATATTTGGGTCTGTTCATCTTTGATCTGATCAACAGTGGTTATTCGATGTATCAAGTTGGATCAGGTGAAATCAAAGAATTTGCTGATTTATCTCAAAAAGAGGTTAAAAATTCGCTCGAGTATAACCGAGAAAATCCCGTGCTAGGCGAGGAGAAGTTAGGTTCAGAAATACTCGTTGGAAAAGAGGGTAAATGGGAGCTAAAGAAACGTAAAAGTGTACTGTACTTCACCGCTCAAACCATCAATGGTAAGACGATTTGTCGTCATATTGGAGATTCAGATTCGTTAAAGATCTCGTCAATAAATTACCTTGAATACGCGGAGAGTCATTATATGGTTATCAACAACCTTGATGCTTCAGGGAAAGTTAGCTCTCAAAAAGTGCTCAATCATTTAGGTTCAGATATTACGACACAAATGAAATTGAAAAACCCTTCCAAGCGTTTGTTGGTATTTGTAAATGGATATCGTCCAACATCCCTAGGTCAGTCATTTGAAGAGAATTTTAGCGACATTCAAGAGCATGGTTTAGAATTTCCAAATTCCAGTAATATGATTTACGATTTCGATCGATACGGTTACTGGAGATGGCGTGAAATAGATGGCATGTTTGAAAAAAGGATAAATCCTGAAGAAACGTATTATGCTGATGGCCATTTTTCTGTCTCTACATCCAATCACGGAAGTTTGGTAGGATTCACAACGTTGGCTGGCATGTATCCTCAACGATGTAAGGATGAGAACAATCACGTATGTAAAAATAAGGGGAGTGGGTTGTTAGGGTTTGGCAGTGATAAAACCATCACACTCTTCAATTTAAATCCCAATGTAGACGGATTCAATGAGCGTAAACGAAATGGAAGAATAGCCGGAAGAAATCTCTTTCAGATGTTTAATGAACTCCCAAACAATTCCAATAATGATACGCTTTTCATCGTAGCACATAGTATGGGGTATGCCTATGCCCTAGGAATGATCGACGAGCTCCGTGGAAAGATAAATTTTGGAGGCCTGTATATCATCGCGCCTGAAAATGCTTCATCCGGAACCGTACGCCGAGAAGAGTGGAATGAAGTTTGGCAGTACGGTAGTAACTTTGATAAATATAAATACAGCGCGCCATGCTTACTCGACGGCATTGCACCACAAACTAGAGTTAGAGGGCTTACCTCAAAATACAGAGCATTTTTTCCACCCGAAACCTTTAAAAAGAAGGGGTTCTTCGATTCGCATTTTATTGGGAATTATACCTGGATCTTCAACTTCGATGAATCGGAAAAAGGGCATATCGGACAAAGGTGATTAAGCAGCTTCTATTGCGCTGGATAAATAAAGTTTGTTAGCCTTGCCAATATTCTTGCCTGTCTCAACATTGTGCTTAATTCTGGACATAAACTGTTTATGTCGTTTGCCGTTCATTTTGCGTATAGAATAAAATCTAAAAGGGAGATTTTGGAGACCCATAATCAGATAAATCCATTGAGAATTCAATGATTATATTCATTTATCTTTTTAGAACGAGATAAGAGTGGGTTTAGGCGCTACACCTTCTCCCAAAACCATAATTAATTCCCTTTTTGGGAAAAGTAAAGAAATACAGAGAGACATATTGTACTTTAATACAGTAGGTTATGTTTTTTGGTATACTATTGATAATAGTAGAATCAAACTATATATTATGTCAAAACTCTTAGTTATTAGTAACAACAAAATTGATGTTTCATTCTGGTATACTTATTTGAATCCAAAATCAGTTGAAGTAAAGAAAACAGGAGTCGATAAAAATTTATTGAACCATTTAAAAAGAGATACTCCAGATTTGATTCTCTTGGATGACTATTTTGAAACATATAACAACGGGCAATGGATGCGGCAAATTATTGTTAATATTCAGCAAGTATTGCCAAGTAAAAAAATTATTTGTCTTTCACCTAAATTCTGTCAAGAGGACGAATTTGTGGATAGGATAGGCTTTCAATGTCACAGTTTTAATGAAACCTTTATTTCAGATTTAAAACAAGGATTAAATTAAAACAATCGCTCCAGTTTTTGGCTGAATTGAAAATGAGCGTTCATTCCTTATCATGAGTGTCTTTTTCACAATGCGCTAGTTATTGGGATGCACAGATCATTAAGTTCAATTTTTCGAAGGCGCGAGAGTGTAATTCTAAACGTTCATTGAGATCGTTCGATGCGATCAACTTATTGTCCTTTTCAGCACCTGAAAACTGAACGAGCGAAATCATGTAGGCTCATCCGTAAGCCACTCCAAATTTCAAATTATCAGCAACTGTTAACGGAAGGGTATTAGTCTGGAGTGAATTGATTCATTGATTGTTGCCACATATAGTTGAAGTTCTCCTCGTTTTTCCACTCTTAAATGCGTAATTTGCAGAACAAACTAAAACTTGAAACCGTGCTAAAACGATCTCTCCTCATTTGCGCATTACTCGCGCATTCCTTAATGGCTAATGCCCAATTGAACCTTAATCTTCTCTCAAATTATACGTATCCCCCGGCTCGTGGGGAATGCAGTGATATTTGGGGACATGTTGATGCCCTTGGGAATGAATATGCAATTGTTGGAAATAACAATGGAACATCTATTGTTGATATCAGCGATCCAACCAATCCAATTGAAGTGTTTTTCACGTCTGGACCGTCAAGTATATGGCGTGATATTAAAGTATGGGGCGACGTTGCATATATAACGAATGAAACAAGCGGTGGTCTAAAGATTATCGATATGAGTAGTCTCCCAGGAACTATTTTACCAACGGACGTTTATTCCTATGGTGGTTCTGCATTCCTATTTGATACCGCGCATGATTTTTATGTTGATGAGAATGGAAAGGGATATGTAATAGGAGCTGATAACGGCGAAGGAGGAGCAATCATATTAGATCTAGTTACCGATCCTCTTGCGCCGCTTGAATTAGGTCGTTACAATGACTATTATCTTCACGATGCTTTTGTGCGAGGTGATACGCTGTGGGGTGGGGCAATTAACGATGGGTTTTTCGTTGTAGTTGACGTTTCCAATCCAGCTACAACAGTTACAATGGCAACACAATTTACGCCAAATACGTTCACGCATAATTGCTGGCTCTCCGATGATGGCGATTTTCTGTTTACAACGGATGAAATCTCTGGAGCATTTATTGGTTCATATGACGTAAGTGATCTAGCTAATATAATTCCGCTGGATGAAATACAATCGAGTCCTGGGAATGGAGTGATTCCTCACAATACATTTGTAAGAGGAGATTTTGTCGTTACTTCCTATTACCGAGATGGGATTACTATCCATGATGTTGCGAATGCATCGAATATGATTGAGGTTGGTAATTATGATACTTCTCCATTATCCGGCGATGGTTTCAACGGTTTATGGGGAGTTTACCCATATTTACCCTCAGGAAATATTATTGGAAGTGACATTGAAGGTGGCCTTTTTGTATGGGGTGCAACTTATCAAGCTGCCGCATACTTGGAAGGTAATATTACTGATCTTGTTACAACGAATCCAATTGATGCTGCCCAAATAGTTATTCTCTCTACGCCTGGTTCGGATTTGTCAGATGTACTTGGCGATTACGCAACAGGTACAGCAACTGCCGGAACTTTCACTGTAGAAGTGTCGAAAATTGGCTATGTCACAGAAACTGTAACAGGTGTTGTTTTGACAAATGGGCTGACTACAATTTTGGATGTCGCGTTGGAGCCACTGCCAACGTTTACATTAATGGGATCAGTAATCGATTCTAATTCTGACCCTGTCATTGGCGCTCAGGTATTAATTACTAATGGGGTTTCCTCAACGACAGTAACTACGAACGGACTTGGAGCCTTTGATTTCTCTGGCTTTTTAGAAGGAGTTTATGATGTTTATATCGGGCTTTGGGGCTATCATTCATTTTGTGCGCTAAACGAAAATCTGCTGATAGCTAATAACCCACATGTCTATCAACTAGCGGATGGTTACTCTGATGATTTTGCGCTCGATTTAGGGTGGACAGCGACAAGTACAGCATCCACGGGAGATTGGGAAAGAGATGAACCAGAAGGAACAACACTCGGTGGAGACCAATCAAACCCAGGTGTTGATGCTTCAGGAGATTGTGGTGAAGAGGCGTATATCACTGGAAACGGTGGCGGTGGTGCTGGAAATGATGATATAGATGACGGAGAAGTTGTTCTCATCTCACCAATATTTGATCTTACAACTTATGGAGACCCATACATTGAATTCGAACGTTGGTTCTACAATGCCGGTGGAGGTGGCGGAGCAGCAAATGATTCGTTGGTTGTTGAATTAACAAATGGAACGACAACTGCAGTGATTGATTTCGCTGTTGAAGATGATCCTGCCGCTGGTTCTTGGTCGGCTAAAAGTGTGAAAGTAACTGACTTCATAACGGCTACGGCATTTATGCAAATTCGTGTTAGAGCAATGGATATTCCTAGTGGACATATTTCAGAGGGAGGATTTGATAAATTCATGGTTGTTGATCTGTCAGATGTTGGGATTAACTCAATAGCAAATGCTGAGGGAATTTCTGTTTATCCATCGCCATTTCATGAAAAACTCACGATTGAATCAAACTCATCGGCTGACGTAATTTCGGTTAAAGTCTATGAGATGACATCTGGAAGATTAATTGATGCTAGATCATTTGACAATAACCCTGTAATTAGTTTTGACAACAATTACGCGAAAGGAATTTACCTGATTCATGTTTATGGAGATGATGAATTATTAGAAATGACGAAGGTTATTAAAATGTAATACAAGAAGATTAGTTGATGAATCAGCTGCTCAATGTTCATTGAGTTCGCAGCGATTCTTCTTCATATAAAGATTGATTTTGGCCTGAGAAACTTCTCAGGCCATTTTTTATACCATAGCTCGAGATAGCACCAATTCCACGTAAGAATAAATGTTTCTAGTTCGGATGCTTGAAACCGAATGTTTTGATGGAAGGCTTATCTTCCCTGGCAAGATTGAATACGAATTGAATTAACTATAAGCGATCGATACTTCAGCGCTAAGTTATTTCCCACCTACGATTACATCGGTAACAGTCACTTCCAATGGCAGTCTTTTATCGATTGCTACATAACACTCCTCGCTTACAGATCCATCGGCAATTCCTAGTTCATTATTGCATTTTTTTGAGTCTTTATAGCCCATCACGGTATACGTTGACCAATTAATCGTTAAGCTTATCGATTCTCCACCTTTAGTAAATTTTACACCCGTAGCGTCCAATGAACTTTGAGGAGATCGCGGGTAGACAGGCCAACCTTTGTCAGCGATTTCCGTATAAATATTATGCAAGGAGACGTAAGTAAGATACCTTTGAAGACTATCCTTATGCGTACTGATCTCTGCAATAGGCTTTGCAAATTTCATCTCAATATGCATTCCTCTATAATCGATTGCAATTAAATCATTTTTTTCCTCAGGTCGCTCTGGATGATACCTTGTAATAGTAGCAACTGCATCTTTACCCGTTAACTCTACGGCATAGTAATCTGAGTGTTCGAGGTACCAGTTGTCAATGTTTTCTGTGACTTGTTTTTTTGAGAGTTGCGCGCAGGATGATAGGGAGGAAATTATCAGAAGGCTGGTAAGGAAGGTTTTCATAGATTGTTTTTTTAGTAACGATACAATTATTGTGCCTAACCCCTCATTACAACAAAAGATAGCCGTAGTCAACGTAATATTCGTCATCCAGGATCACGTACTTATCTCCAATGTTAACCGTGTCTAGATTATGCACAATGAGCGTAGCAGCTGGAGTCGGGTATTGGTCAATGTAAAACTTTTCCCCCACCAGAAGTCAGCCATCCTCATAATGTGCTATATATCCGCTGCTGTCAATGCCTATCTGCAGATAAACGGTCTATACTTAATGCTCTTCGTTAATCCATGTCTCCCAAAACTTCTACTGCTTCCATTAAGTACGGGTCTTTCTTCAATGATTTATGCCAAGATTCCATGCTGGAAATGCGTGCTGTATCTCCAACTAAAGCGGTAAGATCCATTGAGGTGAAGTTGATTGAAAGCTGTTGGTTTTCATCCACGACTGCCTCGTATTCTTCAGACTTCTGTCGGTTGATTTCTTGCTTTTTTTGATAATCAGCGAGGTTTAGTGAGACCAATGTAATATCGCGTTGCTCTTTTACCCACTTTGCGCGACCATCAATAATTGATAGAGCTTCGTTGTCAGCAACACGCGCAGCGCTCTTTTTCTTAAGCGTGCTCAGCTTCTTGATGCTCGATTGCTCATAAGAACTTGGGGCAATTTCTGTCCATTCCAATGGGAAATCTTCGTCTTTCTCACCAGCATTAATGTACGAATACAAACCTGGTAATACGATATCTGGGGTAACTCCCTTCAATTGCGTTGAACCTCCGTTAATTCTGAAGAACTTCTGGGTGGTAATCTTAATATTTCCCAACTTCCCTAGGTCGGCATATTGACTCGTTACCATTCTATCCATGTCGAAGAATCGTTGTACTGTTCCTTTTCCAAAAGTAGATGGAGCTGATCCAATGATCACAGCACGACCATAATCTTGAAGTGCAGCGGCCATTATTTCTGAAGCGGATGCAGAAAATGAATTAACCAAAATCACAAGTGGACCGTCGTAGAGTACGCTTGGATTATCATCATCTAATGAAACCGGTGCTTGATGACTTGCTTCTACCTGAACTACTGGGCCCTTCTCAATGAACAACCCAGTCATATCTACAGCGTCACTTAGTGAACCGCCGCCATTAAATCTAAGATCAATAATTATCCCGTCAACATTGTCAGCAATCAACTTTTCAACTTCCTTCTTTACATCGCTAGAGCTCCGTCTTCCGCTTGCATCATTGAAATCGGCATAGAAGCTTCTCAAGTCAACGATACCTATCTTTTCCTTGGCGTCTTCCTCATTAATTACCGCGGATTTAGCGTAGCTTTCTTCAAGAATAACAATGTCGCGAATGATCGGAATAGTAACGATAGATCCATCTTCTTTCTTAACAGTTAATCGAACCTCAGTTCCCTTTTTGCCACGAATTAGCTGAACCACATCTGTCAGTTTCATATCGACAATATTCAGTGGTTCTTCATTTCCCTGACCGACTTTCATAATCAGATCGTTCACAGCTAATTGGCCTTGTTTCCAAGAGGCAGATCCAGCAACAATTCGTGTTACATTGATATAACCGTCTTTTGGGGTCAATGTAGCTCCGATGCCCTCTAGTTTTCCGGACATGCGAATATCAAAATTCTCTTTTTCAATAGGTGGAAAATAAGAGGTGTGAGGGCCTGTTACAGCAACAAACGAATTGATATACAGTGCAATGTTATCATCTCGAGTTTCCTGGCTAATGTTCTTGAACCATCGGTTGTAGTCTTTCAATACTTTCGCACGTGCATCAATTTCTAGTTCTGCGAATGGTTTGATTACGATACTTGTATCGCTCTCTTCTTCAGCCTTTTTTTGGCGTTGAATTTTTGTATCTAGATCAACCATTACACTATACTTTAGCAGTTGTTGCCATCTTTTTTTCAATTCAGATTCATCTTTAGCGTACTTAACTTTATCGGGATCTGTTTCGATGGACTCTTTTTTCTCAAAGTCGAAGGGGGTTGATAAAATCTCTTCATAGAAAGCACTGGCCTGTTTCACACGAATCCCTTTAATTCCATTCATTGCATCGATGAATTCGAAATTATGATTTTTGGCGTAGTCATCAAGCCGGAGGCGATGTTCCTTAAAGGATTCGACATCTTCCTTTAAGAAGAAGCGTTTTCCACTATCCATCCGTTTGAGATAGGTGTCAAATACTTTTTCCGAAAACGCATCATCAATTGGTAGTGCTTTATAGTGACTAGATGCTAGAGACTGCATTACCGCCTCGATCAGTAGCGATTCACGATTTAACTCATTGTCAGCTGGGACAGCTTTGGCGAAAGCGAAAATCAGAACACTTGCTGCGGCAAGAAATAGAAGGTACTTTTTGTTCAAACGCATTTTTATGCTTTTAAGTTGAATTCAATTCCGAAAGGGAGAATCAATTGAAATTGAAAAATACTCTTTTTTCCTAGAGATCAATTGCCATTCATCCATCTTAACGTTATTTATACATACATCGTGCCGATATTTCATTATAAAGCTTAAGGTTGAAGGCTCAATACACGCACATTTTTTATTCTATATTCGTGCCATGATTCAGGCAAAACTGATAGATAAAAAGGATTCTGTTGCGATTATCGCCGAGACATTCGATGCAAATCCAAGTGTTAACATTGTTATTGGTGACAAGGGTAATAGAAGAAAAAAGATTAGTCGACTCGCGGATTACGCCTTCATCAAGGCCCTGAATCGTGACGGAGCTTACATTTCCGACAATAAGATGGGAACAGCACTTTGCTTTCGTTCAAACCGAGGTTCTTCTACCCTGAAGGAGTTCCTTTACGAAATGCGTTTTGCAGTAGCGATCCCAATAAAGAAAGTTGTTCAAACGCTCAAAAGAGAATCCTATTTAAAGAAGCATCGATACAAAGGGGATCATCTCTACTTTTGGTTTTTAGGAGTGAAAAATGGCGGTGGGCGCGCTGGGTTTGAATTAAAAGATTATTTATTTCAGCTTTCTGAAGAGGAAAAGTTACCGATTCTCTTAGAAACTTCCGTTGAACGAAATAAAGATATCTACCTACGATTCAATTTTAGAGTTTATCATGAATGGCCTGATTCTGGAGGCGGAAAAACGCTTTGGTTTATGATTCGAGATGTTTGAAATGCATCAATGTTATTTTACGTACTTTAATTCAATGCGCCGATAGGAACCAAATTGAGCATCAGTATCTGTCAATATTAAGCGGCGAGAATTAAGTTTTTCAATTTCATAGACCTCGAAATTCATGCCTCACCCAACTCCTGATGAAAGAATTAGATTGTTGCCATCATCACTGAGAAAGTAGCTTCCATAGAATAAATCGTCTGTGTCAAAATCGTGTAGTGTGAACTCAGAGAATCTATTCTTTCGAACTTTACAAAAGTCAAATTCAAAGATGCGGTCAGGGTCAATTTTCCCAAGACCAACAAGGCCGGCGGAAACAACGTTCCATTTGCCTTCCATTTCGTTAGCCGTTCGTTGTTCTTTTGAGCAGGAGGTCAGCACAATTGATCGCAGTACAAGAACTAGCTAGTTATTTTTCATAATGTCAGTTATAGCAAAGATTATTCCGTTTATTTCTGGGCTTTAAGACACATTTATTTAGTAATTTCGCGGTCTGAATAATTTAAAGTGAACCCTATGTCATACTTGTTTACATCTGAATCAGTTTCAGAAGGACATCCAGATAAAGTTTCTGATCAAATATCAGATGCGTTAATAGATAATTTTTTAGCTTTTGATCCAACGTCAAAAGTTGCTTGTGAAACTCTTGTAACTACTGGTCAAGTTGTTTTGGCTGGAGAGGTTAAAACGGAGGTTTACCTTGATGTACAAAAAATTGCGCGTGAAACGATTCATAGAATCGGATACACGAAGTCTGAATATATGTTTGATGCTAACTCTTGTGGTATTCTTTCAGCGATTCACGATCAGTCTGAGGATATTAATCAAGGAGTTGAGCGTGCTAATCCTGAAGATCAAGGAGCAGGTGACCAAGGAATGATGTTTGGTTATGCGACAAACGAAACTGAGAATTACATGCCGTTAGCATTAGATCTAGCGCACATGATTCTTCGTGAGATGTCTGATATTCGTAACAACAATTTGGAGTTGATTCCTTATTTACGGCCTGATGCAAAGTCGCAAGTTACGATTGAGTACTCTGACGATAACGTACCACAAAGAATAGATACGATTGTTGTTTCAACACAACACGACGATTTTGATGCGGAAGCGATAATGTTGGCGAAAATCAAAGCGGATATCGTAACGATCGTAATCGGTCGTGTGAAAGCGAAATGTTCTCCTGAGATTCAAAAATTGTTCACAGACGATATTCAATACCACATCAACCCAACTGGAATCTTCGTAATTGGAGGTCCTCATGGAGATACTGGATTGACTGGTCGAAAGATCATTGTTGATACATACGGTGGGAAAGGTGCACACGGTGGTGGAGCATTCTCTGGAAAAGATCCTTCAAAGGTTGACCGTTCTGCAGCATATGCAACGCGTCACATTGCAAAGAACTTGGTTGCGGCAGGATTGTGTAGCGAGGTGCTTGTACAAGTTTCTTACGCAATTGGTGTAGCAGAACCTTGTGGTCTATTTGTGGACACATACAGAACATCGAACATCGATATGACAGATGGTGAGATCGCACAAAAGATTTCTGAGATTTTCGATATGCGTCCTTACTTCATCGAGCAACGTTTGAAATTGAGAAACCCAATGTATTCTGAAACAGCTGCTTTCGGTCACATGGGTAGAATAAATGAGGTCGTTACAAAAACATTTACTGCTCCAGGAAGAGAACCTAAAACAATGGATGTAGAATTATTTACATGGGAGAAATTAGATTACGTTGATAAAGTGAAAGCTGCATTCGGATTGTAATCATTATACATAATTTTGAAAAGCCCTGATTCAATCGAATCAGGGCTTTTTCGTTTAGAATGCTTTAATCACTCCCTAACCTCTAGATCGAACCGTTTATAAAATAGACTGCCTTTCTGTAACTTATTCTATGTAAACTTGCTCATACTAAAAAAGCTAAACATGAAAAAGATATTATTATCAATAGCCGTTATGTCGATCTCAGCGATGAGCATGGCCCAAGATGCAACTGTAGAATCAATCCTTGACACGTATTTTGAGAATACTGGTGGAAGAGATGCATGGAATGCACTTGAAGGATATAAAATGACTGCTGGAGTTTCTATGCAGGGAATGGATATTCCATTAGAAATCTATTCGATGAAAGACGGACGTGCGATCACAACATTTTCTGTGATGGGAATGGACTTAGCACAAGATGCATTTGATGGTGAAGTTGCTTGGGGAACGAATTTCCAAAGTATGTCAGCTGAGAAATCTGATTCAGAACAAACAGAGAACGTTAAACGAGAGAGCAAGGATTATCCAGATCCATTCTTAAACTATGAGGAAAATGGATATTCTGTTGAGTTGATGGAAAATGAAAATGTTGATGGAATCGATTGCTTTGTTCTGAAATTGACAAAAGGAACTACGTTAGTAGATGAGGAAGAAATGGAGAATATTTCATACTTCTATTTTGATACCGAGAATTATGTGCCCGTTCAGATTAAACAAGAAATGTTATCTGGAGAGATGGCTGGAGAGATGTCAGTAACTACATTTAGTGATTACCAAGAAGTAGATGGATTGTACTTCCCGTTTTCGATCACACAAGGATTGGAAGATGGTGAAGGTCAAACAGTGGAAATCACAGAAGTTGAGTTAAATCCAGAAGTTGAGGACAGCTTATTTGCATTTCCAGGAGAGTAATTCAATTCATTCTTATTAAAATCATCAGTAATGATTAAAGCTATAGGTGCATGCTTGCTGCTACTTAGTGGTTCAGCAATAGGACAAACTATGTCCGATTTGAAAGGAGACGATCTCTTTGGAGGACTCAAAGCTAGACATATTGGTCCAGCGCTTATGAGCGGTCGTGTCAGTGATATTGAAGGCCATCCAACAGACAACAAAACAATTTTTATTGGAACTGCTGGAGGTGGCGTTTGGAAGTCACAGGATGGCGGTGTACACTTCAATCCTATTTTTGATGAGCATTGTCAATCGATTGGCACAATTGCCATCGATCCAAAATCTCCAGATAAGACCATTTGGGTTGGAACAGGAGAAGTATGGACTAGAAATAGTACTTCAGTTGGAGATGGAATCTATAAAACTACTGACGGTGGTAGGAGCTGGAAAATGATGGGATTAGAAAATTCCGATCGTATCAGTTCAATTGAAATTCACCCGGACAATTCAGATGTGTTATTTGTTGGAGTTCAAGGAGCTCTTTGGGGTGAAAGCGCAGATCGCGGAGTCTATAAGACAACAGATGGCGGAACAACTTGGGAGAAGATTTTTTACATCGATGAAAATACCGGTTGCGCTGATCTAGTAATGGATCCAAATAATGCCGATATCATGTATGCTTCGTTTTGGGAGCATAGAAGAACTGCATGGTCCTTTAGCTCTGGTGGAGCTTCTAGTGCTTTGTACAAGACAACTGATGGCGGAAAGACCTGGAACAAAATTCATAAAGGTTTTCCAGAAGGACAATTCGGAAGAATAGCGATTACAATTGCTCCTTCTGATTCTAAAATATTGTACTCAGTTGTTGAGGCAGAAGATGCTTCAAAAAGTGGAATGTACAGATCTGATGATGCTGGTGCGTCGTGGACACATACCAACGCTGACTTTGCGTTGACTATTCGCCCGTTCTACTTTGCAAGAATAGTTGTTCATCCTACAAATCCAAATATGGTAATGAAGGCTGGATTATTCGGTTCGGTAAGTAGAGATGGTGGAAATACCTTTAAAGGACTTGGGTCAATGCACCCAGATATTCACGATATATGGTTTGACATTAAAGATCCAGACAAATTGTTCGTTGGAACGGATGGTGGAT
>JBLHPQ010000044.1:0-27705 GCA_047624355.1 Flavobacteriaceae bacterium | reverse complement strand
AGTACTTTTTTTTTATCATAAACAATTGAGACTGAATTTAAATGAGCAAATTTGTATAAACACCATTCATTGTTATGAAAAAACTAGTCTACCTCTCAATTGCTGCACTACTAACCGCATGTGGCGCTGAATCAGCAGGCACTTCTGATACTGCGGATATAACTGACAAAGATTCTACAATGAATATTCCTGTGGAAGATGTCACTTATCCTGAGGATACAAAGTTTGCTGACCTCTCTAATTTTGTGGCTGGAGTTGAAGGTGGTACTTCATCTTTTTTGAATTCACTAGAAGCGAAAAGTACATGGCAATCCTACAAAACATCCATGGATGGACTTTGGAAGAAGACAAATGAAAAACTTCCGGTAATGAGGGAATGGTCGAAATCAGAAATGGGCGAAGCTAATGAAGGGGGCGGTACCTTATTTTATCCTTTTTCTGGACCTGATTTCTTACATGCAGACGTATTCTTTCCAGAGCATGAGAACATTGTAATGATTGGATTAGAACCAATTGGGACGTATCCAGATATGATTGAAAAATCTGCAGAAGGTAAGGATCAAGTTTACTTGAATGGTGTACGCCGTTCTATGCATATGATCCTCGGGAAGAGTTTCTTCCGAACAATTGCTATGGCAAACGATTTCAATGGCGAGGTGGATGGAACGCTCCCAGTATTGATGCAATTCATGAATAGAACTGGTCATACTGTATTGTTCCAGGAAATTGTCGGTGTTACAGCAAGTGGAGAATTGACGACGGAAATTGATGATATGCCGGATTCAACTTACTTCGGGAATCGTTATTATTTCAAACGAGATGGCGCTGAACAAGTGCGCACGTTAACCTATTTTGCTGTAAATCTTCAGAACAAGCCGTATGTGAGTCGTGGAGGTTTAGTAGCAAAGGGATTAGAGGATCGCAAGGATTTTGTTGCCTACCTGAATTCATTGAAAATGAAATCGACTTATTTAAAATCAGCATCTTACTTGATGCATCGCCCGACGTTTAGCATCGTTAGAAATATCATCTTGGACAATTGCGAGTACGTTCTTCAGGATGATTCAGGAATTCCGATTAAGTATTTTGATGAGAGCAAATGGGATTTGACTTACTATGGACATTTCCAAAATCCAATTTCTTTATTTGCTGAGCGTCAACAGCTGGATCTCAAAGAAGCATACAAAGGTGAGGGAGTAAAGGACCTTCCGTTTGGTATTGGTTATCAATATATGAAAGGAGTGTCTAACTTGATGAAAGCTAAGAAGAAGTAGGTTAGAGTCAATTCGAGTGATTGGAAACTGAGGCTAGCAGGTTTTTGAATTGTATCGAGAATGACTAAGCTTCTGACGGGTCTGCATCTGGATACAATGAAAATGGCTCATTCTTCAAGCTACGATCACTCGATGATACAGAATTCTGTTGATCGACTAAAGTAGTCAAGAATTCCGCCGGCGTTGATCTAATCTTTTTTATCTAAGGATCCAAAGTAGTCTAGCATTGCACCAACTTCTGAATTCCAATAGGAATAAGTATGTCCTGCGGTATCATCAATATGATATTCATATTCTTTGCCAGCTATTTCCATTGCCTTAACGAAGAGGTTTGAATGTTGAATGTCGACGACTTTGTCTTTAGTACCATGACCGACATACATCGGTACTTCTAATTTATCAATAGCCGTAATAATATTATCGTCTACAGTCCAGCGGTCTTTGAATTGACTCATTTGCCCGTAATATCCTATGTATAAATTGTCTTTAGGAAATGCTGATTGATCGAAATCTCCAGATAGGGCTGCACAGCCATCAAAAAGTTCAGGCATATCCAATGCTAGTAATGTCGCTCCACGGGCACCTGTGGATAGGCCAAGGGTGAAATTGGGTTGTTCTGTTAATAATAGTGCGAAATTGTCTTGAATGAACGGAATCATTTCGTCTTTCATCCATGAGCGCGTAGGGTAGGAGAGCCAACTACTTCTAGTTTGAGGATAGATATGATCACAGTAAATGCTTTTCCCCATCTGAGGAAGTATTAATACGTAACCTCTAGCCAAAGCTTCTGTGCAAAGTTCGGTACTATCACACCATCCTGTATTTGGGAAATTCCAACCGGGAAGAACGATAATGGTTCCAATAAAAGCTTCAGTGGGCATTTTTACGATGACCTCAATCGGGTTTTCCTTGAAGAGAATATTGAAGGTGCTATCTCCTCGAAGAACAGGATTGGGTACCTGAACTTGTGTGGTGTCCTGTTCATATTGATTGGCAATCGTTATATCGATCGAGGATTTATCTTCTCCGCAGGCATAACTAACTATGAAGATTGTTGTCAGAAGAAGAATTGGATAGGAACGTCTCACATGATTTGATTATAAATCAAAGATACGATTCTCAAGCAAAGGTATTAGCATTATATATTTGGACTGTTGTTCTCGATAGACGCTCCTGACGTCTCGGACTCGAACTGACATAAGTCTATTTTAGTGTTATGTCAATGCGAGTGATTCTAATCCGAAAAAGGAGGAATCTGAAGTGTATCGAGAAGGACAAGCTTTATCTTTCCGGTTATAACGAAAGACTCCCCTGACAAACGAATGCCAGGAGAGTCTTCTAAATTTTATGCTAGAAACAATTACTTGATCTGCAATTTACGTACAGATTGTGTTGTTCCGTTATTGATTGTTACAATGTACTGCCCAGCGTTCAAATCAGTTAATGAAAGCTCAACTGTGTTGTCTCCAACTACTGAAGTTAATGCTTCAGAGTAAACAACTTGTCCTAGAAGATTTGATACTTCAATAGAAACGTTGTTTGCAGCCGCTGCGTTAAATAATACAGATACTTCTCCGTTTGATGGGTTTGGGAAGAGTGCTGTCTCACTGATGCTCAATTCATCCGAAGACAAAGTAGTTTCAGGGCATGAGTTAATAACACCAATCATAGCAGCCAAAGATCCAGTTGGATCACCTGAGTTCCATACATCAAATAAGTCACCTTTAATTTTTCTGTCACCAGGGCAGATTACATTAATAGTTGGGTATCCTAGTGGCCAATAGTTTGAACCGCTTAATGAGATGCTTTGTTCATCTACGATCGGGTAGTCAACACCCGTGACCCAGTCACCTTGAGTATTTGATCCAGTTCCGTTTAAATCAGCCGTGTTTGTTGTGGCATCCGCTTCATAAAAGATTACACGTACTTCATCTGTTCCGTTTGGTCCCATCTGAGCATGAATGTCATGTAAGTAGTTTTGCGAATGGAATCCCCAGCAAGGCGAGCACCATGTCGCTGAACAGTCCAATACGACAACTTTTCCGCTGTCAAGAATACTATATAAGTTGTGTGTAGTACCGTTAATGTCGGTTACTGTGAAGTCTTGAGCTACAGCTCCGACTTGAGCTACTGAAAATTGCGCAAATGTAACTGCAGCTAGTACGATAGTAAAAATTCTTTTCATGTTCCTAGGTTTTATTGTTTGAGATGTGAAAGTAGAGGTTTAGAATTCATTAGCCACACTCAATCAAGCGTCACTCTTGGATGGTTATATCGTCATGAATGCAGTTTTTTATAGCTCAAAAATGGAATGCCCAAGCCTCTTTTTCGAATTGAAAAAGAGTTAGGATTGTCGTTACCGGATTCTGCAATGCGTGATAAACGCTAAGGAACTTACGGAATCGATTTAGTAGACTATTGCTGAATATTTATTGGGCGCCCAAAGGTGTAAATCACCACCTTCAATTATGTGATATATAGGATTCAAGACGGTTATTACTCTAGGTAATAATAGGTTGATTTTCTTCTAACAGTAAATTATTGGGCACAAAAAAAACGCCTCGATAAAATCGAGACGTTTTAATAGTATAGCGATGTTAATAATTTACTTCTTCACGGAGTCAACGACTGCTTTAAAAGCATCAGGGTGATTCATTGCTAAATCTGCAAGAACTTTGCGATTCAACTCCATTTCACTCTTGTTAACTAATCCCATGAATTGAGAGTAGCTCATTCCGTGCTGACGTGTACCTGCGTTAATACGCGTAATCCACAATGCGCGAAAGTTTCTTTTCTTTTGTTTACGTCCTGTATATGCAAATTCCCACCCTTTTTCAACGGCGTTCTTTGCTACTGTCCAAACGTTTTTTCTACGTCCGTAGTAACCTTTTGCATGCTTCATGATCGTCTTACGACGAGCCTTGGAAGCGACATGATTTACTGATCTTGGCATAATAATTTGTTTTTAATAAAGAGTGCAGCACTGTTTCAGCTGACTTGGGTACTCATTACTTGGTTAACATTTACCTTTGTAAAATAATTCCGACGATCGGAATTATTTCATACACAATTGTTGCTTGATATTCGGCGTGTCTGCTTTGTGAACAAGACCGTCGTGTGTCAAGTTTCGCTTTTGTTTCTTCGTCTTCTTCGTTAGAATGTGACTCTTAAACGCATGCTTTCTTTTAATTTTACCGCTTCCAGTGATTTTGAATCTCTTCTTTGCACTAGATTTAGTTTTCATTTTTGGCATCTCTCTTTAGTTTTAAGTTACCGCTATACTGCTCTTTAATTCTATCTATCATAATTCAGTTTAAGCCTTTCAGCCCTTCCTGAACTTTATATTTCAGTCCATATCAGTAGCTCTTCCAACCCTTCCTGAATTTTATGATTCAGTCCAGATCAGTAGCTCTTCCAACCCTTCCTGAATTTTATGATTCAGTCCAGATCAGTAGCTCTTCCAACCCTTCCTGAATTTTATGATTCAGTCCAGATCAGTAGCTATCGCTACTTCTTTTTAGAGTTGATCATGATTGTCATGCGTTTCCCCTCTAATTTTGGCATTTGCTCAACCACTCCGTAATCTTCTAGCTCTTGCGCCAATCGAAGTAATAAAATTTCTCCACGGTCCTTGAACACAATTGTTCGACCTCTAAAGAATACATATGCCTTCAACTTACTTCCTTCTTCAAGGAATTTCTTAGCGTGAGCTAATTTAAAGTTGAAATCGTGGTCATCAGTATTAGGTCCATAACGGATCTCCTTGATGACAACTTTACTTTGTTTTGCTTTTAATTCCTTCTGCTTCTTCTTCTGATTGTATAAGAACTTTTTGTAGTCCAATAATTTACAAACAGGAGGATTCGCTTTAGGTGAGATTTCGACCAAATCCATATCTTCTTTGTCCGCCATTGCGAGCGCTTCTTTAACAGATATAACTAGCGGCTCTGCCCCATCCAATACAAGACGAATCTCGGGTGCTAAAATTTTATCGTTAATTCTATGCTTCGCTGTTTCTTCTCTGCGAACAAATTTCTTTCGATGTGGTCTTCTCATTTATTTAATTATCGTTTAAAGCTAACTCGTTATTAATCGTATCGTTCATCAGTTGGATAAAGCTTTCTACATCCATTGAGCCTCGGTCTTCCATTCCTCTTTGGCGTACTGAAACTGCATTGTCTGCAACTTCTTTCTCTCCAATTATGAGCATGAATGGAATCTTACTTAACTCAGATTCACGTATTTTCTTACCTACCTTCTCGTTACGGTCGTCAACGAATCCGCGAATATCGGAATTATTTAGTAATTGCAAAAGCTTTTCACAGTAATCGTTGTATTTTTCGCTTATCGGTAGAATGGCAACTTGATCTGTTGTTAACCATAATGGGAAGTCACCACCACAATGTTCGAGTAGCACAGCCACGAATCTTTCCATAGATCCGAAGGGTGCACGGTGAATCATTACCGGGCGGTGTTTTTGATTATCTGACCCTGTATATTCTAGTTCGAAACGCTCAGGCAGGTTGTAATCAACTTGGATAGTTCCCAGTTGCCACTCACGCCCAAGAGCATCCTCTACCATGAAATCAAGCTTAGGGCCATAGAAAGCAGCCTCTCCATATTCCACAAAAGTAGTCAGCCCTTTTTCATCTGCAGCTTCTATTATTGAACGCTCTGCTTTGTCCCAGTTCTCGTCATTCCCGATGTATTTATCCGGAGTTTCTTTGTCTCTGAGTGAAACTTGAGCCCTGAAGTTTTCAAAGTTCAATGTTTTGAAAATATAAAGGACAAGGTCGATTACTTTTTTGAACTCCTCTTTAACTTGGTCTTGCGTGCAGAATATATGTGCATCATCTTGTGTAAATCCACGAACTCTTGTCAAGCCATGTAATTCGCCAGATTGTTCATAGCGGTATACAGTACCAAACTCAGCAAAACGCAATGGGAGATCCTTGTATGAACGAGGTCGCGCATTGAAAATCTCACAGTGATGTGGACAGTTCATCGGCTTCAATAAGAACTCCTCTCCTTCGTTTGGTGTTCCTATCGGTTGAAACGAATCTGCGCCATACTTAGCGTAATGACCAGAACATACATAAAGTTCCTTGCTTCCAATATGTGGTGTGATTACTTGATCGTATCCACCCGCTTTCTGTGCTTTTTTTAAGAAATTCTCCAAACGTTCACGCAAAGCCGCTCCTTTCGGAAGCCATAGAGGAAGTCCCTGACCAACGCGTTGAGAAAATGCAAAAAGATCTAACTCTTTACCCAATTTTCTGTGATCTCGTGCTTTGGCTAATTCGACCTTTTCAAGGTATTCATTCAGTTCAGCATTCTTTGGAAACGTAATTCCATAGATTCGTGTTAACTGTTTGTTCTTCTCATCTCCACGCCAGTATGCACCAGCAATAGCTGTTAACTTTACGGATTTGATAAATCCAGTATGTGGGATATGTGGCCCACGACATAAATCAGTGAATTCACCTTGAGTATAGAACGTGATTGTTCCATCCTCTAGATCATTCAATAATTCTAATTTATATGGATCTTCTTTTCCTTCGAAGTAGGCTATTGCCTCCGCTTTTGATATTTCCTTGCGAATGAACTTATTTTTTTGCTTCCCAAGTTCTTTCATCTTTTGCTCAATCTTTTCAAGATCGTGCTCAGAAATTGTATAGTCGAGAAAATCTACATCATAGTAGAATCCATTCTTGATTGGAGGTCCAATCGCCAATTTAACTCCTGGATAAAAGAATTCAATTGCCTCCGCCATTAAGTGGGCAGAAGAGTGCCACATCGTCGATTTACCTTCGGTGTCCTTCCATGTAAGCAATTGCAACGTTGCGTCCGAATCAATTGGTTGGTTTGCATCAACCACCTCGGTATTCACTTTTGCTGCTAGTACATTTCTTGCAAGACCTTCAGAGATACCCATGGCAATATCCATTGCGGTAGTCCCTTTGTCAACTTGCTTTATTGAGCCATCTGGAAGCGTAATATCAATCATTGTGTGCGTAATGTTTAAGCGGCAAAGATAGTGAAAGATTCAATATTTCGGTGGCATTAATGCCCCTGAATTTGGTCTAAATAAAAATGGAGAGAATAGGCTTTGCCACTGCTTAGAATATTGAAGGATTCAACCCTTATTTTGTCTGGAATTGTTTAAATATTCAGCTTTCAGTGCGTAGAAAAAATAGCGAATTCCGTGTAAATCATTAAATTAGTTGAAATAACAATCACTAGGGATTTGTATACAATGTGGCCCGCACATAGATCCGAATATGAAATTTTACGCGAAACCTTTTATTTATATCACGCCTTTATTTGCGCTAGGCGTCTTACTCGGTGATTTATACGATATTTCAGAAGGCATGTCTTGGTTGCTTATCGCTATTTTGATAGCGTCAATCGCCTTGCTTTTATTGAAGAGGTCGTTGAATCCGGTTTTCCCAGTTGCAATTGTCGTTGGAATGATCTTCTTAGGAAGTAATTCGGTGGATTTCTACCGATATAAGGACCGAGCAATTGGTAATGGCGATAAAAACGGTGAAGCTTCGATGCTTCTGAACGTATTGGAAGTCGATAATTCTGAATCTCTTTGGAGTCGAATGGTTTGTGAAACAGTAGCTATTCTAGGTGAAGACTCCTACGTGCCTCACAAGGAGAAAATCTTAATCTATAGCAATGCTTCCGCAATTCGGGCGTATGATCAGATCCTATTTCATGGCTCCATTAAGTTGATAGAGAACAAGCACAATCCAGGCGAGTTTGACGCCAGGCATTATTGGAATAGCAAAAATATGTACAGCATTGCCTTCATGGATGAAAGCCAATACCTCCATCTTGGGCACAGTCAACCTTCGTGGTATGATAATATTCGCACATTGATCGGCGAAAAGTTGGATGAGGTTCTTGGTAATAACCTTGAATCGTCCAATTTAGCCGTGGCAAAGGCATTAATACTCGGTGATAAGTCGTTATTACGTCCTGAGACTAAGAAAAGTTTTAGTTCCGCTGGTGCAATGCATGTCTTGGCTGTATCCGGACTTCATGTAGGTATCATTCTTGAAATTTTATTGTTTCTTCTGGGAAGATTTCCGCAGATCATTAAGAAGAATTTGGCAATTGTCATCGCGCTTATTATTCTTTGGGTCTACGCCGCGATCGTCGGATTCTCCCCATCTGTAGTTCGAGCCACAATCATGTTTACATTATTGGCACTTGGTCGAATGTACAGTCGTAAGACGAACGGTTTGAATATATTATTGTTCTCAGCATGTCTGATGCTATTCTATAATCCTCTCCTTATTTACGATATCGGATTTCAATTGTCCTACATGGCGATGATCGGTATCTTGGTGCTTTATAAATCAATTGAATCAGCGTTTTACATTAAGAATAAATGGATCCGAAAGGTGTGGCAGGGTTCAGCCGTGGGTTTATCAGCACAGCTATTCACATTACCTCTGACGCTGTATTATTTTCATCAATTTCCAAATTATTTTCTGCTCACAAATGTTGGAATGA
This sequence comes from Flavobacteriaceae bacterium, assembly GCA_047624355.1. Lineage (GTDB taxonomy): Bacteria > Bacteroidota > Bacteroidia > Flavobacteriales_D > Crocinitomicaceae > UBA4466. The sequence continues at coordinate 18,904 of JBLHPQ010000044.1, read as the reverse complement.
TGGTCTTTGCAGGGTTAATCTTAAGTGTTGGGCTATTTTTATTTGCAACTAATTGGATAAGTATTGTCGGGAAATTAGTTGGGCTATTCCTAGGGGTTGCATTGACAGCTATGATTCTCTTCGTAGAGGCAATAGAAAATTTATCAGGCTCTGTGGCGCTTGGGTTTACATTACCTGGATACTTTGTTGGACTCGCTTATTTCATATTGTTACTTCTCATCACAATTAAAGCCAAGAGGCTGTTATTAAAAGTCGTATATGTTCTATCGATAGCCCTACTTGTGGCAGTTCAAATTATACGTTACCAGAACATTATATCGAGTGAGATGGTGATTTTCAATTCTAGTGAACTCTGCATAACAATCAAGGAGGGAAATTCAATCACTTGTTTGCATACTGCCGAAAATGGTAAGACAGATGGTTTAGATTTTATGACTGGGGCTTATGCAAAAGTGAAACCTGGAAAAGTGCGCTATGTGAAGCTGGGTAGAGGTGAAACAAAAGTTGATCTGAAAGGAGGGAGCATCAAGCTCGTCAAATTCGATAATGGATATCAGGTAACAGTTGGGCCGCGGGATGAATCATTCTTTTTAAGAACTGGAATTAGTCCAGTACCATTTGATGCAAGTGAGGTTATTGACATGCCTTATGCACCAGTTGGAGCCGTGAAGCACAATTTGTCCACAGGATGTTATCGATTGAAATTGAATGAGTAGGGTGCAGAAGGTTGCGTAAACTATGATGAGTGGTACCATAATGTGGTTGACAGGTGCTCTATTGGCGTTGGATTTGCTAATTTTGTGCCGCTATCTTTATTTTGAATATGCGACGTTACCTATATGTACTGCCGGTTATTGCAATAATGTTATCCTTCAATGGATGGTCACAAGTTACCTATACCTCAGAACGACTTTCTAGCGAGATTAAGTTAGATGGAGAACTATCGGAAACTGCATGGGCAAATTCAGAAATCGCAGGTGACTTCACTACTGGATTTCCTGAATTTGGTAATCAATCCAGATACAAATCCAATATACGAGTGAGTTACGATGATAACGCACTCTACATTGCCGGTGAATTGAATGATCCTTCTCCCGATTCGGTAAGTTATTCGCTCTCTCAACGAGATGACCCGGGGAATGCTGATGTTTTCGGTGTGACAATTGATCCCTATGGAAATAATATTAACGCATTTGTGTTTGCTGTTACAGCGGCTGGCGTTGAAATAGATGGATTGTTATTTACAGAAGATGAATTGTTTACTGGAAGAAACGATTTTTCGTGGAATGCGGTTTGGAAAAGTGTTGTGAAAAAACAAGAATATGGATGGTCTTTTGAAATGAAAATTCCATTTTCTGCATTGAGATTTCCTACCCAAGAAGTACAAGAGTGGAATGTTAATTTCGTTCGTAGCGTGCGAAGAGACAGGGAACGATCTTATTGGAATCCTGTTGATCCTGCTGTTTTTGGGTCAATAACACAATCGGGGAAACTACTCGGAATTCGAGATATTAAATCACCGTTGCGCCTCTCGTTTACACCTTATGCGACCGGATATCTAGAGAACGCGTATGACTATTCACTAGAGCAACAAGTCTGGCGAGATCGACTTACAGGCGGTTTGGATTTAAAATACGGACTTAACGATGCCTTCACGTTGGACATGACTCTGATTCCTGATTTTGGACAAACAACTTCGGATAAACAGGTGCTTAATCTTGGTCCATTTGAAGTGAGGTTTGATGAGAATCGTCCGTTTTTCTTAGAAGGAACTGATTTGTTTAGTATTGGCGGCGTCTTTTATTCAAGAAGGATAGGCGCTCAGCCATTTAATTACAATGCACCTTTTGATGCGGTAGATGAGAATGCTGGAGAGACAGTTGTTAGTAATCCTGATCTAGCATCAATGATCAATGGAACAAAGGTTTCAGGTCGAACGAATAAGGGTCTTGGAATTGGCGTATTTAATGCGATAGAGCGACAACTCCATGGGGTTATTGCAGATTCAAATGGTATTGAAAGAACAGTATCAACGCATCCGTTGACTAATTACAATGTGTTTGTTCTCTCTCAAAATTTAAAGAATAACAGTAAAGTGTCGTTCGTAAACACGAATGTGATGAGAGCTGGTGCAAGTAGAGATGCAAATGTGTCTGTATTAGAAGCTACTTTATTCTCGAAGGATAGGAAATATAAAATTAACTCTGAGGTCAAGATTTCTTCTGTTTTTGAAGATGGTGAACCGAGTTACGGTCATAGCGCTGGAATGAGTTTGGATAAGGTTTCGGGGACTTGGGGCTTTGGTTTTGATTACTACGAAGAGAGTGATACTTACGATCCGAATGATTTGGGATTCTTATTTAATAATAATGAACGCTTTGTGGGAAGTCGTTTAAATTGGCGGGACTTTGCTGCTGGTAAATACTTCTTGCGGAAATCGGTATCGTTTGGTATGTATTACAGTCAGCTTTATAAGCCACAAGTATATTCGAGTGGTGGAATGGAGATTGACTTCATCGGGACGAGTAAGCGATTTACTACCTATGGATTAACTGCCAGTGTATTGCCGTTCGGGGAAATTGATCATTTTGAATCTAGAGAATTTGGGAAGGAAGTTACTTTTGGCCCGAGTGGCAGATTAAGCGGTTTTATCTCAACTGATTTCAGCAAACGACTAGCGTTTAGTGGGAACTATGGATTTTTACAATACACAGGTTCAGCTCAGAAAATCATGAATGCTAGTTTTAGTCCGCGCGTTCGTGTGTCTGATAAGATGTTTTTTAGCCTTAGGTCGGAATGGGAATTTATAGTGCATGATGTTGGCTACGTCGCAGCGTTGGATGAAAATTACAGCGATGAAATTCTACTCGGATATCGAGACCGTCAAATAACGGAAAATTCACTCCAGCTTGAGTATGTATTTACAAAGCGCATGGGACTCGATTTAAGATTGAGGCATTATTGGCAACAAGTCGAATATCGATATTTTAAAGAGCTGATCGATGAAGGTGAGACGAGAGAAACGAACTATTTTCCAGTGAATGATACTGGGCAATCAGATCACAATACGAATTACAATGCCTTCACAGTAGATTTGAATTTCCGATGGATCATTTTCCCCGGGAGTGAGCTGAAGATCTTGTATAAGAACAATATTTTCAATTCGCAAAATGGATTGGTTCCATCTTACTTCGATACCTTTAGTACGATATTCAATCAACCTCAGTCGAATAGCATCTCAATGAAGTTGTTGGTTTACGTGGATGCACTTTATTTCAAGCGAAAGAAGAAGTCAATTTAATCATCGATCCTTCGTAAAAGCAGATAGTCTTCTGAGATGACTTCAAAAATGAATTGATCGGTAGCTATTATTAGGGTGTTCATATCGATAGACCATGAACTCCCAGTAGAACGGAAGATTGATCCAATCCTACCTCCATAAGGCGATTCTTTAGATGGGCCGTGAAAGTCCCATGAGAGATGATGGTTTGGAGTGAATTCCCAAAAGAACCGATGCTTTGAATTACTACATGCAATTTCTTCAGCATAAAGAACGATGCTTTGAATGCTCGATGGATCAAGTCCGTTCGTGTCGCAATAGTACCATTTTTTCATGATTAGACTACCCTTCGAATCCTGAGCCGATAGTATGGTTGAGAATAGCACGAATGAGAGTAAGAGGAAGGACTTCATGAAGCTGTTAACGCTTGAGGGCAAGATAAATTGAGTACTGCTTCCGGTATGTATATTTTAATGTCCGCAAAGGGGCATAAAAAAAGCCCACCAAAAGGTGAGCTCTTAATATCTATATCGTTTAAAACCTAGCGATTCAACATCACTGGCATAACTAGCATAAGGATGTCTTCGCTTTCTGCAAGCTCCGATGGAATGAGTAATCCAGCACGACTTGATTCACTCATTTCTAAGCGAACATCTGCAGAATCAATATTATTCAACATTTCCATAAGGAAGCGCGAATTGAAACCTATTTCTAAGTCTTCACCAGAATAATTACACGTTAATCGTTCATTCGCTTCATTCGCAAAATCAATGTCCTCAGCAGAAAGAGATAATTCAGATCCTGCAAGTTTCAATTTTATCTGATGTGTTGTTTTATTCGCAAAGATCGAAACGCGCTTAATTGAGCTCAAAAATTGAAGTCGATCAATCGTAAGAACATTCGGATTTTCTTTTGGAATGACCGCTTCGTAATTTGGATACTTTCCATCAATCAATCGACATACAAGAACGATGTCGTTAAAAGTGAAAACTGCATTCGAATCGTTATACTCTAATTGTACTTCCTCGTCACCTTTTAAGTTTCCTTTCAGAAGGTTAAGAGGCTTTTTTGGAAGGATGAAAGATGAACTTCCATCAGCTTGAGAATCCGTACGTGTATAGCGAACTAATTTGTGTGCGTCTGTCGCAACGAAAGTAATGCTCTCTGGAGAGAATTGACAAAATACCCCGCTCATCACTGGACGAAGATCGTCAACCCCAGTAGCAAACAACGTTTTATTAATTGCATTGGCGAGAATACTTCCTGATATTTTAATTGAATTAGCGTTGTCTAAAATCGGGATTCTTGGGAAATCATCTCCATTAAAACCGACCATTTTCGATTTACCGTTGTCGTAGGCAATTTCAATAGAGTAAGTTGCATCATCAACTAAGAATGTACAGGGTTGATCTGGTAAGTTTTTCAAAACTTCCAAAAGTAACTTCGCAGGAATGGCAATTTTACCTTCCTCCTTAGCTTCAATCTCTAGGGATGTACGCATGGTAGTTTCCAAATCAGAAGCTGACACAGTTAAGCGACCATCTTCAATTTCAAAAAGGAAATTATCAAGAATTGGTAGTGTGTTACTTGTGCTAAGAACTCCAGAGATTCCCTGAAGGTATTTCAATAGCGTGGCACTCGATATTACAAAATTCATTGTTCGGCGTTTTTTGACAACTTCAAAATTATCAAATTCGCTTCAGAGTGCCGCATCACACCCTTCGTTTTTTTAGCGAGTTATCAACAAAGAAATCAACGTTCTCGGATGCCATCTTCAGTATCGAGCATGCTGACATCCATTGGGAAATAAATGTGTCCCATAAGCAGTGGGTTGAATACAAAATATTGACACTTCACGATTGATCCATCTCCGAGCACGCACCAAAACTTATCTTGATTGACATCTCTCACGGCCCCAAAATCAGTGTCTGTCCTCTGAATGTTACTAATTCTATAACACTTGAGTAGTGTGCTTTTACCAGATGTTTCTTTCAACCTAAGCGTAGCAAATGGAGTCGAGAGCTTAACACTATCAACCTGTTTCGGAGTTAATTCGAAATTTTGAAGATTGTAATGTATTTTTTTGAAATTATTCAAATAGCGAAATGTCATATCAGGTCGTGCTTCTATTAATCTCTTTCCCTGCTGATATACTTTTAAATCAGCGCCGTTTTTTGTCACCTTGAAGCTTCTCTCCGGTTCCTGAAGAAATTTCACCTCTACAGCTGAGACTTGTTCAACAGGTACAGAGAATATGTTTGTGCATGCCCATTGACGTGCATCAGCAAAGAAACGTGGCTCTATGATTCCATTCATTCCTTTAATTTTCATCAAAACCGGAATGTCGCTCTGTCCAAACTCCTTCGAATCTAACAACATAATTTGTCCATAATGGTCTGAAGCAGCAGGTCCTAGATACCACGTCTTCGTCCATTCTCCATTCTGAAAAATTTCAACTTTGACATGTTGAGCAGTCATCATCCGGGTATAATTCGCATGTGAACTATCTGGCAAATATCCTTTGAATTCAATGTTCTCAAGTGCATCCAAGACAAACTCAGCGTTTTCTTGTGTGATACAGTCACCATTTTTATCTGTCCAGACTTCACCTTCTTTTCTGAGTTCGAAACTCCTTGCGAATTTATCGGTGATAATAACCTTGTCTACGGTTGAAACGTCCTTGATAGCAAATTCAATCAGCTCTGTGTCCGACTTTCCTTGAGTCTCGTAAAGTGTCGTAATGTACCATACCAACACAGCGAGACCACCAATAGCTACAAGTAAAATGACTAGTTTTTTCATATTAATATCGAATTAGCGTGCATACTTTCGTTTACGCATATAGCTCATTACAAAGCCGAATAGAAGAATAATTACGATGGGAAGTCCGACATTCATGAGCTTATAGAAAGTTCCGTCATTCTTTACCTTTTCATTATCCATTTCGTGAATTTCAATCTGTCTACTTCTTAGGTCTAGCACAGAGTTATCACCCATCATGTAATCGGTCACATTCTGAAAGAACTCCTGATTTCCAAAGAAATGTTGGATCTTCAATCGTGCCATATCCTCATTGTATTGAAGGTCGTTTAATTGTCTTGGGCGGTACATCATTGCTGTTCCTTGACGATTCAACATAGAGTCATACTTATTAGCAATAAATCGCCCATTTCCAATAACCATTACCTTTCCTTCTTTGGTGCTTTTCTTGAGCATTTTAGCGTCAGGATTATTCGCAAAAGCCTCCACTAGTCGAGTTTTAAACGCTGATTCAAACCAACCTTCGGCTAATCCAGCAAGATGAGTCATATTATTCGAATCTGTCGGGTCGGGCGCAAGCACTGGATTCTTACCGTAATTATTTGGCATCATCAAATTGACCATCGGCGCAAGGCCAGTTGCTGCGGAATTCGTGCTCGATGTCAAGATTGGTGTAAGCTCCACTTTCGGGTTACTTCCAACGAATTCAATTTCACTTGCATATTCGAGTGAGACAGGTTCAACATTACGCGTTATGGCATGTGAACTTGGTGTAGCAAGCACATGGAAAAACCACGGGATGGCAGATTGATTTGCAAAGGGTACCATCTTAACACCGCATTGCGCATCAATAACGTAGTTATCCTTGATTTTTATTCCATAATCGAACAGGATCTTGTCCAAGCCAATATTATAGCGTGTCGTATGTGTGCTTCCCGTTGCATTAAGCGTGTCGGCTGGTAATTCTAATTGATCAAGAAAACACATGAGTCTTCCGCCGCGCATTACAAATTGATCAATCAGGTATAAATCTTTCTGAGAAAATTTCGTTTGAGGGCGTGCTATAATTAATCCATCAATGTTATCCAGTGATCCTAGCGAGTCATTCAATTCTACGTCAGTAACCGAGAAATAAGGGGAAATCATTCCTCGTACTCGCTGCGTCTCCTTGAACTCCAATTCTCCGTGTCCTTGCAGGAATCCGATCCGTGGCCGATATTCTTGTGTAGACTTGCGAATAGAGCTAACCAGCATGTACTCTAAGTTATTAATAGAGTTTTGAATCATTGAATAAACTTCATTCAATTGATACGGTTCGGCAGTTCTAGATCCGGGTAAGAATTGTACAGTGCTGACGGTGGATCCATTATATTCCATTACAGCTCCTGGCCACAGCATCATTTTGGTTTGACTGCCATCCTTCATGTAAAGAAGGTCCATCGGGAGAACACCTTTTCCTTCAGCGTAAATATTCTCGAACAATACTCGTTTTTCCTCTTCAGTTCCTATTTGAGGATTGATAAACTGATATTCGATGCGGTCTCCAGCGTAAAGTTTGAATTCTTTTAGCTTATCTTCGATCGCATCTCTGAAATGCTTTATTTCGGAGGGTAAATTGCCTTCTAAGTAGATCTTTATATTTAATCGACTTTTGAAGTTTTTCGTGTTTTCAAGAAAATCAACGGTTCCATCAGCTAATGAATAGCGCTGATCTTCGGTCATGTCAACACGTGTGTAAACGAACGAGCTGATTACATTTACTAGGATGACAGCCACAATTGCAATCGCCATGAAGGTCCAGTTGTAAATTCCTTTAACAACACTCTTTTTCTCTGCCATGACTATCGTTTTAGAGATTTAATAACTGTTAATGCTCCGAAGATGAATAAAGTAATCATCGACAAGAAGTAAATAACATTTTTCGAATCGACTACACCACGCTTAATTCCATCATAATGATAGGTCATCCCAGCTGATTTAATAATGGAATCAAAGCTTCCCATTAAACTAAATGAACCAAGAAGATCAAGACCAGTATAGAACAACCAACAAAGGAACATTGCGAGGATGAAGGCAACAATTTGACTACTTGTTAGTGTTGATGCAAAGATCCCAATGGCAACAAAAGTAGCTCCTAGCAGAATGAGTCCCATATAGGAAGTGAATGTTGCTCCCCCGTCAATTATTCCAACCGGACTACCCAAATTATACATCGAAATGTAATAAATCAAGGTGGGGATTAAGGCAACAATCAAGAGCGTGACGCCCGCAAAGTACTTGGCAAGTAATATTTTAAGATCCGAAATTGGACGCGTAAAGAGTAGTTCTATTGTACCTGTTCGACGTTCTTCTGCGATTGACCGCATGGTAATTGCCGGAATTAATACTAGAAAAATAACAGGGGCAAGGTTGAAGAAAGGAATCATGTCCGCCTCAGTACCTTCAAGTAAATTTGTCTGTAGATCTCCCGATGAAATGATCCAATGGAAGAGTCCAGAAGTGATGAGGAAAATCAGAATAAAAACGTATCCGATGATCGAACTCAAGAAACTCCGAATCTCTTTTATATAAAGTGCTCTCATTTATGCGTAAATGATGTTGAATTCAAAATTAAGATTTCCTTTGGAATGCACGTCGTGTATTTGATGATCTGCATGGATGATTTATTAAAAGGTTATTGTTCGTAAGCTGACTTATACCATTTTACTAATGCATCGCGACGTAGTTGGTTACTTAATTTTTGAGAAAAAAGGGCGAATTCGTTGAAATCGGCTCCTTCACCGCAAGGAAATTCGACGTATGACCACTTAAGCTATAGAACCTTGTAAAATTATAACATGAGAAATGTCAGATTATCTAAATTCAACTTCGCGCTTCTTTTAGTTGGAATGGTTGACTGTACACATGCCCAAGAAGTGAATACGACAGAGTTGTCACCCCAGGATAACATAAGTACATTTTCAATTATGTTAGATACGGAAGGCTGCGATGTCGAAAGTCACTTTCATAGCGAGTATAGCGAAGTAATCGATTCAGACAAGGGAACACGCACAATTGTAGCGAACAATATTCCAAATCATGCGACAGGGGCATTTCCTAATTCAGGAAATCCAAATACCATTAAGCCTCAAGCTAAATCGTATGTATTGGATCTTCATCCTAAAAAGGCCCTGCGAATTACTTTCTCAAAGGGAATGTCTTTTGGTCTAATGTTGAATGGTGTTGAAATTGATCCCTACACGAATGAATTTTTTAGAACTTCTACTGGCAGTAACAATCGCGCCTGGAATATTAACGGTTTGACTTCAACGCGATATTTGGGAACTGATTGCAACAATGCGCATGTGCAGCCCGGAGGTAAATATCATTACCACGGCACGCCGAATGCTTATTTGGAAGAATTAGGGGTTGATGGAACGGAAATGGTCAAAGTTGGTTATGCTGCAGATGGATTTCCTATCTACTATAAGTATGGCTATGATAATGATGGGGCTCTATTGCCACTTAAGAGTGGTTATCAGCTCAAATCAGGCGATCGAAAAGGAAATGGGAAGAGTGCGCCAAGCGGGGTTTATGACGGCACCTATTTCCAAGACTATGAATACAATTCAACTAAATCTTTACTTGATGAATGCAATGGGAGAACAGGGCGAACTCCTGATAGCAATGAGGAATATTACTATGTCATAACTGATAATTTTCCATCTTCTCCGTTGTGTTTGGCAGGTACACCAAGCGATGATTTCAAAATACAACATCAAGCTGGAGGAAATCGGCCTCAAGGCGGAAGACCTGAAGGAGGTCCTGGCGCTGGAGATCGTCCGAGTTCAGATGAGTTAATGTCACGTATGGATGCTAACGGTGATGGTAAATTGTCGAAGAGTGAAGTTCGTGGGCCCTTACAAACTGATTTTGATCAATTGGATTCAAATGGAGATGGTTTTCTCTCAAGCTCAGAATTGAAGAATGCAAAACCGCCAGGAGGAAGGCCGGATTAAGCTAATTGCTCATTGAACCCATCAAAATATGCGTTGAGGCTCCATGCTTGGGGTTTTTCACAAAACCATGGCTTGATTGTCGACCATATTCCTTGAAAGGCCTCCGAGTTTCGATAAACATCTAATGCCGCTTCACTTTCCCAATGACTGTAGGTCATTACTTTTGTAGGGAAATTGATGTCTTGATAGAGTTTCATCCCATGGCAACCAGGAAATGAGTTTACTATTTGATTGATTCCGTCGAAAAAGGATAGAAAGTCTCCGACTTTATCCACCTCAAATTCTAATTGAACGATGCGTGTAATCATAAATTAAAAGAGTGATTCTATCGTGTCACGAGAGCCTGGAGGTGTAAATTCAACTCGAATCATATCGTTAACGTGTAATCCAAATAACTGTTCTGCACCACCTGTGGAACCATTCGCTCCTCTATTGATGGCAATTTCCAAAAAACCGTTTTCATTGAAAATGGCTACTTTTTCACCTTGGGGTACTTCGTTATAAGCACCTGATATATAGTCAATGTAATAATCCTTCTTCTTGAAGTAAAGCACAAAAGGCGTTTCCTCCCCAAATCGTTTAAAGAGCGCTTGATCAATATTAGTAATAGCATTACCGTAATTGTCGATATGAATGACGTAGCCTTTTATCAAATTCGTTTCAGAAACTGCCACCGGACTCAATGCGCTTTTAAAATCACTAGAGTCTGTTCCAAATTGATCGGGCATCTCACCATTTAATAAGCGAAGGGCTGCAGGAATAAGAACATTTTTAGTCGGGAATTTGAAGAGCTTATCATTGGATAAGACATCATCGATTCTCCAGAAACCATCGGGACGATTCTCTCCTAAAAAGGCGCCAAAAAAGCCATTGTCACAGCTGACGAAAAATTGATTTTTAAAGAGCATAATCGAGGGGAAACTTCCGTCAGATCCTCCAAAATTCACAACGGGTTCACTGTCCACGCCTATGATATGCACTGTTCCATCTGGAAAGTCTTTGTAACATGATCTGACATGAAATGCGGCTTCACTAATATCAAAAGCACGCACGGAATGAGAAATGTCAATTACATTTAAATCAGTCGCGGATTTAAGTAGAGTACCCTTCAACGAAGCCACATAGTGATCGTCCAAGCCCATATCCGTTGTGAGTGTAATTACCTTCATTTTAGTAAAATCGCTCTATTTGACAGTATGTTTGTCATTCTCGAATCAAAAATAACGTAATAACAATTAAGAAATTGGTGTTAAGGTTATTATTTTCAATCTTTGGGAGTATATTAGTAATTAATTGAACAGATCGGGTAGCTACCCAGATGGCAACTAAGTAGAAATTACTTGGTGCTCAAATATAAAATTGACGCGATTGCTAGAGAGAAAAATTGAAGTAAAAGGAATTAGCCCGGCAGAGTTGTTCGGAGTGAATAATACCAAATTAAAACACTTAATATCGTTTTTTCCAAAGTTGAAGGTTACCGCACGTGGAAATGTTGTCACGATCGTGGGTGATGATGAAGTCATGGATGAGTTTGAACTCAAGTTCGATCTTGTGTTGCTGCATTTTCAAGAGTTCAATGAACTAACCTTGAATAACATTGATAATTTGATGCTTGAGGATGGACAGAAGCTTCTCAAGTCTGACGGGAACTCTGGCATCTTGGTTCACGGAAATCATGGAGCAAAGATTAAGGCGAAAACGATCAACCAGAAGAAAATGGTTGGTGCGATCAATGAAAATGACATGATGTTTGCTGTCGGTCCTGCAGGAACAGGGAAGACCTATACAGCGATTGCTCTTGCAGTTCGTGCATTGAAAGCGAAAGAAGTCAAACGAATTATTCTCACGCGTCCAGCGGTTGAAGCCGGTGAAAATCTTGGTTTTCTTCCGGGAGATTTAAAGGAAAAGTTGGATCCATACATGATGCCTTTATACGATGCTCTACGCGATATGATTCCTCCAGAAAAACTCGCAGATATGATCGAGTTTGGAATTATTGAAATTGCGCCGCTTGCATTCATGAGAGGGAGGACGTTGGATAAAGCATTCGTTATCTTAGATGAAGCGCAGAATACGACGACCATGCAGATGAAGATGTTTTTGACACGTATGGGGATGACGGCAAAGTTTGTTGTTACCGGAGATATGTCTCAAGTGGATTTGCCTCGAAGTCAGCGATCAGGATTGGCTTACGCCATGAATGCACTAGAAGATGTTGAAGGAGTCGGGATCATTCGAATGGGTGAAGCCGATGTAATCCGACATCAATTGGTTAAGCGAATTATTGCAGCCTTCGATGTTGCAGAAGCTCAGGATAAAAAGAACGAAGAAGAACGCGAAAAGAAGCGTAGAGAGCAACGAGAAGAGAATCGAAAAAATAATTCGTGATCGACTAGAATATTGCTGGCAAAATCGTTTTTGATCATTAATTTTGTACGAACAATAAACGATTGGTCATGAGTAACGCAATTATCAAGAGTACATTTCATTTTAAGGGACAAACTTCTGTATACAATGGAAAGGTTAGAGATGTCTATACCTTAGATAATGGGTTACTTGTAATGGTCGCTTCTGACCGAATTTCTGCATTTGATCATGTACTTCCAAAAGGGATTCCATTTAAAGGTCAGGTACTTAATCAAGTAGCGACACTTTTTTTGAATGCGACAAAAGACATTGTTCCCAATTGGTTAATAGCTACTCCAGATCCATCTGTTGCTGTTGGTTATGCATGCGATCCAATTCGTGTCGAAATGGTGATTCGTGGATACATGTCAGGTCATGCAGCTAGAGAATACAAGGCAGGAAAACGTGTTCTTTGTGGAGTGCCAATGCCGGAAGGGATGAAAGAAAACGATAAATTCCCTCAGCCAATTATTACACCAGCCACGAAAGCTGATGAAGGACATGACGAAGATATCTCGCGAGAGGAAATTATCGCCCAAGGAATTGTATCGGAAGAAATGTACCTTCAATTAGAGGATTATACGCGTAAATTGTTCCAACGTGGTACAGAAATGGCGGCCAAATATGGTTTGATTCTGGTTGATACAAAATATGAGTTCGGAATTCGTGACGGAAAAGTGCTATTGATAGATGAGATTCATACACCTGATTCCTCGCGTTTTTTCTATGCTGATGGCTATCAGGAATTACAAGACGCCAACAAGCCTCAACGACAACTTTCCAAAGAATTTGTACGCCAGTGGTTAATAGAGAATGATTTTCAAGGCCTAGAAGGACAAACAATGCCAGTCATGCCAGATGATTTTGTGGAAGTCGTTACAGACCGATACATTGAGTTGTTTGAGAAGATTACCGGGCAGTCTTTCGAAAAATCAGATACGGCAGATATTACGACTCGAATTCAAACGAATGTTGATGCCTATCTCGCAGCTATTGAAGTGAGCTAGGCTACTATGCTAATTATCACTGAAAGTCAAAATCAATCATTTAACAGGTTCATTGAGTGAACGTCGTGTAGTATTGATTAATCAGTATACGATGTTCAATTAGATGTTCGTTAGTTAATAAAGGAACTGTTATGACAAAATTAATTTTCTTCTTTGGATGCGTTTCTCTCCTCGCATTCTCGAGCTGTAAGAAGGGCTCAAACACTAATAATATTACGCCAGTATGCGATGGTTCATCTCCGACCTACGATGCAAATGTCGAGACAATAATAAGTGGAAGTTGTATTGGATGTCATGGATTTGGATCTTCTAATGGAGATATGTCCACCTATGCGGCGTTATCGCAATATACCGCAAACGGTAGCTTCGAAAAGGAAGTACTGACAAATCAATCAATGCCAACTTCTGGACCGCTTGCCGAATCACAATTGAATCTAATTAAATGTTGGGTTGAAAATGGGTTTCCTGAGAATTAAATTAATTACCGCGCGAGCTATCGCGCGGTAATATATCCTTAGCCAAGTTTAGCCGCTTCTTCACGAGCCTTACTCATAATTCCATCTGCTTTTTTCTGGCCTTCGCTTTCTAGTTTCTGCGCCTTTTGCTCAGACTGATCACGTAATTTCTTCGCTGATGCCTCCGCGATTTTCTTCTTTATTGGATTATTTCCAGCTTGCTTAATTAACTCATCAGCTTGTTTGTTTCCTTCAGCGCGCGTGGCGTCTGCGGCACGTTTAGCTTCTGCCTTTACTTGATCTGCTTTTTTCTGTGCATCAGCCAATATTTTCTGTTTTTTAGCTTCAAAATCCTCTTTTATCTCCTCTACAGTTTCTGTGATGATGGCTTCAACGGTATCCTTTATCGCTTCGGTAACGGTTTCAATCAAATCATCTTTGAAATCCCCCGTAGCTTTTAGAATTGCTTCGCGCATGTCCGTTTTAATTTCTGGCTTTTTAATATCACCAACAACCTGAATCTTAACTGGGATAATGTCGGGAAGTCCACCTAAATCTAGTTTCGGTACAAGACTGTTTAACTGTTTCATCTTGTCTTCTACCATTTTTATCATCTCCGCTGGAATTTGATCCTTTCGAATATCCATTTTCATTAGATAATCGACACTTTTTTCAAGCGTAGAGTGTCCTGAAACATTCGTTGAGTAATCACCAATTTTGACATCGAAGGGTGTCAACTCAAGTTTCCCATCTTTGATTTTGAATTTGGTATAGAAGTTCTTGAGTGCCTGAGAAGAGAATCCTTTCAGCTTTGTTTTCTCGCTGATTCGTTTAAAGACATCCATTCCCTTAATCACAATTGAATTTGAACTTACATCGCCAACACTGGTCAATGAAGTTAAAATTGGTTCGAAGGATGAAGTCAGGTCAGATTTCATTTCAAAGTCTGAAGAGATCTTCCCATGTGCATACTTCATAACAGGAGCAAGTTTCCCTACAGTCACGAAGTTTTTCACAAGTTCTTGGATGTCTATTTTTTCTAATTTATATCCAAAGTTCAATGCTGCTTTTGAATGATCTTGGGTATTGTATGCTCCCGTCAATCCAATACGACCGCCCATAGCATCCATCGTTAGATTTTCCAAAGTTGCTGTTTCTTCGGCCAAGCGCACCTTTCCTCTAACATTTTTAACATCTATTCCATTGTACTTCACCTTATCGATTGTGGTTGTTAAATTGAAATCAATATTATCCGGAAGTAGCACTGGATCAGTTGAAGCTTCAGTCGTCGTCTCTGTTGATCCGTTTCCTGCTGCTGGTTCTTCTGAAGTCCCCATTAGTCTATCCAGATCAAGGTTATTGCTTTTGAAATCAAAAGCTCCTTTTAGCGGTTCATCTCTCAATGCGTATCCGAGGTAATTGTCTATTGTACCGGACATTTTGAAGTCAGAAGTTCCCATTTTTGCATCTAACTCTGTTAAGGCAAGGTTCTGAGGAGAGAATTCAAATCCCATTTTTGATAAGGTGACGTCATCGGGTAGATCAGCAGATTTGTAAACTACATCCGCTAAAGTTAAATTACCTTTTGCCGTGAATGCCTCAAAATCTTCAGCGTCTAAAGCACTCATGGCTCCCTTAATATCAACATCCGCATCTAATATTCCGCTGTAAGATTCACCTTCGGTCATAGGAACGAAATCCTTCAGTGTCGCTAGATCTACGTTTGCTTTGATCGTGGATTGAATAAATGGATCTGACATTAGTTGTTTCATGGCTAATGTTGCATCCACGGTGTTGTCCCCCATGTTTGCGTGCATTTTCTTCACATTAACAGTCATTGCATCGAGGTTTGCTCCTCCGGGATATTTAGATCCCGCGTCCATCTGGATATTTGTAATTTTACCAGGAAGATCAGCGTAATTAATGGAAGCGTTTGAAACAACCATTCCGAAATCCCATCCTGGAAGATCTGTTTCATTGAGCTTGCCCTTAACAACTCCGTTCAGTTTTAGATTCCCAGAACTAACCATGCTCTCGTAACCGGTTTGATAAAAGGACGGGATAAGCGATAAAAACTGCTTAAATGTTGCCTGGGAGGCGTTCAGTTTGAGATCCATGTTATCATGATTCTCCAACATTTCATAGAATCCGTCAATAGAAAAGCCGAGCTCATTGAGTGTGATTTTGTTCTCTTTTAATGTGAATTTTGACGATTTCTCAGTGAATTCCATCAGTAAATTCAGTGTTGCATCCGTCTTCGTTTCTGATAAGTAGGAAACACCATCCATATCATAAGACAATTCATCCATTGTAGTAGTCGTCTCGAAATCAATGACGTCTGCTGTAAGATCACCAGATCCAGTATGCGTGAAGTTCTTAATTTTTGCATGCATATTAGAAGCTTGATCGTCATAATTAATCATGGCATTCGTTATGCTGTACTCTTTCAATGATAGCTTGAAGCTCGAAGGTTCTTCAATTTCCTCTGGTGTTTTGCTAGAGTCGGCCTTCACGATATCGTAATTCGCCAATCCATCCTGGAGCACGCGAACATCAAATACGGGGTCTATAATATGAACCGCATCTATTTCTACTTGATCTCCTGAAACCACACTCCAAAAAGCGACTTCAGCATTAATTTCCTTGATGTCCATGAGCGTAACATCTTTGAAATCACCAATACCTTGCAACTTGGCATCAATTAGCTGGATGGTCATGTCTGGAAAAGTACTGATAAATGTCAGGTCGAAATCACCAAGGCTCAATTCAGCATTTAGCTCTTTGTTGACTTCGGCGATAACAAGCTCCTTTAGCTCATCCTTGAAGAGAATAGGAATCAATATAAGCGCAATTATGATTAGCAAAAGGCTTATTCCAGTCCATTTTAAGATTCTTCTTAACCAACTCTTTTTCTTCTTTTCTTTTTTCACTCTCTTTGCCATAATGCTATCTATAAATTTGCCTGAAAAGCTTCAAGCTGTTTATTAAATTCAGTAAGAAGTTCGCCATCGATGATCGCTCCATCATTAAAATTGGCATTGAAGGATGGAAGTGAAAATTGTGCTGCTAATTCACCGCCCATGTGAGGATATCCATTCACTGCAGATGCTAGAGCGGTCTGTCCACCGCGGCCTCCTGGTGACGTAGCCAATAGGAATAATACTTTGCCCTCCCAGAGTTTTCCTTCAATTCGAGAAGTCCAATCGATGATATTCTTGTAGGCTGCTGAGAAACTACCGTTGTGCTCTGCAAATGAGATGATGATGCCATCAGCGTCCTTAATATGTTGTTTGAATTTTACTGCTTCGCTAGGAGACCCCATTTCAGCTTCTTTATCAACGCTAAAAATTGGCATTTCAAAATCATTGAGATCTAACAATGTGACTTTAGCTCCAGCTACTCGACTTGCGGCATAGTCTGCTAGTTGACGGTTTATTGATTTTTTACTGCTGGAAGCACCAAGGGCTAGGATTCTTTTCATGGAACGAAATAGTTAATTGTATGTCTTACAAATTTAATATTCTAAACGTCAAAAAAATGATTTTATGTTGGGTATAACAGTGCCAAAAAATGCTAAAATTTGTATTATTATTCCGCGATGGGGAAAAGCATGGATATCTTGAATTTTGAAGGGTTTATCAATACGAAGATTCTTAGCAAGGATTTAGTTGATGGCGTCGGTTGCTTTGAATTTAGTAATCAGCCTCCAGATAGTGCCAAAAACCCTCAGCTTCCGGAAAAATTGATGTTAGGAAAGCGTGCTGAGCGTTATTTCTCCCTGTTAATAGATTTGTCTGACCAATATGAAATGGTGCTCGAGAATATCCAGGTTTTTGAGAAGAGTCGAACCATTGGTGAATTTGACTTTATTGTTCGAAGGCTGAATGACAATCAGCTAGTTCATATTGAATTGGTCTACAAGTTTTATCTGTTAGATAAACAAACAGCATCGAATGATATGGCGGATTGGGTAGGCCCAAATAGGAATGATAGTCTGAAGCTGAAAGTAGAGAAACTCAGTACAGGACAGTTTCCTTTATTGAAAACGGAAGAGGCTAAAAACCGTCTGCTTGATGCTCACTTGAATACCTCAGAAATAATTCAGGAATTAGCATTTTATGCGAACTTATTTGTGCCGATTCATGATCCTTTTTCAACACATACGTTAGATGACGATGCCGTAGAAGGTTATTGGGGTCGCTTCTCAGATATTGCTAAGCTCGACTCTTCAGGTGATAAATATTTCATTCCCAATAAATTTGATTGGTTTCTTCGCTCTGCTCCTGATGTCAATTGGATGACGCTCGAAGAAGCTAGCGTCGACATCAAGTCACAACTGAACGATTCACGCTCGCCAATGCTCTGGAAATTAACTAAAGAAGGAAAATTTGAACGCTTATTTGTCGTTTGGTGGTAAGTCATCCAACAGTGAATGCACGCTAGTTCTTAATGTCGGGAGCACAAACGCTTCAAACCAATCGTTCTTTTTCAACCAGATTGCATTCCGCGGAGAGGGATGTGGCAACGGTAAAAAGTTAGGAAGGAATTTTTCAAACATTCGCACATTTTCAGTGAGGTTTTTTTGACTATTCTCGCCGAGGTAATAATCTTGAGCGTACTTGCCAATCAACAGCACGAGTTGAACATTTGGCAATTGTGACAGCACCTTTTCATGCCACTCTTTTGCACATTCCTTTCTTGGTGGCAGATCTCCAGACTTCCCCTTCCCAGGGTAACAAAACCCCATGGGAACTATTCCAAAAAGATCAGGATTATAGAATTCTTCATCAGAAACATCTAACCAGGTGCGTAATTTTTTTCCGCTGGCATCATCCCAAGGAATTCCAGAAGCATGGACTCTCGTCCCTGGCGCCTGTCCAATAATTAAAATTCGACTGTTCTTACTGAAGGATACTACTGGCCTTGGCCCAAGCTCCAAATGTTCACTGCATATCGTGCATTCGGAAATTTGTTTGAGGAGTTGGTCGACTGTCTCAG
>JBLHPQ010000043.1:0-28195 GCA_047624355.1 Flavobacteriaceae bacterium | reverse complement strand
CTTATACCATGACAGCAGATTGTAGTACACGCGGCCATTGACCATTCCAAGCATGTTGCCAAATGTATCTTCATTCTCCTTCAAATTGGCGTCACTCACTCCCATGATAGAAGCAATTTGCATGTATACATTTTTGTAGGCCTCGAGAATATACGAGAAGGTTAAAGGCGTTGTAACTCCAGGGTACGATTCAATAATATTGCTGTTATCCCAGATGATTCTATTCTTCTTTATCGCGCCACTTTTTTGATTGATCACCGCCGTAATTGGTCTTGTTTGCAACAAATAGATGACGTCGTCCTTGAGTGCAAATTCAATGTCTTGCGGCTCTCCCAAACTACTTTCCAATTTTGAGAGTATGTCACATAGTTCCTTCACCTTCGATTCACTGAGTGATGCAACATTCTGTATCGATTTCTCGACTTCAACGAATGCTATTTCTCCCGAAGCAGATCGTTTGGCTTGCCGATCTTTCTCAACCAGTAGTTCAGAAATTCCAGCGTTGTTAATCGTAAATGTATCCGCGTTTAATTCTCCAGAAACAAGTCCTTCCCCGACACCATAAACGGAACAAATAACTTTAGAATTTTCTTCTCCCGTATTCGGGTTAATTCCAAATCCAACGCCCGCCACATCTGGATCAATCATCTCTTGGATCACTACACCAATACCAAATTGCGGAGTGAGCTTATTTGCCTTAAGGTAATTCGCCACGCGGTCAGAAAAATTCGATTTCCAAATTTCTTTAACGTATTTGGGGATGTCCTGATAAGAAACGTAGAGGAAAGTTTCAAATTGACCCGCAAAAGAGAACGCCTGTCCATCCTCTTGAAGAGCAGAAGAACGCACGGCAAATAATTGTTGTTCAGCATTCGGAATCGTGTCTGAAATCGATTTCAGAAAATTATCATTGAATTGATAAGCGTCGATTAAGTCGTGAATCTCTTTTTGATCGAAGCGTTCTTTGACATCATTCGGAAGTAATTCTTCCACCACATTTTGATCAATGACCACCCAATTAGGGACTTTCAATCCAAGGTTTTTCAATCGATAGAGATTTAGTCCTTTCCCTCCAATTTGATTGATCGTTAGACCTTTTATGTCAGATGAGTACAGTTTCATGCGTTAATCAAGTTCATTAGCATTGGGATTCCGCCAAGCGATAAATACATTCCAACGGTCCAAATTGCTGAAGTAGCTTCTACCATTTTCGCTGACTTCTTATTCGGATTTCTCACGAAGTAAATGGCAGGAATCATCGCTAAAAGAGCCAAGCTACTAAGAATGATGCATCCCGCTGTTCCATATCCAGCGAAGGTTGCTGCAAGTATCGCACATGTAAGTGTGGTTATCAGTAGCCCTGTCCATACCATGATTGCTCCTTTGAGTCCCCACATTCCAGTATAACTAACTACGCCCTCTTCTTCATCAGCCGTTGCTTTCAATTTCCGGCCAACTTCGACCAAGAGTCCATTTAAATAGGAGACGATGAAGAAGAAAATGAGTCCAAAGTGAGGTGAACTTCCTTCGAGCAGCCAATCTAAACCACTCGAATATATATCAAGTAATGGAAAGATAAACATGTGCGAAGTGATGTAGAGAATTTGTCGTGGTTTTAAGTACGTAGGGACGAAAAACTCAACGCCCATCAAGCATAAATAGGCCAATACGATCACGTATAAATAAAGCATATTCAATTGGAAGTAAGCAATAACGGCTATTTGAACAATTCCGATTATTATTCCAATGTTTCGTAGTTCCTTTAAGGACATAACTCCTCTTGGGACCGGCAAATACGATCGAAACTTAGCGTCCTCTTCTTTGTCCTTGAACTCATCAAATACACGCACCAAGAAGAATAATGTGAAGGTCGCGAAGCATCCTATTAAGTAGGTTTCCCATGCTACAAATCCATCGACTCCTCTACAGATTCTAGAATAGGAGATTGCTGAAAATGTAAATACAACGACAGCAATTAGGTTCATGACTATCGGAAATCTTTCTTTCTGATAAATCCAAAACCGTTTCAAGAAGGGGAGTGTTTTCTCGTCCATTTCTATCTTCCTAAACGTTGATGAGCAGAAGCAAATTCACCCGATGACATGGCTGCGATAATCGAAATTTCTCCCGCCAGACATAGGCTAGCACAGATTTCAGCGAGACGAACAGATTTCCCTTCGCCATAGCAATCCATCATTTCTAAACATTCGCGCTGCGTGGGCCATGAAGTACCTCCGCCAACAGTTCCAACGATTACGTTTGGGAGCGTCACAGAACAATACAAGTCTCCATTTTTATCAATTTCCATGCGTGTAATTCCTACGGCCGCTTCTGAAACACACGCCGCATCTTGACCGCAAGCGATAAACAATGCTGCCAAACCATTTGCATAGTGACCTTGTGCTCCAATTGCTCCACATTTAACCGCGCCCATAAATGACGTTTGCCAATATTGGAACATCAACTCAGGTGTACTTTTCAATATTTTAGAAATTACCTCCTTTTTAAGTGTAATCTCTGAAACGACTTTCTTCCCTCGAACAGAACTAAATGACGTTGATGTTGCTTTTTTATCTCCTGAAAAATTACTCTCGATGAACCAAATCTCAGGTTGTATGGGTGTATGTTTAATAATGTGGGCACAAATCGCTTGCGTAGCAATCGTCACCATATTTTGTCCAGCGGCATCACCAGTAGTGAATTCAAAGGTCAGAATTACTTGATTTCCTTCGATGTTGAAATCCATATCATTCAACTTGGCATAATTGCTCGTTGTTGCTACGACCGCATCAAACTTCTCTTTCTCTTTCATGATCCAAAGAATGAACTCTCCTACGCCCAAAATTGTTTCGAATTTGAACAATGGACATCTTTGAATCCCTTCCACCAAGCAGATCGATGTAATTGCACCAGACAATCTACAAGCTCTAGCACCTCTCGCATAAGAAGCAACCAAGGCTCCCTCAGTCGTTGCGAGTGGGACATAATACCCACCAGAAGCTGAGATTCCATTAATGACTAAAGGACCCAAGACACCCGTTGGAACCTGGGACATACCTATGAAGTTTTCAAGGTTTCCTGGCAAGTTTCCGTAAATGTCAATTTCTTCATCGCCAGAAAGTTGATCGAATGTTTTCCCGGTAGTCGCTTTCATGAACTCCTTACGCTTCTCAAAGCCTTCCTCTGTATATGGGTTTCGACTTGGAACAGACTCTAAGGCTTCCGTTTTTGAGATATCAAACGACGCGACTTGCTTAATCGAACCGTCGAGGTCAAATTTTTCTACAGCCTTGTTCAATTTCGGTTTTGTAATGCTCATGAATCTGGTTTTAGTGTTCTTACGCCAATCCTAAGTTAGTATTAATCGTAATACGCTTTTGTCTATTCAAATCTACGGGCATTCCTGGGCTTTGATCAACTGGATAACGCAGTAGAATTTAACTGAGTTGCGTTATCCGCAACTATACGATTATCAGCACTCGGACTTTTCCAATCATACTTTCAATTAAAAACTAGATCAGCCTAAGAAAAAGGAAAGAGTGTTCTATTTTTGCAATAAGTTGTGCGCCTTCGCGTCTAACACAAAAAGAAGCCATGAAAAAAGATGTAATTACCGTAGATGTCGTTTCTGATGTTGCGTGTCCTTGGTGCTATGTTGGAAAACGCCGATTAGAAGCAGCACTCAAAGAATGGAAAGGCACGCCTGTTGTAGTTAACTGGCATCCTTATCAGTTAGATCCTACCATGCGCGCAGAAGGAATGGATCGAGACATGTACTTGACGAACAAGTTTGGAGATCTTGAACGCGTTCAGGAGATGACAGATCGATTGACGGAAGTTGGAAAAACGGTGGGCATTGATTTTGATTTTGGAGATAAATGGCTCGCAGTAAATACGCTTCAAATGCATCAGTTATTGAACGTCGCCCGTGAGGAAGGATTCGGAACTGAACTAAAGGAGCGTTTCTTAGCAGCCTATTTTGAAGAATCGCAACATTTGAACCAGCGGGAAGCGCTCTATAAAATCGCGGAAGAATTTGGCTGGAATCAAGAAAAAGTAGACACGATAATCAATGATGAGAAGATTGCAGAAGCTGTGAAAGCAGAAATCGCGCATTATCAAAAGCGTGGTGTTTCTGGAGTACCCTTTTTCGTGATCAATGATCAATACGGAATTAGTGGAGCGCAACCGATTGAAGTTTTTTTAGAAGCGTTTGAGTCTACAAGCACAGACAAAAGTTGACGCCTAACAAAACACTAGTTACTAGGTTCAGATATAACACCCCAAAACTTCATACTACTCCCCACTGCGCGATAGATAAATTGATTCATTTAGCCCCAGAATAACATACAGTGCCAAAGTAAATGAGCTAAAAGTCATCACCCTTCCATTTAAGCATCATAGTAAAGCCTGTAGTTATATTAGAGCAATCTATCAAGTAAAGCTAATTCTTTTCTAAAATCGAATTTGGCTAATCAGTGACCACTAATTTATCCGTCGCTAATATTTCACCATCTTGCTCCAACCTAATAAAGTACAATCCCCCTGATAGATCTTCTCGGGCCAAGGTGAATGATTGTCCAGAAATATTTTTTATCTGTTTTACTAAATGCCCGTATGAGTTGTAAACTGTTAAGCTTGCACCCTTTAAATCTTCAGCAGTTTGAAAAGTTGTTTCGTCTGAAAATGGATTTGGATAGATAGCTAAACTATATTCATTAAATTCTACTGCCACTATATTAGAATAGCTCGTTTTCCCATCATAATCAGTTTGTTCTAAACGATAGTAGGATACTCCGGTAAATGGTCTATAGTCAACGGCTGAATAGCTTATCATTTCAGCGCTATTTCCTGCACCATTTAGTGTGCTTATTGAAGTGAAATTAAGTGCATCGGCAGAGCGCTCAATAGTAAAGTAATCATTGTTGTTTTCACTAGCAGTGATCCAATTAAGTTCAACATCCGAATTTTGCACTGAGGCAGTAAAACTTAGCAACTCAATAGGTAAAGTCGGAGAAGGCGCATCAACACAAATTGGATCAGTATAAACTACACCTGTACTAAATCCAATTGGTCCATCTGTAGAAAGCAATCTTCCCTCTATATTTCCACCTGCTAACATATTACATGCTCCGCCATGAGCAATAATGGTTCCTTTCATCGTAGTAAAAGTTCCCATATCAACGGCACCTTCAGAAATCCAAAAAACATTACAACGAGACGCTCCATTGGTCATTATCACTCTCGATTGTGCTGCTACTGTATACGCCCCATCAAACTTGAATATAAATATTGCATTGGGATCTCCCAGACCGTCTAACGTTATATCTCCTGCTAAAGAAGCAGCTCCGCCTATATAATAAATTCCAGTAGTTAAAATTTCTCCAAGTCCAAAGGATGCCGTATGAGTAGTTACCGTATTTGGTATCAGCATAAGTTGTGTATACGCCAAATCTAAATCGATTCGGGCTTGAGCCGTAATAGCATTTGCAACATGAACGGTTCCAGTATGAACTGAGGTAGCAAAACCAGTTACAGATCCAGCATCTGTACCAATATCGCCCTCAATTCCAGATGAAGCATTATTTGTCACATCACCGATACTAGTGAAAATGCCAAAACTGCTAACACTTCCTAAAACATCAACAGCAGCAGCAGGAGTACAGTTATCTGAACAATTTATTGAAAGAGTGCTAGTACAAGCAGGTGCAATTGCCACACAATTAGGATCAATCGTTATTGCTCCGTCTGTTGAAAACATTCTTCCTTCTAAATCAGAATTTATCCCAAGCGTAAGAGCACCAGCATGTGCAAGTAAAGTTCCCTTTATAATACAGTTTGTTGCAATATCAATCGCTCCTTCAGCTATCCAAAAAACATTACAGGCTTGTGTTCCATTAGTTAAAACCATCGTTGAACCGTCTCCTCCTGTAAATGCTCCTAAAAATTTTATTACAAATACAGCATTCGGATCTCCTCCCCCGTCAAGCGTAAGAACTCCTGCTACAGAACCTGCTCCCCCAATAGAGTATACTCCAGCGGTAATCGTTTCACCTAGTCCAAAAACTGCAGCATGCGTGGATGGGTAGGTAACAAATAGATCGTTAAGATGAATATACACACTAAATAAATCTGCTTTAGCCTGAAGCGTTACAGCATCATTATTGTAAATTGAACCCGTAAAACCTGGGCCCACAAACCCGGTTATCGCTCCATTATTAGTGCCTACATCTCCAGTAAAGGTTCCTGCATTTGTACAAGCTCCCGTTCCAGTAAAGGCTACAAAAGAGGAAAGTGCACCTAATTCAAGTGTTTGACTAAAAGTAAGCGTTGGTAAAAACAAAAGCATTACGAATAATGTTAAGCTGTTTAGTTGGTGTCTCATAGTATTGCATTTAAGCATCGCACAAGTTGTGCATAAAAATCAGTAATTATTAGCAAATTGAACAAATTGCCCATTTGATTTATCAAATTGAATCTAGGGCTTATAGTATGCACGCATAGAATGGTGCAGATGCGGCTGTAACCGTCAATACCGCATTATAAATTGCTAAAATGAAAGCGAATCAATCTGTTGTAAAATTGTTCCAATTATAATAAAGAGCAGCTGCAGTCTAATCTAGTTAATAAGTAACGACTAATTTATCCGTCGCTAATATTTCACCATCTTGCTCCAAGCTAATAAAGTACAATCCCCCTGATAGATCTTCTCGGGCCAAGGTGAATGTTTGTCCAGAAATATTTTTTAATTGTTTTACTACCCGTCCGCATGAGTTGTAAACTGTTAATTTTGCGCCATTTAACTTTTCAGCAGTCTGAAAAGTTGTTTCGTCTGAAAATGGATTTGGATAGATAGCTAAACTATATTCATTCAATTCTACTGCCACTATATTAGAATAGCTCGTTTCCCCATCATAATCAGTTTGTTCTAAACGATAGTAAGATACTCCGGTAAATGGTCTATCGTCAACGGTTGAATAACTTATCATTTCAGCGCTATTTCCTGCACCACTTAGTGTGCTTATTGAAGTGAAATTAAGTGCATCGGTAGAGCGCTCAATAGTAAAGTAATCATTGTTGTTTTCACTAGCCGTGATCCAATTAAGCTCAACATCCGTATTTTGCACTGAGGCAGTAAAACTTAACAACTCAATAGGTAAGACAGGAATAGTACAAAGTGGCTCATTGTAAGCTGTACCTGTACTAAACCCAACTGCTCCATTTCTGGAAAGCATTCTTCCTTCGATGGTTCCACTTGATGCCATAGTGCAGGCTCCGCCGGCCATAACTACTCCTCTCACAAATGACCAAGTTCCCATATCAATGGCATCCACACCTGTCGCAATCCAAAAAACATTACAAACACGCGTTCCATTCGCCAAAAGTACTCGTGCTCTCGATGCTACTGAAAATGCTCCATTAACCCTAATAATAAATACAGCATTAGGGTCACCCCCGCCATCTAGGGTAATAAATCCTGTTAAACTAGCGGCTGTGGCTATATCATAAACTCCAGGTGCAAGAATTTCTCCAGGCTTCGTTGGCAGTCCAAAAGCTGCACCATGGGCAGGCCCGGGAGTAGCTGGTATAGCCGTAAGCAGAGTATAAGCGTTATTTAAATCCAATGCAGCTTGATTTGTAATAGGATTTATAGGTCCTAGATGAAAGCCACCGACGTGAGTTGAACTCCCAAAACCACTTATAGAACCAATATCGGCACCAACAGTACCAACAATTCCAGATGTAGAAACATTTGTTACAGCACCGTTATTGGTAAAAAAGATAAAATTGCCGATGGTTCCTAAAACATCATGAACAGGATTGCAGGTATTAAGACACGGTATTGGAATGTCACAAACACCAGAAGGCATAGTTGCAACACTATTAATCCCAGTAGTTATTGCTCCATCTGTGCCAAGTAATCTTCCTTCTATGTCACAATTGGCACCAAGAGTAATAGCTCCGGGATATGAAAATAAAGTTCCTTTTATCGTAGTAGGAGCAGAAACTAAAGTTGGGGTAATTGTAATAGCTCCGTTAGCAATCCAAAAAACATTATCAGCTCGCACTCCGCCAGCCAAAACAACAGTTGAGCCTGCGCCTGCTGTAAACGCACCTTCAAATTTGAAAATAAAAAAATCATTAACCCCTCCATTAAGAGTTATCGTTCCTCCTAAGGTACCCGCTGAAGCGATTGAGTAAACTCCAGGAGTTAGACTTTCGCCACCTCCAAAAGCGGCAAGATGAGTAAAGTCCGTAACAGGAAGATTGTTGAGATTAATATACATCCAGAGCATATCCGCTCTTGCCTGAGCGGTTGTAGCATCACTATTATAAGCTGTCCCAATAAAAAATGGAGGGCCACCAAATCCGGTAAGTGCTCCACCATCTGTGCCTACATCGCCAGTAAAAGTTCCTGAATTTGTAACTGCTCCGATTCCAGTATAAGCTTCAAAAGTCGAAATCAATCCTAATGGTAGAGGTGTTTGACTAAAAATAAGTGTCGGTAAAAACAAAAGCATTACGAATAATGTTAAGTTATTTAATTGGTGTCTCATAGTATTGCATTTAAGCATCGTACAAGGTGTGCATAAAAATCAGTAATTAGTTAGTCAATTGATCAAATTGCCTGTTTGATTTATCAAATTGATTCTAAGGCTTATAGCATGCGCACATAGCATAGTGCAGATGTGGCCGTAACGGTCAAATACCGCATTCTAAATTGCTAAAATGAAAGCGATTATATCTAACTTACCATTGTGACTATTTTAACCGGTCAGTTACTCGATTAACCCCAATACTTTTCTGTTGATCGATTTTTGCAAGACAGCGTAAATGGTTGAGCGAAATATTTTTTCGCTGTTTTACTGCCCGACCCCAGCGACTATCTCCCTTGCCTCCACAAAAAAAGCTCACCTCTCAATGAAGCTTTTTTGGTCCCACCAGAAAAAGCACTGCTTTTGAAGACCGAAGGGACAGGGCAGCCCGTCGGGAACAAAAAAAACCCTTCCGGATTGGAAGGGTTTTGTGGTCCCACCAGGGCTCGAACCTGGGACCCTCTGATTATGAGTCAGATGCTCTAACCAACTGAGCTATAGGACCTGTCACTCTAACCATTCCGATAATCATCGGAAGCGCTTTATGACCCGCAAAAAACAACACAACGCTGCATTCGCAAGGCTGCAAAGTTAGCATTCAATTAGAACTTTTCAAGTGAAATAAAAAAATTACTTAGAATTATGCAATTTCCGTTGCCCGACTGACCCTACCGCGTATTACCACCATGGTCAGAATTCCAAAAATAACGGTGGCGAAGATCAAATGACTCGTCTGAATAAGTCCTGGCATATTAGCATTCGCTAACAGAACGCCTGACAACAATTCTAATGCAAGAACAATATATGTAGCGCGCAACGCTTTATGTTTCGGTCCACGTTCATTAATGAAAGCAACAATCGTCAGCAGCAAGAGTACCAGCCATGAAAAACTTCGGTGAATGTAAAACTGAATCCCTAGAGCATCTGTCCATCCTTCTCGACCAACGCCCAGTTTCGTTAGTTCATCAATCGCTTCTCGCACTTGCGTTCCTAAGAACATCTGATAAACAATAATTCCAAAGCAGGCCCAAATAAGGTACAACGACCCCTTAGAAACATTGATCGGTTTATGCTGTGACGGGCTGATCATGCGCATCAAATAAAGCTGTAATCCAATAATAACGAGCGCTAGGAACATATGTACTGTGATCGTCCAAGGCACCAAATTAGACGCAACAACGATTGAACCAAACCAGCCCTGAAACCCCATCAATACAAGGTTGAATCCAGTAAGAAGAATCAATTTTCGTTTGCGGTACTTTATCAGGATCCAGAAGAACGCCGCGAGCATCGCGTTTCCAGCAAGGAAGCCAAATAAACGATTGACGTATTCCGTCCAAGTTCGCGTAGCATTAAAGTCCTCTTCCTTTGTTAATTCAGGATCGTTACGCAATTCATCTGCCGTTTCATCGAAGCCAAATGCTTCAAGCATCTTTGAAAATTTCGCAATCTTCTTCTCCCGTTTAGCGGAATACATCTCCTTGTAATCGGCTGGCAATTCACTTGCATCCGAAGGTGGAATCCACTGTCCAAAGCATTTAGGCCAATCTGGACATCCCATTCCACTTCCCGTGATCCGGACAAAACTCCCAGCAACAACTACTAAGTAAATAAATACCAACGCAATCCAATTGAAACGAACGAATGTCTTCGAATAATTCATGCTACAAACTTAATCATTCGTAATTTAGCAGCGAACACAAACGGCAAAATGAACGTAACAATAATTGGATGTGGGTGGCTTGGTAAATCGCTCGGCGAACAACTGCACAAATCTGGACATACCGTTAACGGATCGACGAGAAATCCAGCGAATTTTGAGAAATTTGAAAAGGTTGGAATCCAAGCATTTTTACTTGATTCAGTAAGAGAAGTTGAGATCCCAAAAGAAGTAGTCGCAACGACAGCAGTCCTCATTATTACGGTGCCACCTACGAGTCGAAATAAAGGCCTTTCCGGAATTGAAGAAAACCGACAATTCATGGAGAATGTTCTCGCTTCATTCAGCAAAGACGTTCGTGTCATTTACACCAGTTCTACAGGCATCTATCCAAAGCGGGAGCGTGAATACTATGAGACGTATACATTCAGTGACAGGGAACAAAAAACGAGCCTTTTTCAGTTAGAATCAGCCGTTACATCAAGTGAAAAAAGTAGTGTTATTCTACGTTTGGGTGGACTTATTGGTGAGGGGCGCCATCCCATTTTCTCACTGGAAGGCAGAGAAGATGTACCAAATCCAGAGGGGCCAATTAACTTCGTTCATTCTGGAGATGTAATCGCAGCAATTGAAAAAATCATGGAGCTTCCAACCGTTTCTGGGGTTTATAATTTGGTTAATCCCATGCACCCTTCTAGAAAATCATATTACGATGGCGCAGCGAAATATTACGGATTGATGGCACCAAGTTTCGCAAGATCACCAGCGATTCATCGCTTGATTGCGAGCAAAAAAGTCATCCAAGAACTCGATTACAAGTTCCGATTTCCAATAAATAGATTTCCGAAAATTGATCAACACTAATTTTGGATTTCAAGCGTTCTTAATATTTAGTTACACTTTTGGAATAACTTTTGCTTACCTTTTACGTCTAGATTACATATGAAGCATTTAATTCTCTTAGTAATGTTAGCTAGTTCGCTGACCAGCAACGCCTCCCACATTGTAGGGGGTGAGATTTACTATGATTATTTGGGAAACAATGCCTACCGATTTTACATTTCCGTGTATCGTGACTGCAATTCTACAGGAGCACAATTCGATAGCCCGCTGGCTTTAGCAGTTTACAACAATGGAAATCTCATTCAAAATCTAAATGTCGGCTTTCCCGGAAGTGTTCCAATACCGGTTGTTTTTAATAATCCTTGTGTCAATCCTCCAACGAATATTTGTACAGAAAATGCACTCTATGTGGTAGATGTGAATTTACCTCCAGCCATAGGCGGATACACTATTACCTATCAGCGTTGCTGTCGCGGACCAAATGTGACCAACATTAACAATCCGGATAACACAGGCTTTACGCTCACATGTATTGTTCCTGGGTTTAATACAGGTGCTTGGGAAAATAGCAGTCCTCGATTTAACGATTATCCGCCACTCTTACTCTGTAATAATGAAGATTTAATCTTTGATCACAGTGCAACTGACCCTGATGGAGATCAATTGGTTTACTCATTGGTGACTCCTTTTTCTGGAGCTTCAGGAGCAAATCCAGCACCTAGTCCAGCACCACCTCCAGGGTACATTCCTGTGAACTGGCTGGCAGGTTATAGTGCAGCGAACCCCTTGGGTCCTGGGGCCACCATAAATATTGATCCTGTAACTGGATTATTGACCGCCTCGGCAAATCTACTCGGGTTATTCGTTGTCGGAATTCGCGTAGAAGAATACAGAGGAGGAGTCCTAATTAATGCTACAACTCGTGATTTTTTGTTCAGGGTTTTTAACTGTAATTTGCAACTAGAAGCTATTTTACCAATTCAAACTGATCTACCAACATTTACTTCCTTTTGTCAAGGGCTAACTGTTGATTTTGTAAATAACTCAGTTGGAACAGGAATAGTTAACTACGCTTGGGATTTTGGAGTGGCTGGAATTAACACTGACGTTAGTTCTGTGTTTGCTCCATCGTTTACCTATCCAGCGGATGGAAGCTATACCGTAATGTTAGTTGTGAATCCCGGTTGGCCATGCACGGATACCGCTTACATGGATATTATTGTAAACAACCAAATGGTCGTAGATTTCACGTCAAACGATTCACTCTGCATCTTCGGAAATAGTTTTGATTTTGCCGCTCAATCAACTGGGCCTGCTGGAACCACCTATACCTGGGACTTCGGCCCAAATGCAACTGCACCAGGTACAACTGGAGCAAATGTTAATGGTGTAAACTTTAATATTTCTGGCTTTATTCCAGTCACCGTGACTTCCGAAAATAATTTATGTAACGCGACCTATACGGATTCAGTTTACATCTTCCCAGAACCAGTAGCTGAAATTATTCTTCCAAACAACTTTGAATGTGGAGGATTGACAATAGATTTCGGGAATGGCTCGCTGGGCTCAACGAATTATGCTTGGGACTTTGGCGTTGCTGGAACTGGAACTGATGTTAGTACGGATTTTGAGCCAACGTTTACATTCCCAGCACCAGGGACTTATGCGGTCACGTTAATTGCTGGATCAAGTATTCTTTGTGCCGATACAACAACGGAAACAATCACGCTCAATGAGCAATTAATGGTGGCCTTTACGTCGGAAGATTCATTGTGCCTCACAACAAATAGTTTCAATTTTGATGGAACAGTCAGCGGGCCTCCAGGATCAACATTCTCATGGAATTTTGGGCTCAATGCGTCGATTGGAACATCAACAGATATTGACGTTGCAAATGTCGTCTTCGATACAATTGGGTCGATTCCAATTACACTGACCGGCGTTTTCGAGAATTGTGTTGAAGCAGTGACACAAAACATTTATATTTTCTATCCTCCAGAGGTTGATTTCGCCATTACTCCTGGTATCCAATGTGCTCCGTTTAACGCACAGTTTATTGATCTTTCAACGGCAGAAACAACTATCTATTACAATTGGGACTTTGGTGATGGAGGAACCTCAACGCTCCAAAATCCAACCCATTTATATCCAAATGTTGGAAATTATCCCGTGACACTGGCTATTCATACAGTAAATGGGTGTGTCGATACATTAACATTGACGCAAGTTGATTTAGTGAACGTACGCCCGAAACCAACATCAGACTTTACAGTAACGCCTGATTACACGGACATTTGTCATTCGAGTATCCTATTCCAAGATCAGTCAATTGGTGCCACAGAATGGTTCTACTGGTACGATGATGGTACATTACATAATTCGCAAGAACAATCACCCTATCATACTTATGTGACGGCAGGAACGCATTATCCGTTCCAAATTGTAACGAATGAATTTGGATGTAAAGACACCTCATCCTCTCAATTGTTCATTGAACCATTTACGGTTTACGCACCGAATACATTTACGCCAGATGGTGATGAGTTCAATAATATCTTCAAGCCAATCGTCTATTTAACGGTGGAAGAATGGCACATGGAAATCTTCAATCGTTGGGGAGAAATTATCTGGGAATCATTCGATGTAAATGTTGGATGGGATGGAGTTGGTCCAAATGGAAAATTAGTACAAGATGGTATGTACGTTTGGAAAATCGTCTACGTTTCCTGTGAACCTAACAATCCTGAGAAACTAATTACCGGCCACATCACGTTACTCCGATAAATCATGAAAACCCTTATCGCTCTTTTACTCCTATCGTTCAGTTCTTATGGCCAGATGGATGCAGCGACATTTGAGGCTACGGTGAGTCAACACGGTTGGCATCCCAGCGAACGTGGCTTGCTCCTTTTTTCAGGTGTTCATACCATTACTTCAATTCACCCGCGATATGGAGAGAATATAACCGATGAAGGTTACACCATCGAACTCGGCGGAATCAACGAAGATGACTCAAAGTTTCAGATCGAAGGAAATTGCACTCTCAGATGATTTTGGGGCAATAACGAAGTATATCTGTGGCTTTCTAATGGATGAACCCTATATGAAAGTTGCCGCTAGCCAAACACCTTTTACGCTGACCGATGAAGGTTTAGAAGGAGTTGATTGGTACCTCTCTCGTTATTAAATTCGCATGTCAATTCACATCAAATTCCAGGTTACCGATTATTCTTTTGGGCGTTCAAATTCACTTTTTGCAAAAGCAAATTCGGCTTGCTATCCGCTAAATCTAAATTGATTCCTCCCTTAGGTCAAAATACAATTTAAGGATACCGCTGCTATCATTAACGCGACATTATCGCTCAAAATCCCTTTCAAGACAACCAATGCCAATAAATGCACGTTTAACTGTTATAGTGAATAATCTCCATTAAATGAAACAAACGCTTCTCCTCTCTTTGCTGCTATTTTCGGCTTCTGCCATCAGCCAAACAAAATCAATTCCCAGTACAGAATTAGCCGCTGGTTCCAACCTGTTTTTTGCTGCTACGATGACGACGACCGATATCACTGTAACCTTTCAGGGCCCCGATGATCGCTGGTTTGCCTTCGGTCTAGGTTTTATGATGTCTAACGCTGATGCGCTCATTTATACGGACGGAAAAGTTGGCGCTAGTCATCCGCTAGGTGTTCACGATTATGATTTGAACGCACAAAATGCAGCTGGTGTGGATAAAGATGTCATTGACAACTGGACGATCACTTCAAATACAACATCAACTGGAACACGTACAATCGTAGCTACTCGTTTATTGAGTACTGGAGATCCTGTTGATCATATCATCACTTTCTCAGATCCAACATTAAACCTTGTCTGGGCTAAAGCTGGTTCAGCTGGTTTCACGCTGTCTTATCACGGAGGACCAAATAGAGGACCAACTAGTTTAACGTGGGTTGTTCCAGATTTGACACCACCAGCCCTTTCAGGAGCATTCAGTCCTGCAGATAATGCAACAGGCGTATCACTGACAACAAGTATGGTCGTGAACTTCAATGAAAGTATTGCCTTGGCGACTGGAAATATAGAATTGCGCGAAGTTGTTTCAAATACCATCGTTGAACAATTTGACGTTGCAACAAGCGGAAACTTAACGGTTTCTGGAGCACAACTTACAATCGATCCTTCTAGTTTATTAGCTAGCATTACTGCTTACTATGTTGCCATTCCAAGTGGGGCAATTGAAGATTTAGCAAACAATGTATACGCTGGTTTTACCGACAGCACAACGTGGAATTTCACCACCTTAGATAATACATCGGACACTACGGCACCAATCTTACAAGGAGCTTTTATTCCCGCAGATAATGCAACTGCGGTAAATCCAACAACAAATCTTACAGCGACATTTAATGAAGACATTATGCTTGTAGCCGGCAACATCACCTTAAGAAATCTTTTTGGCGGAGCTATCATTGAAACGTTTGACGTTGCAACTTCCACAAATCTAACGGTGACTTCTAACATCCTTGTGATCGATCCAACAAGTGATTTAGTTGCCAATGGTGAGTATTACCTAACAATTGACTTAGGAGCAATAACAGATCTTAACAGCAATAATTTCGCAGGATTTACCGATGATTCAACATGGAATTTCGCAGCACCTATTGGTGGAATCAATGAATTAGAAGCGCTTTATCAGCTGTCCTTTACAACTGCAAATCAGCTCATGATAATGACAGAATCAGGCGACGCTTACAATGTGAATATTGTTTCATTGTCTGGACAAATAATCAAGAAAATGACCAATTTGAGTCAAAACACGACAATTGATTTGAGCCAACTGCACGAAGGAATGGTCGTTATTCAGCTGGAAACTAGCCAAGGCAGCTTGAGTAAAAAAGTTATTCTCCACTAATGAGCTTTAGACAATTTATTCTTGTTTCGGCACTTTTTTTGAGTGGTATAACAAGCGCTCAAAATGATGTATTTGAAGCAAGTCGATCTGGGAATCTCTCATTGTTAAAAGAACTATATCAGAAAGATGCTGATGTCCTTAATTCACTCAATGAGAATGGCTTTTCACCACTTATCTTAGCGACCTATAAACATAAGGTTGAGTGTGTTGAATTTATACTTTCCACAACTGTTGATGTCAATTACCAGTCTCAAGAAGGTACTGCACTCCATGCAGCGTGTTATACCGGAAACCTAAAAATTGCGCAGTTGCTCATTGACAATGGCGCCGAAGTTAATATTCCAGGAGGGAGACAAACTTCAGCATTAATCTATGCTGTTCAATCAAAAAAGGAAGCCTTAGTAAAATTACTTGTTCAAAATGGCGCGGATTTGACTCCAAAAGATCAAGCGGGAAGAACCGCATGGGATTATGCCGTCGCACTTGAGCTTGATCCACTGCTTGAACTATTAGATCTTCCTGATACAGAGGACTAATTTACTCCAGACGAAAGCTAAACACGAGCTTAGGAACAAGGTTCTGGAGCCAATCCGTACTTGCATATGGTCCGTACTTATAAAAGGCTCCAAGACCAATTGAGGCCGTTTTTGTTGTCAATATCCCATCTAAAATTAAGCCGGCTTCGTAGTAGCCATTGTCCATTGTTTCAAAATTCAGACTGTGGTCCTGACGATTTACGAACTCACCAAATCCAATGGCATGATGCACCCCAAATTTAGGTTCATTCCATTTGGCTTTCGTGGCGATTGCTTTAAAATCAAAACGTGTAAACAAGCCAACTTGGGAGGTTGTGTAAAAAGAACCAGGAAGCATTGTTTCGAATGAATTTATGGCCGAAATGAACCAGCTTCTTCCAGTGCCATTTCCGTTATAGGAGCGTGTCAATGGCGCATCTCCAACGAGCTTTGATGCAGCTATTTTCCAGTTAAATGTACCGATCGCGCGCACTGGAACAGTTTGACTTATCTCTGCATTGAGACGTGTATAAGCATAATCGCTTTCGAACCAACCTTTCCATCCTTGAACCGCTTTAATTCTAATTTGCGGATATTTTCTTCCGAGCGAAACCTTCCTCGATCCCAGCAACATTGACTTTTCCAAAATGTTCCAAGTCAATTCCACGCCCGTCTCTGCGAGGTCCATTTCACGCGAGCCATCAGGCAAATAGCTATACTCCTCGGAGTGCCAAATGCGTTGATAATTTCCGAGTAATTTCAATTCAACGTTCGCCTTTATATCCCATGAAAAAACGATTTCTCCGAGTCGTTGTTCGTCCATCTGAGAGATAAATAATTGACGGTAAAGATCATTTGAAATTAAAGGCAGGTTCTCATGAAATAGCTGACCTCCCCGTTCTAAATTATCTTGATGATAATTGAAATCAAGTCGTATTCCATGCTTTCTATTCAAATGAACAGTCGCCTTACCTCCATACTTCCATCGTTTATCACCAGTTGCCCAGGCAAAATAACCCCCAATTTGGAGTGGCTTCATTAATTTTTGTGATGTTTCAATGCCTGCCCCAAAGCGGTATTTTTCGTAGAAGTTGTAATTCAGCATCCGATCCAGGTTCAAATTAAAATACTTCCCGAGCGGGGCTTTTCCCTCAGCTAGAATTTTCGCAAGGCCTAGAAAGCGATTGAAATTATACGCTTCAGATAAGCTATCAATAGTATGGTAGGTATTCTCTTCTTTGTCCGTTATTTCAAACCGACGGATACTATCCCAAGTCGAATTATCCAACTCTGCGGCATGCTCAGAAGCAGATATCGTTACATTGTCATTGAAGAAGCGTTTCTTTATCTCAGGATTGATTTCAATTTCATCGATGTAAGTGTTTCCGCGACCTTGAACATAAAGGTTCTTCATATTCGGACTTGTCATTAATCCCTTCAAGTCTAATTCTGTGCTCAGCTTAATTGGAAACCATTTTTTGCCGTCAATGAATTCATACTCTTGAACAATGCGCATTTGCATTCCACTTGTGTCATTGTAAGGCTCAGCGATCACTTTCTCTACGGCATATCCATTGGAATTAATAAATAGGTAGCCTTTAAGTCCAGTGAAATTCTTTCCGGCTCGTGGACGATAGGAAATCGTAAAAGTCGTGTCACGGTTAATAATGGTGGTATCTTCCAGAATAAAAAAGTACCTCCGTATTCCACCTCTCGCAATCGGGTTAATGTATTGTTTCCCCAATAAATCAAATTGATTTTCATAAAAACTGAAAGACTGGAAACTATTTGCGAAAGTAGAAAACATTGGATCTGAAAATCCCGAAATTTTGTAGGCAATAATCTCTTCTTTGTCCCGATATGGAGGAATAAATGTTCGCTTCGAAGCGCTCTCCATCATAAACAGGTGCTGACTCGTCAAAAACTCCTTCATTTTGATCATCGTTGAGTCCGTCGTAGAATCCGGAATAGCGGCGACTCCATCAGGATTCACATCAAATATAAATTTGCTATAACTCTTATACGTAAACGCGTCATTTGCTAAGGGATGATTCTTCTTTCTATTGTCAATCGCCAAAGCAATAATGCGGTGCGCCTGATTCGTACCAGAGACTACTTCTACGCCCACGATTTCTTGAGATAAGGTGGATAGAAAAATCACTAATCCCTGAAGCTCACCGATATGAATTAACGTATCTCCATAATCATAGCATTTCAAGGTAATCGATGTCACGCTATCTGATAAAGTCATATGCCCATCTAAATCCGTAATGAACGGGGATCCAATGTTCGGATAAACCTTCACAAAAGGAACGGGTTGATTTGAAATTTCATCACGGATTTCATAAGATTGTTGAGAGAAACCCACCAGTGAGAAGGCGGAAGGAATTAAGAATAGAACCAGTCGTATCATTGTGTGAATTTAGGTGTTTTTCGAGTAAAAAAAGAACAACACAGCATTATTGTACGGTGATCTCTGTGAAGTGTTCTCGCGTTTATCATATTCTTTATTGTTGCTCCATGGACCTATCAAAAACAGATAGTACCCTTGTCATTTGTAGGACAGTTCTAGGGAAGAATTGTTACAGGAGAGCACTTATTATTACACGGGTTTCTTCCATAGTTTTATGAATTCCACTATCTTAACGTCGTAACTTCATCTTTATGCGATTAGCCTTCATCTTTTTTATCTTCTTAATTGGTTTCACTTTTGCTACGCGCGCGCAGACGGATCTGCACCTAAAAGCTCTTGGAGCACTTAAGTCATCTTTCTCAATTCGTGATTCATCGATGTTGAATGACTTAAATCAAACGGCGAAGGATAGTATGTTCCGCAACACAGACAAAAGCGAAATTTACGCTCGAATTGCCTTCAAAATAGGAAAGAAAATTGAGTATCCACGTGGGGTAATCGAGAGTCTGATCAATCTAAGTACGGCTAAATTGTACGGGAATGAATTCGATTCCGCTATGGTTTTTGCTAATCAAAGTGTTGCAAGATCCAAACGACTTCCCGAAGGAAAATTACTGGTTAAATCCTATGGGGCAAAAGGCAAGGTCTATCATGCTCAGGGAAAATATAGTGAGGCTATCAGCTACCATTTGAAGGCCGTCACAATTGCCGAACGCTCGAGCCCAACAATTGCAGCACCCAGCTATGTCAATATTGGTCTGGCTTTTCGACTAACAGGAAATAAAGTAAAGGCGCTCGCCTATCAACAAAAAGCAATAAAAGCTGCACGCCGATATAACGATTCGATCAGTCTTTCTGGTGCCCTAAATAATTTGGGGGTTCTAGCTAAAGAAGATAAAGATTACCAGGAAGCCCTTGTCTATTACAACGAAGGCTTAGCAGTCGCTACCGCAATTGACTTATCTAAAGTAATGGCTAACATCGCCAATAATATATCCAACGTATATTTCCAATTAGGCAATAGCGACTTGGGAATGGAGTACTTCGAGATATCCTTGGAAGAGAGCAAGAACATGAAGTCTTATAGTGGTATCGCCATTCAATACCATAATTTATCCTATAACCTCTACGATTTAGGAAGATTGAATGAATCGCGTGAAGCCTCTGAACAAGCGAGGTTGTATGCCGACTCAGCGCACAACTTTCAACTCCTCGTAGAAACGAATGCAATGTGCGCCAATATCTATTATGACCTAGGTTATTATGCCGATGCTTATGGACTTCTCTCCTACGCTTATGGCTACAAAGACAGCATGAATCTGGTCGTCTTGAATGATCAATCGGTTGATGCTGAATCAAAATATCAAGCGGATAAAAAGGCGATATCCGACTCTCTCGTTGAGGTGCAGCGCTTGGAGGAAAAAAGCAGAGATCAACAATTAAGCGAGGAAAAAATATGGTTTAGAGACTTGATGCTTGGGCTTTCAGCATTGGCCCTAATAATTGTTGCAATTGGTGCTTACTTCCTCTTTAAAAGTAACAAACTGGTCAAGGCAAAAAACCGCATTGTAGAAGAACAGCATACGGAAATTACCGATAGTATCGCTTACGCGCAACGGATCCAAACGGCTATGATCAGCAATGAAGATGCTTGGAATAAGATTAGTCCTCATCGATTTATCTTCTTCAAACCTAAAGATGTTGTCAGTGGCGATTTCTACTGGGCTCACTTTGATCAAGAGAACCAACTCGGAATATGGGCGGTTGCAGATTGTACCGGTCATGGTGTACCAGGTGCATTTATGAGTTTGTTGGGGACATCCTTCTTAAATCAGATAATTATTGAAGGAGGAGAACGAAAGCCTGGAGAGATTCTCGACCTGCTAAGAAAAAAGGTACTCAACGCACTCTCAAAGAAAGGTGAGGATCAGGCAAAAGACGGAATGGACATCGGCTTGTGCGTATGGGAGAAAGAAAAGAGCATCCTTCATTATGCTGGAGCAAACAATCCACTATGGATCGTACGAAAGCGTGAAAATTATGTTGAGAACAGCGACTCTGAAGCTTCGGGCCGCACGGTTGACGCTCCTGAATTCAATTTTGTATTGTTAGAAGTTCCTCCGAGTAAAATGCCTATTGGACACTTCCCAGGATCAATTCAACCGTTCAGAACAAGAAGTATTGAGCTCTGCCTCGGTGATACGCTCCTCATGGCTACTGATGGTTACGCAGATCAATTTGGTGGTCCAAATAGCAAGAAGTTAAAATCAAAGCCATTCAAGGCGTTCTTAGTTAAGATCCAAGCAGAAGTAATCAGTGATCAACTCGGTTTGGTTGAGAGTCAATTTGATGCTTGGCGCGGTGAGGAAGAGCAAATTGACGATGTATGTGTAATCGGTGTGCGCGTTTCTTAGATTCTCTGCGCCATATAATTGCCCCGAGAGTAGTAGACACAATCAACATAATTAACAAGCTATCCTTATGCCATTTGCGCACTGAGTCCAACGACAACCTACATGGACTCCCAATAACCCCGTTCATGATCTTTGAGATGTCGCATCGCCTGATTCAAGAGCTACTCCATCCAATATTCAAGGCAAATTTCCCCTCTAAGGATTCTCTCATTTCTTTAGCATGAAATGATACTCAGAAAGTATTATTAGCAATCAAGTGGACATAGATAGCGTGATTTTCAAAGGAATCTACTTTCGGAAATCGAAATAAGGCGTTCGGAAATTGTGGGTTTAGAGAAGAGAATCTTGTTCGTAGGTTTACATCGAACATAAAACTATACACTTATGAAAAACTCTAGAAAACTGCTCTGTAGTATGTTTCTTTTAGGCCTTAGCTTATCAGGAGTAAATGCTCAAGAGTCAATTGTTCCCTCAGGCGGGAATGCAGAATCAATCAATGGTTCTGTCAGTTATTCAGTTGGTCAGGTGTTTTATACTACTACTTCTGGAATCGATGGTTCAACGGAACAGGGTGTACAACACGCAATTGAAATCTATACTGCCGGATCGGATGAATTTGATGAAATCACTCTTGAATGTCGAGTTTATCCCAACCCAACTGCGGATTTTTTAACCCTTGACGTAAAGAACTTCTCTAAATCAGGATTATCATATACCATGTATGATATGAACGGCAGAATACTCAATCAACAAAAAATAGTCGAGAGCTCAATGATCATTGAAATGATTGATTTTGCTCCGGCAACGTATTTTTTGAAAATATCAGATGATAACGAAGTTGTCAGAACATTTAAAATCATTAAGAAATAACTAAAACCCACTGTTATGAAACGTATTATTACATTTATTAGCGCAGTTCTATTAACTGCAACTACATTTGCCCAATCACCTGAAAAGATGAGCTATCAAGCCGTTGTTCGTGATGGAGGACAGAACTTAATCACCAATCAAACCGTGTCGATGCAAATAAGCATCTTACAAGGATCGACTACTGGTTCGCCTGTCTATATTGAGTCTTTAACTGGAGCCACTAATCTGAACGGACTCTTTAGCACATCCATAGGTACCGGAACTGCTGTTCTAGGCGATTTTTCTTTAATTGACTGGTCAAATGGGCCGTTTTACATTATGACAGAAACGGATCCATCAGGCGGCACAAACTATACGATCACTGGAACGTCTCAACTTATGAGTGTTCCATTTGCATTATATGCTAAGAATTCAGGAAGTTCAACTCCTGGACCACAAGGAATTCCAGGCCCTCCTGGATTAACAGGGCCAATAGGACTTACAGGTATAGCAGGGCCAACGGGGTTAACAGGACCAGCAGGTTTAACTGGAGCAGTTGGACCAGCAGGGGCAATTGGATTAACAGGGCCAATAGGACTTACAGGTACAGCAGGGCCAACAGGTTTAACGGGGTTAACAGGACCAGCAGGTTTAACTGGAGCAGTTGGACCAGCAGGGCCAATAGGACTTACAGGTATAGCAGGACCATCAGGTTTAACGGGAGCAGTTGGACCACAGGGACCAATGGGATTCACAGGAGCGATAGGGCCAACGGGGTTAACAGGACCATCAGGTTTAACTGGAGCAATTGGATTAACAGGGCCAATAGGACTTACAGGTGTAGCAGGACCATCAGGTGTAGCAGGGCCAACAGGTTTAACGGGAGCAGTTGGACCAATGGGACCAATGGGATTCACAGGAGCGATAGGGCCAACGGGGTTAACAGGGCCAGCAGGTTTAACTGGAGCAATTGGATTAACAGGGCCAATAGGACTTACAGGTGTAGCAGGACCATCAGGTGTAGCAGGGCCAGCAGGTTTAACGGGAGCAGTTGGACCAATGGGACCAATGGGATTCACAGGAGCGATAGGGCCAACGGGGTTAACAGGACCAGCAGGTTTAACGGGAGCAGTTGGACCAGCAGGGGCAATTGGATTAACAGGACCAATAGGACTTACAGGTATAGCAGGGCCAACAGGTTCAACTGGAACAACAGGACCAATAGGACCACAGGGGCCATTGGGACTTCCAGGCTTAGATGGTGCAAACGGTGCTCCAGGAGCAATAGGGCCAGCAGGAACAAATGGAATTAATGGTGCAGTTGGACCACAAGGACCGATTGGACTTACAGGAGTGGCAGGACCAACAGGGTTAACAGGAGCGACAGGAGCGACAGGCCCAGCAGGAACAAATGGAATTAATGGTGCAGTTGGACCACAAGGACCGATTGGACTTACAGGAGTGGCAGGACCAACAGGGTTAACAGGAGCGACAGGCCCAGCAGGAACAAATGGAATTAATGGTGCAGTTGGACCACAAGGACCGATTGGACTTACAGGAGTGGCAGGACCAACAGGGTTAACAGGAGCGACAGGAACGACAGGCCCAGCAGGAATTAATGGTGCAGTTGGACCACAGGGGCCAATTGGACTTACAGGAGTGGCAGGACCAACAGGGTTAACAGGAGCGACAGGCCCAGCAGGAACAAATGGAATTGATGGCGCGGTTGGGCCACAAGGACCAATTGGACTCACAGGACCAGCAGGAATTAATGGTGCAGTTGGACCACAGGGACCAATTGGAGCAACTGGGCCAACAGGTCTTACAGGAGCAACAGGAACAACAGGTGCAGCCGGAACAACAGGTGCTACAGGTGCTACAGGTGCGCAGGGAATCCCAGGTACATATACAGCAGGTAATGAAATCAATATCACAGCTGGAGTAATTAGCTCAAATCGCACAGCTCCAGAGCATTTATTCTTGCAACCAGAAGCTATTTCAAGTGGTTATGTTGAATTTGGAACAGCCGTTTCTGTAAATGGAATCGTCTATAATACAGTAACTGAAGAGTTTACATTAAAAGCAGGGAAAACATACATGCTAGACGCTGGTATTTACATGCATACTACCACGTCTTCAACAACATACTCCTTCG
Source organism: Flavobacteriaceae bacterium (assembly GCA_047624355.1). Classification (GTDB taxonomy): domain Bacteria; phylum Bacteroidota; class Bacteroidia; order Flavobacteriales_D; family Crocinitomicaceae; genus UBA4466. The sequence goes on along the minus strand of JBLHPQ010000043.1, from coordinate 3,833 downwards.
TTTTTTATGATAAAACTAACAGTGCAAGTATCGGAAGTGAAGCATTTCAGAGAACAGCTGATTATTCAGGAACGATAATTAACCAACCAACAATGACAGCAATCATTACACCTCTCACAAATATACAAGTAGGGATCAAAGATATTTATGGTGCATCTGGTGGATTCATTGCAACAAGAGGATTCATTAAAATCGTAGAATTGAAATAATTACATTTCCAGTGTGTAGTGCTAAGAAGTTGTCAATTCGTTGACAGCTTCTTAGCTCATTTATAAGAGGAAGTAGGACAAATTGACAACGCCTGTTTAATTGTCGTGAGGGTTTCTTAGATTCTCTGTACCTTTGAGGTATCGTGAGAACTGCAGATCATATCAATATAATAAAGAAAGTGTCTTTTTATAGAGCATGGAACCTTGTACGCTTAAAAATGAGTTACTGGACTGCTCGTGTCACTAGAAAAGGGAGACAGGGAGGACTTCCCTATAGCTTGAGCATCGAACCGACCACCGCCTGTAATTTGGGTTGTCCTGAATGTCCTAGTGGATTAAAGCAATTTACGCGACCGACCGGAAAACTGGACCTTAATTTACATGATAAAATGTTGGATCAAGTGAGTCGATCCGTCTTCTATATCAACTACTACTTTCAGGGAGAACCATTCTTGCATCCAGATTTCTTGAAGCTAATTCGAGCGGCAAAAAAACGTCGTATTTACACGGCAACATCTACAAATGCACATTTTATTGATGAGAAAAAGGCAGAAGACATTGTCGATTCTGGGCTAGATCGTTTGATCATTTCCATTGATGGATTGACCCAAGCTACCTATGAAAATTACCGCGTCCATGGCAAATTGGAAAAAGTAATAGAAGGGACAAAACACCTCATCGAAGCTAAGAAGCAGAAAGGGTCGAAGACTCCTCATCTAATCTTCCAGTTCTTGGCCGTCAAACCTAATGAACATGAAATTCCCGAGATTTTTGTACTTGGAAATGAATTGGGCATCGATGAAGTCCGCATAAAAACCGCACAACTCTACGACTATAAAAACGGCAACCCATTAATGCCCGACAACGAGAAGTACGCGCGCTATAAACGGAAATCAGACGGCACGTATACCTTGAAAAAAGAAACCGGAAATCATTGCTGGCGGATGTGGTCGTCTAGTGTGTTAACTTGGGACGGAAAGGTTGTTCCATGTTGCTTCGATAAAGATGCACAGCATGTCTTAGGAACATTGAAGACGAACGACTTTTCTACGATTTGGAAATCCAAAGAGTATACATCATTTCGGAATGCTGTTCTGACGGGAAGAGATCAAATTGAAATTTGTCAGAACTGCTCTGAGGGCGCTAAAGTGTGGGCTTAACCTCCGCATCCTCGATTGAGTCGAAGGTCAAGTTCAGTAATGCCTTTCTCATTTAATTTCTCTAACAAGAGTTTACCATCCATTGGAAGCGACATTAATATCCCACAATCATTATGATCTCCTAGCCATTGAAAACATTCTAGACCTTGTTGCGGTCCATGTCATCATTTCTATCATTAGGGCGTATGCGTCATAGAAGGCTTGATAGAATTCAGCTAGATCTTCCTCCGATCATGGCACCTGAAGCGCAATATAAACAGCCACTATTTGATGAAACTCTTCTCCTCCTTCTTGATAGTCCTCCGTCCAAGACTCTACCCTATTCACCTCCAGTTCGTAGAGCGCAGAACGCCGTGCCTTTTTCTTATCTATAGGCCAGAGTTGATTGGCATCCTATCTTCTCGCTCAACCTCTGTGGCCAGCGGTTTGATGATCTTTTCAAAGTGCTTTGGGTACTTTGAAAATTCAGTATTGAAGATCAGCTTTCCAATTCCCCCATCTTCACCTAGCTTCGTTGAATAGTCTTGATCAATAGAATAATCCTCTTGTGCATATCCCGCAGATTGCAATGTGCAAACCACGATTCCAAGAAACAACAATTTCAATTTTGACATAATCTCATTTTTCAGCTACAAGTTAAGTAAATTTTGAGCCACAAAAAAAGCCTTATCGTTAGGATAAGGCTTCAATATTATATGATTGAGGGCTATTTCTCAGTATCTTCTAAAATTCTTTTTGGTCTCAATTTTTCCATTGCTCCTAAGTGAATCCAGTAAGGTAGGATGAATCCCATCAGGAAAACTAGTAGCCAAAATGCCATTCCACCGATCAAAAGGAAAATTACTGTACCTAAAATGCCCATCTCTTTGTTATTTTTGTGTTTTACAAGGCTAAAATTAATTAAATAATTCAATTAAGGCCGCGTCGAAGCGTCAAGAAATAGACGAATACTAAAAAGACTAAACGAATAGAACATGGAATACCGCATAGAGAAAGACACTATTGGAGATGTAAACGTACCGGCAGACAAATATTGGGGCCCTCAAACTGAACGCTCTAGAAACAATTTTATCATTGGTCCAGCGGCATCGATGCCCATAGAAATCGTTCATGCTTTCGCTTATTTGAAAAAAGCAGCCGCACACGCAAACTGTGAACTGGGTGTCTTAGCAGAGCAAAAACGCGATTTAATTTCAGTGGCGGCAGATGAAATTATTGCTGGCCAATTGGACGATCAATTTCCATTGGTTATTTGGCAAACAGGTTCTGGGACCCAAAGTAATATGAATGTGAACGAGGTGATCTCAAACAGAGCACATGTGAATGAGGGGAATAAACTTGGAGTAGGAGAAAAGACTATTCTAGCCAATGACGATGTCAATAAATCACAATCGAGTAACGATACATTTCCAACGGGAATGCATATCGCCTGTTACAAGAAAATTGTAGAGACGACTATTCCTGGAGTTGAACAACTTCGAGATACATTGTTGGCAAAATCAAACGCATTCTCAGAAGTAGTAAAAATTGGAAGAACACATCTTATGGATGCGACTCCCTTAACATTAGGGCAAGAGTTTTCTGGTTATGTTTCACAATTAAATCATGGTTTAAAAGCGTTGGATAACACAATGGCTCACCTTTCTGAGTTGGCACTTGGAGGAACAGCCGTAGGAACAGGTTTGAACACGCCTAAAGGATATGATGTTCTCGTTGCAAAGAAAATTGCCGAATTTACAGGACTTCCATTCATCACTGCAGGAAACAAGTTTGAAGCGCTTGCCGCTCATGATGCAATCGTCGAAACACACGGTGCATTGAAACAACTTGCAGTCTCCATAAATAAAATTGCCAATGATATTCGATTAATGGCATCTGGACCCCGATCGGGCATTGGAGAAATCACTATTCCAGCAAACGAACCAGGATCTTCTATCATGCCAGGGAAAGTAAATCCAACGCAAGCGGAGGCAATTACAATGGTATGTGCGCAAGTGATGGGGAATGATGTTGCAATTACTGTTGGTGGGATGCAAGGTCATTATGAACTGAATGTTTTCAAACCGATGATGGCTTCTAACCTACTTCAGAGTGCTCAATTGATCGGTGATGCATGTGCTTCATTTGATGTGAATTGTGCTCGAGGAATTGAACCAAATCAAAAACGTATTGATGAATTATTGAACAATTCATTAATGTTAGTAACTGCATTAAACCCTAAGATAGGTTATTACAAGGCAGCTGAGATTGCCAACACGGCACATGAAAATGGAACGACGTTACGTGAAGAAGCGATTCGTCTAGGATATGTACCAGCAGAAGAGTACGATAACTGGGTTGATCCTAAAAAAATGATTGGATCACTTTAATTTTCAATAAAGTTTGGTCAATTAAAATACATTCATACATTTGCGCATAGTCCACGGACAAGATGAATATAAATAACACTACATATTATTTCTTT
>JBLHPQ010000042.1:0-28246 GCA_047624355.1 Flavobacteriaceae bacterium | reverse complement strand
GCATTTTATCTAGGACATAGAGGTATTCTGTTGAATAATGTGCCTTATGATCCACAGGTGACTTATAGAAGTCTTGAATATAGGCACTCAGCGATTTGTCATGAAAATCATCCCATTTTTTTGCTAGAACATGATCGAAGTAAAGATCAATTGCGATTCCTGCTATTTTTGGCAATGGCATGTAAAGCTCATGGATCATTTCCAGTACTGCAGGATGATGATCTACGTAATGATCAATTTCTCGATGTAATCGAATTCCTTTCTGAAGTTGCTTTGGATACTTGCTTAGATCACGCCCTTTCACAAAATCACCGAATAGATTTGCATGCATTAATTGCGGATCATTGTTTGAGAAGAAAAGGTGTCCAAGAAAATTCATTAGCTCAAGATAGGGAAATAATTATGGTAGATCGCAGTATTTTTTAAATGCTAGACAGCTGCGCTTCAATAAAAAAATCCCGTCAAGAACTAAATCAAGACGGGACCTACTAATTCCTTTATTTCCTTAATATTCGTCCTCGTTGAAGAGAAAATCTTCACGAGAGGGGTAATCAGGCCAAATTTCCTCGATGTTTTCGTAACTATCTCCTTCATCTTCAAGCGCCTGAAGGTTCTCTACTACCTCAAGAGGCGCTCCTGTTCGGATTGCAAAATCTATCAACTCATCTTTTACCGCTGGCCACGGTGCGTCTTCTAGATAGGATGCTAATTCTAATGTCCAGTACATATTCCTCTAAATTGTTAATTGGCGCAAATGTAAATTTAAAAAATGAAAAACCAAATAAATCAGTTCGAACATTATGTTAAAATCGAAAAATTGTTTGTGATTTAATTGCGAGGAATCCAAGGATACTCAGTTGCATCAAGGTCTTTGGTTAATTTTCGACTTAAAACAAAAAGGTAGTCGCTCAATCGATTTAAATAGCGTAAAATGAGTGGATCGACCGTTTGGGACTGATCTAAATCGACCGATAATCGTTCAGCTCTTCTACAAATACAGCGCGCGATATGGCAATAAGATACGGTTGAATGACCTCCAGGCAAGATGAAACGCTTCATGGGTTCCAATTGTTCTTCCATGGCGTCTATCCACTCCTCAAGATTTGTACTGTCTTTAGCGTGTATTTCCGGTAGCTTCATACTGGAAGCTTCAGGGTCTGCGGCAAGAAGAGATCCAAGGGTAAAGAGGCGATCTTGAATTTCCAGCAACTGCTGAACCATTTCGTCTGCTATTTCCTGATCGCGAATTAATCCTATATAAGAATTTAACTCATCTACGGTTCCGTATGCTTCTATCCGCAATGAGCTTTTAAGAACACGTGTTCCACCAATTAATTGGGTGGTGCCTGAGTCTCCTTTTTTCGTGTAAACCTTCATTGTTCTGTTGCTAATTGTTGTTTATGCAATTCCCGGATTCGCGCCTTTTTTCCAATGTCTCGAATGTTCTGCGCTGTATCCGTATAATAATGATGCTTGTGTTCAAGGAATTTCAATTGGAAATCAATCCAATCCTCGTCAGACATCACTTCACCAAAATTCTCCATTTCCTGGCGGAGTTTATTTGCGATCGCGTAGTAATCAGGGCGACCTAAATAATCATGATCGGCATCACACATGATCTCTTCTAATGCGGTTCGAGGTTCTACGCTGCTCTTTGTGACTTCGATAATACCGCGGACCACTGCAATCTGTTCATCACTGTACCCGAACTCTGGGAGCATGTACTCAACCATATTCATTGCAAAATCTTCATTGTCATCTTGCGCATGGATATAACCCGCGTCGTGATACAATGCTGCTGTGCGAAGAAGAATAATATCATCCTTTTCTATTCCTTCTAATTTGGCGTATCGAATAGCTGCCTTTTCAACATTTAATGTATGTGGGACGTCATGATATAAAATATTTTCTGGCAGTAAGGAGCGTAACCTTATGAGGATGTGTGATCTCATTTGTTCGAAATCTACCGTTGACAATCCACAAACGTCTCTGAGTTTGGCAGAAGGAAATAGGCCTTCACCATCCATCGAATGTTGATTTTTAAGCTTTTTGAGGTAGAACATCTCGATACTTCCTCCTCTTTTATGGATGTCAATTTTTCCGCGAGGGTCCGAATCAAAGTAAGATCCTATTCCATCGTTAATATTTGATGTGATTGTGATGTGTCCACTTTTTGTTACTTCTTCTGCTCTGGATGCGATATTCACGGTGTCACCCCATACGTCAAAACTATATTTTGTCGATCCAATAATCCCGGCTACAAGCGGGCCCATGTGAAGTCCAATTCTAATCTCCCAGAATTCTCTACGCATGGCAATGGCAATGTCACGTTCAGTTCTCATGAAATCTCTGATTTCAAGTGCTGCAAGACAAGCGCGGATAGCTGGGCGAGGTTGGTTTTCTGTAACACCAGCAAGCGCCATGTAAGCGTCTCCAATCGTCTTAATCTTCTCTAAATTATATTTAGCAATGATGCTATCAAATTTGGTGAAATAGCGCTCTAATCGCTTAATTAGTCCAAGTGGACTTACGTTCTTCGCTTTAGAGGAGAAATCGACGAAATCAGTAAAAAGAACAATTCCGTTCTGGACACGTTTAGGTGAGTACTTTCCAGAGGTACTGAGCTCTGTTAAAATATTCTCAGGAAATATATTACTTAATAATTGCCCAATTCGCTGGTCTTTGTAAAAAAGTGATTTGTAAACTTCAATCTTACTTCGAATTAAATTTGGATTGAATGGAGTCGTAATGTAATCAACTGCTCCTTGCTTAATTCCTCTGACCAGTTTCATGGCCGAAGTTCCTTCTTGCGTAATTAGTATTATATACTGATTGTTAAAACCACTCGTCTCACGAAGCGATTTTAGCGTGGAAAGACCATCTTTCGACTGCTCAAGATTGATGAGAATAATTCCAATTTCTTTTTTACGAATAGTGGGTAGTGCATCATCTAAGGAGTTGGATAAGAGAACGTTGTTTCCGCCGCCTGTGAGCATTTCCTTTAATCCAACGCGAATTTTCCTGTCGCTCTCGATGATCAATATGTTTATAAATCTTTCCATTAAAGCTTAAGGCTTTCAATTGTAATTGGTGACTCTAATATAGAAAGTACTTTTTGAATAACAGCATCTACCGCAGCATCAGGGCAACTTGCACCAGAAGTAAGGATTACTTTTAGCTTTGATTTCGTTGGGAGAAATGCTCGTTTATGTTCTAGTTCTTTCGAATGAATATTGAACGAACGAATTTCTGATTTTGATATAATCTCCGTGCTGTTTTTTATGAAAAAGGTCGGAAATTTTGGTTCTAGCAGCTCAACAAGGTGAGAAGTGTTACTACTATTGTATCCTCCAACGACGATCGCCAGGTCGGCATCTGCATCTAACAGTTTCAACGTTGCTGACTGATTGTCATTTGTCGCGTAACACAATGTGTCGCGCGTATCGGCGAAATGATTTTTCAGATTCTCCACGCCATGAAGATCTGCCATTGCCGCCTTAATAAAGTCTGCAATTTCTTGGGTTTCAGTCGCAAGCATAGTCGTTTGATTGACGACACCGACTCGGCTTAAATCAGTTGAAGGATCAAAAGATTTTGATAATTTCCCTTCAAAATATACGAGGAAATCTTGGACACTTTTTTCTCCCTTTAAAAAGGAAACAAGAAATTCAGTCTCGACTAAATCCTTCACTATAATTGCTGGAGCGTTTTCCTTGCTGTGTGAAAAAGTAGCTTTAGTTTCTTCATGAAGATGCTTACCGTGAATGATAATCGTATGATCATCATTGCCAAGTTTCGCCGATCGATTCCATACTTTTTCCACGAAAGGACAGGTCGTATTATACGCCTCTACATCAAGTCCAATAGCTTCAAGAATTTCCGTTGTCTCTACAGTTGTTCCAAATGCTGGAATGATAACGATATCCTCTTTATCAATCGTGTCCCATGATATCAGCTGGTTCCCTTCCGTGTCTTGAATGAATTGAACGCCCATACTCATTAGGTCTGCATTCACCTCTGGGTTATGAATCATTTCACTCAACAAGTAAATTTTCTTGTCAGGATTGTTCTGAATCGCATTGTACGATTTCTCTATGGCGTTTTCAACTCCATAGCAAAATCCAAAGTGTCGGCTAATAATAAACTCGACGTTTCCGAAATCTAGGTGTGTCGGCGAGAAGTCTTTCTTACGTGGATCTTCCAAGAGGCGTTTGGCCTTAACTTTGGAGATAATTGGCGATTTATAATGACTAGGAATTTCGAACTTCTTCATGCTATTTCAAATGTAATAAATCATCAGATTATCTGGTGCTAATTAAACACAAATTACGAAGTAGTAGATGTGAAGAACAAAAAAAAACCGACTTCCGAGTACTGATTGGTTTTCAGAACAGGAAATCGGCCTTTTGCATTGTAGGTTAATCTTGTTTGGTCTTTCGATCGCTTTGATTTATCAATCTCGGTACAAATTTCTTTCCTAATAGCTATCGTGAAAGAAATGCACTCGATCTGACAATCTGGATCGGAATCATCTAAAGGATCGCGACGTTTTGGTCCTTGTCATGTTTTACTTTGTACTTGAATAGAATATCCTTTTTACCTTTAGGCTTGATCGTGTAGCTCCATTCAACAATGCCAGTACGTTTGTCTATGCTACCTTTACTCAATTCCATCGCTTCAATTTCAATATCGGCGTTTTGAGTGATCGGCAGTTGATCTTGAATAATCAACTCGATTGAAGTAGATTTTAAATTCTTCACTTCTATGCTATAGGCGTAGGTGCGCTCTTTATTTTGGCCGATGACCTTTTCCTTATTCTGCTTTTGAAGTAGTGTCCGTTTAACAATGATATTTGGATCTTTGCCAAGGCTTAAGTCGAGCGTATCATCCATTGTTGTTGGATCTAGATAGGTTTCTCCCAAATAACTTCCATCGAAGAAAATGTTCGCCTTTGCAGGAACCAATTGAAGCTCATCCAATTTAGTTAATTGAGCAACTAAGTATGCGGAATTGTCATATTTAGGTACAGTGTAGTATTTGAAGTTGGCTTGCAAATCAATGTTTTTAATCAAAACCATATGCTGTTCATTGTTTGATTCAATTGAATAAGGAAGATCGATTCTGAATTCTGCAGAGATCATGTGATCAACAACGTCAACGAATTCATCTGCCAAGACTGCATCTTCTAGATATTTCGTCCCATTAGCAATTGTTTCAGACTCTGAAGGTGCCGGAGAACCTAATCCATATGCTTCAGCCTTTTTACGTAGACCGTCTTTATATTCTGCATAGGCTTTAGGTCTGTTATTTCCAACATTGTAGACATAGAAATCAACGTACCAAGGATGAAGTGTGGGTTTTGTTTTATTCTGGTAAGGATTGTTCGTTGAAATATTCAAACGAACATCGTCCCAATCTATGCCGGTGTTTTGATATACCTGTGCTTTGTAATTTAAATTGACTTTACCACTTGCTACCTCAGTTCGAAGGTCGTAAAGCGGAATCCATCCTGCCTTAGCTACGAGGTAAGAAACATCTAATTTACCTTTGGCATATTCGTCAGCCTTAAGGGTAATCGTAATTCGATGGATTGGGCCAGTTGGTACTAAATTTCCATTTTCACTGTTCTGATGATTCTTCAATGCCGTTAGACGAGAATGCATTTTGGTTAACTCCTTGTCCTGTTTTGCTTTTGAACGACTTAATTTCTGGAGCTTTTTATTGATTTCCATCATTTTTACGGTGTAGTAATCAATTGCTTCTTTAAGCAAGGCGATCGAATCATTTACCTTCCCTTGTCCTCGCACGGCGCCATTGTTCATCAGTATTTTCTTCGTTGCATTCATTACTTGAATGTCGTCTGAGTAGTCCTGAATAGTATACGTCATGTTAAGAATCGAATCCTCGAGAAGGTTGATGCTATTTCTGATTTTTAGCGGCAATCCTTCCAAGGCTAATTCCGATGGTTTTGGATAGTAAAGCGCATATTTTGTGTCAAGTAGAATAACATTACCTGTTGCTTTTACTTGCAGACTTTTTGGATCAATTTGAGGACTAATTCCTTCAATTATGACTTGAGTTACACCTTTACTAACCGTGTAGGTTGAAGTTCTATAAATTTGAGCTCCTTGTGAATAAACGGTGACTTTTTCAATTTTGGATGGAACGACTTTTTCGTCTCCTGCTGATCCTTGAGTTGCGAATAGGATTACGCAAACTATACCTAATATATTTCTCATTGTGTTGATTTTACAATCTGTACACAATTGGATAGGATTGGTTCAAAATATTTCCGCGACTGAAGTAAATTAAATTGAGAATACCTTCTGTGGTCTAATCCTCCTTTCCTTCCAGTAAATAATAGATAATGACATTTTATCCGCAGAGAACATGGTGCTTTTTCTTATTCCTTGTCCTTTTCGGTTGAATTTCTTGCCAATGGGCTAGGTTTTATTTAGCGTTGTGTCCTGAAAATGAACGATCTGCTCTTGAAAATGTGTAAACTAAGGTGCTGACTAAACCAATTCGTTAATCTCATCCATAATCTTTTGTGCGAGATCATTGGCTGCATTTAAATCTTTGCTCTCTGAATAGATTCGAATGATTGGTTCCGTATTACTTTTTCTTAAATGAACCCATTCTTTTTCAATGTAAATTTTCACGCCATCAGTGGTGTCAACCTCTTGATGAGCATATTTTGCTGCCATTTCTTTCAAGATGTTATCGACATCGATTTCAGGAGTCAATTGAATCTTATTTTTTGAAATAGTGTACTTCGGGTAACTGTCACGCAACGCTGAAACAGATTGATTTTTTTCAGCGAGAAGGGATAAAAACAAAGCGATTCCAACCAATGAATCTCGACCGTAATGAAGTTCTGGGTAAATGATGCCACCATTTCCTTCGCCACCAATTACGGCATTTTCAGCTTTCATTTTTGTAACGACATTCACTTCTCCAACGGCGGAGGCAAAGTAAGTCTCGCCAGCATTTTCTGTTACATCTCTCAACGCACGTGTCGATGACAAATTTGAAACAGTAGGTCCTGGTGTTTTGCTGAGTACGTATTCGGCAACGGCTACAAGTGTGTATTCTTCGCCAAACATAGAGCCGTCTTCGCAAACAAATGCTAAACGATCAACGTCTGGATCAACCGTAATTCCTAATTCAGCTCCGGTTTCTTTAATCTTATCCGAGAGATCTGTCAAGTGCTCCGGCAATGGTTCTGGGTTGTGTGGAAACTCTCCAGTCGGGTCACAATAAAGTTCAGTGATGTTCGTAACGCCAAGCGCTCTAAGCATCGCTGGAACGAAAATCCCACCTGTTGAATTGACAGCGTCTACCACCACAGAAAAATTAGCTGCGGCAATAGCGTCCTTATTTACTAAGGGTAAATCCAGGATCGCATCAATATGCTTTTTTAAGTAGGTGTCGTCATTTCTAACGCTACCAAGATCATCAACTTCGGCAAAATCGAAGGATTCGTCGGAAGCAATTTTCAGAACCTCAACGCCATCATCTCCAGATAAGAATTCTCCTTTTTCATTGAGAAGCTTTAAGGCATTCCATTGTTTAGGGTTATGACTTGCTGTTAAAATGATACCACCTTGCGCGTTCTCTAATGGAACGGCAATCTCTACTGTTGGAGTCGTTGAAGGTCCTAAGTTGACAACGTTAATTCCAAGCCCTACCAAAGTAGCGCTCACTAAATCTGATATCATTGGTCCTGAGATTCGTGCATCTCTTCCAATCACAATCGTTATCGGTCTATCCCTGTTTCGATTGATGATCCATGTTCCATAGGCTGCAGCAAATTTCACAGTATCTAGCGGAGTTAATCCTTTATTTACTGCACCACCGATTGTTCCGCGAATTCCAGAAATTGATTTAATGAGCGTCATAATAAGTTCTATTGATTGTTAAAAGATCGTTTAAGATCGATCATCTTCATGCAGGCTACTGCGCATTCGATTCCTTTGTTTCCATGTTTACCGCCAGACCGATCAATCGACTGTTGCTCGTTGTTGTCGGTAAGGACGCAAAATGCAACAGGTTTGTTGTATTTAAGATTAACTGTCATTAGTCCGTTCGAAGCACCCTCACACACATAATCAAAGTGTTTGGTTTCTCCCTGAATAACGACACCAATGGCGATAACACCATCAACTTCATCCTTTTCACAGAAAAACTGTGCACCAAGCGGCAACTCGTAAGCTCCAGGGACTAATCGAACGTCAATGTTGTCTTCCAGCACGCCATTGTCAATAAGTGCTTGTTTTGCACCTTTGAGCAGATTAAACGTGATCTTATCGTTCCATTCAGAAACAACAATGCCGATTTTAAAATCGGCACCGTTTGGAATAGTATTCCTATCGTATTCTGATAAATTACGATTGACTGTCGCCATTGAAATAGCTTATTATTTTGAAGTCTTTTTGTTCTTAGCGCGCGCCAAGTACTTTTCGATTTGCTTTTGTGAAGCATACTGAGGGAAATCATCTTTGATTCGCTCATACAATTCGGCAGCTTTCTCGAAGTTCTTAATTTCCTCTGAGCATAGACCAGCTTTCAAGAGGTACATTGGAGTTGTAAAATCATTTTCCAACATATCTGCAGCTTGCAGGTAAGTGTTTGCCGCTTCTTCGAATTTTTCTAATTCTGAATGACAATCGCCTTGAAGTCCAACAGCCATTACTTGAACATATGAATCGTCAACATCAACATCTTGCAGTTCAGTGATTGCTTTTTTAAATTCTCCTTGGTTCATCAATTGACGTGCATACACGAATTGTGAAACTTCACCACCAATCTTTCCGTTGTATTTCTTTGAAAAGCTTCTCAAATCATCGATAGCCATGTCCGTAGAATCTACAGCAGCATAATTTAATGCTTGCCAATAAACATCTTTAGATTTATCATTGGCTGGTCCCCAAACAAACTGACGGTATAGGAAATATCCTAGTACTAGAAGAACGATGGCTCCAACAGCAAAACTGATGTAACGTAGCTTCTTATTCGTTTTGAATTTTCTCTTTATCTCTTCTCCTGTAATATCTTCTAACATCCTAATGATTTAAGCGTCGCAAAAATAGTTTTTTTTTTGATTAAAAATGCAATGCGACGATAGAATGAGGGATTTCGATTAATTTTGTTGCAATGCATTTAGAAAACCTCCATCTAGTTAATTTCAAGAACTATGACGAAGCGGATATTTCCCTCTCAAAAGGGATCAATTGTTTTGTAGGGAATAATGGCGCTGGTAAGACGAATATATTAGATGCTGTCCACTACTTAAGTATGTGTAAATCATATATGAACGTGGTCGATCGGCAGAATATTCAATTCGATCAACCCTTTTTTGTTATTCAGGGTGATTGGTTAAAAGAAGAGCAAAAGGTATCCATCCATTGTGGTGTTAAAGTGGGAGCTAAAAAAGTGTTTCGGCGGAATAAGAAAGATTATGAGAAGTTAGCGGATCATATTGGTCAATTTCCATCTGTGATGATCTCTCCATACGATAGAGATTTAATTTCTGAGGGAAGTGATCTCCGGAGAAAATGGATGGACGGAATTATTGCGCAGTTTGATAGACGGTATTTGGATGATATAGTGAAGTATGCCAAGGTTCTTGCCCAGCGAAACGCACTTTTGAAGAACATGGCTGAGCATAGAATGTTCGATCGCGAATCCATAGATGTCTGGAATATGCAAATGGTAGAATTGGGACATCGAATCTATGATAAACGAAGGGTGTTTTTGGAAGCGTTTATACCTGTTTTTCAGAAGCATTACAATGCGATCGGCGATGAATCAGAATTAGTGGAATTGGTCTATAATTCCCAATTAAATGATGCTCCATTAGATCAATTGTTAGCTGAATTTGAGCGTAAAGATGCACATACACGGTATTCAAATGCCGGGACTCATAAAGATGATTTACTCTTTCAAATTAAAGGTCATGCGGTAAAGAAATTTGGTTCTCAAGGACAGCAAAAATCATTTATCATCGCATTACGAATCGCGCAGTATGAGTGGTTGAAAGATAAATTAGGAGTTACACCCGTCCTCTTGTTAGACGATATTTTTGATAAACTCGATCACTTACGAGTGGCACGACTTATGAAATTGGTTGCTGATAATTTCTTCGGACAGGTGATGGTAACGGATACCGATAAGGAGAGGGTCATGGAAATCTTTTCTTCGAATCAATTGGAGTGTAAGATATTCTCAGTTGAGAACGGTTCTATTGTAGAGGAATAGTCAATTTTAGCTATTATCTCGATGAAGAAAGTAACTTTTAGATGCTTACTTTTGTTTCACTAAAAAGACATTTTATGCGGCTACTACTTTCGATACTGCTGATTCTTACATGCGCGACTGCTAGCGCTCAAGAGACAGAGCGCTCAATCCAGTCCGCAGAAATAAATGAGCATCACGAGATCCATTTACTGCCGATTTCAATTTGGTGCAACAAAGGTTTCTTTTTTGGTCACGCACTCAAGTACCGCTATAACTTCAGTAGAAGATCAAGTCTTACTGTTGAGACAAATGGGACATTAATTAGGAGTTTCGATCGAAGGGCTAAGCATCCATCAGATCAGAAGGTATTGCCTTTACTCAATGAATCTACACTAATTTTCCGCAAACTGCTTTTTGGAAAAGGGATCATGAAAACCCGAAATAAAGCCATTCGTTGGATGGGGTCAATAAGGTTAGGCTATCAGTTCTTTCAGCACAGCACGGTTTACAATGAAGATTATTGGGTTCTCGACTCAACTGTTGCAAATGGAGCAACTCATCTTGCGGCTTTTCAATCTCATTCACTACTCGCAGGAATTGAAATGAAACGAGAGAAGCATTTACGGATTGACGGACGTCGGACGTTAATAGCTGACCATTTTTTCGCTATTGATTATCTAGGTGCGGTCGGTTATCAGCTATATTCATACGATTTGAATGATGCGGCTAAGTTGAATTACCATTCGATTGACAATGAATTTGAGTTGAATAAAAGCGGAGCTAGGCTGAATTATCGATTTACACGTTGGCTGAAACCTACACTAGGAATCAATTTCGGGTTATCGGGCATTTGGCTTCCATACATTGATTATTCCTCCAATGACAGTTTCTTTGTAGCAAGGGGAGGAGAGGCGATAATTCCATCTTATTTAAATGTGAATCTCGGTGTGACGTTTAAATTTAATCAGCGGTCTAAATTTTAGACGGAATTCGATTAATCGCATAATCTGGCTTTCTTACAATTCAAATTCCGTAACTTTACCTCATGAGTGATCTCAAACGTACAGCAAATGAAGCTCCCCTAAAGGACGTCATCGATCGATGGCTGAAGGCGTACGGATTGGATGCTAAAATGAAGGAGCTGGATGTTATCAAGGGATGGCCGGAAATGATGGGTACAGCCGTTGCGCATCGTACAAGAGAAGTTACGATTAGAAACAAGACCTTGTATTTAAAAATGGATTCATCCGTAATGCGCGCCGAATTGGCCCGCGGAAAGCAAGTGATTATTCAACGCGTAAATCAAAAGGCGGGTTATGAGATAATCAACGACGTTTGGTTTGGTTAATTAGCCGAATAACTAACTAACTCTTTTCTATCACCGATCGTTGTGCTTTGAGTTGTTGAGAACTAAGTGTATATCCTCCGACATTCCCATCAATGAAATGAATCTGATCTCCATGACTGTCAGTTACGGCCCAAGTCATCAAGGTTGAAGTAGACGTAGACCTATGCGTTCCGTAAAAGATTTCATTTTCCCTTCGGAATTGTTCCAATATGCTAAGAATTTTCTCCATCGTTTTAGGTGGAACGTCAATGACCATACCCAATACTTCATCAAATTTTTGATAGTCTGTATTGAGTAAAAGTTCATTGATGTGGCGCTCTCCTATTTTAAAGGGTCTCGCACTTTTGGACAAAGCCAATCTTCGAAAAAGTCCCTTGAATGATAGTGAGAACGAGTACCATTTGCGTCTGATTTTCGATCGAAAATTGTTAACGATATTTGACTCTTGTAAATAGCCTGAGATTTTTTTAGACAGTTGCAGTGAATTTCGATTTACAGGATAACTATCCTTATAGTTATTCGTGACGCGCCTTATAGCGTCCAATAGCTTGGTGTAGGAATTGTTTCTATCAGAGAGATTGATTCCTCTTGCTTCTACGATAAGTGAAAGGATTACTCCATTACTGCTCTGGATTGGTTCCCATCTGTATTCGAATCCATCACAATTAACCTTTTCGTCACCTGAGTCGTTCGTTACTTCATAAAGCTTGCCTATTTCCGGATCCTTGATCCAGCGCTAAGCGACTTTTATCCCTTCACCACGAATGAATGTTTGTGGAATATTCTCTGCAGCAGCATGCCTACAGACAGAAAGACTATGATCAGCCTCTTGCAAATCTGCTACTGGAACGAGTCCGGTTCTAAGGTCTAGTGAGAATGCGTTTTTTGATAAATTTTTCAGTCCGGCTAGGGCCTTTTTGACTTTGTTGACATCCTCTCCAGGAATTAGAATCGTTGCTACGTCTCCTCCAAAAATAAAAGGGATAGAAACGCCTTTGACTGCATTTCGCACTCCGAAAATACTTGCAACGCCTATCGCATTTACATCTTTATAGCGGCCTCCTTGAATCACTTTAGTAGATCCGATGACATCCGTAATTACGACCTACCAATCAGATGGCACATCGATATAGGCATCAGTATTCGCGAAATCATCAAAGGCCCATGTTGCAGGCATATCTTCAAAGAAACGACGCATATATTCTCTGTATTATAAATTAATATGAAAACAAGATAGTTAAGTAATTGAAAATTAATCGATTGAGGCTAAAACACTCTTTCTCTTAGATGGTATCTCAACTTAACTCCCTAAATTGTTTGTGACAAATTAGACATATTGCATCGAAAATTCCAACTCAATGGAAGGGTGTGAAATCTTAGATAATCTACGATTTCAATCGATGCCAAAGTACGCTATAGAATAACTAATTCCTGTCGACTAGAGCTATAAGCTGAAAAATAACCTAATGCATTATTTGTCCATTGATAGTCCGGATTTGCCGGTGCAGCACTACTAGGATCTATCAATGTCTGTAGTTCCGTAAAGTAATCGAAGACGCTTTTAGAAATGGTTTTTAGTTCAATGCGAATCGTGTCCTCTAAGTCGTATAAATTTTGAAACAATGGACGAATGATGTAATTTCCATTGGTCAATTTATCCTCGCTAAGGGTGATGTCGTCTAATTCCGTATGAAGACTGTCGTTCGAGCTAATAGCTGTCATTGTGTAGTTCCCTTCAATTGCCGGATCTAAGTACGAGAGAAAGACCAAATACCCCGGATCAGAACCAAAGAAACCCTCCGTAAATTCATAGTAAATTGGCTCTTGAAGAATTACAGCATTCATTGTTGAGCTAGCCGAGTAAGTTGTTCCCTCAAAAAGCACATTAAGTGTATATGAAGTACCGAATACGGGAATGTAATTTGTTAATTCATAATTCCCATCAGCAGAGAAAGGAATTGTCGTAATCGTTCCAAGGTAGTCCGTGATCGTCACTGTTGCGTTATTGATAGTTGGCTGCGGATCATTGCTAAAATAGTTCGCGGTTTGAGTAACTAAAACACGAACTGTGCTATCTTCAGCGCTATAATTTGCTTCAATAACAATTATAGGGTCTGCTTCATTCAAGTCCACATCAATAACCTTAGTACATGAAGCGACTATGAAAACACTAATGATGATTGCTAAATAATTTTTCATGCTACTTAAGTTTAAAATTGTAGGTGATAGAAGGAATAATTTTGAAAAGTGCTGTCTGAATTGCTTCTGTTTGACCAGTTTCGGCATTTTCTTCGAACGATATTGTATAAGCATTCTCTCTAGCGTATAAATTATAGATCGAGAAATTTAAATCATGTTTGAAGCGTTTCGATTCTTTCATGTACCAGGTTAAACCAACGTCCATTCTGTGGTAATTCGGCATTCTATAACCGTTGCGTTCAGTAAAATAGGGAACTGAAATTCCGGCAACTTCATACTTTCCAGATGGGAAGGTGACAGCGTCTCCTGTATAGTAAACGAATGTTGATGCAAGGGACAAGCTCTTATTGATCTTATACATCACTACGACCGATAAATCGTGAATTCGATCTTGTCGTGCTGAAAATACATTCCCATCATTGATTTCGTCAAATTGGCGCAACGATCGAGAAAGCGTATAACCAATCCAACCGGTCAATTTTCCTTTCTTCTTCTGTAGCATTAGTTCCAAGCCATATGCCGTTCCATTCCCGTAAACAAGTTCTCCTTCAACTTCGTTGTTTAATAATAAGTCGGCGCCGTTTCTATAATCGATCTGATTCTGAAGGTTTTTATAGTAGACTTCAGCAGAAAGCCTATAGGTGTTTTTCTTTAAATTTTGGTAATAACCGAGGGCTAGTTGATCCGCAATTTGAGGTTTGATGTTATTTGAACTCGGAACCCAAACATCCGTTGGACTGCTAGTAGTAGAGTTAGAAAGTTGATGGATGTATTGGAAGTTTCTGTCGTAACCGAGTTTAATAGAATTTTGTTCTGAGATGACATAGCTCATCGATAAACGTGGTTCAATTCCAAACTGATACGAGCTTGATTCCCATCTTTCATGCGTTTGTTCGGTTAACTTGTCTCCACTATCATCGTACGTGTACGATTTACCTCCTACGAGCGCGAAACCAGAATAACGAACGCCATACATGATATTAAACCGTGCACCAATCTTCTGATCATTTTGAATGTAGGCTCCAAATTCCATTGCGTATCGACTATCAAGTACAATTTCATTAAACGAATCATTGTCACCAGTCAGAGCACCAGGTTTAAATGTGTGGTGCATCCCAGAAACACCATATTTCATCGTGTTATTTTTATTTAGGTAGTAGGTGAAATCCTGCTTCAAACTAAAATCCTCAATAGAGGATTTAATCCCGAAAGCATCGTCTCCGCCACCAATTGTGAATTGATAATCGAAATTACTATAGACTAACGAAGTATTTGAAAAGAGCTTGCTTGTAACAATTCTATTATAGCGGATTGTCCCAGTCGCATTTCCCCAGTCAAATCCAAACTGATCGCCAAATCCGAATTTGTCGCGACCGAAATAACCGGAAAGAAAAATCCGATCCTTGTCAGATATTTTATAGTTGGCCTTTGCATTCAAATCGTAGAAATATAGTTTTGTATTCCGCTGGTTCTCATCTTTCGATAATTTCAAGAACAGATCTAAATAACTTCTTCTCCCAGATACGATGAACGAACCTTTGTCCTTGACGATTGGTCCCTCTAGCGCAAGTCGCGAAGAGATTAATCCAATTCCGCCAGATGCACCAAATTTCTTCAGGTTTCCATCTTTCATTTTGACATCCATCACGGATGATGCTCGCCCACCATATTCAGCAGGAATGCCGGCTTTATATAAAGAAACGTCTTTTACAGCATCTGAGTTGAATACAGAAAAGAATCCAAGTAGGTGAGAGGCATTGTATACAACTGCTTCATCAAGAAGAACTAAGTTTTGATCCGCTGATCCTCCACGTACATAAAATCCGGAGTTTCCTTCACCTGCGGTCTTCACACCAGGCGTTAATTGAAGGGTTTTCATTATATCTTTTTCACCAAAAATTACCGGGATAGTTTCGATATCTTTTGGATCGAACTTGGTTACATTCATTCCAGATGAAGTAATGTTATCGTTCTCTTTGACTCCAAGGACTGTCACTCCATCCAACTGCTTAACATCTTTGGGAACACTTAATTCGATATTGAATTGGACATCTGCGCTAAGCGTTATAGATTCTTCTTTGGAATCATATCCTGAAGATCGATAGATTAGCGTATATGTCCCGGCTTTAAGTGTTAGGGAATAGAATCCATAAGCATTTGCCGTGGCACCAACGTTGTCTAGTTCTTTAACTTTAACTGTTGCACCATACATGTCTTCTCCATCTGAAGAATCTTTAATGGTTCCGCTAATCGTGAAATCCTGAGCCGCACTGATCATTGACAAACAAATGAAACTCAATAAAATAATGTACTTCATACTTCTTTTGGTAGTGAATTATTTAATAATTAAACTTCCCTTTCTACAAGAATCGTTCCCGAAAAAAGTTCGTTTTTATATGAACCAGAGGCATTATTTGCCAATGCAAAGATAATTAGAAGAGGTGCAATTTTAAATTAAAGAATGATTAATGGCTGCTAAACTTTGTTAACGGGGTTCAGGCTAGATGGAATCTGAAACGACCTTGTACGTTGGATCTTCTTGGATGTTAATTTCAATCAAGCGATCAGCATTCTTAAGCAAGCGCTGACAATCTTTGCTTAAGTGCCGAAGATGAACAGTTTTACCGGCTTTTTGATAGCGCTCAGTTAACTGATTAACTGCTTCAATGGCGGACATGTCCACAATCTGGCTGTCAGAGAAATCGATGACAACATCTTCAGGATCATTTTCGATATCAAACTTGGCAGTAAAGACAGCGATTGAACCAAAGAAAAGTGGCCCATAGATTTCATAATGTTTTGTCCCGTTTTTGTCGATACTCTTACGTGCTCGAATTCGTTTAGCATTTTCCCATGCAAAAGTCAAAGCAGAGATAATCACACCCACCAAAACGGCAAGTGCTAAATTGTGCAAGAAAACAGTTACCAAGGTCACGATCACCATCACAATGACATCTGATGCTGGCATTTTCCCGAAGACTTTTAATGAGGCCCATTCAAAGGTTCCAACCGCCACCATAACCATTACTCCCGTCAGTGCTGCCATCGGTAGTTTTTGAATGACATCCGCACCATACATGATGAAAATTAGCAATACGATAGAGGCAACGATCCCTGAAAGTCTTGCCCGAGCACCTGAAGAGACGTTAATCAAACTTTGCCCGATCATCGCACATCCACCCATGCCAGAGAAGAGGCCACTGACAATGTTTGCCGAACCCTGTGCGATACATTCCTTGTTCCCTTTACCACGGGTTCCAGTAATTTCATCAATGAGGTTTAACGTAAGTAAGCTTTCAATCAGTCCGACGCCAGCTACTATCAATGCATATGGGAATATGGTTGCAAAGGTTTCCCATGTGAGTGGGATATGCGGAATGCTCAATGGAGGAAACCCACCTTTAATGGATGCAATATCTCCGACTGTTTTCGTCTCAATTTGAAAGAATATCACGATTCCAGAAACAACGATAATAGCCACCAATGAGGACGGTACGAATTTCGTGAGTTTTGGTAAGCCCCAAATAATAAGCATGGTCAAGAGAATCAGACCGATCATTAAAATCATGTCATTCTGCGCTAGGTACTTTTTAACATAACCTTTGCCTTCAAATTCATACAAAGCCCCATCTTGATAATTATAGGCTACCTTTTTCGTTTCAAAATCAAAGGCTTGTTCACCATAGATTTCATATTCTATCTCGTTCGTTGCAATGTTTCTTAGCTGATTTCCTTGAAGATTATAGGTGAGCGTATTCGTGTTACTATTCGTTACATAAGTTTCATTGACGTTATAGATCTTTTCGGTAGAAACGGTCTCTTCCATTTTGT
This sequence comes from Flavobacteriaceae bacterium, assembly GCA_047624355.1. Taxonomy (GTDB): domain Bacteria; phylum Bacteroidota; class Bacteroidia; order Flavobacteriales_D; family Crocinitomicaceae; genus UBA4466. Next base: position 10,629 of record JBLHPQ010000042.1, on the reverse strand, counting down.
TACCGTAGTGATCTAGAACATCTTCTTTAATTGTGTCAGCCTGAGACATGAAGATTACAATCGCTAAGCCATTCACAAAACCAAACATAACAGGATGTGGAACTAAGCGAATAAACTTCCCCAGTTTCAAGAGACCTGCTATTATTTGTAAGATTCCAGCCAGAATAACAGTAGCAAAGATGTATTGGGTGATTTCATCTACGGTTATATCGGGATTCGTTTTTTTCAATACGGCGATCATCCCAACATAGATGACAGCAATGGCACCAGTGGCACCAGAAATCATTCCTGGTCTCCCTCCAAGAATCGAGGTGATTAATCCAATTGAAAAAGCCGCGTATAATCCTGTAAGTGGAGAAAGTCCTGCGATTAATGCGAAAGCAATTGCCTCAGGAACTAGCGCTAACGCCACAGTCAGTCCAGAAAGAATTTCATTCTTGTAGTTGACTTTTTGTTTAAGATCGAAGAGATTAAATATTTTCTTCATAACGCTTGTATTGCTGGATTTAAGGGTGCAAAGCTACATTAATTTTCGTGAACGCTTTTTTTGCATCAACTATTCTGAAAACGGGTCAATTACTTTGTGAATCTAAGAGGTAAATCGTAGTTGATGAGGGTTTTATAGCTTGAGAACTTTAATAGGTTTCGTCTTGACGCCAGGTATGTGAATAAAATAGAAGCCATTAGGTATTCTGGACAGGTCAATGCTACCATCCAAAAGTGGAAATGATCCTATAAATCTCCCTGTCGCTGAATGGATATCAATAGATTGGATGTCATGATTGGTAAAGTTGAGAACGCCGCTTGTCGGATTTGGGTATGCACTATGTTCAAATGTTAATGTCTCGATACCAACGATATCTGCAACGGCCACAATAATTGTATCTGAAACGATGCACATCAAAGAATCCATGACTTGAACGTAAATAAAGTGGATGCCCGTTCCCATATCCGAGGCGATTAACTCATAATTTTGAGCTGTAAAACCATCAAACCACTCATAGGAAAGCATTCCGCTTGGAGCTGCTAATGTAAGCGTGTCCAATATGTCAATAATTGTGTCCTGTCCAAGGGTGAAATTTAAATCACCCAAATGAGCAGTTACCTCGTATCGACCTGTGGAGCAATCTCCCTGAAGACGCGATCCGTAATGGTAGAAAACGCTCCCATTCCAATCACGAGGATAAAAACTACCGCCAAAGTTATAGCTCGAACCACTTCCAGTAATGATTTCCATCTCTGAATTCCAGTAACTCTGAGCTGATCCGGCATTCAAATAGGACAGCCTTGAAGTTGGATCCGCCATTTGAATATATACACCGAGTGTATCACTTGTTGCAATAGGGAAATTACCAAGCGGGACAACGGTTTGTTCAGATGAGCTTATCACCTCAACGAATACAGATCCTTGATAACTCCAAGCACTTGGATTCAGTTCATAACTAAGGTGAGATCCCGGTCTTGTATATATTTCCACTTCCTGAGTTCCTAAGGTATTGATCTTGACCTCAAAACTATCGACGATTAAGTCATTTTGAGCAACGATATCGAACATTGCCCCATTCCAGTTAATACTCGAGTTATTGGTTGTGCTTAGCTCATTGCTATAGTAAAGATTCCCTCTCACGACTTCCGTATACCAAGTGGTGGAAGTTGAAATCCATGGAGTCATAAAGGTGGAGCCGAAGGCGATTGGGATCGGGTTGATTAAATCATCGTACCAAAGAACTGTATCCTGAGGATCGAAGATAACACTAAGTGTGCCCGCGCCTGGAGTGCATAATGTGTCATCGATGGATGAAAGCGTAGGATGTCCTGCTATATTCAGGACTAGTGATGTGGTATCATTAATTAATAGCGTATCGCTAATCGATGAAACTATGGATAAGACTGAATAAGTTCCGGCCGTGTAAGTGGACGTAGTAAAATTAAACGTGTCAAGAACACATGTGGCTAAGCCAGTTGGAACAATCAATGTATCATTAAATGTTGCTCCAGACGGCGAATGGATTGATTGGAAAACTATCTGAACTGGCAGGGAATCGTTCGCACCTACATTTGTCGCAATTACTTCAAATGTTGTAAGAGAATCTCCGCAACTCGTAGTGTCTAAAGCATTAATCTCAAGTGCAGCGACATCCGTAATTGATGATGCAACAAACAGTTGATCCAGCAGGTTGAGCGCTTCGACACGTTGAAATAAAAGTGCGTGTCCACTGTCATTCAAATGGATGCCATCACCAGAGTCATAGATTGGATTGATGGAATTATCACCGAGTGCAATTGTCGACCAAAAATCGATGACAAAAGGTGAATACTTTGCGATAATCGAATCTTTGATATCAGATTGAAGTTGTTGTTGTGCGATACTGAAATTTCTAGGCTGAGTAGTACAGATCCAAATTGGTACTGAGGCTAAATTCGCCGTAGCAATAATTGAATCAAAGTTGAACATCTGCTCTGCGTAGGTATATCCAGAAGCCACATCATTTGATGGCATGTTCACAATGATCGCATCAGGGTTTAAGGCCAACGCTGCTGTTATGTTTCTTGCAGGGTCTGAGGTGGGTCTAGTTGGTGGAGGAATAAAACTTGTAGGCATTATTCTATAGGTATTGTAACCACCAACAGCTAGATTGATCAACTGATTCCCAGGATTGATAGATTCTAAATAGTTTCTGTATTGATTAACCCAAGCGCTATCAGATGCAGAGGCCCCAGACCCGGCCGCAGTAGATGAGCCAAGGACGACTATACTATATGAGTTGAGTGAAACACATGGATTAACTTGTCCATTCAGCGCGTTCATTGAAATGAACAACGCTATTAGTGGTACGAAATATAATTGAGGGTTTTTGAACATCTTTTCATAAAGATAAGGTTCTCAAATGACAATTTATGCGCTAATCCTGATGGTTTGGTGGAAGATCACATGGAACCTTAGCTACACGGTCATGCAAAACGATACTTCCTGTAACACCTACATTTAACGATGAATTCCCTGGTAACTGAATTAAGAAATGACATTTTTCCTTTACAAAATCAGGTAGTCCACTATCTTCAGCACCAAGGAGATATATGGCTCTTTTTGGGTGAACAAAATCATGTAACATTTCTGCCTTGTCATCAATTTCGACACCCACTAGTCGGCAATCGTAGGGGATATTGCTTAGCAGGTCTTCAAATGTCTTATAACTGAAAAGTGGAATTCTCGACCAAGTTCTAAGCACATCGGACGATTGTTTTTTATATTTCCCATCAACTGTAAAGATGTAAGAGGCACCTAAGATGTACGCTGAACGCCATAAAGTGCCCATGTTATGATGGGTTTTACCTCTGAAGATTCCAATGGCGTGATATCCCTTGATGTTTACAGTTTTCATTTGGCAAAGATGGCCTTTTTCTTTCGATTATTCTTTCATCCAAAGACTTGAATGATTGCTTCCACTTTCAAAATGAACGCGAAGGATATAAGTGCCAGTTTGAATTTGTGAGGCATTAATCGAATAAGAAGTACTTGGCGAAATTGTTTCTGAATTTACATTTTTGCCAGATAGTTCAATGATATCAACTTGATTCATGGGCAATTCACTGACAATATTCAACTTCTCTCTCCCTGGATTTGGCGAGACTATAAATTGAGCGTTGGTTAGTTCCTCTATACCAATCCATTCAGGCGTCGTTGGTGAGTTGAGCGTATGAAGCCTGGATGTCTCAGCCACCCATAAATTATTTAAGGTGTCGAATTCTAGTCCTTGGAAATTCCCGAAATTGATTGGTGTATTCGCCGTTGTGTAGATATTCATCCAGTTAGCGCCGTTTAATCTAGCGATAGCAAATGGTACGTTCAATGGATCACCAAAAATCCCCCATAGGTTGTTATTCATGTCGAAGCGAACGTCGAGCACATTTTCACTCGGCATGTTGGTAGTATTGTTTGGAGTTATTGTATCGAATACTTGTTCTTCGTAGGCGAGTGAAATTCCTGTTTGCTGCGTCACATAAACTGTGTCCGTTTCTCGTTCGAACGTGAAGTCGTTCATGGGTGAAGGTAGATAGGTTGGGTCAGCTGTTAGCGTCACGGATGTAAATGGGCCAATGGCATAAGCTGCTGAGCCAAAATCAATGTAGGTATGACCACTTTTACGCACATTACCAGAACTCGAGATTACTTCTGTATTGATGGCGCCTGTCGTTGGATGATAAAGGTGAAGTACATTATCGGTAACCATACAAACTGTGTCGAGATCAGTGAACAATTCTCGGATATCTGCCAAACCAAATAGAAACGATGGTAGATAACCATCAAAGGATTTTAATCCAACTTGACGAATACTGTAATAGATATGATCAGATGTAAACTCAAAATGAAGATTTCCCGTTCCAACGTTGGTCTCTAATTCTGTCGTGCTAAAATTGTAGACAGAACCATCGTTTTCAATAACTGAAGCGGTGCTGTCAGAAATTAGCCAAATTGCATTCCGATGTTCATCAATAACGAATTGATTCGTTGGGGAAGTTGAAACAGCAGAGAAATTACCCAAATTTTGCGTGACCCAGGTCTGCGTAATGGCAGATGGCGAGATTATCAGGAAGAGAATAAGGAGCTTCATATTATGTTCGAAATTACGACTTTTAAATTTCTCACAGAAAACTCTCTATATTTGTTCAAAAGCTAAATATGTGGCTCCTTAAATTTCTTAAATCAACATTGTCAAGTTCACTTGATTCACTTTCCGTTCGAGCCAATGGACGATTAAAATTCTTCGTTCTCTTCTTCCTTTTTTCAAGTGTAGTGTCAATTATTATTGTTGCAGCTGCTATCTTCGTTGTACTTAGCATCCAATATGGAGATATGTATGGTTTAGCTGACGTTTATTATTTATTCGGAATTGAATCATTCTATTATCTCTATTTTCCAATAAACGTAATGGTGCTGATCTTCATGATGGGTTATGCATATCGTGAAAAGATCTTTGACGACCAGACGTTTTCGCTAGCTAATTTTTTCAAAAATATCGACGCCACAGCACTCGGCTACTTTAGTATCATTACGGTTGTTTTAGCTGGATTGGTTGCCTACTATCAAGTGAATGGCCTGTCGCTTTATACCGATATGAATGATTTTGATTCACTTCTCTATGAAATGCAGGGTAATGAGAGTAACCCATGGATGATTAGGCTGCTCGATCAATTTACTGTTTTGTTGATCGAGGTAGTGCCATTAGCAGCGTTGGGTTGGTATGGTATTAAACTTCGAAAAACGGATGGTGTTAAATACGAAATTGCAAGTTTGAAGCCGATTGTTGGTTTTGTAATTCTGGGCATTATCCTTACCTTGGTGTATGAGCATGCGGCCTTTCTAATAGACGGCTTTTTAATGAATACGATCAGAATTCCGTTTGAATCGGGTGAAATTCCGCTAATTTTATCACTTGCGGTCTCACTATTTATGAAAGCAATTTATTTTATGGTTCTTTCAACGTTTGCACATTACTCATTTGAATACAAAAAGAATGAATCACAAAAACGCGTGGTTCATAAGAATCAACCAGATTTACTCGATCAATAACAAAGAACTATGGAATTTATTAGCCAAGAATTAGATGATTATGTTTGTGGACATACAGAGAAGGAGCCTGAGCTTCTATCCGATTTAAACCGCACAACACACATGAATGTTCTGGTACCTCGTATGTTATCAGGTCACTTTCAAGGACGCGTTCTTAGCATGATCTCTCATATGATTAAGCCAACGAATGTTCTGGAGATTGGAACATATACGGGCTATTCGGCATTATGTTTTGCAGAGGGATTGGCCGAAGATGGCAAGATTCTTACGCTCGACAAGAATGAAGAGCTCGAAGACATGGTGAACGAGTACATTGATAAATCAGATTTTAAGGGTAGAATTACGGTTCAAATTGGAGATGCCATAGAGATTATTCCAACATTAGATGAAAAGTTTGATTTGGTTTTTATCGATGCGGATAAGTCCAACTACATTAACTATTACAACTTGGTAATGGATAAAATGGATGCTGGTGGTTATATTCTTGTGGACAATGTTCTTTGGTCTGGAAAGGTTTTAAAGGAGGCAAAACCAGACGATATTGACACGAAAACCTTAATTGAATTTAATGATTTAGTACACGCGGATAGTCGCGTACAAGAAGTGTTATTGCCAATCCGTGATGGGTTAATGATTCTCCGGAAGAAGTGAAAACGGACCTAGACATTCTCTATGAGGATGAACAACTGGTAGCGATTCATAAGCCCAATGGATTACTAGTGCATCGAACGAAGATTGCTGGAGATGCTACGGAATTTGCCCTTCAGCTGCTGCGTGATCAGATTGGTCAAAAGGTGTTTCCTACGCATCGTCTTGACCGAAAAACGTCAGGTGTATTACTATTTGCTAAGGACGATGAAACAAATCGATTGATGCAGATACAATTTATGGATCAAAAGGTTGAAAAGGGTTATCTCGCAATTGTTCGTGGCTGGATCAACGACGAAGGAACAGTTGATGTACCCTTGACAAACGACGCTGGTAAAACGCAAGATGCAGTCACAAATTATCGTATGCTGATGCGAAGCGAAATAGATCTCGCTTATGGGAAATTCGAAACTTCACGTTATTCGCTAGCAGAGGTTCGTCCTACGACTGGGCGAATGCATCAAATTCGAAAACACTTTGCGCATCTTCGACATCCGATTATCGGAGATCGTCCACATGGTTGCAATAAACAGAATAAGTTATTCAAAGATGAATTTGCAATGACGACCATGTTGCTACATGCTGAAAAGGTTTCTTTTAACCACCCAATAACAAATGCTTCAGTAAGAATACTTGCACCGATTAAAGACGAATTTAAGCGAATGCTAGTCGAGTTGAAGTTGTAAAAACTAAACCGCAAGAGGCGCAAAGAACGCTAAAACTTCCTGGCGTCAGTTTAATTCAAATGACATAGCCAATCTAAGAATTGAAGCCCTTTAACGAGTTTGCGCTTATTGGTGTATATTAAATTAATGGTCCACTATTCTAATTGAGTTTTCTGCGAAAACTCTAGCGCCCTCTGCGTCCTTTGCGGTTGCTCACACCTCTGCTTTATCACACATACCGATATACTCAGTTAGCTCAACTATTAATTACTCTTTTTACTCCTGTTTTAAATAGAGCGACATTAAAGTTAATCAAGAGCCCTAGTTTAAGATTAGATAATTTCAAGTACGTTATGGTTTGGGTAAGATGTATATCATTGAGTGCTTTAACAGATTTCAATTCAAGTAATAATTTATCGTTAATGATTAAGTCAGCGCGGAATGCTTCTGACTTAATTAGCACTCCATCGTAAATTATTGGAATCGATTTTTGTTGATTAATAATTAATCCTTCTTTTTCTAGTTCGAATTCTAAGCATTCTTCATAAACGCTCTCGAATAAGCCTGGGCCAAGATTGCGGTGTACTTGCATTCCTTTTTTGCACACAATTCGTGTAAGATCATTTGCCGTCATTGGAGTATTAGTGTCTTAGGTTATCTAATTAAGATACACAAAAATGTGACTTTAGAGAGGCATTTAGAAAGCGAGAATTTAGTGTTACGAAGCCAGTTCTACTCTCAAGTAACTGACACTAACTCCTAGTGAATTATTCCACTGACAAGAAGCGCTCCCATGACGAACAGAAGAACTCCAACCATTCGTTGAACACCGACGATTGTGGTTTTGCCAACGAGTTTTTTACCAATATATGTTCCTAGAAAGGCAAAAAGGATTCCAATGAGTAATAAAGATTTCCCTTGACTAAGTGCTTCAAATAGATCAAAACTCTTTCCTGATCCGATGGAAATTAAGCCCAAATAGATTGGGATCCGCGTGAAATCAATTGTCAGGGAAATTGCATTTGATGTACCAATAAATTGCTCTTTGTTTAGTCCAGATTTAGATAAGAAAGCGGATCGGAATGCGCCTTGATGACCGCTCAGCCCACCGAAAAAGCCACTCAATATTCCCCCAATCGGAAGGTACTTAGAATCGACAGTCAAATTTTTGAATTTTGGCATTAATTCAAACCAAGCGAAGAATATCATCAGAGAACCAATGACCACATTCATATAGGTTATCTCAAATTGATATTCACCAATCGAATACTCTTTTATTGTTTCGAAGCCACTAAAGTGAGTGAGGAGCCAACCTCCGACTGCCGCAAATAACATCGCAGGGATACCGAATTTGAGGTAAACTGATTTGTCAATGTCTTTTCGAACAAGGAAGAATTTAAAGATGTTATTAGCAAGATGAACAATAGCCGTGGCTCCAATGGCGACGGGTAAATCAAAGAATATGCTGAAGACCGGGAGCATAATTGTTCCCAGACCAAATCCAGAGAAAAATGTCAATCCGGCGGCGATAAGCACAGTAAAAGCAATAATTGCATATTCCATGATGTAAAAAAAGGAAAAAGAAACTACTCAATTGTGACGAAAACTGTATTTTTTGCCTCAAATAAGATTTTTATGATTGATTTTCGAAGTGATACAGTTACAAAACCATCGCAAGAAATGCGTGAAGCTATGCTCTCAGCGCCTGTTGGTGATGATGTCTTTCAAGATGATCCGACTGTTAACGAGCTTGAAGAATATGCCGCGGATCTATTCGGAATGGAAGCTTCAATCTATTGTTCTTCGGGAACTCAAACGAATCAGATTGCAATCAATCTGCATGTTCAACCAGGAGGTGAAGTGATCACACATACTGAAAGCCATATCTATAAATACGAAGGAGGTGGAATTGCTAGAAATTCCGGAGCATCTGTTCGCTTATTGGATGGCAATAGAGGACGATTACGCCTAGAGGATGTGGCTAAATGGGTCAACCCTGACGATATTCATCTTCCAGTGACTCAGCTCGTATCACTTGAAGATACAGCAAACCGAGGAGGTGGAGCGTATTACGATTTTGAGGAAATTAAAAAAATTAGAGCGTTCTGTCTGCAACAAAATCTGCCACTCCACCTAGACGGAGCTAGATTAATGAATGCAATGGCTGAAAATAACATTGATTTGAAAACATACACGGCAGAATTTGATTCAATTTCACTTTGCTTGTCGAAAGGATTGGGTGCTCCTGTTGGATCTTTGCTTTTTGGGACGAAAGATTTTATTAAACGTGCACGTAGAGTAAGAAAGGTTTTCGGAGGCGGTATGCGCCAAGCTGGAATTATAGCAGCCGGTGGATTGTACGCACTAAAAAATAACGTTGAAAGAACAAAGGAGGATCATATCAATGCTAAAGTACTTGAAGAAGCATTTAATCAATTAGATTGGGTGGATGGAGTGTTGGAGGTTCAGACAAATATTGTTGTCGTAATGCTTAAAGATCCCGAGAAACGTGATGCGATAATCACGAAAATTGCTGAACAGGGAATAAGTGCAATGGCCTTTGGACCGGGAATGATTCGCTTTGTGACGCATCTGGATATATCAAAAAGTGACATTGATCAAACGATTTCCGTCGTTCGTTCGTTAAACGTATAATGAAATACACTTATTACATATTAGCGCTTTGTGTCGCAGTAGCTTTCGCTTCTTGTGCGCCGGATAAATCGGATGTAAAAGACATGCGTGATATTATTCCAAAAGCGGATAGAGATTATAATCCAGCTGTCTCTGATTCTTCAAAATCTAATGACTCGCTCGCGATTCTTCAAGATCAATTTTCTGAACTGGGCATAGCATTCGATTCAATCAATAAGGTGTCAAATCGGCTGATGATCGATCGCTTCGGACACCTAAGCAATGAGAAATTCGAATTGATTGGATCTGGTCAGGTATTGCATATCTATAAATGGACCTACAAGGATTCAGCGCGTGTTACAAATGCCCTGTTTAACTGGATAGATTGCTTTGGTGATGGATGTAAGTCAATTCAGGTTGGAGAAACTAAAAATCTTCAGAATGATGCATTTCATTTGTATGCCAATGATGAGGTAATTATTTTTGTGGAGAGTGACCACGCAATCAAAACACGTTCTGTTGAAGCTTATCTAGAGAGCGTCGGCTACGAAAAGGAATGGAACTATGTGTTAGAACAGGCGAGGAGTGGCAAAGTGAGATGGTTTAAGTTCGAGGAAGAGAAGAAATTACACATTAAACGAGAGAAGTAATGTTCATTGTAAACAGGGGATATATAATTGTTCGTCCAAAACAGGTATTCATTGATTGGGCAAATCGAATGGAACCAGATTTTGAAATCGACGCGGATGGTGAGCCAACAATCTATCTGATTGATGAAGAATTTTATGACGATGAATTGATGCTTCAACAAAATTTTAAGCGCATCTTCTTAAATGAATTGGACGCCGTCACTGACGATGAAAGCTCATTTCCCGAAGTGAAACTCGAAGTATTCAAAGAATGGTTTACTGTTGAGCTGGGAAGTACCGTATTCGATTCATTGAAAAAGGGACTCGATCGCGACTAATTTAGTGCGACGTTGATATTTCATCCTTCTTCATCAGGAGAACAAAGCGGCCTGACGATGTAATTCCAATACTGTATATCCAATCAGGCTCATCGGACGATAATCGAGATAAAGTCAATGTTTTCGTCTCTTTAATATAGGTG
>JBLHPQ010000041.1:0-29698 GCA_047624355.1 Flavobacteriaceae bacterium | reverse complement strand
ATTTGGCGCATGGACTTCACATTTACTCATTTATCGATGGTTCGGTGTTGCCTCTTTTGGCATCCCCTTTTTATTCTTAATATGGGGAGCAAAAGCGCTCTTCAATTTTACGCTTATACCTTTGCGCAAATCAACATCAGGGACTATATTATTCACACTATGGTTTAGTTTATTCTTTGGTTTCTTTGCACACCAAGTAAATTATTTGGGCGGAACGTTTGGATACCAGCTCAATGAATGGTTTTCTTTAACACTGGGTAAATTCGGTAGTATTTTATTAATTATTGCTATTGGTTATATTTTTGGCTTGATCGTGTTCAATCTGAATTTGATGAAAATTGTCAATTGGTTTAAGGCAAAAGACGCTGTTGATGAAGCGCCGAATGAGGTTGACCCATCTAAGATATTGTCTGAAGAAGACCTTGCTGTATTAAATACACTTAAAGAAGAACAGAAGATAACCGATGATGTTGCCGATGTAGTCACTTTTGATGAGAAGGAAGAATCGAATTCAATTGTCCTTGATGAAATGGATCCAACGCTTCCTGAAGAGGAGGAATCTATTAAAATGGAAGATGAAGACTTCTTAGTGAACATTGCACCTATATCTAGCGACGAGATCCTCACAGAGGAAGATGTAAATAGCAAACGAGACGAATTCGGTGAATATGATCCAAAACTGGATTTATCTAGCTACAAATTGCCCCCGATTGACCTCTTAAAGGATTATGGTCAGGGAGCAATAAAGGTAGACAAAATAGAATTAGAGGAAAATAAAAATAAGATTGTTACAACGCTTCAAAACTACAAAATTGAAATCTCGAAGATTATGGCTACCGTTGGCCCAACGGTAACGTTGTATGAAATTGTCCCTGCTCCTGGCGTTAGAATCTCTAAGATCAAGAACTTGGAAGACGATATCGCTCTTAGCCTGGCGGCTTTAGGAATTCGAATAATTGCTCCAATACCAGGCAAAGGAACTATTGGTATTGAGGTGCCGAATAGTAAGCCAGACATGGTTAGTATGCGTTCATTAATTGCATCGAAAAGATTCCAGGATTCTGATGGTGACCTTCCGATTGTAATGGGAAAAACGATCACGAACGAAACATTTACATTTGATCTTGCAAAAATGCCTCACCTACTGGTTGCGGGTGCGACTGGGCAAGGTAAATCTGTTGGCTTGAATGCTATTTTAGTTTCTCTATTATATAAGAAGCATCCGTCGCAGGTGAAATTTGTACTTATTGACCCAAAGAAGGTTGAATTAACACTGTATAATAAAATTGAACGCCACTTCCTTGCGAAACTTCCGGAAGAGGGTGAGGCAATAATTACTGACACAAGTAAGGTCGTTAATACGCTGAATTCCCTTTGTATTGAGATGGATGATCGCTATGAGCTACTAAAAGTAGCACAGGTTAGAAACATTAAGGAATACAACGCCAAGTTCATTGCCAGAAGGTTGAATCCAGAAAAAGGTCATAGGTACCTTCCATTCATAGTTGTACTTATAGATGAGTTTGCTGATTTAATAATGACTGCAGGAAAAGAAGTAGAACATCCTATTGCAAGAATCGCTCAATTAGCACGTGCCATTGGAATTCACCTTATCGTTGCAACACAGCGTCCATCGGTGAATGTTATTACTGGTATGATCAAGGCCAACTTTCCCGCCAGAATTGCTTTTCGTGTACAATCCAAAATTGATTCAAGAACGATACTCGATGGCTCTGGCGCAGATCAGTTGATCGGTCGTGGAGATATGTTAATTAGCACTGGATCGGATCTAGTTCGATTGCAATGTGGATTTGTAGACACTCCAGAAGTAGAGGCGATTTGTGAATTTATTGGAGATCAGAGAGGTTACTCAGATGCATTCCTATTGCCCGAATATACTGGTGAGGCATCTGAAGGTAGCGGAAACATGGATGATGAAGATTTAGATGCACTATTTGCGGACGCAGCTAGAATCGTCGTTCTACATCAACAAGGATCTGCTAGTCTTTTGCAACGTAAGCTTAAACTAGGCTACAATCGCGCTGGACGAATTGTTGATCAACTTGAGGGAATGGGAATCATAGGAACATTTAGAGGTTCAAAAGCACGTGAAGTACTCTATGCTGATGAAGTGAGTCTCAACGAACTTTTAGCTAGCAAAGGCCTGCACTAGTTTTGTTTCTTTCTCTTTGTTGGAATTTGAAATCCTAAACCTGCGGCGATTATAAGCTCATCAGTCTGATGCGGGCCACCGACAACTCCCGACATTTTAGAACGAACATATGTCAGGTTTGCAAAGAAATTAAAGTATTTCCAGACGTAATAGGTCGTACCTACACCGAACGCCATTGAGGCACTCAAGTCCCTTGGATTATGCACCTTTTCTACTGATGGAGTTAAACGCATCAACGTAATCCCAGGCTGAAACCCAATATGATTATCCCAATTACTTTTGCCAAAATGATAGGCCATACCAAAATAGCTTCTAACCGCTTGATCAATAAATGGTAGTTCATTTCTACCATCAACAAGAATATAATTATCACTTCGTAGCGACACCTTTCTAGTAATGAAGTATTCTGCAAAGCCATTGATATAAAAATTACTTTCATCGCGATTCAGCATCGCGGAAGGCGCAATAGTAGAGGAGACAGAAATAACTCCTGGCAAAAGATAATTATCCTGAGCACTTACGCTACCGCAATGTACAATCGATAATAGTATCATTCCAAATCTTACCATAGTTGTCCAATTGTATAATTAATACCAACATGAAATAACATATGTCCCTCTAAGCTAGCGCCTTCATGTTCTGATAACGATAAAATTCCATTTTCTCGTTCTACTTCAATTTCATTTCCGAGGTGCAACATATACTGTGCAACAAACGAAAGATCTAGTTTAGGGGATAAATTCCAGTGTACTCCTGCCCCACCCTGCACAGCAGAGCTCCATCGCTCTATACGAACGGATACTGAGCTATTATCAGTAAACTTTGTGTAATCAAAGCAATGACCTGCTAGGATATAAGGTTTAAACTTTGGTTTGGGCGAATCTGTAAAATAGAACAAGACGCTCCAACCGACGTGATAATCTGTTCTCTTGGCGTAATCTCCAATATCGCTTGTGATGTAGTCAAAAAACCAATCAGAATTAACACGATTCGCAAATTGAAGTCGAAATTGACCTCCAATTCCTGTGCCTGAAGATTCCTCTTCATGACCATTAAACGCGCTTAAGGTAGTCCTGAGACCGACTGAAAACATTCCCGTTTGTCTAGGAACGAGTTCTTGATAGTTAAGAGCTTCAACCTCTTGTCCAAAACTAAAAATGGGCAATACAAGGATTGCAATTAATAAATTTTTCATAGTCGAATGCATTGGTTAACAATTGATAGAACGTTGGTAAGACGCATAATCGTATTCAAATGCATAAAAAAAACGTCTAGTTCCATAGTAGAATCTAGACGCTTAAAGTAGTTTATCAGTATGAACTAGTCAGTGAATTTTTCAATCACAGCCTGGGTTACACCAACATTTGAGAATCCTCCATCATGAAATAAATTCTGCATAGTTACGTACCTTGTTAAATCCGAGAACATACTCACGCAATAATCAGCACATGCGAGTGCAGATGCATTTCCAAGTGGCGACATGCTTTCGGCGAAGTTGATGAATTCATTAAATCCCTTCACTCCCGATCCTGCAGTTGTCATCGTAGGAGACTGCGATATAGTGTTCACACGGACTTTTTTAGCCTCACCATAGTGATACCCGAAACTTCGTGCAATTGATTCTAAATATGATTTATTATCCGCCATATCGTTGTAATCAGGGAATACACGTTGAGCGGCGATGTACGTCAAAGCAAGGATAGAACCCCACTCATTCATTGCATCCAATTTCTTTGTTGTTTGAAGTACCTTATGGAATGAGAGTGCTGAAACATCAAATCCTTTCATCGTCCAATCGTAATTTACATCCGTGTAATGTTTCCCTTTACGGACATTAACGGACATCCCGATCGAGTGAAGAACAAAATCAAGCTTTCCGCCTAAAATTTCCATTGACTCAGAAACTAATTTTTCGAGTTCGTCAACCTTTGTAGCATCTGCTGGAATAATTTGAGATCCCGTTTTTTCCGCAAGCTTGTTAATTTCACCCATTCGCATCGCAATTGGTGCATTTGTCAATACAAATGTCGCCCCTTCTTCGTGCGCTCTTTCAGCTACTTTCCAGGCAATCGATTGCTCGTTAAGTGCTCCAAAAATAATTCCTCTTTTTCCTTTTAATAAATCGTTTCCCATGCTATCAACTTTAGGTGTGCAAATTTAGAATAATCTTATGATCTAATCTTCAATTTCAAGCTTCATTCCATCATATGCGACAAAAACGTTATCTGGTAATAAACTTTCAATTTCCTCGTGTTTTCCAAACAAATGAGAGATGTGAGTCAAATAAGCTCTCTCCGGACCTATATCCGAAATAAACTTAAGCGCCTCTTCAAGATTGAAATGTGAGATATGCTCCTCTTTTCTTAATGCGTTAACAATTAGAATTTTGGTTCCACTCATTTTTTTTCGTTCTTCATCAGAAACCGTCTTCGCATCAGTTATATACGTAAATGTTCCAAATCGAAAGCCGAGAACAGGAAGTCGATGGTGCATAACTTCAATTGGAATAATTTCCTTGCCGTTTCGAAGCTTAAAAGGTTCCTTTGAAATAGGTATAACGTTCAGTTTCGGAACTCCAGGGTACCTGTTTTCAGCAAACGCATAGCCAAACTCCATGCGCAACTTTGCCTCGACATTCTCATCACAATAAATATCCATATCTCGTTGAGATTGAT
The DNA here is from genome assembly GCA_047624355.1 of Flavobacteriaceae bacterium. GTDB lineage: Bacteria > Bacteroidota > Bacteroidia > Flavobacteriales_D > Crocinitomicaceae > UBA4466. The sequence continues at coordinate 24,850 of JBLHPQ010000041.1, read as the reverse complement.
AATTGAAGGCGCGTACATCGTCTAATCCTGCCACGTGATCTTTGTGCTCATGTGTAAAAATAATTCCATCGAGTGATTCAACGTCTAAACGAAGCATTTGTTGACGGAAATCTGGGCCACAATCTACGGCATAATTCAGATCGTTATATTCAATCAGTATCGAACATCGGAGACGATTATCCTTTCGATCATCTGAGGAACATACTTCACATTTACAGGCGATTACTGGAACCCCCTGTGATGTACCTGTACCTAGCAATGTTACCTTCATGATAGCGAATCTTTTTCATTATTCATTCTGAGAACGTTGATCAAGAAAACAACCCAGGCGGTAATTAATAATAATCCACCTATTGGAGTTATTGGCCCAAGGAATGACAGCTTTACACCTATGATATCTTGTATAGATAACAAATAGATGGATCCACTAAAAAAGACTACACCGAGGATAATAAGGACTTTAGAAGCCTGGATTGAAAAAGAAATTTTATGACTCGACATACCGAGTATCAAAAGTGCCAAACCATGATACACTTGATACTTCACTCCAACCTCAAAGGATTGCAATTGCTCTGGCTCCAATCGCTCTTTTAACGCATGTGCACCAAATGCCCCAAGGATAATGGCTAGAATTATCATTATCACTCCTGAAATTACACTAGCTCTGTTCATCTTCCAAATTTAATGAATGATTAAGAACATCGCTCCATCCCTTCCAATTTCCATAATCACCGATAGTCTCATTGTGCCAGATAAAAACAAAATCTCCCCCATATCGCTTCACTTCATCGTATAAATCAGAAATTTTTGATTTACTTTCATCAATACTCAAATTCATATATTCTCTTAACGTTCCATCCATATAGGCAAATGGATGCACGGTCAATCTAGACACTTTATTTTTCTCCAAGTTGAACCATAAATGAGCTCTAGCGGTTCCACATCGAAACCCTACTCGCTCAGCAAAACCCATAGAATATTCATCTTTGAACCCAATTTTCTCAAGAATTCGATACGTTCTAGGAAGGGAAAATCTGAGGTAATGTTGACGAGAATTGGTCACCTGCTCAAAAACGATAACCTCTAATTTTGATTTTTCCATCGCAATTGTCCTCCCTTCATTAAAAGAGCCATAGGTTGGATGTAATCCTATTGTTATACCTGATGATTTCATATTTCGAATCAACTGGCGATGGTCCCTATTCTTAATTGAAATATTCCGATCATACATTCCTTTTTCACCGACCAACCAAAAAACACGTGTTGCTGAAAACCGTTTATTAATCTTTCTAATTAAACTATAGGTGTCGTAAGGATCTTTATCACCTTTTTGAACAGACGAGCGTTCTTTAATTCTGAAAATATCAACCTTACTAATATCTTTAAGCACCGAAAGCACTTTGCGGCTACCTGTCTTTAGTTTGTAGGCATAAGCATTGTCAATATCGAACGTTGGAATTATCGTTGTGCCCCAAGATTTTTTTAGATTCACCCCGCAAAATTTGAGTACTTCCTCAGCCCATCGATCACACATCGTTTTTTCAAGCCAATTATCTGGGATTTTACTTTCGGACATTGGAAATCGACCATGCTCATCCTTTTTATGAGTTAAGTATTCCTCATATCGCGTGAGATGATAAAAAATTGAGGCAAGCGGATCGACAACACCATCGAAGGCGAAGCACTCTTCATTTTGAAATAAACCATTGGTAAGCTTTTGTTCTGACACTCCATTCTCGGAAAGAAGAGGTACTCGCCCTATCCAGGCACCCTGCACTTTTTTCGCGGAATAAGATAGATGAACATTTTTCTCTCCTATATCTTCCGTCAATCTATACTCCAAACCTCTTTGAGTGAAGATAAAATCAAGTGTATATTCAATTCTAGGTGTTATTTGATCAACAAAAATGATTACCATTTATTCAATTTCACTTACAATTTTTTGACAAATGAATTCAGCAGCTGCTCCATCACCATAATAGGCAGGATAAGTGAAATCGGTCTTCGTATAAAGCGCATCAAAAGCCGACTTTATTCGATCAGCTTCTGCTCCAGCGATAATTGCATTACCATTATTCACAATCTCTATCCATTCTGTTTGCTCTCGCAATATAACACATGGTTTCTTAAAGAAAAAGGATTCCTTCTGAAGTCCGCCGCTATCCGTCACAAGCATTCTGGCATTTCTTTCTAATGCTATAACATCCATGAATCCGACAGGATCAATGATTTTCATCTTGGAATTACCAACGACATCCTCATAGGTTGCTGCAGACAATTGCGTTTTCATTTTACTTTTTGTTCGAGGATGCAATGGGAGCACAAATTCGATGTCGTACTTTCTAGATAGCTCACTTACGGCAGTGAATATTGCCTCCATATTTTCAGCAATATCAGTATTTGAATCACGGTGGACCGTCATTAGAACAAAGCCATCTTCCTTCAAGTTTTCCTTTTCCATGACAGTCTGAAACTGGTCGGCCACCTTCGCAAAATGCAAGCTGTTATCATACATAATATCTCCGCAATGGTAAACATTGGGAGAATCAATCGTCGCAATGGATGTATGATTCAAAGAAAAACCTTCTTTTTTTAAATTATCAATTCCAGTTTCCGTTGGCGTGAAAAGCAATGTTGACATGTGGTCACAAGAAATCCGATTCAATTCTTCAGGCATGGCCTTATTAAAACTCCTCAAACCGGCTTCGATATGAATAACGGGAATATGGATCTTAGCAGCAGCAAGAGCGCCTGCAATTGTCGAGTTAGTATCTCCGTAAACGACCACAGCATTCGGCTTTTCATCTAGAAAAATAGCTTCTAAACCTTCAATCATCCTGGCCGTTTGTTTCCCATGAGAACCGCTTCCAACTTCAAGATTATAGTTAGGTGTGGGGATATTCATCTCCTCAAAGAAGACTTTTGACATATTCTCATCATAGTGTTGACCAGTATGAACGATTATCTCTTTGAGTTCATCTACAAAATGAGTTCGAATTGCTCTACTAATGGCAGAGGATTTAATAATTTGAGGTCGCGCCCCAATGATTGTAATTATTTTTTTCATCCTATCGGTTATACCAAAATTTCAGGTCTTGATGCTATCGCATTGGCTTATCTGCAAAACTAAAGTAATTATCGTTGGTTATAATCAGATGACCCAAAATTTACATGTCTATCTATTCGTGAAATTAACAGGAATTTACGTGGAATTAATATATTAAACATAGACATTTCAAAAATAATCATAGCACCACGAAGGATGCTATAATTGATTTCATCGAATTTGGATCGTCTGAGATAGTTTTGCATAATGTAGATGGACAAATAGTAGGTGCTTGGAATGAAACAGGAATAAGTATGACCATCGATACAGATTATTTGAGCAATGGTATGTACATACTTAACTGTTCGGATGGACGGAATAACCAACAATTTAAAATTGTAAAACAATGAAGTTGCTAGTATTCTTTTTACTTGCATCGAGCTTCAGCTTTGGGCAATGGGAGTCAATTCCGCTCGGTGTAACTTCTTCCATTCAGACTGCCGCAACAAATCAATTTGAGATTGATCCTTATAGAAACAGCTTCTGGTTTGTAATGGATCACCGAGCCTCAGTCATAGAGGATGATGGCACAATTTATTCTTTTGGAGAAACGGAACTGGGAACCTTGGGGTCTTTTTCCGAATTGTACTTTGCCTTCACTCCAAATCATATTTATTACAGCACTATCGGGTACGGCTTAAATAACTTTGACAATTATGTTTCATCTTCCGTATTTGTAGGTACAGATATTTCAAGGCTTCACTCGGATCAGGATACTGTTTTCATGATAAAATTGAGTAATAGTCTATTCACATACCATCCAAACGAAGGAACTAATTTACAGTATACGACATGCAATGATGATTTAATCTCTAAAAATGGCATCAAATATCATGGACATTCTTTAGCTTATTTAGAGTACCCAAACATCTACACTTTTCTATCCTTAACCGATCCTGACTATCTTCTATCTCCAGGGAACACAATGACCTTTTCAAGATATACTGACACAATGTATTACGGTCAGGAAACAGGGGTTTCGATTGTATATCTAGATGACGTATTTGATACAATTACCCCTAACAATACTGTTGGAATGCCTAGTTCTAATGTGTTAGACATTGAATTTGATATGAATGACAGTCTGTGGGCTGTATTTGGCGATGCCAGTGGTGATCCCTTCGCTTTAGCCATGTTGGAAGGAAACACATGGACAAATATTTATGATTCAAGTAATAGTCCCATTTCTTTTCAAGGTTTTTATGGCCTAGAATTTGACACTTTAAATAATCTTTGGGTAGCTGATTGGCTTAATTTGCATACTCTCACAAATCCTAATACTCCAGACTGGCTGGGTTTATCTGAGAACGCTATTTTAGAAAGTGGGTTTCAACTATATCCAAATCCATCAAAATCAGAAATACATCTAGTTTTAAAAGAAGGCTCTTTTGCTGAAACAATTAGAATTTATGATGGAACAGGTCGCGTAGTCACAGAGGTAGCATTTGAATCGGTTTTACAATTAAATATTAATAGTGGCTCCTATATTGTCGAGATTCTTAATAATTACAAAGTCGTTGGTAGGCAGCGATTAAATATTAGTCTTTAGAGAAAAAAAGTTTTCCATTAATCCTTTCTGTTTTCTCTATGTCAATGCTGTTCTTTTTTTGACGATAACGAGGAAATTTCTGGTGTAGATAATTTTGATCTCGGATCTCCTGTTTAATTACCACATATTGGCATCGTCTGCTCATACCATTGCTCCTCTCCTGTTCGTTCATTTATGAGCGTAAAACCGCATCGCGCATAATAGATTGCATACAATGTCTTTTGATCAGAGGCAAAACACCCATTTTCTACTCCATTCTTCATAGTTAATGATACTCTTAACTGTGTCAGCTATTCCAAAATTCCTTCGTCTGCAAAACTGAAGTAATTATTGTCCGTAATAATCAAGTGATCTAAAATTTGCATGTCTATCATATTCCCGAAATTAACGAGCGATTGCGTGAGGCTAATATCGGCCACACTTGGTTTTAGTTGCCCACTGGGGTGATTGTGAGCAACGATTATTGCGGACGATTTCATTTCCAATGCCTTCTCAAAGATTACTTTGCCATCGGCCACAGTTCCTGAGCGCCCGCCTTTAGAGATTTGCCTAATCCCAATGATCTCATTCGCTCGATTTAGATACATTGCATAAAACTGTTCATGATCGAGATCTGCGAAATTCGGGTACAGGCGATCGAAAGATTGTTGAGATGACTTTACTGGCTTTTTGTTTTGGCTTTTTGGTAACCGCCTCCGCGCTATCTCCATTGCAGCGAAAATCATGACGGCCTTAGCTTCTCCAATTCCTTTAAAACGCATCAAATAATCAACGGACCGCTTAGATAAAATAGAGAAATCATTGTCCGAATCTGATAAAATGATCCTAGCGAGCTCTACAGCACTCATCCCTTTTGGACCAGACCCAATTATTATCGCGAGTAATTCAACATCCGTCATAGCATCTCTACCTCGATGAACAAGTTTTTCCCGCGGCCGATCTTCGGCTGCCCATGCTTTAATTGTAGAATTCATGCTTTGGTAGGTTAGGTTACCCTATAATATAATCAATCCTTCTCAATATTTCATCATCCTCTGGTACAGTTATTGACACGCTTTTTGTGAACAACCGACAGATAGCTTATTGAATTGAACGCCGAGAGACACTATCTTTACTAAAAGCAATATATCAAATGAATTTTCGCATCCTCGTTGCCCTTTCCTTACTCATTTTCTCTTCTTGCGCGCAAGAAGGAGATTCTCTTGCTGAAGTTAATGTATGGAAAGATCTCGTAGAGTCTCCACCTGAACCAGCCATTGAACTAAGCACCTACCTAACCGCACACCGTGGACTCCAAGAAAAAGTAGACAGTGTATTTAACACCCTAGATGATCGAGCAATCGTAGCTCAACTCATCATGCCCGCTGCAGGTCGCTTAGGACAATCAGAAAAACGAATTAAATACCTCGTCGAGAACAGATATATCGGAGGTATCATACTCTTGAATGGAACAAAGCAGCAATTCAAAGATTGGGTAATTGAATATGAGGCGATGAATAAATCCCTTGGCAGCCTCCCTTTTCTTTACTCAGCGGATGCAGAGCCTTCTCTAGTAAATCGTAAAATAGTAGGATCGAAGCCTGTAACCCACGCATATAAAATCCTTACTATTGAAGAAGCAAGAGCGGTCGCAAAAAGTATTTCTGATGATTTAAACGATATCGGTATTAACTATAATTTTTCACCCGTTGTTGATTTGTCCCCAAATAAAACAGTGGGTTATCGAGGCTTCGGAAGCGATCCAAAAAATGTTGTCCCATTCTCCAAAGCTTTTATAGAACAATCGCAATCTCAAAACATTATCGCAACAGCTAAACACTTTCCTGGACATGGACTCATCTCGGGAGATACGCATAAGTCGCTCCAGGTGATTGACGGAGAATTGAAAGAAATCCAATATTATCCTGAATTGATTGAAAACGGTGTATTGTCAGTGATGGTGGCTCATATAGCCGTTAAAAACAATTCAATTTACGGCACAAATGGATCTCCAGCAACATTATCCGATGTAATTGTTAAAAAGCTTTTACGAGAGAAACTAGGGTTCAAAGGCCTAGTAGTCACTGATGCTATGGGAATGGGCGGAGTTGTGAAAGTTCCCAACTCTTGTTCCAAGGCCATTGCCGCCGGTTGTGACATTCTACTTATGCCAAATGACGCACAAGAAGCTCATGAAGAAATAATGACTAAATACCTGTCTGACAACGATTTCAAACTTCAAGTGGAGACATCTGTAAAGCGAATTATACGAATGAAAATTTGTCTTGGATTACTAGCGAATTAGTTGCGAATACATCAATCTCAATTTAGAACCGCAAGTTTAAATGTAAAACTGCATCTAAATCTTTGACTTCCGAGGACATCGGATTCAATAAGATTAATAACTTTGAGACAATGTCGACTAAATCTATTAATAATATTCTTGACACATTTGAGAAAATTGGACTTGACCAAATGGATGAGGTCAAATTAATGAACCGTGTTGACACCAAATTCATTTTCACAAGATCAGATTTGATCGACTTATTACCAGAGTTGAATGAGCATTACAAAGTCCTCTCAATTAATGGTAAATCAATAAGTGCATACGAGAGTTTGTATTACGACAGTAAATCGCTCGACTTTTATAATGACCATCAGCGGAAAAAGCTGAACAGGATGAAAGTTCGATACCGAAAGTATTTAGATTCTGATATCGCCTTTCTAGAGGTCAAACATAAGTACAAAGGCAGAACCAATAAAATGAGGATTCCATCTGAAGAACTCCATATGGTCATGCCAGGAGATCACGTGAGCTTTGTAAATGACTCTGTCTCTTTCGATGATTTCCATGATCTAGCACCAACGTTAACAAATCACTACAAGCGCATTACCTTGGTAGGGCGCAATCGTAATGAACGGCTTACTATTGATATAGATCTAAATTTTGAATGGAAAGAGAAAAGTGCAAATCTAGAGTTTTTGATTATCGCTGAATTAAAGCAGGAGAAAGTAAACAGATCTTCACCTTTCTTCCAGATAATGAAAACGCGCATGATCCGCCCGTTTCGACTTAGTAAATACTGCATCGGAATTATTGAACTCGATGATGAAGCAAAGCTTAAATACAATCGATTTAAAAAGAAACTACTCAAAATCTCTAAACTAAAAACAAATGTTGCTTAGCGCTACCAACCCTGATTCTATTGAAACACTATTAAACCTAACATGGTTTGATGATGACGTATACAAATTGCTCGTAAGGCTTGTTATTAATTTTGTCTTCCTTACTATAATTATACGCATGCTCTACTATCCAATCGCAAAACGTAAAGATTACCTCTTTACGTATTTTCTTATTGGAACCATTACCTTTTTCCTCTGCTTTGGCCTGAAAAAGCTGGATATTGACACAGGTATGGGACTTGGACTTTTTGCCATTTTCGGAATCATTAGGTACCGTACTGATGCTATCCAAATTAAGGAGATGACCTACTTATTCCTTGTTATTGGAGTAAGTGTTGTAAACTCATTAGCATCTAATAAAATCAGTATTACTGAAATGATGATTATCAACGTAACAGTTGTTGCCATCACATTTGGACTAGAGAGAGTTTGGCTGGTTCGTCACGAGACTCGAAAAACAATCGTCTATGAAAAGATAGATTTAATCGTGCCAGAACGTCAGGAAGAAATGCTCGAAGATTTGCAAAAACGAACTGGACTGAACATTAGTCGGTTTGAAATTGGAAAAATCAACTTTCTAGAGGATACTGCACAAGTCAGAATCTATTTCTATACAGACAATCAAAATTACACGGAGTTCGGTTCCTGATTTGATCCTATGAAAACCATCCGCTGGATTCTTCTGCCCTTGGCTTTGATTTACGGTGTCATTACTTTTCTTCGTAATAAATTCTACGATTGGAATATTCTCAAATCATACAGCATTCCGGGTAAATCTATCGGCGTTGGAAACTTATCTGTCGGTGGGACCGGAAAGTCTCCCCATGTTGATTATCTTATCCAGCATCTACTAGCTCAAAACATGAAAATCACGACACTGAGTCGCGGTTACGGAAGAACGTCAAAAGGTGTATTCCTCGCATCAGAAATTTCAAGCCCATCTGAGATCGGAGACGAACCTACGCAGTACAAAACAAGGTATGGTTCAAATATTGAAGTAGTTGTTTCGGAGAAGCGCCAAGAGGGTGTGTCACTCATTGAAGAACGATTTCCTGATAATGATGTACTATTGCTTGATGATGCCTTTCAGCACAGAGCTGTTACTGTCGGAATGAACATTCTGATCACTCCATTCAATGATTTATTTACAAAGGATTTTATGCTACCCACTGGAAATCTTCGAGAATGGGCTTCTGGAAAAAATCGGGCAGACTGTATTGTTGTGAGTAAAACTCCACATGACATATCCTATGATGAGAAAAAAGCCATCCTTCAGAGTTTACGATTTGATGATAAACCTATATTTTTCTCGACCATTGAATATGATGATGTAATTTCAATCAACCGTAATCAAGTTAACCGTATTGAAGAGGTATTGATAGTAACAGGTATAGGTAATCCTGCACCACTTATTAGTCATTGGCAAAAGAAGGCAACTGTGGAGCATATCGCCTTCCCGGATCACCATAATTTTACAACCAAAGATATCGCTACTATTCATGAAAAATTTGGTATTTTTGCTAGTCGGAACAAAGTGATAATCACAACAGAAAAGGATTTCATGCGCTTACGCTCCTTTTCTGAAGTTTTAGAAGGTCAATTTGCTTGGTATTATCAACCTATTACAATTAAGATTGACGATCAACTAACATTTAATAAGCTTATAGATGAGTATGTTACAGAAATTTAACGAGTCTTGCGACTATATCAGAACTAGAACTACGGTAGAACCATCTATTGGAATTATCCTTGGAACAGGATTGGGTGGTTTAGTAAATGAGATCAACATTGTAGATGAAATTGCTTACGGCGACATTCCTAATTTCCCTGTTTCTACAGTACAAAGTCATTCAGGTAAGCTGATTTTTGGTGAGCTTGGAGGAAAAAATGTTATCGCGATGCAAGGTCGTTTTCATTTTTATGAAGGGTACACATTACAAGAATGTACCTTCCCAGTACGTGTAATGAAATTGCTTGGAATTGAAAAATTATTCGTGAGTAATGCATCTGGTGGAGTAAATCCTGATTTTGAGGTTGGAGACTTAATGATCCAAGATGATCACATTGACCTCTTCCCTTCTCATCCGCTTATTGGAAAGAACATCGATGAATTAGGACCACGTTTCCCAGATATGAGTGAGCCTTACGACAAAAAGATGATTGCTTTGGCGCAAGAAATTTCGGCCGAGAATAACCTTAAGGTTCAGGTTGGAACTTACGCTGGATTAACTGGACCTACACTTGAAACACCGGCTGAATATGGCTATGTAAGAGCAATTGGAGCTGATGCAGTTGGAATGTCAACTGTGCCAGAAGTAATTGTTGCGCGTCATATGAGTATCCCTTGTTTTGCCATTTCTATCATAACAGATTTAGGCGTACCAGGAAAGATCCAAGAAGTGAGCGTTGAAGACGTTATCGCGGTGGCTGGAAAAGCAGAGCCAAAGATGACATTAATCATGAAAGAACTGATAGCAAGAGTTTAATGACACCTGAAATTAGAGATAAATACGAGGCGGTAATTGGACTTGAAGTACATGCGCAAATGTTGACCAAATCTAAGGCATATTCGAATGATGTCAATGAATTTGGTGCTGTTCCAAACAGTAATGTAAGTGCAATAACACTCGGACACCCGGGTACTTTGCCGTTTATGAATAAGAAGACAATTGAATTTGCAGTCAAACTTGGAATCGCCTGTGAATCTAACATTGCTCCCGAACAGTACTTTGCGCGAAAAAATTATTTCTATCCAGATTTACCAAAAGGCTACCAAATCACGCAAGACAAAACACCTATTTGTACTGATGGAAGAATCATCATCAAGGATGCTGAAGGGATTGAGAAGGTGATCAACCTGACAAGAATTCACATGGAGGAAGATGCTGGAAAAAGCATGCACGACATGGATTTGTATGATACGCTTGTAGACATCAATCGCGCGGGAGTTCCATTACTCGAAATAGTATCCGAGCCGGATTTGCGCTCTTCAGAAGACGCTTACTCTTACGTTTTTGAAGTAAGAAAGCTTGTTCGTTACCTTGATATTTGTGATGGAAATATGGAAGAAGGTTCACTTAGATGTGATGCCAATATTTCTGTCAGACTCGTTGGTGCTCCAGAATTTGGAACGAAAGTCGAGGTCAAAAACATGAACTCGATGCGTCACGTTCAAAAAGCGATCGAATTTGAAATTGAACGACAAATTGAAGCCATCGAGGATGGAGAAGTTATCAGCCAAGAAACACGTTCATTTGATGGACCTAATAACAGAACGATCTCTATGCGTTCTAAGGAAGCAGCAAACGACTACCGCTTTTTTCCCGAGCCAGATCTTCAGCCCATCACTATTAATCAATCTTTTATTGACAAAGTAAAAGGTGAAATGCCTGCGTTACCGCGAGAACTCTTTCTAAAGTATAGTAAGTTAGGCTTATCTGATTACGACGCGTATAATATTACAGATACCAAAGAAATTGCGCTCTATTACGAAGAAATCATAGCGCATACGGATAACTATAAATCCGCTGTTAACTGGCTCATGGGTGGAATTAAATCCTACCTAAATTTGAAAGGCCAAAATATTGAGGAGTTCCCAGTTAAGCCGAGCGAAATTGCAGCATTAATTAAAATTATTGATGATGGTAAGATTTCATCAACTGTTGCGTCTCAAAAGGTATTCCCGGTAATGCTTGAAGACCAATCTAAGACTCCTCTACAAATTGCAGAGGCACTCAATTTGATTCAGGATTCCAATGAAGACTCAATTTTAGGATTTATTCAAGAAGTAATCGAGCAACACCCTGATGAGATTAAACGTTATATAAATGGTGAAAAACAGCTGATGGGATTCTTAATGGGACAATTAATGCGAGCCTCAAAAGGGACAGCAGATCCTAAAGCAGCCAATCAGTTAATGCGCCAAACCTTAGACAAATTATAATGAAACAATTTTTTGGATTTTTATTCCTATTGCTATTAGTTACTTCATGTGACTCAGATACTATTGACGATCAAATAGATGATACTGAAGATGACGCTGAGGTTGCGGTGGATAATTTCACTATTACCGGAGCCATTTCTGGTGCGAATAATCAAACATTCTACCTTGAGGCGCTTAGCCAGCAAGGATCTATACCCGTAACTTCAGGAACATCTGATGCAGACGGAAATTTCAGTTTAACGGGAAATATTCCAGGATTCGGAATTTATCAACTTAGAATTGGTGAGCAAGCAGCAGGAAAAATAATTCCGCTGACGCTCGTGCCTGATGATAAGGTTACAATAGAATGTAACATTGCAAATTATGAAATGCAACCGATTGTCTCGGGAACGTCATGGTCTGAATCTATGACTGGCTATATGGCGGTCTTCTCTAAATTTCATATTGATCAGACAGCGCTAATGCTTCAAAAGGGTAAAATCAGCGATGAGGAGCTCTCTGAAAAATTTCTGGCACTGAAACGACCTGTTGACAATTATTCGATCAACTCGATGAAATTGGATCCAGGTAATCCTTTTAATATTGTATTATCAGCTTCAGCAACGCCTTCAATGGGCTTTGACACATGGGATCCTTCTAATTTGGAGATATTGAAGGCAGTTAGTTCGGCATATCAATCAAAATATCCTGATTCGCCGATGACGGCTAATATGACCAATCAGGCCATCGAAATTGAGAAAGCATACAACTCCTTTAAACAAGGATCAGATATGGCTGCTGGAGGTTCAGCGGCACCAGAGATTGTTTTGAACAACCCGATGGGACAGCAAATTAAATTGTCATCGCTTCGAGGAAAGTACGTGCTAATTGATTTTTGGGCATCTTGGTGTGGACCTTGTAGAAAAGAAAATCCAAATGTTGTGAAACTCTACAATAAATATAAGAATGATGGTTTTACCGTGTATTCTGTATCATTAGATAGAGATAAGGAGGCTTGGAAAGCTGCCATTCAGAAGGATGGACTTATCTGGCCAAACCATGTCAGCGACCTATTGATGTGGGATAGTCCAATGGTTCAACTCTACGGATTTGATGGAATTCCACATACAGTTTTGATCGATCCTGACGGAAATGTCATTGGTGTAAAATTACGCGGAGCAAGTTTGGAACAAAAATTGAAAGAGATATTTAAAAAATAGTCAATTATGAAATTCTTTAGCCTACTCATTTTATCAATTGCCAGCAGTTTATCATTTGCACAAGAGGCAAGTATTAAAGTAACTGGAATGGTATTCAACTCTGGTGTTGATTCCGTTTATATATCTCAGCTCTCTCAAAATACGTATATCGACCTTATCGGTGCTCCTTTAGATGAGAACGGAAGTTTTGCGTTTGAAACTGTCGTTCCAAATCCTGATTATTACGTTTTGCGTTTTGGGAAGAATCATTTGAATATCATTCTTAGAAATGGGAGTGACATTAAAGTCTACGGAGATGGTGCAAACCTTAACGAGTTCGCAAACTTTATTGGTTCTGACGAGAGTCATGCGATTAATGAATATTTGAGAATTCTACAGACTTGGACTGTGATTCGAGATCAGGCAGTAGCACAAATTCAAGCCAATCCAACTAAGAAAGACGAAATTAATAGCGCAACATCGGGGGAGTTTAACAAGTTTAGAAGTGCTCAACAGAATTTCGTGTCGAAGAATGCTAATTCTGCTGCCCTCTACCCTGTTCTGACACAAATTGATGCAAAAAATGATTTCGCGACGTTCGAATCACTCGTGAGACAATTGAATACAGCATTTCGTGAATCACCGACAATTCAAGCCGTGAATTCTACCATGGTCAAAATGAAGGCTGAGATTTCGGCGAATGATCCATTAGGTGCAGGAAAACTTGCTCCTGATTTTGAGGAAAAGAAAATTGATGGTACGATGATGAAATTGTCTGACCTTCGGGGAAGTGTAGTACTGCTAGATTTTTGGGCATCTTGGTGCGGACCATGTAGAAAAGAAAATCCTACGGTTGTAAAGGCCTATGAAAAGTATGCTGAAGAAGGGTTCACCGTAATGAGTGTTTCCTTGGATAAATCTAAGCCAAATTGGGAAGCAGCTATTGCTAAAGATGGCCTTGTTTGGCCAAACCACGTCAGTGACCTCAAACAATGGAGCAGCCGTGTAGCGAAAATATATGGTGTAAGTGGGATTCCGTTTACAGTACTTATTGATCGTGAAGGAAAAATCATTGGGACTAAATTGAGGGGCCCAGCACTAGAGCAAGAATTACATCGTATCTTTGGTCATTAAATGACATCAATTTCTGAGAAGAAAATATATTTTGCATCTGACTTTCACTTAGGCGCTCCAGATTACGAAAAAAGTTTGGACCGTGAAAAGAGAATTGTCGCTTGGCTAGAAGCTATTAAAGATTCTGCGCGGGAGATTTACTTAGTTGGTGACATCTTCGATTTTTGGTTTGAATACAAACGTGCTATTCCTAAGGGATTTGTTCGTTTACAAGGAAAAATCGCTGAATTAACGGATAGCGGAATACCCATTCATATTTTTACTGGGAACCACGATATGTGGATCTTCGATTATATCCCGAAAGAACTTGGTGTTTCACTTTTTCGGGAACCCATTCAAAGAGAATTCTTCGGTAAGAAATACCTTATTGGACACGGTGATGGTCTTGGGCCGGGTGATCGTGGATACAAGGCACTCAAAAAGGTTTTCAATAATCGCTTTTGCCAATGGTGCTTTGCACGATTACATCCTAACTTCGGGATTTGGTTAGCGATGAAATCATCTAAAAAGAGTCGTGGGAAGACCGGAGAAGCCGATGAAGAATACCACGGTGATGAAAACGAATGGTTAGTTCTCTATTGTAAAGAAATACTAGAAAAAGAACACTTCGATGCATTCATTTTTGGTCATAGACATTTACCCCTTGAGATCAGTGTAGGAGAAAAATCGACCTATTACAACCTGGGCGAATGGATTAATTACAATACCTACTTAGAAGTCTCATCAGATGGGGCTCTCCTGAAAACGTGGAAATAAGATCTATCTGATTTTTGTTGAGAAAGAATCAGTTCATAATGAACTGATAACCCGGAGATGGCTATTGCTCGTCTGCTATTTGATATTGCTCGTACAACTGATCAATAAAACCGAAAGCAAAGTTGTAGAGATTCGCGTCTGTAGACATCAAAACGATTACATCATTTTTTTCAACTTCCTCTCGGATATTGATATTGGCAACATGATTTGAGGCAATTAAGTCATCCTGATAAATTTCAGCGTTGTAGAACCAAAATTGGCCATGACCGAATACCGTTTGCGAAAAGTTATAGTGATACATTCCCCAATAGTAGCTATCAGCAACAAAGAGCGTTCTTGTGGTATTTTTATCAGGCTGCGCAATATGAAAGCGAGGATAAGCCATTGGGTATGTTGGAATTTGAAAAAGTAGATTCATTCCTTTCCCAATATCATAATCGCCATTCTCGTTCTTAGCTTTAACATCAAAGCCATCAATTACAATATTCGGGAGATCTCTATTCGAGATACGCTCTATATGACGAATCATTGAATCTGCAGCCAATATCTCTCCATATTTGCTCCAGTGAATACCACCTTTCGCGTAAAGTGGATGTGGCAATTTTCCTTTTTCGGAAAGAAACCAATGATTAAAATCAATGTGATTTATTTGCTGGAGATCAAACTGTTCTACATAGGATTCATAATTAGTTTTCGACTTTGTAGAAAGCATCGAATCGGGGAAATACTCTGGAAAGAACGAACCTTTTCCTGGCGCCAGAACAACAATAATTTGCTTCCCACTTTCTGCCAATTTCTCCTGAATAAATTTCAGTTTTTGCGTTTTCTGAGCAATTAAACTATCCCCAATAAAATCTTGTCCGTAATATGCTCTGATATAGTTCTTCTCGTACAAATACCACTCCTTCCCGATCACAACACCATTTGCATGTGGAATACTAAAAAGAGAAAATTGAACTTGATTATGCAATCTCACAAAACTAGTTCTGAACCCGAAGGCTTCGTTCAAATAATCCTCATTTCCTTCTTGATAGGAACCATCAAACCAAGCTTTAGATGAAAAAGGCACTGGCTCTTTGTCGTCTACTGCTCCCCATAAGCCGCTGACATTTGAAAATCCAGTGACATGTTGAATTAAAGGCACACTAATCCCTAAGAGAAGAATCCCTAATAAGACTCGTTTGACGCGATTTAGTTTTTTTACTGTCATCAGAATCGGTAATATATGAAAGGGTTAAACTCTGAAGAAGTAATGTAGCTTAAGCTTAAACCAAACAGTAGCATCGCCACCAATGTTATACCTATCGATCGAGCGAAACCAAGGCGCTCAGCATAGAGAATTGTTTGTAGTTTTCTCCCAAAGGAAAAAAGACATAAAAAGGATAATATTCCCGCAAGAATCAAAGTGGCTGACTCTTCCATATTCAATATAATACCTGTAGAGAAATCAATTGAAAACATTTTATGGAGGTACTGAAAGGATAGTTCAACATCTTCAATTGCAAAGAAACACCATCCTATTACAGTAATAAAAAAGGTAATTATCGTAGCTGGAAGTGCCCCTGCTCTATCCAATAGTTTTTTCAAGAAAACCCTATCGAGCACTAGGAATAAACCATGAAATGCTCCCCAGATCACAAAGTTCCAAGAAGCTCCATGCCATAGACCCGAAATCAAGAAGACAATCCAAAGATTGATGTAGAGACGTCTATTGGAGCCTCTGTTTCCACCAAGCGGTATGTACAAATAGTCTTTCATCCATCGTCCCAGTGTTATATGCCAGCGCTGCCAAAATTCAGTAATGTTTTTGGAATTATAGGGATTATTAAAGTTTTCCGGGAATTTGAAGCCCATCATTCTTCCTAATCCGATGGCCATATCAGAGTAACCAGCGAAGTCGAAATAGATTTGAAAAGTGAATGCTATTATTCCTACCCATGCGCCTGTAAACGTTAACTCGCCCATTGGCATATCTATGTATTGAGTTGCTAATTCACCAAGAACATTTGCGATCAATACTTTCTTAGCAAGTCCAAGGCAAAATCGATAAAACCCAAACAATCTATCGTCTAGCGAATCAGGTCTATCCACTAGCTGACTGGCAATATTTCCGAAACGCACAATTGGTCCAGCAATCATCTGCGGAAAGGACATGATGTAGAGCAAATAGAGATGTAATTTTTTAAGCGGTGGATTAACTCCACGATAGACATCAATGCTGTATGTTAACGTTTGAAATGTATAGAAGGAGATCCCTACCGGCAGTGCAATAGCCTTCCATGAAATTGCTTCTGAACCGACCGCTTCTAGTCCCCCATTTACGTTGCCCATGAAGAAATTTGCGTATTTAAAAAATGCCAACAAGCCAACATTCATAAGGATTGAGACCAAGAGTACTCTACGTTTCTTGCGTGTATCCACGATGGAGTGCATGTACCTTACTAGGAAGTAATCAATTACTGTTGAGCCCATCAGGATAAAAAGAAACTTTGGCTCACCCCAAGCATAGAATGCAATACTAGCAGCAAGGATCCACCAATTTTTTAGTGTTTTTGGCAGCGCGAAATAAACCAGCAAGAATACTGGAAGGAAATAAAGCAAGAAGATTGCACTGCTAAATACCATCAACAAAAATTGAGTTTAAAGTTAAATATTTAAGCGCTCAATCTACACTCAGCTTGTTTTAGCCAATTGAATTACTGAGGAGCATAATTCAATTTGATGCCGAAAAAGAAGCCCTTTTGCTGGCTAGTCAATTATTGATCTTTCGATGTGCTATTGACCGTCTCAGATGCGTTAAGGATTCTAGCGGCATCCTTTTGCACTTTAGACTCTGGGTATTTCAGGCTTCAAGAGCCTCAGCCTGCCAGAGCCTAAAGTATAAAAGATAGAGCGGAAAGCCTGCTCGAACGCCCAAGCCAAACTAACGACTATGATTCCTCTGATATTAGTCGTAATTTTACACTTCAATATTTCACTATGAAACTTACCCTATTACTTCTATTGCTTCCGTTTTTAGGAACAAGTCAAACTGTTACTTCAAACAACACACTGGCAGACATTAACTACGTTTTTAATAGTTATTCATCCACTAAAGAGGCTTCCCCTATCTTAAGGCAACGCTTCCCGGTTCATACTATTCAAGGGAGAGATTATGTCTCTTTTTTAGGAATAGTATCATCAGCTTACAATGAAGGCGACCTAAAAACATCTGGAGCCTTAGTTGGATCTAGAATTAAAGATATCGTAAGTTTCAAATATCCTCTTGACAGACTTGATGAATTAACCTCTGAAACTGGCTTCATTCAATTGGAGATGGCCGGAATGATCAAACCTATGTTAAACAAAGTTCCAGCGGATGTTAGAGCTGACAGTGTTTGGGCAGGTTACGGCTTACCTGAAAGTTATACGGGAGATGGAATTATTATTGGCGTGACAGATTGGGGATTCGATTATTCTTCTCCAATGTTTTATGATACGCTTTTAAACGACACAAGAATTGTTGCCGCGTGGGATCAATTTAAGACATCAGGCCCAGCACCTACAGGTTATTCTTACGGAACAGAGTTCAACACACTTGCCGAGTTTCAAGCAGCTGGATCCGACACTTCAAATATCTACTCTTACTCAACCCACGGAACACATGTTTCGGGAATTGCTGGAGGTAGTGGCGCTGGAACACAATACAGAGGGATAGCGTTTGAAGCTAATTATTTATTTACAACTTTCCTTGTCGATGAGGCTTCTGTTCTCGATGCCTGGCAATGGATGTACGAGCGTTCACAAGCTGAAGGCAAACGACTCGTAATTAACATGAGCTGGGGATTGTACCATATGGGTGCCATTGATGGGACTTCAATTTTAAGTCAAGCACTTGATTCATACTCTGATCTAAATGTAGTTTTTGTTACTTCCGCGGGGAATAACGGTGAAGTTAATTTTCACATTCAACACGATTATTCAGCAGATACGCTCAACTCAAGGGTCAACTTTTACAGTTCGGGGACTTTAGCTTCTTTATGGGGACAGAGTATCCACATGTGGGGTGAGGCCGGAAACGAATTCGTAGGAGGATTTAAAGTTCTTAATGGCTCGAATGTAGTCATCGGTGAAACACCTGATTATTCAACAGCTACTACTGGTTCTTATGTTGACAGCTTTATTGTGGTGAATGCTACTGACACTGTCTGGTACAATCTATCGGCTGATAATACCTATCCTAGTAATGGCCGACCGCAAATTAGAATGCGCATTAAAATACCGCCTGCAGGATTGAAAATAGTGATGAAGTCGAGCGCGGCAACGGGTAAAGTACATTATTGGAACGTCACAGAACTCTCAAATGATGTAGGAAACTGGGGGATGCCTTTCACTACTTCAGGTACGGGCACCATTGCTGGTGATGATGAATATGGGATTGGAACGCCAGCGTGTTCTGGTTCAGCCATTACAGTAGCAGCCTACTCAGCAGAGTATGACACGGGAGTCACCATCGTAGGTGGACAACCTGCTTATTTCACTAGTATTGGACCAATCATGACAGAAACTATGAAACCAGACATTGCTGGACCTGGGTTACAAGTTGGATCTTCAATCTCGTCTTATACAGATGCTTCTTATACACAAATTACCTCCATTGATTTTAACGGAAGAACCTATCCTTTTGCAAAGTTCAGCGGGACTTCAATGTCCTCTCCTGTAGTTGCTGGAGTGGTTGCGTTGATTCTTGATGCTAACCATTATCTATCAGCGGCACAAGTCAAAGATATCATCAAACAAACTGCTCGCTTTGATTCTCACACAGGCATTATTCCTTCCACAGGTGATCCATTGTGGGGTTGGGGAAAAATAAACGCGTATTCGGCAATCCAATTAGCGCTTGTTACTACAGGTCTTAATGAAAGTTTACAATCTGTTTCGTGGACCTTGTTCCCGAATCCAGCAGTTAATGTATTGAGTATATCAGAAATCGAAGGCGTGATCACGAGTATTCAAATCATTGACCAATCTGGAAGACTTGTTCTTCAACCAGCTGACTTAGAATTAATCGATATTTCTTCATTAGAAACCGGAAGCTATTTATTTAGAATAGTGAACAATGGGAAGGTTGAACAAAAACCATTTGTGAAAATTTAGTTTTCGCTGAATCATCATGCTCACACCAATTATCAGATTCATCCTCGTCCTTTTTGCGCTAACTGCGGCAATATGGTTCTACAATAATGGGAACTTGACAAGTATGGGTACTTCATTTATTGGCTCACTCCTACTCGCAAGTGGCTATTTCTTATATGGCACGGTGTTTCTGGCTTTTCGACAAATGAAGCGTAAGAATGCTGCCAAGGCAAAAATCTTGATTCGTAAAACAAAATTTTCGAAATGGCTGAAACAGAGTCAACGTGGATACTATCACTTCGTCTCTGGCTTTATTGCATTGCATGAAAACCGATTGGATGTAGGATATCAACATCTTACCTCTGCTCTGCTTATTGGACTAAGAACACAAAATGACCTCTCTATTGCGAGTTACAATGTGGCGGCAGTTGAATTTAAGCGTGGAAACATTAGTGAGTCAATCAAGTGGATTGAAGCCACTAGAAAATACCAGTGCGGTGCTACTATTCTTGCCGAGCTAATCAAATTAGAGGATGATATTAGTAAATCTAGAGGGAAATAGAGACTGTCTCCTTCTCGATACATCCTGATACTTATCCTTCACATCATGACACTCGAAGTGACAGCTGCCGCATTTCATCCTGATGATCATCACATTATGATACTCGAAGTTATAGCTAAAGAATTAGATGCTGATCGACCATAACTGACTGTCGATTATAGAATCATCTCACCTAAATCAGATAGTTAGCTTTCCTATTGTCTTGGCTTTTTTTTCTATGTCCGTTGAAAATACCCAAATAAATCATTAACTTTAAATCACTACCAACTCTAGAATACCATGTTAAAACAACCTTTGCTACTCACATTCTTATGCCTTCTTTTTATCACGGATGCTACTGCTCAAACTTGGAATCAAAAGGCAAATCTTCCAGCAATTGCGCGTCATAGAAGTACATCATTTTCAATTGGAAATAAGGGTTACGTTGGTCTTGGCCACTTAAATACCGTATCAAATATTCTCTTTGAGGATATTTGGGAGTATAATCCGGCAAGTAATACATGGACCCAAAAAGCAGATTTCGCCGGAGGTTTGCGCTATCACACGCACGCCTTTGTTATTGACGGTAAAGCTTACGTAGGAACCGGTCGAGACGGTAGTAGCTATCAATCTGATAATTGGGAATACGATCCTGCCACGAATGTATGGACATCAAGAGCCGATCTCCCAGGACCTTCTAGAAGAGGAACTATCTCTTTTGTCATTAATAACCTTGGCTATGTAGGATCAGGATTCACTTCGAGTGGTGGTTCTGGAACCTCAAACGACTTCTATGCGTACGACCCCCTTATTGACTCGTGGTCAAGTGTTAACAGTTTCCCTGGGCCGGCACGCTCATCTTCTGTTGGATTTGCAATCGGTGATAAAGGGTATATGGGAACAGGTGACCCACATGGCGCTGGACAAGGCCTAAATGATTTTTGGGAATACGACGCATTGCTCGATGCCTGGACTCAAAAAGCCAATGTCAATGATTCGATTCGAAGGCAGGCAGCCGGATTCTCCCTCAATGGCTTTGGATATCTTGGTACCGGAAACAATCCTAATATCGGCGACGACATGGACGATTTCTGGCGCTACGCTCCTGCCATTGATACTTGGGTTCAAGTAGAAGACTTCCTAGGGATATCTAGGCGTTACATGACAACCTTCGTAATTGCAGGTAAAGCCTACGCAGCAGTTGGGACAAATGGTATTAACTTCAATGATCTATGGGAGTACAATCCCAATTATATTGTTGCCTTCAATTTTGTTGATTCGCTTGGTGTTGCTCAGTATAATAGAAGCAGCGGCGACATTAACTTTAAAATGAATAATTTACCTTCCGCTGCGGATCTTACGATTCTCATCTCGAATAAGGAAGGTCAGATTATTGATCGGGTTCCCGTCACTACTGATGATTTTGACATTCAAGCTAGTACCTATCCACCCTACTGCATTTATCGACTCGTTTCTGATGGGAAAGTAGTGAAATCAGGAAAATTGATCGCTCAGAAATAAAACATCGAGTACCATCCATTCTCGCGTTAAATTGAAATTGAACAACATCTACAAATTATGAATCAAAAACATTACTTACTCGTTTGCTTTACTTGGCTTGCAACTTTGAGCTTTGGGCAAATGAACACGTGGGATCAGAAAGAAGCATTTGTGGTCAAAAGAGAAAGAGCAGCTTCGTTCTCTATTGGAGGAATTGGATATGTATGTGCCGGTCTTGATACAGTCGTTCGAGAAGATCTATGGCAATACGATCCAGCATTTGACGCATGGACACAATTGGCAGACCTTCCTAGCACGCAACGTAGAAACCCTGTTGCCTTCTCAGTGAATGGAAAAGGATATGTAGGAACTGGTCATAGTGGTCAGTACTCTGCGACTGGTATAACGCTCAAAGATTTCTGGGAGTACGATCCTATTTTAAATTCGTGGCTGCAAATTGCGGACTATCCAGGAGGAGGTGGCAATGGCGTTTACTTTGCCACTGGATTTGCGACGACCTCCTATGGTTATGTCTCATGTGGTAAGAAGGGTACAAGTAATTATGATAATGATTTATGGCGCTATGATCCTACGACAAACTCATGGCTGCAGCGCGCAAATTTTCCAGGCGGAGATAGATACAACCTAATGAGTTTTGTTGTTAATGATACCGCATATGTAGGATTTGGAAGTGACCAAGATATTTTCAATAAAGACCTTTGGGCATATGATGAAATATCTAACTCTTGGGATCAACGTGCAGATTGTGATGGAGTAGCCAGAGGTGCAGGTGGTACCTTCGCATTAAATGGACGCGGTTTTATCTGCTGCGGAGCAGACGGCGGATTTAAAGAAGATTTATGGGAATATGATCCGATAAATGATCAATGGAAAATTCGCGCCTATTTCCCCACTGATGGAAGACGATATGGAATTTCATTTGCACTTAATGGACTTGGATATTTTGGTTGTGGCAAAGGAAGTTTCGGGCAAAAAAGGAGCTTTTATGAATATACCCCAATGACTGCGTTCGGATGGATGATGGAAGAATTGGGAGTTGATGAACTGGATATATCGAATGTCGCAACTTATCCAAACCCAGTTATAGACCATGCAACTGTGACTTGGAATAGTATTGTTCAAGTGGATCATGGTATTCTCTATAATCAGTTTGGTGCAGTCGCTGGACGATTTGAGGCTGATGGGAATTCAATTTACTTAGATCGAAAAAATAATGCTGCTGGAATCTACTTCCTCTCGTTGTTCGATTCTCAGAACACTATTGTATTGACCGATAAAATAATGTTGAAATGATGAAGAAAAATATACTAATCCTGTTTACTGTAGGATTTACCTCTTTCCACAGTTTAGGACAATGGGATACCTGGGTGCAACTTGACGACGTTAATGGAGCGCCAAAATCGGCTTGTGTCGGATTCGAATTAGCCGGAGAGGGATTTATTGGCCTTGGGCTTGATGAAACTTTTGAAAGAAGACAATTGTATTCGTATGATGTAGGAGCTGACGATTGGGATGATGAAACCTCTATAGGAAACGCTGTTGGTTTTGGACTTGAAAGGGCTGCAGCAGTTTCTTTCTCAATTGGCGATTCTGCTTACGTTGGGCTCGGAAGTAGTACGGGAAATGCTTACTTTCTTGATTTCTGGTTATATGATGCAGGTTCTGGAAGCTGGTCGCAAATTGCAAATTTTGAAGGATCTGCAAGAAGGCAATCCGTTGCATTCAGTATTAACGATTTAGGTTACGTAGGTACTGGAGTCGATAGTAATGGTGACTACATGGACGACTTCTGGGAATACGATCCATCGATAAATGATTGGACTCAGCTAAATGATTTCGCTGGAACAGCTCGACAATCAGCTGTAGGATTCTCTTCTGGAGGATTTGGCTACGTTGGAACAGGTGATGATGGTGTACCAAGAGATGACTTTTGGGAGTATGATCCATCATTAGATCAATGGACGCAAAAACCCGATATGCCGGGTGCAGCGAGAGCCGGAGCTGTAGGTTTTGGATTCTACCCGCAACTCTTTATCGCAACAGGCTATGATATCGATTTAAACTATACAGATGATGTTTGGGAATTCAATATCGATTCGAATTACTGGATACAACGAGGAACGTTTCCTGGTCTAGCTAGAACTAAGGCAGTCGCATTCGTTATTGGTGATTATGCTTACTTAGGAACCGGCTATAACGATGACTATCTTGATGATTTTTGGAGTTATGAAAAGATGCATAACTGCATTGTAGACACAACGGCCGAGGTAGAAAACATCTGCAGCAATGGCTCCTTTACATGGACAGATGGAAATACATACACTCCCCTTGATGGAACTGGACCATGGTACCAGACGCTTGCCGCCCAGTTAGTTGCTGGTTGTGACAGTGTACTTACGCTTAATATTAATTGGATAGCTCCAGATACTAGTATCGTCAATAATGCTGGATGCCCTTCAGGATATTCATGGATTGATGGAAACACCTATACTCCACTCGACGGTACTGGACCATGGTATCACACCATTCTTGGAGGAGCGGCAAGTGGATGTGATAGTGTTGTGACGCTAAATCTCAACTGGCTAACTCCAGACACAAGTGTCAACACAAATTCAGGATGTACGAATGGATACCCGTGGGTGGATGGAAACACGTATTATCCTGCTGATGGAACCGGACCATGGTATCATACTATTATTGGTGGATCCGCTGCTGGATGTGACAGTGTAACGACGCTTTATTTAAATTGGATAGAACCAGACACAAGCGCTGTATTAAATGATGCTTGTAGTAACACGGGATATGCGTGGGTCGATGGAAACACCTACTATCCTAGCGATGG
>JBLHPQ010000040.1:0-29968 GCA_047624355.1 Flavobacteriaceae bacterium | reverse complement strand
TTGACTTAACAATCAACAACAGTAACAGTGGAACAGATACGCAAGTTGCGTGCGATACGTATACGTGGCCGCTGAATAGTACAACTTATACCAGTAGTACAAGTTCACCAACAGTTACGTTGACAAATGCTGCTGGGTGTGATTCCATCGTTACACTTGACTTAACAATCAACAACAGTAACAGTGGAACGGATACGCAAGTTGCGTGCGATACGTATACGTGGGCTTTGAACAGTACAACGTATACAAGTAGTACAAGTTCACCAACGGTTACGTTGACAAATGCCGCTGGATGTGATTCCATCGTTACACTTGACTTAACAATCAACAACAGTAACAGTGGAACAGATACGCAAGTTGCGTGCGATACGTATACGTGGCCGCTGAATAGTACAACTTATACCAGTAGTATAAGTTCACCAACAGTTACGTTGACAAATGCTGCTGGGTGTGATTCCATCGTTACACTTGACTTAACAATCAATAGTGTTTCTGATAATACAACCTCTTTAAGCAGCAATACCATTCAAGCGAACAACACGATCGCATCCTACGTGTGGCTTAACTGTGATAATAATTTTGCTGTAATCCCAGGTGAAACAAATCAATCTTATACCCCTTCTGCAAATGGAAATTATGCGGTTGAACTTATAGAGAATGGGTGTATGGATACTTCTGCCTGTGTTGCAATCACAACGATTGGAATTATTGAAAATGATTTTGGAAAGGACCTTCTCGTCTTCCCTAACCCAACTGATGGTAATTTCTCCATTGATTTAGGAGCTAATTATGCAACTGTAGAAGTTACTATTTCAGAGAGTAAAGGAAAATTAATTAGATCTGAGAAATTTGGTCAACAACAAGTAATTAAGTTGTCTATTAATGAGCCAAATGGTGTTTATTTACTGACCGTTCTTGCAGGAGATAAAAAGGCTGTCATTCGTCTTGTTAAGAACTAAAAAACGACTTGCGAACAATGTATCAGCGGCATTAAAACGGCCGCTGATGCTTTTAGGCTAGATCAGAGTTAGCTAGAGCAATTCTTAAAAAAGTTCACAAGGGATACACTGATTTAAATGATTTCGCTAATGCTGTAATGAAAATAGTTCAGGTCAATGTCTTGTGTCCAATATGTAGGTGACTATTTATTCTTATTCTCTTCTGTCAATGTTGCCTTCAGTTTTTGCTGGACTTGCAATATAATTCTGGACACTGAGTTAAGTCACGCTGCTTGATTATAATTATTGTTTTCTAACTCAAATTCGTTTATTGTTTTGTAATTCAAAGTCGAATGTCTTCTATTCCTGTTATACCAAGTTTCTATCCATTTAAAAATTGACATTTCAGCATCAGTTTTTCGAAGATACTCATTTTTGTAAACCCATTCTGTTTTTAGGCTTTTGAAAAAACTTTCAGCCACTGCATTGTCCCAACAGTTTCCCTTTCTGGACATACTTTGCTGAACTTGCTCGTAGCTTTTGAGGATGTTTCTGAACTTCGTACAAGCGTATTGAGAACCTCTATCAGAATGAAAAACTAACGTCTGCTTAATAGGTCGATTTCCAACAGCCATATACCAAGCTTTGATTATTATTGATTCCGCAGTTAAATTTTCACTCATAGACCAACCGATGACTTTTCTATCAAATAAATCAATAATAACCGTTAGATATAACCATCCTTGAGATGTCTCAATATAAGTGATGTCTGATACCCAGACTTCATTTTGTCTTGAGGTTATAAATTTTCGATTCAGCCTATTTGGAGAAATAGGGTATTTATGATTTGAATCCGTTGTATGCTTCCAATTTCGTTTTCTTCTTGCTTGTAAATCGGATGCTTTCATCATTCTTGCTGTTCGGGGTCGAGAAACCTTGAAGCCTCGTTTTTCAAGTTCAACAGCCATTCGTGGTGAACCATAACTTTGATGGCTATCTTCAAAAATGGAATGAATAACTTCCATAATCTCTTGGTTCTCTAGCCAAAGTTTCGAAGGACCGGAAGATAGCCAGTTGTAATACCCACTTTTACTCGCATTTAAAATATTACACATCAACTCAACAGGATATTTTAATTTATGTTGTTTCATAAATCTAAATTTCTCTTGTCGCTCTTGGAGAAGATGCTGATCGCCTTTTTTAAGATTTCAGTTTCCATTTTTGCATCTCGAAGTGATTTCTTCAATGAAGCAATCTCTCGCTGTTCATCCGTCATTTTTACTTTCCCATGACCTGGAAAACTGTTATGAGAAAATTCTTCTTGTTCTCGTTTCCAACGATGAATTAACGAAGGTTTTAATCCCAATTCTCGTGCTGCTTGCGCAATGTTTTGTTTCTCTTCGCCCAACTTTATTGCGTTGAGCTTAAAACTTGATGTAAATTTTCTTCTTGACATATTTTAATAAGGTAATTTATGCAAACATACCCTTAACTCACTGTCCATTTACTTATAGCACATCCACTGTAAAAGCAGGTTAATATTTAATTCAATTAGAAAGAGAAATACCATTGGATGAAACACGAAGTGTTGATCTTATTGAATCCCGACAAGGTTCAAACTTAAAAGGATTTTAGATGAAATTTTGGTCCCTCAATACTTCTGAAAGAGAATGTAGCTTCTCCAATTCTTCATATAAAGAGTTCGATAACTGTCCCCCTCTCTCCGCATAGAAAGCCGAACACGTTGTGTTTGGCTTTTTTATTGGAACAAACTGAAGTTTACTTCGGGTTTGGAGGAATGAAAAAAGCCAATGACATTTCGATCAGAAATGTTGGCTTTCGTATTTTGCTAGGGATACCCTAGTTGGGATCATGAAATAATCCCTGTCTCTCCGCAAGAACAAAAAAAGCCCTGTACTACAGGGCTTTTTTTGTCTTAGATTTTACTGAAGTTCACTTCAAGTAAAAGGCGATAGGAAAAAAATGAGGACTCGAAGAGGTTTCAATAGATCTTGCTACGGATTCCCTCGTTGGGATCATATAGTATAACGAATAATCCCTTCATCCATCAATTTATTGGCCTTTCCGTCCAGACCTCTGTCTTCCAAGGCAATGCATTGTCTTACAAGAAAAAAGAAAGCTCTGCATTTGCAGAGCTTTCTTTTTGTTACATTTTTTTTGGGGGGGGGATTGAATTGTCAATGAACAGCGTTTAGTTTAGACTCTCTTAAAAGTCGATTTTATAGTGTATTCTCGATCTTTCTGTATCATTACTAATTCAGAATCTGAAACAGTGAAATTGAATGGACGAGCTTCACCTTCTTCAGAAGCAGTAATCAATGTTTCCCCATCAATTGAGTATGTTTCTTCATATTCAATAATTTTACCTAACATCGATGTCTTTATTTTTAAGGAACCGTCTTCACCGAAAACGTACTCTGTGTTTTTGATCAATTCTTGTAACCCTTTATCGCGCATCGCCTGTTCTTCAGCAGAAGGTTCATATCCATCATCAAATCCGGTCAAGTGCCACGTTCCAATTATCGCAGGTTCTGCGGCTTCATCTTGTGACTCCCCAGACTGCTCTGTTCCTTCGTTGCTATTATTCTCTTCTTCCGTACCACATGATACAAGGAACATAGATCCTGCAATCGCAAATGCAAAGATTGTTTTTTTCATAATTAATAGAGTTTTGTGAATGGTTTAAGTCCCGATTGGACCTGTTGAATATAATGCAGAGAACTTATTCCAAGTTCATATGGAATATAACGTGTAAGCAATAACTATTTAATGAACTTAATTGTTTGATTTTGAATTGTCAAAAAATAAATACCTGCAGATAATTCTGCAACGTTGACGGTTGATTTTTTAGAACTTAGATTGCCAGTTTGTATGATTTTCCCTAAATGATCATACATTGTATACGGAACGATCCCAGTTAATGCATCATATTGAATGGTCAGGTGTTCATTTGCAGGGATGGGATAAATACTAAAAGCTAATTTTTCAATAGTTGGTGTCGAAACATTTCCCGAGCAATCAACCCCATCTCTTGGATAATCACAAACAGTTTGCCACGCAATTTCCTGCATAATGAGCGCTTGAGCAGGTGTAGGATATTCGGCATATAAATTACCAAACTCTGTCTCGAGTTGGTTTGGCAATCCAACTGGGGACACTCCATGTATAACAGAGTAAACTACACAAGCAACGAAATAATTTCCTCTATTATCCAAATGATAGGAGTCTACAAACAAATTGGTGAATGAAGTCAATCCAGAAATTGCGCCAATCTCGATACTATCTGCTAATCGACCAAAGGCTTGACCGTTAGGAATTATTAGCATCGGATTTGTATGAATTAAATTGATGCTGTCCGCGATACTTTCCCATTTAGGCAAGTCGATCGTAAGTCTATCTCTCCAAGGGATAGTACTTTCAGGATCCCAATCACATGGTGTACCTCCTACACCAGTTGTACTGCCATTTCCACTTAGGTTACAATGCCATGTTTCGTACAAATAGTATTGAATATTTGGGTTGTACAGATTGGCATAACTGCATAAGCTATCCGTATATCGGTAAGTGTCACCCCAATCGAGTTGATTGACTAGAGGAACAGCTTCCGTAAGGATGAAATTTTCATAGCCGCCATTCGGTAAGGTCAAGTCCCATTGCGGTCCTTCTCCCGTTGTAGGATTGTTCCAATGCCATCCTAAACTTGCCCCATTGCCAATGTTGGCGTCATAAGAAAATGATTCAGTGCTGGCAATTGATAATTGATTGACCATGTTGGGCACATTAAAATTGATCAAACTATGACCTAAAAAGAAGGTGCTGTTTGTTTGAGCTGACACTGAAGATGTCGAGAGACAAAGTATTGCTGATATATAAATGAATCTTTTCATAATTGTCGTTTTCTGTTTGAAGCATTTATTGTTTCGTTAATTGAAATCTCCTAATGCATTATTTGTCCACGTATTATTTCCGTCATTATCGAACGTACTATTCCATGTATTATAGTAGACACCCCAGCCAGCGCTGTGCGAAAAGGAAGAATTTCCTACTCGTGCATAAGCATTAGTCCAAAGAGTAATCATTCCGTTGTAATTTACGCCACCTCCCCCATAAGAAAAGTCACAATAGTCGAATCGATTCAGTGGGTTGGTTGTTCCAACAAAGACTACTCCTACCCAAGATCCAGGTGACTGTGTTTGTGCATCACTTCTGAATCGAATTCTATCCGTTGCTGTTCCTAAACAGTTTAAAGACCCATTGGTACCTACTTGTATGCTAGCTCCAGGAGCAAATAAAAATGCGGTGCCAGGCGCAACAATCAGGTTAGAACTAACACCTAATACTGAATTCACATGGTATGGGAAAAATGCATCATTCCAAGTTACATCATCCTGAAGTTGGGCGGTTCTAACTTCAATTAAGTCATATGTATTCCCAATTCCGGTAATTGACGATGCAATAGCTGACACATGCTTTGGGTGAACATTAATAGGATACAATCCACAGAGCGTAAAATCACAATTGGATATTCCGAGAAGGCCAGCATCGACATTTTCTGTCATAATTCCATTTGTTGAACTTAAATAGATCCCACAGTTGTCAATAAATGCGGTTCCTTGATGGCCAATGAACACCATTCCCTGGTATGTTGAGCTGTTCCCTCCACCATAAATATTTGTGTGAACCAACTGATTGTTTAAACTATGTGTACTGAAATGGATATTCGCCCACTGCCCAGAAGAGATACTATCCTCCCCAATAATTTTGATATTTTCAGCTGCAGTTCCAACACTTTTAAAAGAACCACCGTTTCGAACATGAATTTTCGCATCATCATTCATTTGAATGAATACCCCAGGCTGCACAATAAGATCAGCTTCTACAAAGTAGGTTCCTGAAATACAGTAATCAGGTACGGCTGGATCTGTAACATGATTTGTTAATATAATTGTTGTGGATTGCGTGCCGGATAATTCTGTGCATCCTGGAAAAGTGCCGTTCGGATTTGGAATAGGATCCTTTTCACAACTTGTAAGAGCGATACCGAGCAATGCGATGGGGAAGATTAACTTATTCATTTTCGTTGTTTTAATTACTAATTCAATTAATCGAAGAATGGAATAAGACCATCCTTTCGATAGATCAAAGTTCGCTTAAACAAGCGCTATTTAGTAGAGGGAATAGTACGAAAATGAAACCAAGGGTAAACCCTGAGGTGATTGATTATTGAAATAAGAAGCCTTTGAGAATAGATTCTCTCACCAGACTTGCGACGTTTTTAACTTGAAATTTTAAGAGTAAATTAGAGCGATAAGTTTCCACTGTTTTCTCAGAAATGAATAGCTTTCCAGCGATTTGTTTGGTAGAAAAACCTGCCTGAATTTGCTCCAAGACTTCTGTCTCGCGTTTCGTCAATCTGATATCCTCAGAAAAAGCATCTTTTGTAAAAAGCGCAGCGAACAATTTTTTCTCCAAATTTTTCGAAATATATTGCTCTCCTTTTGAAACAAACTCCACGGCTTCAATCAATTCGTCTAATGGCGCCTGCTTTGATACATAGGACTGAAATCCTGACGCAAGAACTGACTTGACGGTTACTTCATCTTCATGCGAAGACAATGCAATTCGTTTCATTTCTGAGCCCATTTTATCAATTTCTTTGATAATTACGCGGGCATCATCTTTTCCAAACTGTACATCTAATATAAGTACATCAAATGTTTCGTTTTCAAGATGTTGAATTAGTTCTGCTCTGTTCTTAGCGGTTTGGAATTCATCAGTACGTCCGTTTGATATAAAATTGGCGATGATACCCGTTGAAATTAGTTCGTGATCATCTCCAATTAAAATTTTCATAATTTGCCCTATTAAGATATAATGAAGGTTGCAATAGTGCCATTCCCCACACTTGAGTCTACTTCAAATGTACCATTTAATTGAGTGCCTCTTTTGGAAATACTCGACATTCCATTTGAATCCTTTTTCGCCATAAAGTCAAATCCCTTTCCATCGTCTTCCACAATTAAGGTCATGTTTTCGCGAATCAACACCTGAATTGAAATTTCGGTCGCTACAGCATGTTTAATCGCATTCTGTGTGAGTTCCTGAGCAACTCGAAATAAGATCGTCGCTTTTTCCTTTGGAATTGAAACTCCAGATGGGATAACAGTCGAAATAACCTCGCAGTTTTCTGTTGAGTTTTCCTGCGCAAATTGTTGAAGTGCTTTTTCAAATCCGAATGTTTCCAAGGAGAACGGTGCTAAATTATGGGAGAGTCTGCGCGTGTCTTCATGAGCCTTTAATAGTATTCCTTCAAGTTGTGTTTTGTCCTCTTTTGAAATTCTGTCGTTCGCCATCAATTGGTATCTCACTGCTGTTAAATTTGATGCAACACCATCATGAAGCTCGCGTGCTATTCGTTCTCGTTCAATTTCTTCCCCTTCAAAAACGGCTTCGATTACTTTCATTTCTTGCTTTGAATTCATCAAGGCTATGCGGCTTATATTTCGATGTCTAATGAATCCAATAATGAACGCGAGAGCAACTATCAGAACAACCAATAGACCCAGGATGATCATTAAGTTGTTTTGTTCAATATTTTTTTTGAGCAATTCATTTTTTTTTGATACTAGCTCTTTTTCCTTTTTCTCTGAGTCATATTTTAGAAGAAGATCGTTGATCTCTTTTTTATTTTCAATGTCATTCGTTTTTCGAAAAATATCATGTGCTTCCCGAATCAATGGATATGCCTTTTGGGATTGGTCGGTTTCAAAGTAAGCTACGGCTAAATTTTTCTTTATGGAATACGTTGATGTCTTATCTCCGACTTGATCGATTAAAGCATGCGCCTTCTCCCCGTATTTAACTGCCAATTTAAAATTCTTCGTTTCTAAATTTGCCACCATCAAACTGATTGAATTCAACAGAATAAATGGAACTTGCTCATACTTTTCACTTAATTCTAGCGAAGCGATTAACGAAACCTTTGCTTCTTTGTATTTTTTCTCATTAATAGCTACCTCTCCAAGGGCTAAGTTTGCAACAATAATCGCGATAATATCTCCTGATTCCTCTGCATTTTTCAGTGCAATTCGACCATGCTTTTTGGCCTCTGAAAATTTCCCGATTTTTGCTTCAGAGATACTTAAAACCGCAATTAATTTATTGTAGAACCGGTTTTCAGGATAGGGCTTCATTAATTGATATCCTTTAAACGCATGTTCATAGGCAGATTTATAATCAACTAAGGTAAAGTACATGTTCGCGATGTTGTTTTCCATCATCCCAGCATAGGCATCTTCATTCGCATCTTCACTAAGTCGAAGTGCTTTTTCGAAAAAAAGAATTGCTTTCTTGACATCTTGCTTATTAGCATAGACAGAACCAATGATATTGTAATATTTTGCTTTGTAGTATTCTGATAAATCACCCGGCAAGTTTGAATTTCTGTCATGTGCAATTTGCATGGCTTCATCAAACTTTCCAGTTTGCAATTTAAGCCGAGCATCAGAGTAATGATAGAGGTCTTGTAAAATAATGTCATTGCCAACTAGTTTATAGATTGAATCTTTGGAGGAATCATTTATCTGAGATAGATTCTTAGGACTGAAAAAGTCAACTATGCCGGTTGAATCTAATTTCTGACTTAAGGCACAGGTATAGATGCTAATAAATAGAAGCACCGCTATACAATTTCTAAGATTTTCAAC
The DNA here is from genome assembly GCA_047624355.1 of Flavobacteriaceae bacterium. Lineage (GTDB taxonomy): Bacteria > Bacteroidota > Bacteroidia > Flavobacteriales_D > Crocinitomicaceae > UBA4466. Next base: position 21,303 of record JBLHPQ010000040.1, on the reverse strand, counting down.
TACTGCTATCATTTTCACTATACTAATGGTGAATCAAATATAATTAAAAGAGCAACTTACCATTATTTCCGCTAGTTAAACTTCTTGTTATGATTTTAAATCACTTCCCATAGTATCATTCAACACATTTTGTATTGTTTTATTTTCCTTCATATTGTGAACGCTTCACAGAGTTTTCATTCCGTTTAATCTCAGAATAGCCTGCACTCATTATCTTCATTTCATTGTAAAAGAGGTTCGAAAACGCTCCCCATCTGTCCAGAACAAAAATCGAAGCTCTACTTTTTAGTAGGGCTTTTTTTTACCCGAGACTTTCGTTGAGAATTCTATCCATAAGAAAACGTGCCTCAGAAATAGATCCTTGTCACTTAATGAATTTAGAGCATCGACGTAAAACCTATCTAATTGTGATTTGGTAGATTCCCTTAGCGCTCCGTTTTTTGCACATCTCCTTGAAGGCTTTTATGGTACCTCACCAATTTATCAAGAGGTCTTCGGATAATGCAGCCTACTGAAATTCCGTTTTCAGTGCATACTCCTCGTAACTCTTGTTGCAGTAAATCGGCCAGAGAGCCCACAAAGTTTACATCGCATTCCAAATAATTGCTGTAGCACTTTACATGCGTATCAATAAAAACCTGAAAACCATCCCGAATGATTTTCTGTGAATAGTCCAAATCTTTGTGCTTGATAAGTACTGGCATGAAAGACGCGATGTAGACATTCGCATCCGGTTTTTTATAGATATTTTCTATGATTGTGGGTTTATTAGTTCCGTCACTTTCCATCTCCTTATGCATCTCTTGCGGTAGACGGCCATAGAGAAAATCTGCCAATAGTCGCTTACCAAAATAATTCCCGCTGCCTTCATCTCCCAAAATATACCCAAGAGCTGGAAGAACTTCCTGAGCAGTTACACCGTCGAAATAACACGAATTTGAACCTGTTCCCAAGATACACGCTATTTCAGGCTTCTCATCATAACACGCATATGCACATGCATTGAGGTCATGGTCGACGTGAATCTCAGCATTAACGAAAAATGCGCTGAGCCCGTCTTCGATAATTTTATTTAATTCATGACTAGAGCATCCGGCTCCATAAAAGAAAACTTCTTCAACATCCTCTTTTATCAAACCCAACTGAATTTGCTCGTTGAGTTCAATTAGAATATCTCGCTCTGAATGGAAATAAGGATTGAAACCTTTAGTAGAATAAGCTGTTTCTTTCGCCCCATCAATCACCATCCAATCAGCTTTTGTTGATCCACTTTCAACAACTATAAACATAAGCAATTCGTTTTTTGTCTCCCAAATATAGCTAAAAAGATTCCTTCTTGTAATCAGTACTAATAGTGTTGGTTCGATAAAATGCAAGCATCAAAAGTGAAAAATGAGCTAAAAAAGGCATTAAAAAGTAAGAAACATTGAGAGTAGCGAAAAGTCGCTATTTACATAATTCAGATTCTAGTGGCTAGAATGAACTATTACGTCAATTCATGAACAATAATTTCCGTAGTGAAGATTGGTTCAATGATACCACATACCATTGGGAAAATGAAGTACAATTAAGATCGATCTCTCGGGAAAGAACTGAATTTCAATGTTAACTATACCTTGACGCTAAACATTCTCTGATTAATTCAGCAGAGCGGTTGAAAAGAGCAGCGACTGAGTTAAATTACATTGAAAACTTTATCTTTGAACAAACCAAAATCAATGTATAAATTTCTGATCGTTCTTATTCTACTCACCGGATTTCTTCATGGATGTTCTGAAGAGACAGCTGCAACTAACGAGGAAATCCTCACGCAACTATTCCAAGAGGTGGAAAATAAGACTGGCTATCCGCTCAGTTATGAAGTCACAACCGGTGATAAAAATGTGCTCACTATGAACGTCCAACTCGGTAAACCGGTAGGCATGATGACAGATCAGACTGCTGTTTTACAAAAATGTTTTGAAGAGATTTCAGAAGAAGGGTTAGAATACGACATGTATGTGCTGTCTAGCCATAAAGGTGGAATTGTCTTTGGAATTACCAGCATCGACTTAGATTACATTTCGGCACGGATCGCAGACGTTCAAAAATTTATGTCCTATCTGAAAAATGGCAATAAGCAATCAATCATGTCTTTCATTCAGCCCGGGGCCTTTAGTGGAGAAGATATTGACACCCTCATTGCAAGGTGCACTAATCGTTTATCTGAACTAGATTACAAATACTTAGGATATGAATTAACACAAGAAGAGCAGACGACCTACTGTAAGTTCATCTTTGAATCTGACAATTCCATTTATCGCTTGAACTATAATCTAACAAATAAGGACGCGGCCATTACGAACATTGAATATCCTTCGTAGTAAGGTTAATCTTCGTCCAGGTTATGTATCTATCTTTAACAAACTCGCTAAAGACTACCCAACCAAGTACATGGATGTATCTAAGTATGAGGCGTCGCTTGATGCTTTCTGCTCTGCCCTGAATGATGATCAATCCGCATTGCTATATCTTGCTTGCGGACCTGGAAACGTTCCTAAACACATTCTTGAGAAACATCCAAGATTCGAACTCTCGGGACTGGACTTATCGGAAGAGATGGTCAAACTAGCACGCATATATAATCCATCAGCCAAATTCGAGGTGTATGATTTCCGGAAAATTTTAGCCCTCGATCATGTTTATGATGGAATTCTATGTGCTTTCCTTCTCCCCCACTTATCAAAGGATGAAGCATTACAACTTATTGCCGATGCCGCTTTAAAATTAAACGATAATGGCGTTTTCTATCTGAGTACCATGAAGGATGACTATAGCAAATCAAGCTATCAAAAAGGAAGTTCAGGCGATGAACTTTTTATGCATTTCCATGAGTCGAGTTACCTCATCGAAGCACTCGAAGAAAATAAATTAGCGCTCTTCTATGACGAAAAGGTTCTAAGCAAAAATGAGGACGGATCAATTACGACCGACCTCATTTTAATAGCTAAAAAAGCTTAGTTCTCTTCTACTTTTATTTCTTCTGAACTTTCACCGTACTCTTATGCCCATCAGCTGATGAAATTTCCATGAAGTACAATCCAGATGCTTCTTCAATAAAGAGCGTAATTTCTTCTGTTGTATTGAAATCGTACAGTGCGATAAGCTTACCTGTTACATCTACTAATCGGATGCTTACGTCTTCGTAAAGTTTACCGAGTGAAACATGCACCTCTCCATTCGTTGGATTTGGATAAACAGTCAGATTATCGAATGCAAACGAATCAAGACCAACACTAGAGACAAGCAGACACGCTGAAGTATCAGAACATCCATTCAACGTAACCACCACAGCATAATTTCCATCAATTGATGTCGTAAAGGTCTGTCCAGTCTCTCCCGCAACTTCAAGATTGGTTGCGCAATCAATCCATTGATAAGTCGCTCCACTCGTATTAGCTGACAATGTCGTTGGATTCAATTGAGTTGCTGAGGCATCCACCGAATTGATTGTCAAGAACAGTGTTACACTAGAATCACATCCAGCCGAATTCGTTAATATTGCAGAATACGTTCCCGATACTGTGTAGGTTGTGCCATCGGCAGACCAAGTATAAGAATCACACGCTGTAATTAATTCGCTTCCTCCTGAAGTTGAATTGATTGTCAAGTTAAGTGTCACTATCGAATCACAACCTGCAGCATTTATTAAGGTCACTGTATATGCTCCTGATGCAGTGTAAGCCGTTCCGTTTGCAAGCCAAGTATAAGAATCACATGCCGAAACTGCTTCACTCCCCGACGTCGCATTGTTAATCGTTAAGTTCAAGATTGCTATTGAATCACAGCCCGCAGCACTCGTGAGTATTGTTGTATAAGCTCCTGATGCCGAATATGTCGTTGCGTTAGCAGTCCAAGTAAATGAACCACATGCTGTCACTGCTTCACTTCCCGAAGTCGCGTTGTTAATCGTTAAGTTCAAGATTGTAATTGAATCACAACCACCAGCTGCAGTCAAGGTTGTCGTATACGCTCCAGATACAGTATAAGTTGTTGAATTTGCTGGCCATGTATACGTGCCACAGGCAGTCACTGATTCAGAACCTGATACTGTTGTACTTATAGTTAAGAATAGCGTTGCAATTGAATCACAGCCCGCAGCACTCGTGAGTATTGTTGTATAAGCTCCTGATGCCGAATATGTCGTTGCGTTAGCAGTCCAAGTAAATGAACCACATGCTGTCACTGCTTCACTGCCCGACGTAGCATTATGGATCACTAAATTCAATGTCGCAATTGAATCACAGCCACCAGCTGCAGTCAAGGTTGTCGTATATGCTCCAGAGACAGTGTAAGTTGTTGAATTTGCTGGCCATGTATACGTGTCACAGGCAGTCACTGATTCAGAGCCTGATACTGTTGTACTTATAGTTAAGAATAGCGTTGCAATTGAATCGCACCCCACTACATTTGTTAATGAGGCTGTATAGGTCCCTGATGCAGTATAGTTGGTACTGTTTACCGTCCAAGTAAAATCATTACAAGCTGTTACAGTTTCAAAGGTACTATCGGGAAGATTAACTATCGCTTGAATTGGCACTAGTGTACTTCTACATGGAAGCGTCTGAACTTCCCAATCATAGTAATAATAGTAGTAATTGGCTCCTGCCGATGAACTAATGATATCAACAACTCCTGCCAATGTATAAGGATAAGTGACTCCGTTATTATTTCGTCTCAAATCCATTCCAGTTCCCCCGATACTATATGTTCCTGCTGCAGGAACGATTAAATCAAGTGTTATTCGCTGAGGTCCAGTTGCCGTAATATTCACAACGGCAGTAGCTATAATTGTTCCAGTGGCGTCAATTCCATCCCAGATATTAATTGTTCTATTCCCTGTAGTGTTTGCGTCAATCCAAACAGAGTTGATTGTAAATCCTTGGTAAGCTGTAAAATTAAGTGTGAAATCAGCTCCGGGGTTATGGTACCCACTTGAGCCGATTGAATTATCAACAGGTCCTACATTTTGTAAGGGACCAAACTCTACATTCTCCACCTGATAGGTTGTGGTGGTGGTCAATATTGGCGTAGTATATGTAAATGCTGTGTCCAATGGGATTGTTCCAGTACCATCATACCAAATAATTGAGCCAGAGGCCGCACCTGTAAATGTCGCTGATTGATTTTCACAAATATTCTCGTCTGCCACTACAGGAGCAGAAGGCATCGTTACTACTACACTATAACTAATCGCATCAGATCCGATAATATTACTAGCCGTGAGCGTGACCGTATATGTCCCAGTTGCAGCATAAACGTGCGTTGGGTTCTGTGCAGTACTTGAAGTCGCATCTCCAAAATCCCAAATCCACCCATTCGGAACTTGAGTTGACAAATCAGTAAAGTCTGCATTACCATTACAATCTACCGTAAAGCTAAAATCAGCAATTGGCGGTAAGGTTGGCACAAGACAAAGGGCAGGTAAATCGAATGCTTCAACTTGATCCGTTCTACTGTTTGTACCTCCTTGATCGGCAGAAAATCCAAGCCCTCTGGCGGCAAACACTTCCCAAATCAAACATGCATTTACCCCGCCGTATAAGGCTTGATCAGCAGCAAGAATACCATCTCTTCCATCCACAAAACCTGGACTACAAGGCTGTAACTTCAGTCCTTCTATAACCAAAGCCATCGCAATATTGTTACCACCCGTTCCATTGTAAATATCAGTATCGTAACCATATTGGTTCACTAAGGCCCAATTCAAGTCCCAAAGCATCGTACACCAAACAAAACCGATACCATGCGGCTGAGAAATCGCTCCAGTATTATTAGTCGCGTCATAGGTGAAATTATTAATTCCAAGATCAGTACTATATGGAGCAGGCCGTATTCCTGGACCTGTCGTAGGTTCTCCAACAGCATAAGTTCCAATACCACGAATGTCTGTAGGTAGATCTCCTGGCTCAATTGTAAGCATCAATCCAAACCAATCTGACCAACCTTCTCCCATTTGTTCAGCATTGCTAAGACAATTGGCAGCAGAAGGACCACCCGCTAATCTATTCGAAATTCCGTGTCCATATTCATGAGCAACAATTCCATTGTCAAAATCTCCGTCATTATCTGCTGCTGGTCCTGGATCGACAATCGTTCCATTGACAGTAGTCGGTAATTGAAGCTGTGCAATCATGAGTGCCCCGTCGACATCAGAAACCATTATTGATGGTATGCTAATAGTCGCCAACGCTCCTCCCATCGCGAAAGGTGCTCCTGCAACATTATTCACAACAATCACTGCAACAGCTCCAGCATTCTGCGCTGCGATAACCTTATCGGTAAAGCCGCAAGTTCCTCTCATAACAACGGCAATTTTACCGCTTACAACAGGCGCATTAATCAAGGCGTTACATCCTTCTAAAGGAAGCGCTGTACCATCATCTACAAGCGCTAAATCAGCGGTTATTGGAATTACCGGTAAGGCAGGTCCAAATCCAGCAGGTACTCCCTGGTATTGTCCGGCAATTCCGGCAGGACTGTTAATTGTAAGTGTATATTGAACTCCTGTGGTCCATAAGTACATCTGCATTCTTGGGTTACCTCCATCTCCGGGCGTAGCAAAATTGGCGTTATTTGTTCCTCCGCCATCTTGCGCCTCTGCAAAAACCAAGTCGGTTCCAATTCCTCCATTTCCATACGAATTCTCTTGAAAATTCCCTCCTGGTTCATCAAAGCCATATTGATACCATACATCGTGCATGATATTATTCATATAGAATAAGTTCGTGATTGCGGCGTCTTCATTAATGATTGGCGCCTGCGTTAAATCAAGGGGGAAATTAAAATCTAAAGCTGCACCACCACTTGGTAGGGTCCCAACACCATTATTGTTGTTCCGATCCTCTGTAGCACGTACATTATTTCCTTGTGTATAATTGTATTCTGCACCACTAATTCCGTCATCATCGTGCCATCCAAAAGGAGAAGCCGTTGGGTTTGATGGACCTACTACAAGAGTTCTAGGTCCATGCGTAGGACTTTCTGTCGGTATTGCAAAAACGTTGTACTGATCAGTGGCAGGAGGTGGTGCCGGGAATAAAACCCGATCATTTTCCGGAATTGGTCTTCTGCTAGAATGCGAATGACTTGTTGTACTGCAATTATCAAAATCACATTCAACAACCCAATCAACCATATCAAGTACTTCGCCAGTAACAGCATCAACCCGCATGCTCCACCAATGTTGCTTTGACTCTATATAGATGCTCAAATCCCAAGCCAGTCGGATAGTATTAGCGCTATCTTGCAATGGGTAGTACATTAACTTAACTGGAATATTCTCTAATGAAACTCCAGCTCCTTCATAGACAAATTCATGCTTATTCACTGGATTGAGTAGTTTCAAATTTCGATAGCCAGAAATACCCAAATGTGATGCAGCAAAATCGATTGCTTCTACCGGCGATAGTTTGGCTTGAGATGTATTAATATTATCGGAAATATTGTTCGCAAGTCGAATCCCAGCGCTAAAAATCTTCTTATTTTTAATATGGAAATTTGCCACGCCATGATAGACTTCGATTCCCTCATGTTGTTGACGAACATAAATATTCCGAACGCCTGATTGTTTTGAGGTATAATCATCATAAGCCACCCAATCCTCGATATCCGAATCGGATAAACCGAGCTCATCTCGATGCTCCTGTAAGTATTTATCAATAAGTGACTCTGACGTTTGACTATAAGATATTGCGCTAAGCGCAAGAGATACCAGAAGGCATCCTACAAGGTAGAGGGTTTTCATTAAGCATAGTTTTAGGCGAATAAAGTACCAAGAATAATTGGATTTTTCAAGAAACGTTCAATTTTTCACGGATTAAATCCAAAAGTCTTTTAGTATATTCGCAACGCTTGACGGCTAAGTGAAATCAAGCCAATACATTAAATCTTCTTGATAAAACTTAATTGATATCCATGAAAAATACATTCTTCCTACTTATTTCATTAAGTTTTTCGTTTAACAATATCGCTCAAGACGGTCTTGATTATCAGAAACCTCCTCAAGAGATACTCGATTTAGTGGATGTTGAGCTAGCACCCAATGCTCTTTTCAATAGTGAACACTCATTGATGATCACACTTCAGCGTGATGCATTCAAGACAATTGAGGAAATGTCACGCACGGAAATGCGCTTAGGCGGACTCCGTATCGATCCTAAATTAAATATTGGCAGCCGAATAAGGTATTACCATACGATTAAAATTAAAAATTTACAAGCTAAAAATCCAAGCTCCGTAAAAGTCTCGGGAATTCCCGAAAACGCAAAATTCGCCAATTTTTCATGGTCGCCCGATCAAAAAATGATGGCCATGACTAACACGACTTCAGATGGCGTTGAACTATGGGTCATGGATATTCATGCGCTGTCGATGAAGAAATTATCAAAACTCAAATTGAATGCAAATACGGGCAATGTGATCAATTGGTTCAGTGGTAGTGATGCTGTATTAATTAAAGTCATTCCAAAAGATCGAAAACCGCTAATTGACACAGAGACTTCAGTTCCAATGGGCCCGACAATTTCAACCAGTGACGGCAAGAAAGCACAGAACAGAACCTATCAAGATCTCCTTAAAAGTAAAACCGACGAGTACAATTTTGAACAACTTGCTCGATCAGAAATCTATAAAGTGGAACTATCTGGTGCCTCCACCCTATGGATGAAAAACGACATGTACAGAAGTATTAGCTTCTCGCCCAATGGAGATTATGTAATGGTAACAAGAATCGAAAAACCCTTTTCATACCTTGTTCCCTACTATAGATTCCCTTCAGTTAATACTGTTTTTACGAAATCCGCTAAGGAAGTTCAAGTTATATCAGAGGTTCCGTTAATTGAGGATTTACCCAAAGGATTCATGTCAGTGCGAACGGGAAAACGTGATCTTCAATGGAGAAATGACAAAGGCGCAACACTTATTTATGCAGTGGCATTGGATGGCGGTGACGCGGCGAATGAAGTCAAGTTTAGGGATGAAATATTCCAACTCGAAGCTCCATTTAATGGGAGACCAAAAAGCTTATTGAAAACAATTAATCGTTTTGGATCTATTGATTGGGGCACCGAGAATGTCGCCATTGCCTCCGACTATTGGTGGAATACTCGAAATACCAAATCTTACCTTTTCGATCCATCTAATTCTGGCAAAGACCCCATTCTACTTATAGATCGAAATTCTCAAGATAAATACAACGACCCTGGGAACTTAGTCATGCACAAGAACGAATTTGGCAAAAACGTACTAACACTTTCGAAAGGTGAAGCTTTCCTTATTGGTGAGGGATATACTGAAGATGGACAATTCCCATTTCTAGATCGATTCAACCTACAAACAAAAAAAATCACTCGGATTTACACCTCCGGCTTCACTGATAAATTTGAAAGAATTTACGCCTTTGATTTAGTCAAATACGAACTCATCGTACGCATAGAATCAAAGAATGAATTCCCGAATTATTATACGCGCTCTCTTCGGAAGAAAAATTTAACACTGTCGCAGTTAAGTTTCTTTAAAAATCCATTTCAGAGTATTGCAGAAGTACACAAAGAAGCAATCTCTTATCAACGTGAGGATGGCTTAGAATTGTCAGCTACGCTTTATCTTCCTGTAGGATATGATATTGAACGTAAGGAAAAGATGCCAATGATCATGTGGGCGTATCCAAGGGAATTTAAAGATAAATCCAGTGCGGCGCAAAGCACTCAAAACCCTAATAAGTTCACCTACCCTTGGTATGGCTCTCCAGTATTCTGGGTAACTCAAGGCTACGTAGTTCTTACAGATGCAGCATTCCCGATTGTTGGTGAAGGCGAGGAAGAACCAAATGATTCCTTCCGAACTCAGCTAGTTTCCAATGCAAAAGCCGCTATCGACGCTGTTGATGCCATGGGATATATTGATCGAAATCGGGTGGCCGTTGGTGGACATAGCTACGGCGCGTTCATGGTAGCAAACCTTCTATCACATTCTGATTTATTCGCTGCAGGAATAGCGAGAAGTGGTGCTTACAACAGAACATTAACTCCATTCGGATTTCAAAGTGAAGAGCGATCTTATTGGGATGCCCCGAATATCTACAATTCAATGTCGCCGTTTATGCATGCTGATAAAATGAAGTCTCCACTCCTACTCATCCATGGGGAGGCTGACAACAACTCAGGCACTTATCCAATGCAAAGCGAACGCTACTTCAATGCACTGAAAGGACTTGGAGCTACAGTACGCTTAGTAATGCTTCCAAAGGAAAGTCATGGTTACGCGGCAAAGGAGAGTATTCTCCATTTGTTATGGGAGCAGCATCAATGGTTAGAACTGCACGTGAAGAATAAAAAGTAACTAGCTCTTCGCTCCAAACAACCATTGCTTTTCAGAGAATTCGTCCCATAACTCGTATAGGAGGATTACCAGCGTGAAGAGACTTGCCACTAGGAGTGGATTATTCGTAAGCGTACTGCTAAAAATATTCGCAAGAAGAAAGATAGCCATAAAACCAGCAGCTCCTTGAATCATACTTAGATAAAGGAATCTTTTTATCGAATAACGCTTATATTTCTTGGATTTGATCCACAGCAAATGATGGATAAGAACTTTCAAAAATGATACCGAAAATAAAACTGGTTCTTCAAGAATTGGCAGGCATCCTTCTTCCAGACGGAAGTCACCAGAAGGATAATACGGGGCAGCAATCGCAAAAAGAAATAAAAGTGGCAGCGCAATAATTGAAACCTTCAAGCCCATAAATAGAACGGACGCTAGGAGTGCAGAGAATGGGCTCTCGTTCGGCAAGCGAAAAATCTTGTACAGCTTGAGGACTGACATCACCGCAAATAGCAGCGCCTCAAAGATGTAATAATATAAAAAATAGAAAACGGAAAGGTCATTGAGTAATACGAAACCGAGAGGAATCAGGTTCACTAACAGAATTAGATAAAAGTTTTTTGATTTAAATATCATTCGGCCTCAAGTTAGAAATTTCGCTGAGAACAAGTGACTATTTGCTTATCGAGCATTTACCTTCTAGAAAGAATTTAATCTTGCACCAATTGAGCTTAATCTATAAGATTAATAGTACTTTGGAGCAGAACAATACGAACTATGATATATAAATTAACTGCAGCCCTAACTTTTACTCTTTTTTTGATTGGATGCACCCCAGAAGGTCGAATATTTAACGAAACGCAAGAGCTTTCCCCTAAGATAGAATGGCTAAAAAAAGACAGTCGAACATTCAAGGTTGCCATAGACGATGCATCAGTCTCTTATGATCTTCGTTTGTCGTTTCGCTACATCACTGGATTTCAGTATAGGGACGTAAAAGTATTAGTGACCGAAACTAGCCCTAGTGGGGTTGAAAAAACGTACGATTATTCATTGCAGGTTATAGACGACAATGATGATTATATTGGTGAACCGGCCTTGGATATCTGGGACAGTGAGCACCTTGTTGAATCGAATAAATCATATTCAGAAACAGGCCCTTACACCTATAAAATTGAGCATGCCATGGTGAACGACCCTTTAAATTTTGCAATGGAGATTGGCTTAATTCTAGATAAATCAAAATAGTATTCTATTAAAGATGAACTCGAGAGCTCTAATCGTTGTTTACCATTGAAACTTCATTTCGTCTTAAAAGAAAAACGCTGAGCCGTCGTTCGCCTAAACGCTAATTATCAGGGCTTCTGAATTCTGCAATTGACTTCCAAAACAATTTAAACTCCACCTTATATGAAACAACAATTTAAGCAAATCCTGCTAATTGTCACGTGGCAAACCCTAATAATATCAGCGCTTTCCGTTGGTGCCACGGCAGTTTGTATTCATTATAAGTTCGAAGCAGATTTCCCTCTTACACTCGTAGCAACAGCTATTATTTTTCCAATCGTTTTTTCCATTGGTGGTGCTTACAAACGAAGAGAAGCCGCTCTCAGAGAATATGCTGCAATTAAGGGATACTTGAGGGCCATCTATTTTGTTTCTAGAGATTGGTTGGACAAACCCAAGCAAGAAAACGTAACGAAGATGACCACTATTATCACTAATCTCTTCAGTAATTTAAAGATAATGTTCACTAGTCCTCAATCGGAATTAATAAAAAATGAAGAGCAGATTTACAAAAATTTCTCGCAAATTTCGCTCTACATAAAACACGAACTGCGTGGTGAAGGTTTGTCTTCTGGCGAATGTTCTAGAACCAATCAGTACCTTCAGAAAATGATGATTTCTTTCGAGTCATTGAAGCATATCTACCAATATCGAACACCGAGAACACTTCGCGCTTTCAGTTCCTTGTTTATTAAAATTCTTCCTATTGTTTACGGACCGTATTTTGCACTTAAGGCTGAAAGTATGTCTTGGGGTCTTGAATATGTCATTCCGGTTTTGCTCACAATGATTTTAGTAAGTCTAGACAATATTCAGGAACACCTTGAAAACCCTTTTGACCAAGTCGGAGAAGATGATATTACCTTCCACGTTGATAAATTCATAGAGCGCTTGGATCACCCTCCGGCCGTGAAGGATTGATAACACTTATATTTACCACTGACCAACAGATAATTAATTATTGGTGCGCGATTTGAATCCGGGCCAGCTATTCAAGAAGAAAGATGAGAAAATTTCTAATCGCATTACTAGTGCCATTTCTATTTGTCTCATGCGATGTAAGCATGAATAAAGATTTTGTTACGGGGATGAAAACCACAGGATCCGGAATTTCAGTGGAGAATGTGTACCTCGAAATAAACGATGAAAAAGTAAAGAGAACAGAATACCAGTATGGTGAAAAGGTACTTATCAAGTGTAATGGCATAAGTGGTTTTGAACGTAAAAATGGTAGATCCCTCGTAGGTCTTTTTGTCAAAATAATCAACTCGAAAAGTAAAGAAGTTGTTAACTTAAATGAAGACCTATTCAAAGATAAGCTGGAGGGGTTCTCAGAAAAATCGTTGCTAATAACAACCCATTTCAATGCAGCCTTTTCCTATCAGGATAATGAAGAATACCTGATAATGGTCCATATCTGGGACAAGAATGGAACAGGTACTTTTGATATTGAAATGCCTTTTACCATCGTAGAAAATAAGCTTTTGAATATTCAGCCAAAAGGCATTGATTATTCTGCGGTCTACCTTTGGGATCAACAAAACACGCGTGTAATCACCGACAATATCGTTAGCCTTGAAGAAGGTGTTAAGCTACTTATAGACGGGGCAGAAGGACTTGAGGTTGTCGATAACTTAGTCTATCCCGGCCTGTCCATAGAGCTCTTGGACAATAACGGTGCAGAAATTTTTCGGGATGAGAACCTTCTCCTTGAAAATTCGACAAACGGATTAGATCCAACCCTAGCCATGGAACAATTACCTGTCTCATTGACCTTAGAACAAAAGAAGGTGAGTAATCCGGCCAAATTAAAATTGGTTTACTTCGACATGAATTCAGATAAAAAATTGATCATCGAAACTGAATTGACAATCAAGTAATTTCGAACTTTGTAAAACTTGAAAATACATCTGACGAAGTAGCAGAATTTCAAGATGCAACCCTAGCAAAGGAAATTATTGAGCAGAGTACAAAGGATTATCAACGCTTAGTCTCCTGACTAGATTTCATTTAGTCTTAATTCATGACAAGCAGATAATCACTGCAGTTTTCTTGCGCTAAAGCACTCAATATTGAGAGGGTAAGTCAACAAAACGGCTAATTGAACTCCACTTACCAAATTATATTCATCGGAACCACATAAATGATTTAGCCCCCACTACGAAGTTCACTATTTTTCGCATCTTTGGTTCTCAAAATCAGAATCATGAAAGCACTCTTTGTTACGTTATTTCTAATCAGTTCGTTTGTGTCTAAATCTTTTGCCTTCAACACGCCACCACCAGATGAGGGAATGTGGCTCCCAATGTTGATCAAGGATTACAATTATGAAGAAATGAAACGTCTAGGATGTACCCTCACGCCAGAGCAAATTTATAGCGTCAATCAATCAAGTTTAAAAGACGCGATTGTCCAATTAGGCGGTTTCTGTACAGCTGAAGTTATTTCTGATCAAGGTTTGATCGTTACAAATCACCATTGTGGATACGATGCAATAGCGTCGCAAAGTTCTGAAGAACATAACTACTTGAAAGATGGTTTTTGGGCTAAGACGCAACAGGGTGAACTACCAATCGAAGGATTGACAGTAACATTTCTTGTTCGAATGGAAGATGTCACGAAGCGAATCATGGACAAATTGGATGAGCTTGGAGAAGAAGACGCAGACATGATCATTGGAGAAGAAATGCAGCAAATTGAGATTGAGAATTCAGAGGATTCGCGGTACTCAGTTTCTATTGAGGAAATGTTTGACGGGAATGCCTATTACATGTTTGTTTACAAAACTTACGACGATATCCGATTGGTGGGTGCACCGCCATCGGCAATAGGTAAATTTGGAGGAGATACTGATAATTGGATGTGGCCGAGACATACTGGCGACTTTTCTATGATGCGTATTTACGCAGATAAAGACAATGAGCCTGCAGGTTATAGCGCAAATAACATCCCGATGGTACCGAAGCATTCATTACCTGTCTCTACCGCCGGCGTAAGCGAAGGTGACTTCACCATGGTCATGGGCTTTCCAGGAAGCACGGATCGCTACTTAACCTCGCATGAAGTAAAAAACCTCCAAGAAAATGAAGCTCCTGTGATTATTGATCTGCTAGGGAAACGCTTGGTAATTATGAAGTCCGAAATGGATAAATCCGAAGCAGTTGAAATTCAACATGCTTCCTCACGAGCTTCTTTGGCAAACACATACAAGTATTACAAAGGGCAGTTAAGAGGATTAAAGAAGTTCAATATTATCGGGCAAAAAGAAATCTATGAGCGTAGTTTGGATGGCTGGATAAATGAAAGCGATGACCGAAAAGCAAAATATGGGTCCATGCTTAATGACATAAAGCAGACCTTCGAGAGCGATGAAACATTGAGTAAAGACGTCGCAATTATGAATATGGCAGGATTCTCACCAGATTTTATTTCCCTCGGCATTTCACTTTGGCGTCTCCAGAGATCCATGCAGGCTTCTGAAGAGAATGATAATTCAGCAGTTTTGAAATCGGTCACGAAATCTGGTGATGCCCTCTTCGAAAATTACACGGTAGAAATGGATCGAAAAATGTTCGTGTTTGCTCTGAATGAAATGAAATCAACGATTTCGAAAGAGAGACGTCCTGACCTCTTTCAATCAACGCTCTATAAGAAAAAAGCGAAAGGATCCAATGAGCGTTATGCGGATTTGACCTTTAAGAAATCAATAATGACCAATCCTGATCTATT
Organism: Flavobacteriaceae bacterium; assembly: GCA_047624355.1. Lineage (GTDB taxonomy): Bacteria > Bacteroidota > Bacteroidia > Flavobacteriales_D > Crocinitomicaceae > UBA4466. The sequence continues at coordinate 5,925 of JBLHPQ010000040.1, read as the reverse complement.
AAAAAAATTCTTAGCGAATCCAACACTGAAAACATTGAATAAGGATCCGGGAATGGCCTATTTAACAAGCCTTATTAATGCATTTAGAAGCACTCTTTCGCCAGCAAGTTCGATGCGAGAAGTTCGACTTGAGGATTCAAGAGAATTGTATCTTCGAGCAATTCAAGAAAAAGAAAACGCACGTAACTTTTATCCTGATGCTAACTTTACCATGCGAATGACTTATGGAACAGTTAAAGCATACGACAACTGGGAAGGAAGGCCATATGCACCCTTCACTTATGGGGAAGAAATACTCGCAAAGCATAAAGAAGGTGACAGTGAGTTTGATGTTCCTGATCGCTTATTACAATTGCTAAAAGATAAAGAGTTCGGAAATTATGCAAATGCTGATGGCAAACTACCTGTTTGTTTCCTACACAATACGGATATTACCGGGGGGAACTCTGGAAGTCCTGTAATTAATGGTAAAGGCGAACTTGTTGGAATTGCTTTTGACGGGAATTGGGAATCTATGACAAGTGATTTAGTTTTTCAAGATGACTACGTTCGAACAATCAGTGTTGATATACGCTACGTTCTATTTATCATTGATAAATACGCTGGTGCAACTCGTTTAATTGATGAAATGAACCTTGTTGGTGAGTAGGCATCTACTATTTAGGTCGATAGAACAACGCAGATAGTTACATCGAACCCTATCAGGTTTCGGGACTTGAAATCGAGAAGATTCGATTGATTAAATACTATTTCGCGCCATATTTATCCTGCGCAGATCGTTCATCTTTGTCTAGGTTGACACGCGGACGTTTTTCCTTCACTGGCTCTTCGTTTGATGGCTCCTCAATCGTTTTTGTGTCTGGTTCTTCTTTCCGCACCTTAGGTTGATGTGGTGTTTTTCCACGGTCTTCCATCGTTCCTCGCTTGTAGATCACTAGACCATTTAAGAAATTACGCAATATTTGATCCTGCAATTCAACATATTTTGGATGCTCCTCGTTTCGGAAAAAAGCGCCTAATTCACTCTTGCCAATTTCATATTCAACGAGTCCTAAAATTTCAATAATATCATCATCGCGGAGTTTCAATGCTACACGTAATTTCTTGATAATATCATTATTTGTCAATGCCATTTCACTTGATTTTGGTGCAAGATAAGTAATAATGGCTTGGAGCTCAAAATTGAGATGAAAATTCATGGAATTATTGATCAAAGATGATTTAATCGTTAACACATTTAGATATTTCGTTTAGATCGCAATTCTTTCAATCGATTCAGTACCTTTACCGCCGAATTAACATAACAGATCACACCATTTTATGCCATTTAGCTCATTAGGCTTGCCCAATTTCATCACGCGAGGATTGCCTGCATACGATTACGAAAAGCCTTTTCCAATTCAAGAAAAAGCGATCCCGGCCATTCTTAAGAAGAGAGATGTTTTAGGCATTGCTCCAACAGGATCAGGAAAAACAGCAAGTTATGTTTTACCAATATTGAGCAATTTAATGGGCAACATGGAAGGTGAAAATCGCCATGTTAATGTGCTTGTACTTGTACCGACAAGAGAATTGGCCGGACAAGTTGCAGATGTTTTCAGATCATTCAGCACAAATTTACCGGAATCGGTGCGTACTGTTTCGGTTTTTGGAGGAGTATCTATCAACCCACAAATGAAGTCGATTCGTGGTGTAAATGTACTCGTCGCTACCCCAGGTCGATTGCTAGAATTGCAATCCAAAAACGCTGTACACTTATCTTCAATTAACGTACTTGTTCTTGACGAGGCGGATAAAATGCTCAACCTTGGCTTCAAAGAGGAGATGAATAGCGTCTTCGCACTTCTACCAAAGAAACGACAAAACCTATTGTTTTCGGCAACATTGAGTGAAGACATTTCTTCCATGAACCAAGTCTTGCTCAACGATCCTGAGGTCATCAAGATCGAAGGGGAAAAGGAGACGGTAGAATTAATTGAACAATCAGCGTATCACGTTACTGAAGAACGAAAGGGTCCGCTTCTTCGATACATTATTAAATCCAAAAACCTCAAACAGGTACTTGTTTTCACTTCCTCTACTTTCGAAGCAGACAAAGTAGTGGATAAATTGAGAAGCAATGGTATCAATGCCCGCGCCATTCACAGTAAGAAAAGTCAAGGTTCGAGAAGAGAATCATTGATTGCTTTCAAACAAGGAACTGTAAACGTTTTGGTGTCAACAGACCTTCTTGCAAGAGGTATTGATATTGAAGATATGCCCTGTGTGATCAATTACGAATTGCCAAGATCACCTAAGGATTACATCCATCGAATAGGTCGAACGGGACGAGCTGCATCTTCAGGAGAAGCAATCTCATTAATCACCGATGCAGACAAACAGCATTTCAGAGTAATTCAGAAAAAGATGGATCGTTGGGTTGATATGATTGATAGCTCAACAATCAACCTCAGCGATTACTAAATAAAGGGAACTTACATCGCAGATCTGCTCATATTTAGTAGAAAACCAACCGATTTTACGTTTTTAAAGCAATAAGTCACAGACCTAGTCATTCATTTTCTTTGACTATCTGTATCGCTATGTAAAAACTAGTCAGTACCTTCATAGCCAATGAAATTTACAGAACTAAAACTCGACGACCAAGTACTAGAAGCTATTTCTTACATGGGATTCGAGACAGCTACGCCGATCCAAGAAAAAGCAATTCCGCTCATCTTGGAGAATAAAGATTTAATCGCATGTGCGCAAACAGGAACAGGTAAAACTGGCGCCTTCGTACTTCCGATTTTAAATAAACTTGTCGGCAAACAAGATACGACGATTGATACATTGATCGTAGTGCCAACGCGTGAATTGGCAATACAAATCGAACAACAAATCCAAGGACTCTCCTACTTCGTTTCAGTTGGATCCATTGCTATCTACGGAGGCGGTGGAGGAAAGGAATGGCAGATCCAAAAGGAAGCGCTAACCAACGGAGTTGACATTGTTGTGAGTACTCCAGGTAAATTGATCTCCCATCTAAAAATGGGCTACGTCAATTTTAAACATGTTAAACATCTGATTCTTGATGAAGCAGATAGAATGTTAGACATGGGATTCATCGATGACCTTCAGACAATAATATCTCATCTACCTGCGAAGCGACAGACCTTGATGTTCAGTGCAACAATGCCCGGTAACATCAAGCATCTTGCTAAAAAGATCATGCAAGACCCTGAAGAAATCGCACTTTCAATTTCTAAGCCTGCCGCTGGTGTTGCTCAGAAAATGTACATGGCGCACGAGAATCAGAAAATTAAATTGCTCGCACATATTCTTTCAGAACGAAAGCACTTCGATAGTATCATCGTCTTTACTTCAACAAAAAGTAAGGTTTCTGATATTGTTAGGGCTTTGGGAAGAGCCGGTTTAAAGGCAACTGGAATCTCCTCAAATTTAGAGCAAGATCGTCGCGAAGAAGTATTAAGAGGATTTAGAGCTAAACGAATTCGAATATTGGTTGCAACCGATGTAATGAGTCGAGGAATCGATATCAAGGAAATCAACATGGTTGTCAATTACGATGTCCCTCATGATGCAGAAGATTATGTCCACAGAGTTGGACGAACTGCTCGTGCCAATACAAAAGGGGAAGCATTCACTTTGATCAATGATAAGGACATGCACAAGGTATGGAAGATCGAAAAATTGATTGAATCAAAAATTGAGAAACTTCAGCCGCCTGAATCTATGGGTCCGGGTCCAGAATGGAAAGAACAAAAGAGCGGCGGTGGCCAAGGTGGAAATAAAGGCGGCTTTAAGAAAAAAAGCAACTTTCGAGGGAATAATAAGGGACCTCGTCGTCCACAAAGCAAAAATTAGAAGCTGCATTACGATTTCTCGCAGTCTAACTAAGCTATGAAGATGAATAAATTGACGTACTTATTAATTCCATCACTTATTGTTTTAGGCGCATGTTCTTCGGACGTGGATACTGCGAATTCAGATGATAAACAACCTAAACATGGTATAGATTCCACGGAAATTAGGCCAAGAGGAGATGACACAGTAATGAGTTCTAAAACGGAAGATTTCGAAAATCCCGTAGATACTTTTAATGGAGAATGGTTCAAAATTAACTACCCATTTGGCTTCACCGTAAATCCTAGCGAACCAACAGACGTATATGATGATTACACCTTTGTCTCAACAGACGAAGCATCTTTTGCATCTCCCGATGAAACCGTTTCGTTTTTTGTCTACTCTCCACAATGGGGAGGGGATCCAAAGAATTATTTATACCCAGCTCCAAATGAAAAGATTGAGAGCGATAAGACAACCGTAGATGAGATTGATCCAAATAATATTTATCGTTGGGTGACGTTTGCCGACAAGGACGGAAACTACATGAGATCAGCTTATTCGAAGTCTACTGAGTCAACTCACCTGGTCTTTGGAATTAAGTACAGCGATCAAGAAATATATGATCTGTACAAGGAAAGCTATGCTGCATTTAAGAAATCATTGGTTCAATATGCTGATTGAGTTCGCCTAGTCTAGCACGGTATTTGTCATACATCACAAAAAAACTTTATGAAATCTACATACTCTTACTTATCTATCCTTCTATTTTTCAGCCTTCTAAGTCAAGCTTCAGTGGCACAAGAACTTGTACCTTTCAGAACATTAACTGGGAAGTACTACTATGTGGAACAAGGAGGCACAGATGACGCTGCATTGATTGGCGAATGGGATCGAGCCTACTTATTTTTTGATGGAGTAGCTCGCGTTGAGCTCAATGGAAAATATGGTTTCATTAATCGAACAGGAGAAGTAGTCGCTGAAATTAAATACAGCTTCGCTAATGACTTCATCGATGGATTGGCTAAAGTTTCTGTGAAGGATGCTTCTGGTCGAGAAAAATTCGGGCTTATAGATAATACAGGATACGCCGTTTTACCAACTATTTATGATCAATTGGGTGAAATGTCTGAAGGTCGAATAGCAGTAGTAAAAAAAGAGAAACTTGGTTTTGCTGACCGCGACGGGGGGCTTCCTGTTGCATTACAATTTGATTACGAAGACACGGAATTTCTACCTAAATTTAATGAAGGAATGTGCGCAATTGGAAAGACCCAAGCAGGCAAGCCAACAACTTTTGGGATTATCGATGAGAATGGATATTTTATGATACCGCAGACTTACGAAGCTTGGGGAGGAGCAGCAATGTATAATTACCCTACCTTTTCTGCTGGACTTGCTGTTTTCAAGAAAAATGGGAAGTATGGCTACATGGATGAAGCTGGAGGAGAGGTTATCCCCGCTCAATTTGACGGCGCCGAAATGTTTTCGGAAGGACTTGCGCCAGTGCGCTTAAAAAATAAAATTTTCTACATCGACGTAAAGGGAAATCAAGCTATGGAACGTACGCTAGGAGGTTTTGATGAAGGAGTTATGGGATTCACCTATAATGGCTTCGAAAATGGTCTCGCTTTTGTAAATATAAACACAGATAGTAAAATTGACGACTCGGGATCCTACTCATTCAAGGAAATACTTGCAATCATTGATAAAAAGGGGAATATAGTAGCAAGAGGCGTCGAAGTCTATTCTAAAGAAAATGAACACTTCAGACTTGAAGCGACAAGTGAGCAAGAGGCAAACCTCATCGTCAATCGCACAGGAGAAGTAATTGTGAAAAGCTCGCCAATGTCCATTTCTGAAAAGGATAATTTTGTTCGAATCGGATCTGATACCCGAGGAGAAACAGCAGATCACTATTTTGTAGACGCGAAGGGAACCGTTTACATGGAAAAGTAATCTATCCAAGCATTCCAAATAGGTAAACAGTACGCAAAAAAAGGATGCAATCATTGCTGATCGCATCCCGAAACTAAACGATTACTCCTCAGGTGCAGGTTGTAGATATCTCCAGTACGC
>JBLHPQ010000039.1:0-30000 GCA_047624355.1 Flavobacteriaceae bacterium | reverse complement strand
AATAAAAAATATCTGCATCACCGTAACCGCCATGTCCATCACTAGAGAAAAATAAAGTATCTCCGTTATCCGACAAAAAAGGAGAAATTTCAAAGCCTGTTGTGTTCACAACATTCCCCATGTGGACAGGAGCACTCCAACCACTGCCTTTTCTTGTACTTACATACAAATCTTCTGCTCCAAGACTGTTTACACCTTGGTGTGAGATAATAATTGCGTTTTTGGCAACATGGAACCCATAATATTCCCCTTCGATATCTAGATTTGGAATGTTTATTTTTGAAGGTGAAGACCATCCTCCGGCTTCACTCTTAACTTGAGTAAGTCCTTTGATAACATCCTTCTTACCGTCGTATGCATTCAACAAGAACATAGTGGTACCATTCGCACCCATCCCTTGTATTGCGTTATTGAATTTATTATTCAATTTTTTTACGCGTTCGCAATCGGAGTATCCGCCATTCGCATCTCTTGTGCTCACCCAAATATCTTGATCCGTTTCTCCACCATGATTATTAGCATCGTAGGTTCTAACAAAATATAATTTACTACTGTCTTTAGAAAACACTGGAATACTTTCTTCTGCTTCTGAATTAACGCTTCCTCCTAATCGGACAGGCTCTGAGACATTCCAGAATTGACTGAAAGAGGTGAGTGATAACAGGCTGCCTATAACAGCTAAACTGGTTTTTTTAATCATGTTTTATCTTCCTAGCATTAGACCTAAAACTATCTCGTGACCTCCACTACTATAGTTATTTAAACGTGAAATATTGAAATCGTACGCGTAACCAAATTTGAATTTCCGACTGATATTAAGTCCAACCATGATCGAAACTGCATCTTCGTGACGATAGGTCGCTGCAGCCCAAAGCCATTCTTTATACTCAATTTGCAATGATCCTTCAATAGAAATTGGAGCTGGCGTAACTTGTTTGACAAGCACTGCAGGCATCAATGTTAGATTATCACTAATCCCAAATTTGTATCCAGCAGTAAATTGGAGATGAATACCTGGTTCAAAATTAGTTATTTTATTCCCAAATCGAATAAAGTCCTTCGTTAACTGAGCCGCTGAAACACCTATAAATAACTCATCTGAATAGAAATACAAACCTGCGTCGATATCCACTGTGTTTTGACCTGTTGCATCAGCTGTATAGGTCTGATAGGCAGGATCAATTCCTGTACCCAAAATAGACGATAGTACCTCTGCCTTATCGGCTAAGAATGTTCTGTTCGAAATGCCAACTGATGTACCGAGTGATAGATTGTAATTCTTCGATACTGGAAGGTGCAATGCATATGTACCAGCAAATTTGAGTTGTCTAAATGCCCCATACTGATCAGCAATTACCTGTCCACCAATTGCATGTTTCAACTTTCCAGTTTTCACTTTTGGATTTCGAATGGGACCATTACTAACACGTAGCGCAGGGTTGTACCTTACTTTCGATCCTTTTGACAAGACCGTTGACATATACAAGTAGCTCGTCTTTGGAGCATCGTCAAAGCCCAGCCATTGCATTCTTCCACCGATAGTAACATCAGTGAAATCGTAGACACCAGCGGCTCCTGGATTCACCAGGTATTGATTTCTCAAATACTGACTGTATTGTGGCACTTGCTGTGCATTTACAGCACCAGTAACTAAAACTAGTAACCCTAAAATTATTCCTTTTTTCATAACTGACATTATTCTACAATAATTGAAACCACTCCGTTGAGACCTTCTGTCACACCGTCATTAAACTCAACCATGTAATAATATGATCCAACCGGTAACAATGAACCATTTAATATTCCATCCCAACGTTTCCCATTATAGTCACCTGGTATAGATTCAAAGACTGAGTTACCCCATCTGTTGTAAACGTAAACTACATTATCTGGGTAGACATTATCTAAGTTGACAATTTCCCAATCGTCATTCCAAGTATCAGCGTTTGGTGTAAATGCTGTTGGAATGATAATCTCACATTCTTCAAAAATCACATCAACTAGGCTGGCTGGACTAACACACCCATTCTCCTCTTCCGTGACATAGTAAGTTGTAAGTCCTATCGTAATCGTTGGAATAAGACTTCCTCCAGATCCAATACTCTGTGGAGTAGGGGTCCCTGTTGGATCCGAATTATACCAGTTAAGCGTTCCTGTACTTCCAGTAGCGGATATTGCAACCACTGGAACATTTTCACAGTACGTACCCGCACCTGAAACGATTGGCGATGGCGGAATTGAATATACTAAGACTGATTCGCTGGAAGTTGCTGGACATGCTCCAGAAGTGAGGTAACTTACGTTATAGGTTGTTCCTCCTACTCCATTTGTAATTTCACCTGTAGTTGGATCAATCGTAGCACCGTCAGAAACAGCAATCGTAAAGTTGAATGATCCACCAGTTGTTCCAACGATTGTAGCTCCATTAACATCACCTTCGCAGAAATTTGAAAGGGTAAATGTAGCATCTTCTGTAGCGTTTATTGTAACAACATAGCTCATCTCATCTGTACATCCAGCATTATCAACATAGACAAACACCGTTTGAGAAGTTGTAAGCGGGCCAGTAAGAACTGATCCAGATAATGCCTGTGAGTTATCATAGTAGTTTTCCGTTCCTGGTAAGTTAAAGCCCGTAATTGAAGGTAAAACATACTCATCACATACCGATAAATCAGCAACTGGATCTAGTGCTGGAGAAGGATTGATAATAATTGTCTGAGTTCCAGCAGCAACATCGGAGCAATTTGCATCCGTCACCATAGTGATCACATAAACCCCAACAGAGATACCAAGATTGATTGGACTAGAAACTCCTGAAGCCGACATTGGTATTCCATCAAGTGTATAAGCGATAGTCCAAGGGCCAGATCCAGTTACATCAACTAAGATATCAGGCACAATAGTTCCAGAGCAATAAGTTCCTCCTCCAGATACATTTGTCACTGATGGCAATGAGTTCACAATAATTGTTTGTGTTCCACTTGCTGAATTAGGACAGTTGGCATCGGTCACTCCAGTGATTACATACACACCTGGCGCATTCCCTAGGTTAATAGGACTTGATACGCCAGTTGCTGTCAATGGTGTTCCATCTAGCGTATAGTTGACTGTCCATCCACCTATTCCTGTCACTGCAACTAATATATCCGCAACCGTTCCTGCACCGCAGTACGTAGCACCGCCAGAAACAGTCGTAACTGTTGGAAGTGCATTAATGGTGATTGTTTGCGTTCCACTCGCCGTGTTTGTACAGTTAGCATCGGTAACTCCAGTAATAGTATAAACACCAGTAGCGTTTCCTAGATTGATTGGACTTGCAGCACCAGCAGCTGTTAACGGTGCACCGTTCAAGGTATAGTTAATCGTCCAACTTGTTGATCCAGTTACGGCAACCAGTATGTCTGCGGGCGTTGCACCTACACAATAGGATCCTCCGCCGGTAACTGAAGTAACAGTCGGCAATGGATTGATCGTAATTGTTTGAGTTCCAACCGCTGTATTTGGACAGTTAGCGTCTGATATACCCGTTATTACATAAACTCCCGCAGCGTTTCCTAATGTCATTGGGCTCGAACCACCACTCACAGATAATGGAGTTCCATCAAGTGTGTAGTTAATCGTCCATCCAGGTGTTCCCGTAAGATTGACTAAAATGTCATTCGGAGTGGTTCCTGCACAGTAAGTTCCTCCGCCAGTAATTGAAACTACGGTTGGTAGTGGGTTCACAATTATTGTTTGTGTTCCACTTGCACTATTAGGACAGTTTGCATCTGTAACTCCAGTAATAATATAAACACCAGTAGCATTTCCAAGATTGATTGGACTTGCAGCACCAGTAGCCGTTGTCGGAGTTCCATTTAAGGTATAGTTAATCGTCCAGCTTCCAGTTCCAGTTACGGCAACTAGAATGTCAGTAGGTGTTGATCCCACACAGTAGGTTCCTCCCCCAGTAACTGATGTCACTGTAGGAAGTGGATTCACTGTAATCGTTTGAGTTCCCCCAGCCGTATTTGGACAGTTCGCATCAGTAATTCCAGTGATCACATATATCCCAGGAGTATTTCCAAGATTGATTGGACTCGTTGGACCAAATAAAGAAATTGTTGCTCCTCCGTCAATTGTAAAATCTACGGTCCATCCTCCTGTTCCTGTTACATTTACGAAGATATCTGTCGGCGTTGCTCCCGCACAATAAACTCCCCCTCCGGTAACACTTGTTACGGTAGGTAGTGGATTAATCGTAATAGAAAGAACTTGCTGATCAGAACACGTTCCATTTTCATCATACATATATAATGTAGTCGTCGTTCCTATAGCTGTTCCAACTGGAATAATACTTCCTCCACCGGACGGCCCACCAGGAGCATCATAATATTGTGCATTTATCAATAGCACTCCAGTAATTGTCGGCAAAAGATATGTTCCACCACATTGAACAATTGGCCCTAAGGGATTAATCACTGGTGATCCAGGGTTCGTTAAGTTGAACGGCCCCTGCACACTTGAACAACCTGCAAACGTAACTGTAATTGAAGCATATGTTCCAGCAGGCAAACCACCTTGGGTAAACTCACCAGCGCCATCTGTCGCAATCGGAATAGGTCCGACTAGTACAGCATTTTGAATATACGAAAGTGAATATGCAGTCGATGGTGTAAGTCCAGCGATTGTAAAGAATCCGTCAGAACCGTTACATGTCGAAGGGTCTTGCGTCACAGTTATTGTAAAGCTTGGCGCTGCCAACACTTCCACATTATCAGTGATTGAATTCGTACAACTATTTACATCAGTATATGTGTAGGTAAGAACATGAACTCCAACTCCTGCCGCTAATGGATCAAATGTATACGTAAAACCGTTTCCATCATCAGTAACTCCTGGGCCACTGTATACACCACCTGTAGGTGTTGCTCCACCATTTCCAAGTTGTACTCCAGCATCTTGACATAAATCAGCAAGTGCTGTGAACGTTAATAGTGGTAAGGCAAACACCTCAACATTATCGGTAATCGTGTTACTACATCCATTAACATCTGTGAATGAATAAGTAATAATATGAACTCCTACTCCGGCAGCTGCAGGATCAAAGGAATACGTTAATCCGTCTCCAGCATCTGTAACGCCAGCTCCACTATAAACACCTCCTGTTGCTGTTCCACTTCCTAAACCAGCTTGAACTCCAGCACCGACACAAAGATCGGCAAGCGCTGTGAACGTTAATACTGGTAAGGCAAACACCTCAACGTTATCAGTAATTGAATTCGTACAACTGTTAACATCTGTAAATGTGTAGGTAAGTATATGAACTCCTACCCCAGCCGTAGCAGGATTAAAAGTATAGGTCGAACCATTACCATCATCAGTAACTCCTGTTCCACTATAAACACCTCCCGGAGCCGTTGCGCCGCCATTGCCAAGCTGAATACCTGCATCGATACAAAGATCTACAAGCGCCGTAAATGTTAATACTGGAAGTGCAAATACCTCGACATTATCTGTAATTGAATTCGTGCAACCGTTAGGATCTGTAAATGAGTAGGTAAGAATATGAGTTCCAAGTCCTGCAATCGTAGGATTAAAAGTATAGGTTGTCCCATTACCATCATCAGTAACTCCTGGTCCGCTATAAACTCCTCCCGGAGCCGTTGCGCCGCCATTACCCAATTGAATGCCACCATCGATACAAAGATCTGCAAGTGCCGTGAATGTTAATACTGGAAGTGCAAACACTTCGACATTATCTGTAATTGAATTCGTACAACTGTTAGCATCTGTAAATGTGTAGGTAAGTATATGAACTCCTACCCCAGCTGTAGCAGGGTTAAAAGTATAGGTTGAGCCATTGCCATCGTCTGTGACTCCTGCCCCGCTATATACTCCTCCTGCCGTCGTTGCTCCTCCGTTACCGAGCTGAATCCCAGCATTCACACAAAGATCAGTGAGTGCCGTGAATGTTAAGATTGGTAATGCGAATACTTCAACGTTGTCAGTTGCAAAAGAAGAACATCCTTCTGCTGTAGTTACTGTATAAGTAATAACATGAGTACCTACTCCGGCCGTGGCAGGATTAAAAGTGTATGTCGTTCCATTTCCATCATCTATCACACCAGTACCGGAATAAATTCCTCCAACTGGCGCGCCTCCACCATTTCCGAGCTGAATCCCAGCGTCAACACACTGATCTACTAGTGCAGTGAATGTTACCGTTGGCGTTTGTCCAATTGTAAGGCTGAATGAAACTTCAGCACCACAAGCCGTTGGGTCATATACATAAATCGTAACTGGGTAAGAACCATAATCAGCATAGTTGATTGTATTACCTGCGCTATATGCTGTACCTGTTCCTAATGGGCCATCGAAATACATTTCACTCCCCGTAAGGAATGTTCCAGTAATAAGTGGCAGGACGAAGCTATCACAAACAGTTACGGCTGCAATTGGATCAAATATCGGGCAACATAAATAGGCCGCTGGAAGAACATCAGGTTGATCTAACACACAACCAATACTCGTCCATGAACCAATTTCTCCATCTGCGTATGTTTTCATAGATACCGTACAATCCGTTTGTCCAGAAGTACAATTCCCAGCTATACCCGCAATAAGGTCAAAGCATACTGTCCAAGTTTCTCCAGTAATACTTGGTCCATCTCCATAACTACCGTCAGGCGTTGGGCCATCATTTCCGGCACCACATCCAGTACAGACAAAATACCACCCCGCTGGTAATGGAGTCCCCGGAGGTAAAGAACCTACAATTGCATTGTAAGATACAGCTCCTGCAGGATACCATGCCCAATTTCCAACTGCAACTCCAGCAGTAATCAAAGCAGTCGTCGTTACTGGCATTCCATTCACATCAAAAGAGGAAGGATCCCAGCAATCACCAAAAGATGGCACGATACCTGACATCCAATTAGAAGCACCATTAAGGTAAGGATTGATTGTATAGCAAAAATTGACTGTTTCACCCGGCGAGTATGGCCCTCCCACAGGAGTTGAAGGATCAGAAGAACTTGCCTCCGAAACCAGACCACTCGTATTACAAGCACTCGCATCAAAATTTTGTCCGATGCAAAGATCAAAGTTTCCTTGTCCACCTCCAACATCTGAGACAGCTAAAATGTACGTTGTATTTGGTGCAATCGCCAATCCAGATATTGATGCAGCACCTAAAGTTCCCTCCACACAACTCCCTGGAATTCCATTCCATGGATTACATGTATTTTGCCAAAGCGTAAATTCAGGAGTTCCAAAATCTAAACTTGTTAGTGTAATATCTAACGTGGTAGCAAGTGCATCTGTTGTAAAGGTATACCAAACCGTTGGCCCTAGCATATCTTCGCAAATGTTACCAACGAAATCAATTCCGGGTGCTGCTCCAAGGTTACAATCAGTAACACATGATACCGTCCCTGGATTTCCAGAAGCGTTTAACACAATCGTTGCTGCTGTAGAACAGTCATCGTTATCTACACAAGAAGCTGGTGCGATACTCGTAGTGGTACAGAGATCAAATTGACCTGTCGTTCCAGTTTGCGTATTCGATACAATTATATAATACGTATTACCTATTGTCAGTCCAGTTGTACTTAAGACTACAGGAGAAGGTCCACAATTAGAGGCTAACTCTGTAAATACATCTAGACATCCAAGAGCTCCCGGCTCCATTAGTGTGATCTCTAGATCTCCAGCCCATCCAGGCCCTGCAGTTGCAGTAGTCGTAAACGATGAACCCGTTGCTACGAAGGAAAACCAAACGTCGTCGTGCGCTAACCCGACTGCACCTCCTTGACAACCAATTAAGTTTGTCCATGAATCGGTAGCTAATACGGTAGTAGCTGTTAGACACGAACCATCAGGAACAACAGCTGTTGCTCCTGTACAATCGTCGTTAGCAGGTTGAGCAAAACTTGAGAGTGATAAAAGCAACCCAGCGAATACTGGAATATATCTTTTGATAATTTGCATAGTGTAGAAGTTAGTTAGCGGTACAAACCACCATATTTTCGAATGGAACAAAATTCGGATCCGTGACTCTAGATTGAGCTATGATAAGCACAGATCTCGTTGCACTTAAATCAAGGATTAAGTCTTGTTCAAGGTCACGAAGCGATTTGATATAAGTTATGAAGTCTTTTGTGATGCTCAAATTACAATCGTCACTTGTAATTTGAAAAGTCCCGTCAAAATCATCAGATTTCCAGTTGGACGTCTGAATATTCTCATTTTCAACAGATTCTACTTGGAGTGAGGCTGGTGCTTCTGATTTTTGAGCACTCGCACCTAGCCCAATGGTAAGTGCAATAACTGCAGTGAAATAGCGTAGCATTAGTAGTTCATTTTAGTGAATGTATTGCAAAAATAACTAATTTCCACCTATAACTTCCTATTTCTTTACTCGGAGTTCAATTCATGCAATCACAAGGCGCGTCGAAAACGAGTTCAACTTCCGGTAAAAAATCACTCCACTGCTCCTGAAACTTAGGACTAAAGCGAATCCCTGTAAAGTCGATCTTTTTTAACTTTTTTAGCCGAGCAAGTGATATCGGGAGGGAAGTAATAGGATTGTCATAAATATCGATATACTCAAGGTTCTTTGCATATTCAATGCATTCCGGAATTTGAGCGATGTCATTCCTGTTGAGAATCAATTCTCTCAGGTTGCTCAATCTACAAACAACTATCGGGAAGGAATAGAGCTTATTTCGTTCAATGTTCAGCACTTCCAAATGTGCAAAGTCGCCAATGAAATTTGGGATTTTCTCGATTTTATTCTTCGAAAGGTTCAGGATTCTTAATCTATTGAAGTCGGCAAGTTTGCCTGGAACTTCAGTCAATTTCAATTTCTCCAGGGTAAGCCCAAAAACGCTATCGGGATTCGCGCTCAACGCTTCCTCCCACGTATACATTTTCACATCTTGTGCAGCGAGTGCATTAGACCAGAGAAGTAAAGTAATTGCGAATAACCTTTTCATCTTCCATTAATTGTTCTTTCAATTCAAAAAGCGAATCGAACTTGATTTCATCTCTAAATCTTGACAAGAATTGTACCGTTACGAAATCACCGTATATATCAGCGTTAAAATCAAAGAGATTCACCTCAATAGAGAGGTCATCATGATTTGCTATTGTAGGACGCAAACCGATATTCATCATACCTTCCCTAATTGATCCATTTCCCAGTACGACATTTACTGCATAGACGCCAAGTTTAGGAATTAGTTTTATGTCACTTTCAATATCGAGATTTGCCGTAGGGAATCCTATAGATCTCCCAAGCGCTTCTCCCTCTACCACACGTCCGCTCAACTCAAAAGGTTCACCAAGAAAACCCTTGGCTTTCTCCATTTTACCATCCATGATAGCATTACGGATTTTGGTTGAACTCACATTCACTTCGTCAATTTCATGCGCATCTATTTCGATCACGTCAAAGTTATAGGTTTCGGCGACTTCTTTTAAAAACGACAACGATCCCTCTCTATTTTTCCCAAATTGATGATCGTAACCAATAACCATCTTACGTACATTAAGTCTATTCACCAAGTAATCTCGGACAAACTCAAGTGCGGTCAATCTAGAAAATTCTTTTGTAAATGGATGGACTATAATGTTCTGCAATCCATTGCGGCGAAGCTTGTCTATTTTCTCGACTTGGGTCTGGATCAAGCGAAGCTCATGACTTTCCGGATACAATACCATCCTAGGGTGAGGATAAAAAGTAAACAAAACCGATTCTCCGCCAATCTTCTCGGCTTCTCGATTAAGTTGTTCTATAATCTTCTGATGCCCAAGATGAACTCCATCAAACACACCTATAGTCAGCACCGGGTTCTTGATACTACTAATATGCTCAAATCCTTGAAAGATGTTCATTAACTATTCCTTTAAAACAAATGTAGCAAATCTTGGACGTCCTTAATCGTAAAACGGACTAATTATTGAGCTCAAACGCTCAATTAAAGCTTCTCAATCCTCTGGCCTTAAGCAGGTAATTCCATTTACTTGTTTTACTACCATAAAAGTGGTATTTTTGCATAAGATTTCTTGTTTATTCAGAATTATTCTAAATAAAGAAGAAGGACTAAAAAAGATGTTATGATAACAGTCACAGATTCAGCAAAAAACCAGGCCAACCGACTCATGTCGGATGACGGTCAGGTCGGCTATTTCATTCGAGTTGGTGTCCAAGGTGGCGGATGCTCTGGATTAATGTACGAACTCGATTTTGATAATACAGAGAAAGAAGGTGATAAATCGTTTGAAGATAATGGAGTGCGTGTTGTCGTAGACAAGAAAAGCTACCTCTATTTAATAGGAACAACATTGGATTTTTCAGGTGGACTAAACGGCAAAGGATTTGTGTTCGTTAATCCAAACGCAGACCGAACATGTGGCTGTGGAGAGTCATTTTCAATCTAAAGAAGGATGTCAGATTACACAGAGAATGAACTCGCCAAGGATTTAGAGGATCAAGAATATAAGTTTGGATTCACCTCGGATATTGCTTCGGATAAAATTCCGAAAGGGTTAAGCGAAGATGTTATTCGATTGATCTCATCCAAAAAAGATGAACCAGATTGGTTGCTGGAATTCAGATTGAGTTCCTACAGGCATTGGAAGGAAATGATTGAGCCAGAATGGGCTCACGTTCATTATACAAAACCAAACTTTCAAGATATAAGTTATTATTCTGCGCCAAAGCAGACTAAAAAATATGAAAGCTGGGACGATGTTGATCCTGAGATGAAAGCCACAATGGCGAAACTCGGAATCTCTATGGAGGAACAAAAGCGATTGACAGGTACAGAGATCGCTGTTGACTTCGTGATGGATTCTGTTTCTGTAGCGACATCTTTCAAAAGCAAATTAAAAGAATTAGGAATCATATTTTGTTCGTTTTCAGAAGCTGTTCAAGATTACCCTGAGCTCGTTCGCGAAAATATGGGATCAGTAGTTCCGTCAGGAGATAACTTCTATGCGGCACTTAATTCAGCGGTATTTACCGATGGCTCTTTTTGCTATATTCCAAAAGGAGTTCGCTGTCCGATGGAATTATCGACCTACTTCAGAATAAACGAAGGAGGCACAGGGCAATTTGAGCGGACGCTTGTTATTGCAGAAGAGGGATCATATGTTTCTTATCTAGAAGGATGTACCGCACCTATGCGCGATGAAAATCAATTGCATGCAGCAGTTGTAGAACTTGTAGCAAAAAACGATGCTGAAATAAAGTATTCGACGGTTCAAAATTGGTACCCTGGAGATAAAAATGGCCTTGGTGGGATATTCAATTTTGTAACGAAGCGAGGAATTTGTGAACGAAACGCAAAGATTTCTTGGACACAAGTTGAAACTGGATCCGCAGTAACATGGAAATATCCTTCATGTATATTAAAGGGTGATAATTCAATTGGTGAATTTTATTCAGTAGCTGTGACGAACAATTATCAGCAGGCAGATACTGGGACGAAAATGATCCACCTAGGAAAGAATACTAAGAGTACAATTATATCTAAAGGAATCTCTGCTGGAAAGTCACAGAATTCGTACCGCGGACTTGTTCAAATTCATAAGAATGCGACGAACTCACGGAACTTTTCTCAATGTGATTCATTGCTCATGACTGATGAGAGCGGTGCCCATACATTCCCATATATAGAGTGCAAAAATAGTTCCTCTAAAATTGAACATGAGGCGACGACTTCGAAAATTGGAGAAGATCAAATCTTTTATTGCAAGCAGCGTGGGCTAAGTGAAGAAAGTGCCATTGGATTAATTGTAAATGGTTACTGTAAGGAAGTTCTCAATCAACTCCCTATGGAATTCGCGGTTGAAGCTCAGAAATTATTAACTATCAGCCTTGAGGGATCAGTCGGCTAATTTGAACGAATAAACACTAGAAAGTGATAACAATAAAGAATTTACACGCCGAAATTGGAGGCAAGGAAATATTGAAAGGTTTAAACCTGGAAGTAAAAGCTGGAGAAGTCCATGCGATTATGGGACCTAACGGTGCCGGAAAAAGTACATTGGCTTCAGTTCTTGCTGGAAGAGATGAGTACGAAGTAACTTCAGGATCTGTTGATTTTGATGGGCAGGATTTACTCGACCTCGACACAGAAGATCGAGCACGTGAAGGATTATTCCTTGCGTTTCAATATCCCGTTGAGATTCCAGGCGTATCAAACGTGAACTTTCTACGTTCTTCGATTAATGAAATTCGAGAGTACAGAGGCGAAGAAACCATGTCTGCTAAAGATTTTATGGCACGCGTTCGAGAGAAGTCAGCTTTGGTTGAATTAGACCCGAAACTAGCTTCAAGAAGTGTCAACGAAGGATTTTCTGGTGGAGAGAAAAAAAGAAACGAGATCTTTCAAATGGCTATGCTTGAACCAAAGCTCGCTATTCTTGATGAAACAGATTCTGGTTTAGATATTGACGCTTTGCGAATAGTTGCCAATGGTGTAAATAACTTGAAAGGTGATTCAAACGCCACGATTGTCATAACTCACTATCAACGACTTCTTGATTATATAGTTCCCGATTTTGTTCATGTACTTTACGATGGCAAAATTGTAAAGACAGGTAATAAAGATTTGGCCATTGAGCTTGAAGAGAAAGGCTACGATTGGATTAAAAAAGAATTGGCGCAATAGCATGAGTACGATACTTGAAAATACACACGCATTTACAAAGGGCTTAATGCCTACTAGAATTGCACTCGACGAAGATGTAATTGATCAAGCTATCAATTCTCTGAGAACCACAGAACTGCCAACTACCCGCACAGAAGCTTGGAAGTACACACGTGTTGCTAAATTAGCACGCGTTGAATACACCAACGATGTTGCTGTCGTTCCTAACATGGATTCCTATCTCATCGATAAGGATGCAGTTACATTTGTTTTTGTAAACGGACATTTTTCAGCACAACTCTCAGATCGGGAGATCCCAGCGGGAGTAACATGCAAAAATTTATCTACCTGTACGAAAGAGGAATTAAGTCGCTCGAATATTACTCCTGAGGGCGAAATTTTCAATGCTCTAAACACCGTTTACTTAACAGATGGAATGTGGATTGATATCGCTCCAAAGACCGTATTAGAAAACCCGATACAGGTCATTCATATCATAAAAGGGAACAAGGAGCTTTCCAATTTTAGAACAATCATTACTGCTGGAGCATTTTCTAAAGCTTCAATAATTCAAGGATTTTTCGCTGAGGATGCAGAAGAGACATTCACCAATTCAGTATCCGAAATATTTGTCAAAGACAACGCATTTTTGACAATTGACAAAGTACAATTTGAAGGAGAGACGTCTAGTCACATCAGTACTGAACAAGTTGATCAAGGCAATAACTCTACGTTTACTATCAACACAGTTACGTTGAATGGTTTGCTGGTAAGAAACAATCTTAACATTGCAGTCAGCGGTCAAAATTGCACGACCAATTTGAATGGAACGTACTTGTTAAAAGGAAAACAACATGTCGACAACCATACAATTGTTGATCACCTCGTTCCGAATTGTAATTCAAATGAATTATATAAGGGTGTAATAGATGACAAAGCGACAGCAGTCTTTAACGGAAAGGTATTTGTTCGAAAAGATGCACAAAAGATTAACGCATTTCAATCGAATGCAAATGTGCTTTTGACAGATACAGCTACCGTAAACTCGAAGCCTGAGTTAGAGATTTATGCTGACGACGTAAAGTGTTCTCATGGATCGACTACGGGTCAACTTGATGAAGAAGCAGTATTCTATTTACGGACGAGAGGTATTTCAGAAAAATCTGCAAGGAAGATGATTGTAGGCGCCTTCATTGGTGAAGTTATTGAAAAGATAGCCGATGAAAATGTAACCGATTTCGTTCACGTACTATTGAAAGACCGTTTCGGTTGGAACATCGATTAGTCGCTCAAATTCATGTCGATTTCCTTAATGTTCAGTGCAATTTCACTCAATAGATGCGCACGTTGTTCATCCCTAGGTGGATTACTTTCCATGTAGTTTTTCAAGTGGAGTTGACTTTCCAGAATATCTTCTTCTAAGAATGGACCTTCAAGATTTTCGATAATCGTAAGACAATCCAGTGCTTCCATGAATGATCCCTTCGTAGCGATTAAGACAAAATCATCGATGTATCCACTAAAGTCAACTTTCATATTCCAGATTGAGGAGAGAAAAAGTTGACGAATCGTGATCATTTTTGGATCATCAATAACATCCATCATCTCCACTACTACAGAGGTATCCTTTAGGCTACACAGGAGTTCAACGAGGAGTCCTTGTTCTTTCGTCGGCAATCCAGTTAAGAGCACATTCGCTATTGGCTCAATAGTACTGGAATCACCATTTTTTTCGAGTGATTTAATTGCCTTGAGAACTTTTTTAGTCTCTCCAGATTTCAGATCTAGCATTAGACTGTCTACTTTCTGTTTCTGTTGCACTTTCGTCATATTCAAAATTTTGGCAAAGATAGATATATTTGCAGCAAAGTATCTTCTGTAAATGAGAAAAGAGGCCAGATTAAGCCCATTTAGTGGTTATAGCATTCTTTTCAACCTCTTTTGACTGAGGATTTAATAATAGTTTAAATATCTTTGGTGAATGACATCTTCAATTGTTCGATTTACTGTCGTGATCTTGGCTAACATCTTTTTACTTTCTTCATGCTATATTAAATCGGCAGAATCGCCAACTCAAAAAACACTTGTTATCGCCTCAGATTTTCTAAGTGCAAAAGACACGCTTCTTTTTACCGATTTCTCGAAGAAACATGGTGTACAGTTAGAAATTCGCCCCATGACAACTGATGCGATTATTGGGCTAATGAGAAACACGGATTACAACTCTGGATTGGATTTAATCTTGTCAGAATCCTCACATAGCGCCTTTCGTCTCTCAAATGAACGTCTGACACAGAAAATCAGTAAAGACGATGATGAATTCGATTTTGAGCATACTTTTATATCGAGCAAATACTCTTATGTGGCCTTAGGGATTGATCCATTCGTTATTTATTATGACTCAGATTCTTCAATTAATGCACGCACCTACCAAGATTTATTCAAAACACCGCATTACCACTCCTTAAATAGAGACGATCTTTTAGCTTTTTTAAGTCCTCTGAGAGGCCAGAAGAATCAAGTTGAAACCTACAATTGGGTCGAAGATTGGTTTAATCTAGCTGTTGAATATCAGGACTCAAATTCACGGCTCGATAGCTTGCGTGGGCATTTGATTAGGTATAGTCATTTAACACCAGATCAAATCGAACAAGGAACCACCTATTTTCCAGATGGACTACGCAGAGGAACTTACAACGCGATTAGCACGATGGCGATTGTAAAACAAGCGGAAAATTTTGTCACTGCACGGCTGTTTATTCAGCACTACTCGAACCCAGGAAATAATTCAATTATCAATGACAAACTTCGCACCTTTCCACTTTACGATTACCTTCCAGCACGAAAAGGTGAGTTTCAATTGAACCCAGTCAGTAATGAAACACTGCTTCAATACCATCCCATGTTAGACCGTATACTCAACAAACTTGAGTAGGCAACTTTTTTAATGAAAAAATCGTCTTATGACTAGTTATTTTACGATAAAAATATGACCTTTAGAAAAACATTTACGCTACCTAAATGACAACCACACCTGAAAAGTATGATTTAAAGAATCTTACGAAGCTCCTAGATTCTAATGAACGAATAACTCTTTCTGGAAAAAATTATTTCAAAATCATTAATAGCCTACTTTTCGGAATGTTATTTTCGGGAATTGTGGTGTCTTGCGCACTTGTTTATTCAGATTTAATAGCGCTTCAGGTGCTTGTGATTTTGGGTCTTATTGGCGTTTCTCTTTTTCTCTTTTTGCACCGCTATGTTAAGCGTATTAGATCAGCCTCGATTATCGGTGAATCATTGATTATGAATTCCTCTCGAAAAGAAACCTACGTGACTACGTTGAATACGGTCAAAAAAGTAACGACTCATACTATTCTCTTTGTCCATTGCACCTTTTTAACCTATTCGCTTGATGGAAGGATTCACAAAACAATTTTCATTGGGAATCCACCAAAAATGGCGATAAACTTGGACAACTTTATTCTTTATGCTCAGCGATGGAGTAAAAATAAAAGGCAAACCATAAGCCGGGTTCAGTAGCTCTACTCTCGTAAAGTGTCTATCATTTATCTAGCCCCGACCTCACGATCGGGATCGAACGACCTACCCACTCAGATCGGACGAGTCGCCCTTCATGCATAAGCAATCCTGAGTTTATTTGGTCTTTCAGCCCGTAAGGTTTACCAAGCGATTTTTGTCACCAAAAACCCGGTGAGCTCTTACCTCACCTTTTCATCTTTTCCTTGATTGCTCAAGGTAGTTTTCCTTTCTGTGGCACTTTCTGTCTGCCGATAAAACAAGTTTTATCGTAGCCTTCCCGTTAAGAAGCACGGCACTCTATGCTGCCCGGACTTTCCTCTGAAAACGATTAAACGCTCCCAGCGATAGACTGGTTTGCCTTTGTCACAAAGTTAATTTATTTATTCGAAGTCAGAGAGTCAGAACAACGACTAATTCGAGAAGTCTTTCTATTGTTTAATGAAAGTGGAAGAACCTAGTTGGCCATCTTGCGATCGTATGATAACATGGTAGGATCCTTTTGCAAGCGATGAGATATCAATTTGGTTGTTTTTAGCTACCATCAATCCAGATTGCATCGATTTACCTAACTCATTAACGATCGTGTAACTAGCGCCATTGCCAGCCCCTTCAAAAGTGATAAGATCTTGTGTTGGATTTGGATACATTCCAATTTCGAGCGTTTGCTCATCCAATCCAGCATCTAGACCAAGGTAAATATCTTTGTACTCTATCCCTGTTACGGTACTTGT
Organism: Flavobacteriaceae bacterium; assembly: GCA_047624355.1. Lineage (GTDB taxonomy): Bacteria > Bacteroidota > Bacteroidia > Flavobacteriales_D > Crocinitomicaceae > UBA4466. The sequence continues at coordinate 13,082 of JBLHPQ010000039.1, read as the reverse complement.
TCCTAAGATATCCGAAGTTGAAATTCTCAATACAGGCTCAAGTTCCCCGATTGCCCACCACTCATAAATCACGCTTGGAGGAATAGGTAATTCGATCCAAGTCCCGAAGGTTCCGATGTATAATGAGTCTAACTCTGTGATATCATGTCGCACACGCAACGCATCAAATGTTCCGAAAGGAGTAGTAATCGAGCCCCAACCATCAACATTACTGCTTCTTTGTCGATGCTGAATCCATGCTGCATCCTGAATCGGGTTCAAATCCAACATTGTATATCCAATCGATGAATATACATCGCCGTAATCTAAGGGCAATTCGTAACGCGTTTCTATTGTATCCGATTTGAAAGGAATTTCTGTTCCTTCTACGACCATTGAATAACCAATCGAGTTGATTTCTGTCGCTGTATTTTTTGAAACAACATTCATATTTGAAATCGACACAGGCAATACAGCGCCTAATTGATCTAGAGGAATAGCATCTGTTTCCGTGAAATTTGTTCCTTGATAATCAGTTGGAGCGAAAATTCCAAAAACGAATGTCATTAATGCTGAGCCATCGCTAATGTCATAATAGGTTCTCAATATTTGTTCGTCGGCCAAAAGAGTTGAAAAATCCCAAGTGTAATTTGTTCCAGTAGAGGCATAATCAATCGTAGGATCAGTTGCCATACTCATTCGAATGGTGTCACCGCCATCTGCGAAATCGGATTCAGTAATTTGGATTTGACCGAATGAAAATCCGGACACGAATAACAGTAGTACAGCAATAAATCTCATGACGTATTTTTACTCAAAGGTACAACATTTTCAGTCTTTGGGAATCGCAACGCCTAAGACCGCGTCAAATTCAACTTCATGAGCGTCACCGCCGTTAACAATTGCAACGTTAGCGACTATGTGAGCGCCTAATTTATAGACATCCTCACCGCTTGAATTCTTTCCAAAGTACTCAATAGAAGTGATTTGAACATTATTGGAATTATTAACTGCAAATGCCGATGAATACGTTTCATTATCCTTCTCAATTTTCACTCGGATATTAAAATCTTGATGCTGGAGTATGAGAATATTCATTTCAAAGATACTCAGGTCGTCGATAAACTTACCACTTAGAGATCCGTCAATGATCATGCTTTTCGAGCGTACTACACGGTTTTCGAAGTAGACATCAGCACGTAAATTGTAATTCATAGGGGCAAGCGTCGTTCCAATTTCTGACAAGGATGATATCAACGAATCATTGAGGTACCACTCGACCTTTTCAATTGGAACAGATGGATCATCTACCCAAGCTGAGAATGCTCCGTTTTGATTGAGGTAATGTTTGATCTGGAAATCGGCATGTCGCTTGTATCCAACAATCAGCTGACTACTCAACGTATTTGTTGATAAATCATTGAAGGTAATCATCGCGGTTACTTGATAAACACCTGGTGCGTAAATCTCTACATCGTCCGACCCTTCTTCAATACCATCTACAACCCAAATAACTTCATTAATCAAATCCGCATTTGGAAACAGGTCTTTGTCAAGAATCAATAACGGCGAAGTTGGCACAGAAGAAAAGTTAAAATCCTCAGGGAATTCAGGGATAACTTGATGCGTTGGAAAATCCACTAAGCCATTGTAAATACCTAATTCTACCGAAAAGTCTCCATTGCTCAGTTTCCCCGTAAATAAATCTACACCATTCTCTTCTAATAACATGGTAAACATGTAGGCGTTGTCATCTCCTGCTACCAAGCTAAACGCCTCGCCATCAAACGTTCCGTCTGTTCTAAAAACAGGGTTGTTAGCTTCAGGTATATCCACAGTATGTTTCTTACAGGACGTAGCCATTAACGCTGATATTCCAATTGTCGCCACTATGTACTTTCGCACTCTCATCATCATCTTATTTTGTCTTCTTAAGCTTATTATTACCAAAAAGTGTTTTCCTTAAATAAAGCCGACCATCAATTGGCAATATATTATTTTCACCGTTGACAAAGTCCTCGTTAAGCGCCTTTCTAGTTTGAATCCCGATATTTCCGCCGATTGTAAATCCATGCGCGAATTTATATGCATACCCTATTTGAGGTTTCAATCCGAATCGTCTCAACCCGTCCATATAACCGTATCCCAGGATATCATAAACTAGCTTGTTTTCAATGATACGTCTGTCGCGCACCTTAGATCCAACTACGTATGATGGTCTAAGACCGATTGACACCAAATGATTTCCTAGAGAATATCCTAAAGACAAATTAGCTTCAACTACATAAATCTCACTATAGTTGAGGTGCGTACTAATCACCTCTGATCCAAAGCCATAGAGTACAGTATTTCGATTCAATTGAATGTCTTTATGATTCGAGATAAGTCCACTAACTCCAGCAATAAAGTTGAAATTACCTTTCTGCACTTCGACACCGAATCCGGCACCGAATGAATTAGAATACTGATCTGAAGGTGAAACAATCGATTGAGACAATCCACCATTTATTTCAAAGTACACATGAGCAGCAGAACGCCTTTCAATCGGTGCAACCACAAATGCTGGCAGTCCATCTAAAACTGATTTATCGTCTTCAAACCGCAGCGCTCTAACCGCTAGGGCATCAATGTTATTATTGTTCTGGACATCATCACCCAATCTCCCAGCAGAAGCGTTTACTAATAATCCACTTGGATCTTCACCCGAAACTATCGGATCGATCTTAGCCTTTGGAATACTACCTGCGCCGTTCGGATCCTTTTCTGATCCTTCATACGCTGCTTCATTACCAGACGATTTAGGCGTTCTTCCAGCGCTTAACTTAGATTTCCCTTGATTATTGAAAGGCGTAGCTCCTTCATTCGCCCCTCGGTCTATCTGTAAATCATTCGTTAACGGATCCAAATCATTTTGTTCTGCCAACATTTTCGCTTGAACATCCTCGAATTGTGATGACTCATTAAGCATTGGATTAGTTGCTGCGAACAATGTAGTATCATCAAAAGAGGTTGTAGTTCCACTTTGATTCATTATCGATAGTGTGGTTACAATTCCCAAAAAGAGAACTGCCGTCGTCATCCAAAGGAAATCACCTCCTTTTGGCTTGTTTACAGGCAGAAATGCTTCGAACTCCTCCCAGTACTCGTTCTTGTACTCAAAGGATGTGTTGGCCGCATTCTCCTGGAACAATTTGTCTATATCTTTATCTTCCCAACTCATATTACCATTCGTTGATTCTGGTTTTCCAACCGTTCTAATTTTTCTCTTAACATTTTTCTCGCGGTTGAGAGATGCCATTTAGATGTACCTTCGGACATCTCCATCTTCGCTCCTATTTCTTTGTGTGAATATCCCTCGATGATATATAAATTGAAGACATGAGCTGTAGTTGCGGGCAGTTCTTTTACGAGCATCATAATGTTCTCGTACCCTAGGTTACTCTCAGCGTCGTTTCTTTGACCTTCTGAGTAGTAGTCCAGCTCTCTCTCGCTGTCACTTTTGGTTATTCTAGTGTTGTACTTCTTATTCTTTCTATACTCGTCGATAAGTGTATTTACCATCACACGTTTCGCCCAAGCATTAAAATTGACTCCTTTTTCTACTTTCTCTAGCGCTCTTAGAATTTTAATAAATCCACTATTATAGGCAGCTTGGGCATCTACTTCATTGTTATTGTAACGGAAACATACGGGCATAAGGAGGTGAAAGCAATGTTCATACATGAAGTTGATTGCTTTCCGATCATCACAGATACATTGTTGTATAATTTCTGGTGTGATGCTCATGGATTTTCTAAGTGATCTTATTTTCTTGTCCTTATGCAATTTACGAATTTATTTCTATTTCATCTCTCCCGCTAATTTAACTCTCCATCTCTCCTAAAGCTAATAACGACCGTAGGTTTGAAAAGGTTGGGATGAACTAGTCATTTTCCCGAAAAATAAATCTGAAAAACGTTCCAAATCTGTACATTGCATAATCTATCTATACTATAGAACGCTATGAAACTGCACTTGTTACGTCATGCTAAAACTTCCCCAACCTCAGACTCTGGAAAAGATATCGATCGACCGTTATCCGTAAAGGGGATCGCGCAGAGCAATTTAATGGGCGTATACCTTCAAAACCGAATGGATCCCACGAAAACCCTTTGTAGTTCAGCGCTCAGAACGCGCGAGACATTAGATATAGTGGGGTATCAAATGCTTCTCACTGGAATTTCAATAAGCGACACTTTTTATCTCTGTTCGCGCGATCAATTTCTTCAATTTCTAGGAGAACTCGATGGCGATGACGATCTCTTAGTCATTGGTCACAACTTCGGAATATCGGATTTAGCCACCTATTTAACGGATACCCGTCTTGAGCTGCGCACATCGGAGTACATATGTATTGAATTCAAGGGATTAAACTGGAAAGAATTGTCGCGTGGAACTGGATCTATTGTTGATCAGTATCGTCCGAGGGTTTTTGTTCCGTAGCGTCGTCCTTATTTGGGACGTAATGGTAAACAATTACATGGCCATTCTCGCGACGTTCACGTGCCTCTTTCTGCAACTGTTGTTGCAATTGTTGCTGTCGAAGCCTTTCATTCCATTCTCCTTCAAAATCTGGGGGGTCTATTCCTAGTTCTTTTTCAATCTCGTAAATATATTTAGGCGGTTGAGGCCCTCGTTTTCGATAGATTATCGCTAAAACAATCCCAGTTACCATGCCTGACAAATGTCCCTCCCAGGAAACGTGTGCATCTGTTGGGAAAATTCCCCAAATCATTGAACCATAAACAAAGGCAACAAATAGAGCTATTGCCTGTAATGGCCGGTATTTACGAAGAATTCCGGATGTAAATAAGAATGCAGCAAGTGCATAAACCACGCCGCTCATTCCGATATGATATGAACTCGTATTTTCGGCAAAGACGAACAGCCCGAGGCCCGTCAACAACCAAGAAATGATGAAGACCCTTCCAGCGATGTCTCGATAATAGTAGATAAGCGCAGCCAATAGGATTCCAGTTGGGACAGAATTATTCATAATGTGTCCGATATCATTTTTCGCATGTAGAAGCGGCATTAGCAGAACACCCTGGAGTGTATCCAGATCCTTCGGTATAACGCCCCAATGATAGAATGGGATATCAGGAAATAAATGATCTGCCCAGAACACTAACCACATAAGCACGAGAAGTACTGCTGGATAAGCGATGGCCTCTATTGGCGAACCAAACTGATGTTGTTTCATTGACATGGTAATTGATGGTCAACTATTGTGCCTGAGTAAATTTTGTGACAAGATGGCATACAAGGTATGCACTCATCGCTAGAATTAAGCGCTGAATTGAGTCGATTAGCAACCGAAACTTAGTTATCTTTGATGCATGGATGAAATTGTAAATCGCGTGCAGGAAAGTGAATTGATCGCTATAGATTTGGCTGACTTTAAGCCAGGTATTAGAATTGAAGCAATCGACCTCTCTGAACAATTATGGAAAGGTTTGGTTCTTAAGGAAAAGGATTTTCGTGCGTGGGTAAAGTCAAACGACTGGTTACAGTATGAAAACAAAGCGATCTACATTCATTGTTCTGTGGATGCAATAATTCCAACATGGGCATTCATGCTTGTAGGGTCCAAACTTATTGAACAGGGTGTCGACTTCGTTGTTGGATCAAAATCCGAATTAGAAAAGAAACTAATTTCTGAGCGCATTATGTCAGAACCCTTGGAGACTTATATCGATGGGCGAATTATCATTAAGGGATGTGCTGATATTAGTTCGCCCGAGTTTGCCATGACTTGCCTCGTAAAGCATCTCCAACCTGTATCTAAAAGCATTATGTATGGAGAACCATGTTCGACGGTCCCTGTCTATAAGCGACCAAAATCAAAAAGCTAAGTAATACGATCAAAGCTTAATCCTTTCTTGTGCACCATCTCAATAATCGATGGTAAGATCTGCTTTACGCGATCGGTAATTTTTTCATTGTCATGGAGGACTAAAATATCGCCTGCTTTTATTCTTTCCGCTTGTTGAAGAATTGTTTCAACGGAGACCGACTTATCGTAGTCATATGAGAGCCAAGTCCACATAATAATTTTATACTTCTTGATAATTTTTGGCGTCAACGCTATCGAAAGGCGACCATAAGGAGGTCTAAACAAATCAGATTTGATTAATTCGTCTGCCTCAGCTATTGAGACTAGATAATCTGCTTTTTTTACAGAAGTACCTTTTTCGTGGCGCATGGTATGATTGGCAACGATATGTCCTTCTTCTCTCATTTTCACCAAAAGTTCTGGGTGGCTTTTCACATTTGATCCAACGCAGAAAAAGGTAGCTTTTATGTTATGCTTTGCTAACTCATCCATGATCCATTCCGTTAATTCTGGGGTCGGACCATCATCAAAAGTTAAATATACTTTCTTATGAGAAGAAGAAAACCCCCACTTTCTTCGTGGGAAAATCCATCGAAAAAATGTGGGGGTTCTAAATAATTTCACTACCTCTTAATTCTGTGGAGGTTGTGCGGCCTGTTGGGCCTCAATTTGTTTCATTATTTCCTCCATCGAAGGTTGTTCGCCACCTTGACCAGGAGCTCCTAGTGGCTGTCCTGTAGGTTGGCCTCCTGTTGGTTGAGAAGGCTGCGTAACTGGTGCAGGCATTTCTTTCAACCCAAAGTGGTAGGCGATTCCATTCGAATAATCCTCGATTGACTGATATGCCCGTGCATTTACACCAGCACCAGCACCCGTACTAGCCTCTCCATTGTAATTAGCTAAATCTTTCAATTCATTAATCATCGATGGGAAAATCTTATCGTAGAGATGTTCAATAAACTTGCCAGTTCTCTTAGCCAACTTCCCATCGTTGTTTCCAGATTCTTTTGCTGAAAGATGAAGAATGAAATAAGCATTAATGGCTGAATAGAAATCTTTTCTATTGTACGCATTTCGGATAAACTTGACATCACTCTTTTCGAAGTAGGTCATGATAGATTCAAGCTGACCAGCAACTATATCGCCCAGTCTCTCTGCTCCTTTTACATCACCAGCACTATAGAGTACCGTTACATAATTGTGCAAATCACCATCCTTGTATGCCTTAAGCGTCCCACCCGGAATTTTGTAATCATCACTAGGTGCTCTGTTGTCAGATGGCTCACCGTAATCAATCACAATAGCAGCAGGCATTACCTCCAGCGAACGATTGATTAGCTTAATCGCTTTTTGTTTGTAATCAGCAATTTCTTTTACAGATAATTTATCTGCCGCCGGCATTCCACGGAAATCTGAACCGCTTTCTGCATCTAGCGCTCTCGTTAAATAATCCTCAGCGAGTGCTAAGAAATGAGCTCTGTATTGCTTCGTGTGACGACGTGTGTAATAATCCGTTAAGACATCTGGATTTTGCATTTCACCGAAGTTGTACACCTCCATGAGGTTCTTGTACATCTTCTCAGAGTTGTAACGATTACCCGGAGCATTCAAAGGACTAACTTCAAAGGCCATTCCGTTTTGCTTCACGTAGCCACGTTTGTATAATGCCATCGCGACATCAGACCCACCTGGAGAAGAGAAATATATTCCTCGCTTCCAATCGTTGTTAGCCATTATATCCAGCATCATTACTTGCTCTCGTGTTAATCCACGTTTCTCGAAATTAAACTGGATTTGCTCAAGACAATTATCCTTTTGTCCTTTATTAATCACTCCAGACTTAATCGCATTCTCTTTATTAACTGGAAGAATAAACCCTGTACTTGGGAAGATTCTTAAAGTTTGACCCTCGTAATTAAGCAAGTTATCATCGTTTCGAACGAAGGCCATTGCTTCATCTAGCATAGTATAACTCCAACTCGCTTCAAAATCGATAATCAATTTCTGAAGATTCTGCAGTGTTTGAGGCTGGGCTGTTACTTGAGAATTTGCCGCCTGAGATGCTTGTAATACTTCAAGGCACATTTTGAACTTCGTATAAATATCACCAACAATATCAACAGTATCTACAACCGCCATTGTATTTTTGATTGTATTCAATCTCGAGGTCGTTTGCGGATTTCCACCACTAACTCCCCCCATCAAAGCACCAGCCTGTCCAGACAATGTCTGAAGTGCAGAGAAAGCTTGTTTAGGATTTGCTCTTTCACGCATCGCTATCACATTCTTAATCGCAACTGGATCAGCTTGAATTTGAAACAGTTCAAATAAGCTTGAGAAGATCACTTGATCCGTATTTCCAGCATACATTAAAATCTGATCTTCCGTAAATTTAATAGGAAGCGATTCAGACTCGTAGGCTTTCATCTTCATTTGATCGGTATACCAATCTGTCTGCATTAGCGACAAGTTACATACACGGATATCAGTTCTAAACCCTTCCACCTCTTGCATGTACCACAGCGGGAAGGTATCATTATCTCCATTGGTGAACAAAATACCATTATCTCCACATGATTTAAGGTAGTTCATGGCCAAATCACGCGCCGATGTTTTCAAACTTCTATCGTGGTCGTCCCAACCTTGGACCGCCATAATTAGTGGAATACCTGCAGTCATTGCTATGGCCGCAATGGCTCCCTGTGTATCCGTTTTCAATACCTTCTTCAGTACCATCATTACACCAACCATTGTTGTGGCAATCGCTGCAATTATCAACCAAGACAATGTAGCTGCCATTGCACTGTCGCTTACTGCGTCAATTATTAAGAAGAACAGTAATCCGACTCCAGCAAGGATCGCTATTCGAATCAACTCTCTCTTTCCAAAGGACCTAAAGGCCTCATAGAGGGCGTATACCCCGACTCCGATCCACATCGCGAAGAAGTAGAAGGAACCAGCATATGCGTAATCACGCTCTCTAGGTTCGAATGTTTTTTGATTCAGATAGACTACAATGGCCAACCCAGTAAATAAGAAACCTAGGAAGATGACAAACGCATCTTTCGGAGATTTATAGAAGTGGAAAATAACTCCAATCAAGCCAAGAATAAGCGGCAAGAAGAAGAAACTATTGTTGGACGGATTTTCGTCCGAGTAATACGGCGAGAATTCCTGAGACCCAATCCGGATTTCATCAACTGCATCAAATCCAGACTTCCAGTTTCCGCGCATCGCACTACCGTGGCCTTGAATATCGTTTTGTCGTCCACTAAAATTCCACATAAAGTAGCGCCAATACATCCAATTGATCTGATAACTATAGAAATAGGTTAAATTCTCACCCATCGTTGGTAGACGGTTTTTGTCTGTACCGATTTCCGTTCCTTTATCCACTGTTGGATCATATCCAGACCAGTTTTTGTAACCGGCGACCTTGTGTGCCTCGCTACTCCAATACATTCGAGGGAATATCGTTGTTTGATCGTAGGCTGCTACTTGATTCTTATGAATTGATTCATTCGAGAAATAGTATTTATCAACGACCTGTGCTCCTCCAAGCTTAGTTGCGTATTCCTTTGCACGGTTTTCGTCTTTAAATGCTTTTACATCCTTATCCTTCTTCGTTACTACGAAGCGACGCAGGTGCACTGGAGATAAATCCCCAAAATCTTCACGGTTTTCGCTTGTTTTAGAGTTCCAATATTGTCCCGAGGCAATAGGTGCTGAGCCATACTGTTCACGCTGCAAGTAAGAGTGGAGTGTCACTAAATTCTCTGGATCATTCTCATCGAGCGGCGTATTCGCATTCGAACGAATTACGATAACTGCAAACGAGCCATATCCTACAAGTAAGAATGCCAATCCCACGATGGCTGTATATAAGATTCTTTTGCCTTTTCTTCTTGCGTAACGCATTCCAAGAACGAGTGAAACAACGAGAAGCACAAAGAAGAATATCGTTCCGCTAAAGAACGGTAATCCAAATGTATTCACAAATCCAACTTCGAAAACAGACGCTGTTGCCACTGAACCGGGTATTACTCCAGTTTGAATGAAGGCCAGAACGTGCACTGACATCAATCCAACCAATACAAATTCTACCCATTTGTGCTTTTTAGACAGTAGATATATTGCAAACAATATACCTCCAGCCACAAGGAACATTAGGATAGCTCCCATAAATGAACTGTCACTTTTCCCTAATCCAGAGAGCAGGGTAATCAATGTCATCAATCCCCACATTCCTAAGTAAACATAGAAGAAGCCTTGACTAATTTTTCCATATCGATAATAAATCACGTAGCCAATTGCAGGCACTACAAGGATACCGAGAAGGTGAACTCCTACCGCTAAACCAAGCAAGAACATGATAAGCAAGAGCCAACGGTCAGGTGAATATCCTTTTACCCGTAGTTGACCGTATTTAATCATTGCCATTTCTTCGTCCCATCGCATGATGGCCCAGAAAATAAGCGCAGTAAATAATGATGCCATTGCATATACCTCGCCTTCCACCGCTGAGAACCAAAAAGACTCTGTAAATGCGTAGGACATAGCGCCAATGAAGGCTCCACCGAAAATAGCAATCTTGTCTCCTGTTGACAACACAGTGCGTGTCTTGAGTACCATTTTCTTAATGATAATCGTTAAAGACCAGAACATAAACAGAATTGTCATAGAACTCGATAACGCTGATAGCCTGTTAATGGCAACAGCAACGTTCTCTGGGTCTGAGAAAAAGGACATCATTCTTCCTAACACCATAAATAATGGAGCTCCTGGAGGGTGACCAACTTCTAATTTATAGGCAGCAGTAATGTACTCGCCACAATCCCATAGACTCACGGTATCTTCGATCGTCATGAAATAAACAATGGTTGCAACAAAGAATGCTAACCAACCTATGTAAACATTGAGTTTTTTGTAATTCATATGTAGTTGTTCTAGAGGGCCTTAACGCTTCAATGGTGAACACGGTAAATTTGACCTCTGCGAATTTAAAAATATATCCCGAGCCTAAATAATTAGCAGCGTGAAAAAATGCCAATTTTTTAGAATAATGACTAAATGAATAATCTCAGTTTTTTTTAATCTTGGCTTTGTTAGATTGAATTTTGTTGCTACATTTGTGCCCGCATAACACACCAATTTAGATTTTGAACGTTGTGAAACTGTCCCATGGTGTAACTGGCAACACGTCTGCTTTTGGTGCAGAAGAGTCTAGGTTCGAGCCCTAGTGGGACAACAAAGGTCACTTTTTCGAAAGTGGCCTTTTTTTGTTTATTTCTATCAAAAACCTCATTACCACTCATTTTCTGATTCTCATTTTCTGTCAAAAGTTATTTCTTTTTATCAAAACTTATCATGTTTTATCATCTATTTCGCTACCGTCTCGCTACCCTTGGGAAGGCTACCTAATCTTCTTATCTTGTAAAGCACCTCTAAGTCGTTTCGAGATATCATTTATTCGAGCCCTATCAACAGAAGATTAATAAATCCTCATAAGTGAGTATTGTAAACGGTAGTCATGAAACGTAAATTTGAACATTAACTATTAAAAATAATTAATATGAAAAAAGCAATTATTACCAATTTAATGAAGCTGTCATTTCTTGTTGGCTTTGCATTTATTCTATCGTCATTGACGATGACTAATGAAAATGAAGCGGCTCCAAATTCTGGCTGTGTAACCCATGATGTGACGAAAAAGAATTTCCATAATGACGCCCAATGGTGGTCCGTTGAATTAGTAAACAAATGTGACCAAGCAATTGAAGTAACTATTGGGTACACGAATTATGAAGGTGAACGTAAAACGGCGACTCCAACAGTACAAGGTCACTCTACGAGAAACGTCCGCTACACAAGTGCAAGTGACAGTTTTAGTGGATGGGGAGAAAAGAATGATTAATTAACCTCACTGATGTGACGATTGAATCCGTCTAACTAGATATTAATCGATAAACAATTAGTTTCTAAGGCCTCTCTAGTAGATGGCTATTTAGATACTACCTAAAATGGAATGTTGATAGAAACAAGTCAAACAAGCATTTTTTGCTCGCCCATATGCCAAATTGAATATAGATATAGCGCTGGCAACATTAACAAAATGTTATTACGCAGAAGTACAGTTTTTCTATCAAAAAAATTGAATACTCGTATCGGCTCTATGGTGGTTACATATATTTTCAGAAAACTTATTTACTCTACTCAAATTCTACTCATAACTCATATCAATGAGTAAAACCCTCGTTCTATCGAGGGTTTTACTTTAATGTTGCTGCGAAATTTTTAATCGTCACAACTAGCGTAAGGACCACCCCAACCTGTATCTCCAAATTTCACTTTGTCTACTCCAAAGTTGATGCTTGTGGCTTGTTTGTTATCTGTATAATAAGCACTTCTAACGCGCGAATCTCCCGAAGGAATTGTGAATCTATCCCCGCCATAACCATCTTCAATAGTTACACTCATGGACATACTTTTATTGTATCCGTTTTTAAATTCAATTGCCCACTCGTTTGCATATGATTTCTTTTTCACTCGATATTTCAAGTATCTATAACAACTTGCTGTTTTCCAATTTCCCCATTCATTTTGGTCCGGAGACAACTCCACTCGCTTATTATTGTCGTTGCTATCTAAAGTAAACGACATTAATACAGTCGAAGCCGAAAAAGCCAAGACTAAACTTACAATAATAATTTTCATTTTATTTATTTTTTAAATTAAGCCTTACCTTATTTTCGGGATTGGTCAGGTCAGATTCTTGTCCCATTATGTTAACTTCTTGTTCGGTTAACCCTATTTCTTAATTAAGTTTTACTTGGTTCTATTAGGTATGCCAATGTAAGAATAATGGCTATCGAAATACTACCCACAAATAGGTATTTTAGATGCGAATAGAGTTGTTTTATACAACTTCACGTTTCAAGGAGTCCAAGCCCAGAATAATCAAAAACTACAGAGACCTTATAGGGTGAAATATCCCGACTGGAATTTAAGTTGATAGGTCATATTACGACAATTATCCGCGAGATAAGGTACCTTTGTAATTGTAGAATAAACAATAAGTATATGGTCATTGCAATTATCGCGCACGATGGAAAAAAAGCCGAAATGGTACAGTTCTTAAATGAACAATCAGGGCTACTTCATCAAAAGAGTGTGACACTAATTTCAACAGGGACGACAGGTTCTAAAGTCGATAAGGCTGGGTTCGTTG
>JBLHPQ010000038.1:0-30918 GCA_047624355.1 Flavobacteriaceae bacterium | reverse complement strand
CTGCGCCATGTGTAAGGCGCTTTAATTTCTTCAAGAATACGATTAATAGAAGTCCAAATGCAACCGTGAAGATGGTAATCCACATGAAAATCTTGTATTCCTGTGCGTTTTGAGATTCTTCAGTGATAAACGACACACCATATTCTTTTCCATCTCCTATTACGTTATCGTCAGCCTTTACAATTTCTGCATCCTTCTCAAACAATAGCTTTGCATGGAGCGGGTTTTCTTTCGTAGCTCCAAAATCTGTAAGCTCCTTGTTGATCGCTTCCTTGCTTTCTTCCTTCAATTCGAACAGCTGTGTAATTGCAACATCTTTTTCATAATCGTCAAAAACGATTTCTCCATCAGCGAGATAAACACTTGTTTTAAACTCTACATTTAAATCTTGATTCAATGGATAATCCTTGTCGTCTTGTGGTTTACCGTCGATTTCATACTCCTTTACTTCTGTAAACGGATTGAATACTTCCTTCGCCACCATTATCTTGCCTTCATACTTCTCTAATTGAGAAGCTTCACCAACAGTAGCGGCTAGTTTATTACCAAATCCAGTTGCAGCGAAATATACACCCATCATAATCGAGGCATACTTCAACGGTGCTAACTTAGTAATGAAAGATAAGGAAACAGGTGATGTACATAACTCGCCAATTGTGTGGAATAAGTATGCGAGGAATACCCAGACCATTGCAGCCTTGCCGAATGTTTCAGAGGAGGCTTCTTTAGATGCGAACATCATAAAGACGAATCCAAGTCCCATGATCATCGTCCCGATTGCCATTTTAAATAGCGACGATGCTTCTTTTCCTTTTTTCCTCCACCATACCCAGAATCCAGCGATAACTGTTCCGAAGATGATGATATATCCAGCGTTTAATGATTGGAACACAGCAGCAGGAATTTCTGTTCCGAACATCACTCTATCCACTTTAACATCTGTATAGAAGTTCATCAATGCTCCAGCTTGCTCAAATGCGCCCCAGAAAACGATGATTATAATGAACGACAAAAGTAGAACCACAATGCGATCCTTTTCAATTTTCGTCAACGGTTTCTTAGCAGCAGCAACTACTTCAGGATCTTCAGATTTCCCAATGAAATTCCCAACATGCGTCAGGTGTTTCTGACCCATCATGTAAACAACTTGTCCGAGTGCCATTCCTATTCCAGCCAAACCAAAACCGGCGTGCCATCCATAGTTGTAAGAGACTACACCAACAACAAGAGATGCTAAGAATGCACCAATATTAATTCCTATATAGAATATTGTAAATCCTTTATCTCTTCTAGCATCTCCAGGCTTATACAAACCACCAACCATTGTAGAGATATTTGGCTTTAAGGCACCAACGCCTAGTATAATTAACGCTAAACCTGTAAAGAATGCCGTGTTGTTTGGAATCGCTAGAATCCCGTGACCTGCGCATAAAAGCAGACCACCAATCATTACCGTTTTCTTCTGTCCAAGTAGTTTATCCGCCAAAATCCCTCCTGGAATCGCCATGACATAGACCAACATTGTGTACCAACCGTAAAGCCATATAGCATCTCCTCCACTCCAACCCAGTCCAGCACCATCGTGCCCAACAGCTGTAGCCGATGTAGAAATATAAAGAACTAGAAGCCCACGCATTCCGTAATAAGAGAATCGCTCCCACATTTCGGTAAAGAAGAGTACAAAGAGCCCCATCGGGTGGCCCATAAAAGTCTTAGTAGGTGCTGATGCTGCTTGATTACTCATAGAAGTTATTGAATAAATTCGGTTCGTGAAAGTAGTAAAATTTTGTTGAAGTGCTACAAAGTTCATTCCGAAATTCAACAGGAGATCCATTCGTCGAGTGTTCAGCGCAATTCTTGCTATTAGGCCCTTCACTTGTCGAAAAATCAGGGTATTCCAATAACTATTCTTACGAAAGGAGTATATTTGCCCACTATCTGACAAGAACAAAATGAAGCGACTAAACTATCTCATTGCTGTGTGTATCAGCGGTATAATATTAAGCTGTGGCAGCACTCAATTAGAGAAATCATCTGATGAGTTAATTGAAACGTTGAATGATGCGCACTCCTACGCGAACATTGATGACATTCGAACGACGCACGTACATTTAGATCTCGAAATCAACTTTGAGAATGAAATCGTATCTGGCGTTGTCCGGCATCAAATGGGTAAACACACCTGTGATACTGCAACTTTCGACATTAAAGGTTTAGACATCAAAAAAGTGACCATTGGTGATAAAGATGAAAAAGAAACTGACTTCGAAATTGGAGATGAAGATGAATGGCTCGGCCAACCGCTTCATGTAAAAATCAAACCTTCGACAGAGTACATTAATATCTACTACCAAACTACAGAAGCAACTGAAGCGATTGATTGGCTTCCTGCCTCGTTAACATCGGGAAAAACGCAACCCTTTATGTATACGCAAGGTCAAGCTATCTTAACACGTTCATGGATCCCAATTCAGGATTCTCCTATGAATCGGATTACATATTCTGCGGACATTCACGTACCAAGTGAGCTTCTCGCAATTATGAGCGCTGACAATCCAGAAGAGAAAAGCCTAGATGGAAATTACCACTTCGAAATGAAGCAGAAAATACCGTCTTACTTGATTGCGTTGGCGGTTGGAGATCTTACTTATACTTCACTGGGAGACAATTGTGGTGTTTATTCTGAACCAGAGTTAGCCGCTAAATGTAAATATGAATTCGAGGATTTACCAAAAATGATCGCTACTGCAGAGGGTTTATATGGTAAATACAGATGGGACCAGTTTGACATGGTGATCTTGCCATACTCCTTCCCATTTGGTGGAATGGAGAACCCGCGTTTGACCTTTGCTAACCCAACACTTTTGGCCGGTGATCAAAGCCTAGTATCTGTTGTCGCGCACGAATTAGCGCATTCATGGTCAGGGAATTTAGTTACCAATGCCACATGGGATGATTTCTGGTTAAATGAAGGATTTACCGTTTACTTCGAGAATCGAATAATGGAAGAATTGTACGGTAAGGAAGTAGCTGAAATTCTACAGGTTATCGAAAGACAGGAATTAGATGTGACGCTGGATGATATGGAAAACGGTGATAGTCCGCACCCTGAAGACTCGCGTCTTAAACTTGAATTGAATGAACGGAATCCAGACGATGGGATGACAGAAATCGCGTACAACAAAGGAGCCTTTTTCCTTAGAACACTTGAAGAATTAGTTGGACGTGAGACCTTTGACGCATTCTTGAAAGAGTACTTTAATGAGCATGCTTTCCAAACAATTAGCACGGAAAAATTCATTCGCTACCTGAATTCAGCTTTGCTTGAACCAAACAACTTCACCGATTTTAATACTAATGAATGGATTTATCAACCAGGACTTCCTGAAAACTGTGTGACTGTCCAATCGGATAGATTAGACAGAATGGGAGAGCTAGCTGAAAAACTCAATAAGGGCGAAGACGTTTTTATTGGTGAAAACGCAAACATGCAGCGCGGTGATTATATCACACAAGAGTGGCTAGCTTTTGTTCGCGCACTCTCTCCAAACATCTCGCCTGACAAATTAGCGATGATTGATAAACAACTTGACTTTAGTAAAAGTGCAAACGCATCTATTAAATCAGAATGGTATCAGTTGACGATTAAGGTTGGCTATACAGAAGCGCGCCCAGAGATTAAAAAGCATCTAACGCTTGTTGGCAGAAGATGGCTAATTCAAGGGATTTATCAAACGCTTCGTGACTCAGACAAGGACGGCGATTTAGAATGGGCGAAAGCTGTATTCGAAAAAGTGAAAACTAACTATCACTTTATTTCTCGCTCAACTGTAAGGGAGATTCTCTACTCTAAAGAAAAGTAAGACACATTGATGTTATTGAGGAATTATTAAGTAAAGGACTACCCTCTTCTGCGTTCAAGCAGTGACATCATCATAAGCGCCAATAACATGCGTTCATCTTCACCCTTCTCTGTGTCCGAGATTTTGTCAAGTTTAAATCGTCGTCCCCAAAAAGAAGCTTCTTTTGATAGGCGAGCAACGAGCGTACCGTCTTGCCTTTTGACCGTATATTTTGGATTGAAAAAGTAGCCCGTGAAAAAATTCAAAATAGGTACTTCGCTAAGCAAAAAATCAAAGAATTTAGTCCAAGGATTTTCCTCTTGAATGAGAAACTCGATTTCGCCTTCGAGATCGAATACCTCATAGTGTGCTTTTAAAATAGATCTTGCCCCTCTTCGTCCAACTCTTCCAAAAACGTCTCCACCATCAGAACTAAAGGCATAATTTGCATTAAAGTCAATTACACGATCTGCATTGATTTTATAGAGTACATCTTGCTTAGATTCGTCGGCATAAACCGAGATTGCTTCTTTGAATTTGAACATTTTCTGTCGAACATAAGCAACAGTTTGTTTATTCGCATCGCGCGCAGTAAAATCATTAGCAAGGCTGGAAATCTTAAATTCGAACTCCATCGGGTAAGTAAACTCCTTGATGGAAGTCATTGATGGTTTAACATTCTCATCTAGCAACGAATCGTTCAGGGACATATTTGAGTTATTATCAGTTTGACTGACAGGAAGTTAATAAATTATTAGCTCAATGTCTCGATCTTCTCCTCAAGAATTGCAATCTTGCTGACTGCATCAGCTTCTTTCTTGCGCTCAATAGCTACAACTTGTTCTGGAGCACTTCCTACGAACTTCTCGTTTTGCAACTTGCGCTGAACACCTACTAGAAACTTTTTCGTGTACTCTAATTCAGAAGTCATTTTGTCCTTTTCCGCTTCAACATCAATCGTGTCGCCAAAAGGAACGAAGTATTCATTTTGATCTACGATGAATGTATTGGCGTTATCGACTTTATCCGTTCTGTATTCAAGCTGAGAAAGATTCGCCATTTTTACAATAACAGAATCAAACGCCTGATCGAGGTCTTTGTTCTTCTTAATGAATAAGTCCATTTTGACTTTATTCGCAATGTTATTCTTCTTACGAATATTTCTAATGTTCGTGATTACCTCACCAGCCAACTTAAACTGTCCTAGAACAGTTTCTTTCACTGGAGTAACCTCTGGCCAAGATGCGATGATAATATCGTCACCATCTTCTCTTTCGCGCACTAAATGCCAGAGTTCTTCTGCAATAAATGGTGTAAAAGGCTGAAGTATTTTCAATAGCTTTTCGAAGAAGTCTTTGGTTGATTCAATTGTCTTGCGATCAATTGGATGTTGATATCCAGGTTTGATCATTTCAAGGTACCATGAGCAAAAATCATCCCACGTCAACTTGTAAATTGCCATCAATGCCTCAGACACTTTAAACTTATCGAAAAGACCATTGATTCGTTCCAATTCTTGATTCATTCGAGCTTCAAACCACTCGATTGCGCGAACTGAAGATTCCGGTTGCGGCAAATCTTCCTGCACTTTCCATGAATCAATCAGACGAAATGCATTCCAGAGCTTATTGGAGAAATTTCTTCCTTGCTCACACTGTGAACTATCAAATGGTAAATCATTTCCAGCAGGAGAAGAAATCAAGATTCCGATTCTAACTCCATCTGCACCATACTTAGCAATCAATTCTATTGGATCAGGTGAATTCCCTAATTGCTTAGACATTTTCCGACCCAACTTATCACGAACAATTCCTGTGTAGTACACATTTTTAAATGGAATATCATCCATGTACTCATTACCCGCAATGATCATTCGAGCCACCCAGAAGAACATAATTTCTGGTGCCGTTACAATATCATTTGTCGGATAGTAATAATTAATCTCGTCGTTATTTGGTTGCGTTAATCCGTTGAAAACAGAAATTGGCCACAACCAGCTAGAGAACCATGTATCTAAAACGTCCTCGTCTTGTCGCAAATCTGATTCAGTAATATCTTTACCCGACTTAGCGATTGCCATTTTCACAGCCTCTTCTTTCGACTTAGTAACAACGAAATCATCCTCACCAGTGCCGTAATACCATACTGGGATTTGATGTCCCCACCATAATTGTCGAGAGATACACCAATCTTTGATGTTCTCCATCCAGTGACGATAGGTGTTTTTAAACTTTTCAGGATGAAACTTAACATCCCCGTCCATAACATTGTCGAGTGCTTTTTTCGACAAACCTTTCATATCGACGAACCACTGTAAAGACAATTTTGGTTCAATGGCAGCATTTGTACGTTCAGAAAAACCAACTTTATTAATATGGTCTTCCGTTTTTATCAAATAGCCTTTATCGTATAGTACTTTTTCAATTGCTTTACGCGCTACGAAACGGTCCATTCCTTCGAACTCCAATCCAAGGGCATTCAATGAACCATTATCGTTTAAAATATCGAATGTTTCTAGTTTATGCTTTTGTCCAAGTGCATAATCGTTGGTATCATGCGCAGGAGTAACTTTTAAACACCCCGTTCCAAATTCGATATCAACATAATCATCTGCGATAATTGGAATTGATCGATTTGTCAATGGAACGATCGCCTTTTTGCCATGCAGATGTGTGAAACGAGGATCTTTCGGGTTTACACAAATTGCTGAATCACCAAGAATTGTTTCAGGTCGTGTTGTTGCAATTGTCAGCCAATCATCATCCGTTCCTTCAATTTTATAGCGAACATAGAACAATTTAGAATTCACTTCTTTGTGCATCACCTCTTCATCAGAGAGTGCTGTTAATGCTTCAGGATCCCAGTTAACCATACGTAATCCGCGGTAAACTTTCCCTTTATTGAATAAATCGACGAAGACATCTAATACGGACTCCGAATACTCCGGGTTCATCGTGAAATTCGTTCGTTCCCAATCACATGATGCACCTAGTTTCTTCAATTGCTCCAAAATGATTCCACCGTGCTTATCCTTCCACTCAAAAGCATGTGCTAAGAATTCATCTCTCGTAAGGTCTGATTTTTTGATTCCTTCAGCCCTCAGTTTTTGAACTACTTTAGCTTCAGTTGCAATAGATGCATGATCAGTCCCAGGTACCCAGCATGCATTTTTACCTTGCATACGTGCACGTCGAACCAAAATATCTTGAATCGTATTATTTAACATGTGTCCCATGTGCAGAATCCCAGTCACGTTTGGTGGTGGAATGACTATCGTGTAAGGCTCTCTATCATCAGGTTCAGAGTGGAAATAACCTTTCTCCATCCAGTGTGAATACCATTTCTCTTCTGCCTTTTGCGACTCGTATGTTTTCGGGATCTCCATGTTCAAAATAATTGAGTTCAAAATTAGTAATTCCCATCAACAAACTGTGCTTCGAACTAAAGCATTATTTTTGAAAAAACATATGTATGAAAATCATTCAGCTAGTCGTCGTCTTTGTCTTAATTCTGCTTTTTTCATCGTGCATGAAAGGCGAGTCTGTTGATCTTGTGATTCACAACGCACAAATCCATACCCTTGATGGCAATGATGCGATTGAAAGCGCCATAGCAATTAAAGATGGAATTATTGTTGAAGTTGGGCCAGAGCGTCAAATTTTGAATAAATATAGTGCCGAAGAATACATCGATGCCGAACAAAAACACATTTATCCAGGACTAACGGATGCCCATGGTCATATTATGAGCTATGTCCGAAAAAAACTAGGAGTCGATCTTTCTGGATGCAGGTCTTATGATGAACTCCTTGTTCGTGTTCAAAAGTACCAAGCAAAGAATAACGCGAAGTTCATTATAGGTTCGGGTTGGGATCAGACGCTTTGGGGTCAAGACACGCTCCCAACGAACAAAAGACTCAACGAAGTTTTTCCTGATGTCTCTGTTGCATTAGTCCGAGTAGACGGCCATTCCATGTTGGTCAACGAGTATTTATTGAAATCTTCCGACGTTATTGCAACTGTTGCCAATGATCCGCTTAAATATGAAGGAGGCTATTTCACCTATATTGAAGACAGTATAGCAAGCGGAATCATTATTGACAATGCGATGAATCCAATTTTCGAGCTCACTCCATCTTATTCACAGATAGAGTTAACTTCTGCATTATCAGAGGTACAAAGCGAACTATATAGCTATGGAATTACTGGAGTTCATGAAGCCGGAATTACTTCAAAGGATTTATCAATCATCGAACGCTGGATTGAAAAGGACATTTTAGATTTGAATGTTTACGCGATGTTAATACCGAGTGAGGAGAACATTGCCTTTGCCAGAACTAATGGAGTTTACGTAAATGAGAATCTATCCATAAGAAGTTTTAAAGTATACGCTGATGGTGCGCTAGGCAGTCGAGGCGCCTTTTTGAAGTCACCATATGCAGATAAACCGGGTACACAAGGGCACCTGACAACTTCTTGGGAGGAGATCGATCGAATCGCTCGTCTTTGTGAAGAAATCGGTTATCAGATGAATACGCACTCGATCGGGGACTCTACGAATAGGCTGATGCTCGCGCTTTATCAGCGTGTTTTCAAGACAAATCCGGATCATCGTTGGAGAATTGAACACGCACAAGTTATCGATCCTGTAGATCTTCCGGAATTGGCGCTTGCCGGTGCATTTCCTAGTATTCAACCGACACATGCTGTCTCGGATCACTCATGGGTCGAAAGTAGGCTAGGTAGTACACGAATGAATCGTGCCTATGCTTATAAAGCAATACTCGAAGAATTCAGAGTTGCCGCAATAGGGACTGACTTCCCTTTTGACCACTTGGATCCATTTAGAACAATTCATGCTGCAACAGTGAGAAAAGATGCCGAAAATCGTCCGGCTGGAGGTTTTTTACCTGAACAAAGTATTTCGCTCGATGACTGTATCCGAGGAATGACGCAGTGGGCAGCTATGGCTTCTTTTCAGGAGGAAGAATTGGGTACGATTGAGAATGGAAAGGATGCGACGCTCGTCATCTTTGAGCAACAAATTGCTACGTATTCATCGTTTCACAACAACTTTGCAAACACCGTTTTTATAAAAGGAAAAAAGGTTTACTCGGTAGAATAAACCTTTTTATAGTTACCACAATCGACAAACCAGGAAAGTGATTGCGGCGCTATTCCTAAAATGACGGACAAGAAATCGTTCTAAATCGAACCGGTCTTGTTGTACAGTTAAAATTGAATCCTAATGATATCTCATGAGCGCCTCCTGAAACACCATTATTTAATTCAGAGACGGTTACATCGTAGCTGTATCCAATTTTAAACTTTGGTGTATCCACACCGATTGTCAAAATAAATGCATCTTGATTTCTCAACCATGTTCCTACCGTAAATCCTCCGTACTTAACATAGGTACCGATATTCAGTTGCTGGAAACCATTTTGATACGTATAAATGACGGATGGCATAATAACCGTTTTATTCTTGAATTGCGATTTCCCTCCTAATGGAATGTAGGCTGACATGTGTCCCGTAAATCGCATCGGTAATTTTGAATCACCAACAATCATTGACTCGTTCGGACGGTTCAGGTGATTCGCTGCGAATCCCATATTGAAATGCTTATTAAATAAGACAACTCCTGCAGAAGCATCAAAGAAACCTCTAGAACCACCTCTTGGAACATCACCCGTTTGATAAATAAATCCACGTCGAGGATCAATCATATCTCCGAAGGTTAATTTATCCCAATCAAGGAATTTTTGCCAGTAATTTGCTTTTGCACCCAATAGCATTGTCCACTTACGATTCAGTGGCAAATGGTATGAATAGATCAATCCCAATTGTGATGAATTAATTGTTTTCGCTTGAACATCGTGTACGGCGATGATTCCAATTCCTCCACTAATATTTTTGAAATAATTATCATACGCCGCAGCATACGAAACATACGACCCTGATAAAGAAGGCCATTGATTTCTATAGTTCATTACGAATCGCGGACATTGATTTGTTCCCGCCAAGGCTGGATTCAAATATATCGGATTCGAATAGAACTGCGTAAATTCCAAATCTTGACTAAGAACACTCCCACTCATCATCCCCAATAGTATGCAACACACTAAACCTCTCATATTCTTATAATTTAAATTGTCGCTGTCCAAACCGACTCGTTTTAGCTTGAAGGCGCAAAGTCACTTGATGTGATAACGCTCTCTCACCTGTCATACTACTTGTTGTATAATCTGCATTGTAATGCAAACTAAACTGATCAAATTTCATTCCGATTGAAGCCGCCGGATCCAATAGGCTACTTCCTGCTACTCCAACACTCAATCCTTTCCATCTAAAATTGGCACCCGCCCAAACTTCTGAAAAATTTTCTTTCTTCTGGTAAACCGCATACGGCGACAATTCAAAATCCTCTGATCTCGAGAGCCAGTCTGTTCCGATTGTAGCTACAATATGATCTCCCGCTCTTCGTGGGTCAGACCAATCATCTGAATAAATATTATCTTGATGCTTGAATAAATTATCCGCTTGAATACCAACGAAGAACCATTTTGTATTCACCAACAAGCCTACTCCAAGATCTCTGTACCAAAGATTGCGCCCAATTTGTGGATTTCCGTTTGAATAGAAGTCTTGAGCGTTTCCTCGATCTAGTTCTACCTGTTCAGTTCCAGCCAACATATCTGCATTCAAGACCTTGTCTCCCATCTTAAATCGAACGGAAGGTTCCACAGATATCCAATTAGAAACCGAGAATTTTGGTGAATACGTAAATGCGAGTTGTCCGATGTGAATTCCACCGTCATCATACATTGCATGATTCAATTGTATGCCCCATCCACCGCGAATACCATAAGAGTAACCATCGATGGCTAATTCATTTATCAATTGTTCATTCTCTTTCCCGAGCCATTGAATTCTTGACATCGCCTGAACTTTCGTCGACACGAGCGTTCCTGCTGAACTAAAACTAATATCATTGGAAGTCATTCCAGGCACATGATAATGCGGATCACGAGAATTTCTCAATGCCACTGGATTATCTGCCATCTGTCGAATTTTATTCGACAGTCGTTTCAATTTTATACTTAGCCCTGCCTTGTAATCGTTTCCTTTTCCTCCATGACTAGGATCGGCCTTTCTTGCTTTTCGCTCGGACCAGCGGTGTTTTCCTGTATAATCAATTTCAGTAACTGCGTGTGTATGAAAATCATCTCGACCTACATATCCTGGAGAGTGTTTACCATAGAAGTCATTTGATATAAGTAAATATTCCGGTTCATCTATACTAGCGATTAGTGGCGGCTCATTTACCAAAGCACTACCTACAAGAGCTGTGCTAACGAATGGAACAGGTTGACTTATTGCTATCAATGGCTCTCCATTCACAGTAATTCCGTTTACTCTAGGTGGAAACGCATTTAATGCGAACCAATTTTGATATGCAACTCCATCTATTGCTAAGCCCGATCCGTATACGCCATTTTCGGTTATAGAATATTCTCCATTATCGAAAAAGCGTGAAGCAAGTGACGATTGAAGATCATCGCGTCTTTTACTTGATCCCGATTCATTCAAATTTTCAGTTTCAATTCTTTTTGCTAATTCGACCCTCAACAATGTATTTTCGCGCTCGAGGTTATCTTGTTTTGTTTTGTTGTATTCTGCAAGCAGCGTATCTCCTTTATCAGCTCCAGATTGGGTTGTCCATAGACCATATGCCCCAGCTCCAACAAATAGCAATACTAATAAAGAAGTGAGGTATAATGCAACTGGGCGTCTTTTACGCTCTAACTCCTCAGCGTCTGGGAAAGTCACTGAAGTATTATCTACACGGGCAAACTCCCACATATCCCTTTCAATATCCAATTCAGGATTCTGTAAGAGAAAAAGCTCTAGGCGCTCAACTTGATCAGCCGAAAGATTACCTTCCGCGAGCTCAAAGAGCCATAAATCGATATTTGAAAATGAGGGTTTGCTCATACCAACTCTATCATTCCTTTTAACTGATTTTTAATTTTCTTTCTAGCTCTAAACAAGTATACCTTGACTTGGGATTCATTTAGTTCGAGGATCGCTCCGATATCCTTGTAGGAATACCCTTGTAAATCTCGCAATAGAATCACACTTTTTTGAATTGGAGGAAGAATTCCCACCGCTCTATCAACAACTTGTTGAGACTCGTAGGAGTTCACTTTAGTTGTTCCAGAATCATAGGCTGCCATCTGATCACTCAATTGTATTCTTCCCTTGCGTGTTGCAAAGTTGATCATAGCATTGTGTGCAGTAGTAAACATCCATGATTTAGCTTTCAGAAATTCTACTTTCTTCCTATTCAGCCAAAGTTTTTCAAAAACATCTTGCACAATATCTTTCGCGTCTTCTCTGTTGCGGAGAAAACGGATCGCATATCCGAATAAATTTCCGGATTGCTCTCTAACGACGATATTGTATTCACTTCTTTTCAAAAATCCTTGTTCAGTTCTTACAGTTAAAACAAATGAAGACCTGATATTGTTACAGTTATAACACGTATTTACTGCTTTTCGGCACATTTCAATACCTCCAATTACCATAATGCCTTTTTCGTCGAACAAAACCCCCTTCTTACCGAATATTTATTCATAGTATTTTCCTATTTTCGCAATGCACTAATACACCATTCATGATACAAGCAAAAAGACTTTTCGATATTCCTTATCACCAACTTAATTCTTATGCGCAACAAGATATGTTCGTTACGAAGACAAATGGGGAGTGGAAAGGTGTCAGTACACAAAAATTTTTAGACGAATCAATGGCCATTTCCAAGGGTTTAATTGCGATGGGAGTAAAGCCTGGCGACATGATTGGTTTAGTATCTCCAACGCGCTACGAATGGAACGTAATGGACATCGGCATTCAACAAACCGGTGCGATTGTTGTTCCATTTTACCCTAACATTTCTGAGAGTGATTACCAGTATATTTTCAACGATGCAGGCATCAAATTATGCGTTGTAAGTGATGGCGAATTACATGAAAAAATCACGAATATAAAGAGCTCGATTCCGACCTTAGAGAATCTGTTCACGATGGAAGATGTTCCAAATGCCCAGAATTGGTCGGAAATCAAAAGTGCCGGTGGTGATATTAGTGAAGATGAGGTAAAAGGACGCATGGAGAAGGTTCAGTCCGAAGATCTAGCGACGATTATCTATACCTCAGGAACAACAGGATTTCCAAAGGGAGTAATGCTCTCACATAAAAATATATTATCCAATGTAAATGGCTGTATTGATCCGATACCTGCAGACCAGAACTCGAAAGTATTAACATTTCTTCCAGTATGTCACATTTACGAACGGATGTTACACTACTTATATATGTACATTGGTGCGTCAGTATATTTCGCTGAATCAATGGAAACAATCGGTGACAACATACGAGAAGTTAAGCCTGATGTATTCTCTGCCGTACCACGATTAATCGAAAAAGTATTTGATAAAATAATGGCCAAGGGTGATGATCTCAAAGGCATCAAGCGTAACTTATTCTTTTGGGCTGTGAGGCTCGCAGAGCGCTATGAGATTGAAAACAGATCTTTCGGTTACAATTTCAAGTTGAAGATTGCACGAAAATTAATCTTCAGTAAATGGCAAGAAGCGCTCGGTGGAAATGTTCGGGCAATTGCTTCAGGAAGTGCTGCACTTCAACCTCGATTAGCGCGAATCTTTATCGCTGCTGACATACCCATTTTAGAAGGTTATGGACTAACGGAAACATCACCGGTTTGTACTGTAAACAGTTTTGATCGAGGAGTTCGAATTGGTTGTGTTGGACCGGTAATTGATGATGTTAAGGTTAAGATTGCTGAAGATGGAGAGATCTTAATTCAAGGCCCAAATGTGATGATGGGTTATTACAACCTTCCTGATAAAACCGCTGAAGTAATTAAAGATGGATGGTTCCATACGGGTGACATTGGAGAGATGGTCGAAGGGAAATTCTTGAAAATTACCGATCGAAAGAAAGAAATATTCAAAACTTCCGGAGGTAAATACATCGCGCCACAGGCAATGGAAAACAAGTTCAAGGAATCGCGGTTTATTGAACAAATTATGGTGATCGGGGAAAGTGAGAAATTTCCGTCAGCGCTCATTGTACCCAATTTTGAATTTGTGAAAGAATGGGCAAAACGGAAAGAATTATCACTCGACGCAGCGAGTAATGATGAAATCATATCAAACGACAAAGTTAAAGCCCGCATTGATGAGGAAGTTGCAACATTTAATAAAGGCTACGGAAGTTGGGAGCAATTAAAATGCACTGAGTTACTTAATGCTGAGTTATCTATTGAGGGGGGAGAGTTAACACCAACGCTTAAATTGAAGCGCAAGAAGATCATGGAAATTCATGCAGCAACAATCGCTAAGATATACCCGAAATAGGCAGTTAGAAAATTTAATCGAAGCCCATCTGTTCATTCAGTTGGGCTTTTTTTGTGCGTACATCCAACGTTAACATATCAAGCTACGCTGTTCTTGTAATGGATTCTCGATCACTTTAAGAGCGTCACATGACCATTAAAGACATGTCTTTCATCATTGAATAAATCCTTGGCATGAACAACCCATGTATAGGTTCCAACTTGAGCGCAGTTCCCATTGTAAGTACCATCCCATCCAACGGAAATATCATGGCTCTCCCATACTAGCTCTCCCCAACGATTGAACAATTGTAATTCAAAATCGTAAATATCAATCCCCTCCATATGGACGAACCAATTCTGATTGTGTTCATCGCCATCAGGAGTGAATGCATTGGGAGCATAAATCAATATTTCTGAATAGACGATAACATCTAAAAATGCTGTATCAAGACAGCCCAAATCTGAAGCCGCAATCAGCATTACCTGATAGGTTCCTTCTTGACCATCAGGAAAAACTGTTGTTGGATTCTCTGCTATAGATTGTGCTGGCACTCCTTGATCGAAATACCACTCGTAAGTGCTTGCATTAATGGATAAATTCGAGAAGTACACCTGTGAATTAAACATGGTAATAGGATTCGGAGAGTATACGAAATCAGCGACTGGAATTGGATCGACATGCAGTAGATCAGTAATGGTTAGAGAATCAATACAACCTTCTAGAGAACCGACTATTAATTGCACATCATAATCTCCATGCATTAAGCCTGGAGTAGTAATTGTGTCCTGATTAATGAATTGATGCACTCCACCAACTAACCAGTACGTAAAACTGCTAGAAGACGGAGTTGAGCTATTAACAATCGTAAAAACACCGGGTTCACATTGATTTGGATTGAGAACAGTTATTGCAACTATTGGTAAATCTGCAACGTGCACTGTGGTAATAAGGTTAATCGGCGTACTTTCGCAACCATCGGAAATGGTCACGGAATAACTTGTAGTAATTGATGGGCTTACACTCAACGAATGCTGACCAAGTCCAGTATAACTCACTCCTGTATCCCAATCAAACGTATAAGGCTGACCTTGACCACCCGCGGCTGTTGCCGACACATCGACTGTTTCTCCTGGACAAATCGTATCAATCATCGAAATTGTACCCGTTAGCGGCGGGAAAACAGCAACGTTGATTGTTGCATCCTGAGAAATACAACCATTCTCATTTTCAACAAAAACGGTGTAAGTAGTCGGTACAGTTGGATTTACCATCTGAACGGCTCCTAGGTCTGCAGTAAATCCCCAATGATATTGATAAACAGTTCCTCCTGCCCCAAATGCTTCAAGCGTAGCTGTTCCATTCTCGCAAATTGTGGTATCATTCGAAACCGTTATGCTAACTGCGACTGGATCTACTAGAACAACATCCTCACAAACAGTACAACCAATGCTACTTCTCGAGCAAACGGCATATGTTCCTTGACCAAGGTTCACGAAGAATGAATCAACCTGCCAAAGACCACCATCCAAGTTATATTCCGTAGCTTCTGAATTGTCAACGTGTATTTCACCGTTCGTATCACCAGCACATAAGGGCTGTGTCAGCGTAATTGACTGAACCGGCACTTGAACATCCACAACAATAGTATCCACTTTCGTACATGTTGGCCCAAAATGAATGTCATCCAAGGCGAAATCATTTCCGCTTCCTGCAGTATTTTGATTCACGATACACAAGGTAACATTCGTCATTGCACCAGAATTCCAGTTGTCGCTATATTGCTCCCAGACACATCCAGTTACGGATGTAGTGAAGATACTTCCAATGGCAGCACCATTGACGTAAAATTGTAAGTTAGCAACATTGGGATCGTTAAGCGCATTTGCAATCCATGCGGAAAACTCGTAATCAGTATTAGGAGTGACAATAACGTTTTGGCACCAAACATTTGTGTTTGCTGTAGAAGATCCGTTTACAACTAACATGTTCCCAACACCAGTCGTATGATCGCCACAGCTAGAAAAATTATTATGCACCAAAGATGGCGAAGTAGTAATAGCGTACGTCCCGGGATTAGACAAAGGTCCCCAAGCTCCGCCAATACCGAGTGTATATGCTGTCGTAAATCCAGTGTTTCCTAATTCAAAATCCCCGTTCACAATTATATCTCCTATAACCGACTCAACCGATACAGAATAAGTACCCGGAAGCGTTACATTTATATCACTAGTTGTGGCCCCCGTGTTCCAGAGATAATTATCAAATCCAGCTCCTGCGGATAATAGCACATTAGCGCCATCACAAATTGTGGTATCCAGCCCTAAATCAATATCACCCATAATTTCAATGGTTACCGTTGAAGGAGGAGAACAGCTTCCAGCGATTGTATAGGAATAAACTCCATCCGTATTAACCAACGGATCGAATGTTCCAAGGATTCCATTTGATAAAGGCGTAGGGCCAGACCAAGTTCCTCCACCAAGAATCGAGGCTGAAAATTGAGCAAACAAATCAATAGGAGCATTGAGAGAGCAAAGTCCAAGATTTACATTCTGATTTGTTGCAGATGAACAATGCGTGACTACTATATCTTCAACAACAATATCAACACCATTTCCTCCAGTCGAATTACAATGAATTACAAATCTCAAACCTGGCGTAGTTGCATTGAAATTGAAAACAATTTGTTGAAAAACGGTTGTCAAATTCAACGTTGAAGTCGCTAATACAGTTCCAAAATCATCGATTGCGCTAAAAGTGACATTTGTCACGCCAAACGAATGTCTCGTCCAAAGAGAGATCGCAACAGCGGAATCAGGACAAAAACCCGTTAGCTGACGATCATATACGTCGACATTTGATAAGCCATTTTGAACATTAAACCAGCCGTGTGCGGGGCCACTAATTATGTATGCCGCATTTGTCCAACTACCACCACCATAAATATTTGATGTAATGGCTCCAGTGATTGGAGATGGTCCATCAAAATTTTCAGTCAGCATAGTAATTGGCGACGCACATTGCGAAAAGGCATGAGATCCAATGCAAATCAAAAATATAATTGTAAACAGTACTCTCATGCTCAATAGGTATTATTTAGCTTCAATTGATTAGACGTAATATCTTAGCCTAAGTTGCGTGCTAAATCGCATTACAAAGGTACTCGAGAGATCTCAAGCGGCAATAAAAAAAAGGCAACAATGTGTTAACAAGGACAATACTTTAGTGCAAGCAGAAAATTAGACCTGAAAATAAAAGATGCGCTAGAGTCCTTTGAGCAACTCTTCTTCTTTCTTAGAAATTTGAGTCGATTTCATTGAGGTAATCTTGACCACGACATGGTGAAACTTCGGATAATACGTTCCTTTTTCAAAGACAAACCCCATCGCATGGTTTCTTAGTTTGATTTTGGTCGGTGTACTTTTCAAGTTGGTTTCAACCAAGGTTGCACTCGTCACTTTCCCTTCGCGATTTACTGCGAGTTCATATTTAACCCAACCAGAAGAGGTCGCTTCGATAAGAAACGGATGCTTTCCTAGCATTTTTCGACCTTCATTCATCAGGTCACCGTCAATGAGTTGAGCAGATGCTACAAAGGATGCAAGGAAAAAAGAAAGAGCGATAATTGTCTTCATACTATTGTTTAGCGATATCAATATTACGCATAACTTGTTAATGATTGCATTTTCTCAAAAAATAGTTATGAAATGTTCCCCCAGTTCGGCCGGGCGCGAAGTATTGCAGATAGCTTTACGCGAATTCCTCGATTCTCTTCATTATCAACTCCTGGATCAAGTTTCAAAATGCTCTTAGCAGCCTCCCTTGCGAGCGATACTAATTGGCCATCAGATGCTAAGTTGGCAATTTTCAAATCTAGTTCTCCACTTTGCTGTGTCCCCATCAAATCTCCTGGACCACGTAATTGCAGATCAACTTCAGCAATTTCAAAACCGTCGTTCGTTCGAACCATCGTCTCCATACGCTTCATGCTTTCCTTCCCCAATTTTTCGCCTGTCATCAAGATGCAATACGATTTCTCAGCTCCACGCCCTACTCTACCTCGTAACTGATGTAATTGAGACAGACCAAATCGTTCGGCGCTCTCAATGATCATTACTGACGCGTTGGGAACATTCACTCCGACTTCTATCACCGTGGTTGCCACCATTATTTGAGTTTCTCCCTTCACAAATCGATTCATTTCAAACTCTTTATCGGCTGGCTTCATCTTACCGTGCACAATACTGACGGTATAATCAGGTAATGGGAAAGTGCGTGTTATCGCTTCATATCCATCCATGAGGTTATTGAAATCCAAGGTTTCGGACTCATTAATCAGCGGATAAACAATATAAATTTGACGGCCTTTCGCAATCTCTTCCTTCATGAATCCGAAGACTCTAAGTCGACTAGCTTCCTGACGATGCGTAGTAGTGATTGGTTTTCGTCCTGGAGGAAGTTCATCAATGACCGAAACATCCAAATCTCCATAAAAGGTCATTGCCAACGTTCTAGGAATCGGTGTTGCCGTCATGATCAAAATATGCGGTGGAAGTTTGTTCTTTTTCCACATTCGAGCGCGCTGCTTGACGCCAAAACGATGTTGTTCATCAATAACAACGATCCCAATGTTTTGAAAAATAACTGGATCTTCGAGAAGGGCATGTGTCCCAATTAGGATGTCAATTTCCCCGCTCTCCAACGCCTCGTGTAATACAACTCTATCTTTCTTTTTAGTTGATCCAGTGAGCAAAGCAACCTTGACACCGAGGAGTTTCATGTACTCACCGATTGATTCGTTGTGTTGTATTGCCAAAATTTCTGTGGGAGCCATAATTGCTGCTTGAAACCCATTATCAATCGCAAGCAACATACTTAGCAACGCCACTAAGGTCTTTCCAGAACCGACATCCCCTTGAAGGAGACGATTCATATGGTGCCCCGTCCGCATATCGTTTCTAATTTCTTTTAGCACGCGCTTTTGGGCTCCTGTCAGATCAAAAGGTAGATGATCGTTATAGAACGAATTGAAGTTCTTTCCAACCTCGCTCATGACATAGCCTTTCGACTTGTTCATTGTAATTTTCTTGCGGACTAACAACTCCATCTGAAGGAAGAATAGCTCCTCAAATTTCAATCGAAATGTCGCATATTGAGCTTCCTGTTCATTTTCAGGAATATGGATTAATTGAATTGCCTTTGTACGACCAATTAAACGGTGCTCTTTTCTGATTTCCTCCGACAACAGATCTTCTAGCGGTTGATTTAACTCACCCAAAACGGTCTTGACTAGCTTCGCTATCCCTTTTGAATTTAAACCACGAGAAGTCAATTTTTCAGTGCTATGATAAACCGCCTGAAACCCACTTAAGTCGTTTACGTTGAGTTCCGAAATTTCTGGATGAGGAATATTCCATTTCCCTTTGAAGTATTTCGGTCGACCGTAAATTTGGAGGTCCTTATTTGCTTCTAGCGAAGACCTGATCCATCGAGCACCTTTAAACCAAACAAGGTCGATAATTCCAGTTTCATCTTGGAATTTAGCGGTCAGTCGCTTACTTCGTCCAACTCCCGTCTCCATGACTGCAACAATTCTACCTTTCAATTGAGCAAAACCATCTTGCTCAGTCAAATCTGCTACTTGCTGAAATTCGGAGCGATCTACATAGCGAAACGGGAAATATTCTAGAAGATCCTGAAATGTATGAATACCAATTTCCGACTTGAGAAGCTGAGCCCTTTGCGGCCCTACTCCCTTGAGGAATTCAATCGGCGTTATCAGGAAATTATTCATGAAAACAAAGCTAAAAAAAATCCCTCAGCGTTAACTGAAGGATTTGTGCTTATTTTTTTTCGGCCGGCGCTTTCTCTGGATTGTTCTTATTGAATTTCTCAAGTCCCGTCTTCAGGAATTTTGCGTAAGCCTCAATGCTTGAATCATACCCCCTCGGTTTCGAGAGGTCAGTACCATCTAGGTCTTGTACAATATAAAGTGGCTGTGAAAGCTGTTTGTATGTTTTGATTTGATACGCACACCATTTGTTTCCAACGGTTTTAATCTTTCCTTTGAGTTCATCTGAGTAGACATGTTCAGATTCTGGAAGTTCCGTTCGATCGTCACAATACAAGGAGACAATTACATACTTATTCTGAAGTATTGGTCGCACTTCATCTGCTGTCCAAATAGATGATTCTGTCTTTCGACAATTTGCGCACGAGTGTCCAGTAAAATCAACCAAGACTGGTTTATTCACTTTCTTCGCATATTCATGCGCGATGGCCAAATCATGGAACACAAGGATAGAACCATCGGCTACTTCATGCATTTCAGAGCGATACTCTTCAAAGACAAGTTCATCTCCGGCTGCAACTGGAATTTCAGTCTCACCTTTCACAAATCTAAAACTGTCCTCAGAGTGTGTTCTTGGAGGAGCCACCCCATCAATCATTGTTAATGGCGCACCCCACATTCCAGGCAACAAGTAAATCGCAAATACTAGTGACGAAAAGGCAAACATGAATCGTGTTACGCTCAATTTCTCAACTGGTGAATCATGAGCAAATCGAATCTTCCCAAGTAAGTAAAATCCAATCACTATAAAGATGACAAACCAAATTGCCACAAATAATTCACGTGTTAAGATGTCCCAATGATAAGCAAGATCTACCATACTGAAGAACTTCAATGCTAGTGCAATCTCCAAAAGTCCAAGAACTACCTTTACAGAATTCAACCAACCTCCGGATTGCGGCATTGAGTTCAACCAACTTGGGAAGATCGCGAATAACATAAAAGGTAATGCTAGGGCTATAGAGAATCCGCCCATAATCGCTACAGGCCCGCCCATTGATCCCGAGCTAAGCGCCTGAACTAAAGAAGAGCCAATTATTGGTCCTGTACATGAAAAGGAAACTAAAGCAAGTGTAAATGCCATGAAAAAGATTCCTATCAAACCTCCCTTATCCGCTTTTTTATCAGCGTTATTCACCCACTTATCTGGCATCTTAATCTCAAACGCACCAAGAAACGAGAAGGCGAAAAGCATAAATATTGCGAAGAATGTAATGTTCATCCACAGATTCGTGGAGAGGTTATAAACTGTTGCCGGGCTTCCTGATGCAAGTGTAATTAATAACCCAAGTGCCACATAGATCACAACAATAGAGAGACCATAGATTAATGCGTTAATTATACCCTTTGCCCGTGTTTTCGATTGTTTGGTAAAGAAGGACACAGTCATAGGTATCATCGGGAAAACACAAGGTGTTAACAACGCAACAAATCCCCATCCAATCCCTTCAAAAAAGAGACTCCATAGACTTCTCGTTTCTTTGGGGTCATCTTCTTCTTTATCTATTGAACTGGACCCCTTGGATGACTTATCATCCGCTACAACTATAGCCCAATCAGGCAATTCAGTTTTATGCTTTATAGAAAGTCCTTCCACCAATTCATTGAGTTCAGAATCCTCTTTAAACTCAGCTTGATACTTATCACCGATTAAGCTTAAGGCATCGGCAAAATCTTTCTTGGTTTCAACGAGTTCGAGCATTGCCTTAACCTCATTGTTCATTGACTTCTCCTGGATTGCAAATACAGACCCGGCAGAGTAGACTAGCGCAACGGCTAGGACTAGAATTAGTTTACTAATTTTCATATTTCCCTCCTAATTCAAGATACGTTTTGTAAAACTTCGCGCTATTCTCTTCTGGAACACGAACCCATTCGTTCAAATACTGAACGTATTTATTACCCTCTTTATCAACAGCATGATCAGACTTAATCGTCAATTTCTCACCCTCAACTTCGTCTAATTCGTTTCCACCAGGTTTATAGCCAGACACTCTCAAGGTCTTCTCTTCTTCGGGGGGAAAGATACATCCATTTTCATCGCAGATTTGAAATGTTGCACCAAACTCAATATTAAAAGCTTCGTCCGTCAAGACCTCAATTTTCTGCTTGAAAGATACTGTCCCTTCAAAGTAAAGCGAAACTCCTAAATCGTCTGTGTGTTCTTCAGGTTTTTTTCCATCTTGCAATTTTCCAACGAGCTTATAATTATCAGTTGATTTAAACTTAAATCCAGTTGGATATCCCGTAAAATCAGCCTTCATTGGATCGTGATTCACGGAAAAAATATGCCATCCCTCAATTAATTTTGCCGTTCCAACAATATAAGCATGATTATTGTCGATTTTCTGAATCTTAAAGGTCCAGGTTAACTTATCCCTCCAACTTCCTTGGGCATTGACATTGGCCGTAACCATCATAGCTGCGACAACTAGGACAAGAGACAATAATAGATTTCTTTTCATACTTATTTTTCTATACTAATCGTAAACAATTTATCTTCTGGAGGTAGACACATTTCATCATTACACGCCATGAAAGTAACCGTTAGATTGACATCTCCAGAATTCTTGACCTTAATTTTTTGGGTAAATGAAACTTGATCGGCAAAGAAGGATAATTCTCCTTCAAAATTCGAATCGTATTCCGTGATTGGTTTTGGCTCCTCAACTTTACCTACAAGCTTATACAAGGCATTGTCTTCAAATAAGAAGGTAGTAGGAATCGGACCGATACCATCATTGATGTTTTGACTGTATAAATGCCAACCATCCTGCATTTTTGCATTGAGCGTAATCGTACTCGATTCTTTACTATAATCATAGGTCCAATCCACTACCGTTTGAGAGAGAGCACTTTGAGACAGAATCGTAATACAGATGAAAATAAATCTTTGCAGCATCATTTTAATTTCTAAGTCAAAGCTACAAATAAGGCGGAGATTAACGGAACATCAAATGAAAATATCCTTGTAATCCCAAATAGATAAAATTTAGATTAACTCAATAAAATCGACACCCTCAGATAGAGTGTTATTTGATTTCTACGATATGATCAATCGGCAACCAAACACCACCTTTTAAACAAATGTACTTTGCTCCGTAAGCCCAGATCGTGGTATCTACTCTTTTAGGACCATCATTGTCTTGAAAATAGATGGACACTTTGGTATGATAAGCATTTCCTAAGCGCGTGGCGTTTCGAATTTGATTGCTTAATTCAGGATGCTGAGGCCTTTCGCTTTTCTCACTAAATGATAACGAACTAATAATCTCTTTCTCCACTTTCGTTGCTTTGATGGTTGCGTTCATAGTTTCATTGTTTAGATCAATAATGTAGGAATTAATCTTAGTAATTCCAAATTATTTGATAATCTATGAAAATGAAAAGAGAGAAATGTGGGCCTTATACTAACGAACGAAAAGGGATTCGTGCTTGTGCGCAAACGGACTGGTCGGTATGCATCCCCGCATCGTGCATGTACTTACCTGTGATAGCAATCATTGCTGCGTTATCTGTGCAATATTCAAATCGGGGAATATGCGTAACCCAATTACGTTTAACCCCTTCCAATTTCAGGCGAGCGCGTAATTCGCTATTTGCCGACACTCCTCCAGCTATGGCTATTTCGTTAATTCCTAGGTCCTTTGATGCTGCAATTAACTTAACGAATAACACGTCAACTATTGCTCGTTGAGCAGAAGCACATAGGTCATCTAAATTCTCAGAAATAAAATCAGGGTTGATCTTCTCTTGCTTTTGAAGATAGTAAAGTACCGAAGTCTTTAAACCGCTAAAACTATAATTATAGCCGTCCACAAGAGGTTTAGCAAACTGAAATGCATTTGCATCTCCATTCTTAGCATGTTTATCAATTAATGGCCCTCCTGGGTATTGGAAACCTAATAACTTTGCGATCTTATCAAATGCTTCTCCTGCAGCATCATCAATCGTACTGCCGATCACTTCCATATTCAAATGACTTCGAATCAACACGATCTGAGAATGTCCTCCAGAGACCGTGAGGCAGAGAAAAGGAAATTTGGGCTTGGATCGCTCAGAATCATCAATAAAATGCGCCAACACGTGTCCGTACATGTGATTGACATCAATCAAAGGAATTCCCAATGCAAGTGCAAATGACTTCGCAAATGAAGTACCAACGACTAATGAACCCAAAAGCCCTGGACCTTTAGTGAATGCAACAGCGTCAATGTCAGACAGCGAAATACCTGCTTTTTCGATCGCCGAATTTACTACTGGCACAATGTTTTGCAAGTGTGCTCGACTAGCTAATTCAGGTACTACTCCGCCATATTCACGATGAACATCCTGTCCAGCTATTAAATTAGACAAAATGGCGTTATTTTTGAGGATAGCCGCTGAGGTGTCGTCACAAGACGATTCAATGGCTAATATAATGGTCTCTTTTCGGTGCACAATCCGTATTATTGTAAAATCATGGCAAAATTAATGAAAATATCAGGACGCTCACTCGGGATTCTCCTTGAGTGGTCATTGATGTTAATCATCGCCTTTGCTTTTGCCATTCGAACTTCTCCCGTTCAAACTTACATCGCGCAGAAGGCAGCGTCCTATCTTTCGGATGAATTAGGCACTACAGTGAAAATTGATAAAGTAGCTATCATCTTTTTCGATGAGCTCGCTTTAGATGGCTTTCTCATGCTAGATCAGCAGGGCGATTCACTCTTCGCTGCCGAGACAGTTTTCGCGACAATAGATGCAATGCGTCTTTCCGACAACTATTTTAAAATAGGAAAACTTAAACTAGACGGTGGTTATGGACACGTTCAGAAGAACGCCGCGGGAGAATTAAATCTTAAATTTCTAACTGAATATTTCTCTTCGGACAAAAAGAAAAAAAAGAAGAAAATCGAATTTGCAATCACTACGGTAGAATTAAAGAATACTCATTTTATTTATGACGATCACCGTAAGGAACCCACCACTTTTGGCGTTGATTACTTTCACATTGATGCTGACAAAATCAACGGAACTATAGATGAAATTTCGATAAAAAACAAAGACATAACCGCGAACATAAAAAACCTTACCGCTTCTGAAAAATCAGGATTAAAGTTGAAAAACCTGAGTGCAGAAGCGGATCTATCTGGCAAGGGAGTATACTTATCCAAGCTTAATTTAACCACGAATAAATCTAGGTTAGCTGCTCCAAAATTCAATTTACTAACTAATTACTATTCAGACTTCTATCAGTTCATAGATAGTGTAAGTTTTGATGCTAAAATCACAGAGAGCTTAGTCTCAATGGAAGATGTTGCACTCTTCGGTACAGCGCTTGAGGGAATGGATGAAATGATCACTTTTAAAACGAATATATCAAAGAAGGTAAATGATCTCAAACTCTCGGAGTTAGATATTCAAATTAAAGAAAAAACGCGTATTCGAGGAACACTTAATTTGGTCAACTTTAAGGAACTCCAATCAGCAACTTTCGATGAACAATTGGATTATGCTTATGTCGATATTGATGAATTAGAGAAAATCAAACTACCAAAATCGGCTTCATCAGATTACCTAAGCCTAGACGCAAGTGTTAAACGGCTCTCTTATTTTGACGCTAAAGATTTGACACTTAAAGGAACCTATTCAAAATTTGTACTAGCGCTAGCTCATGTTCAAACAGCTTTAGGCAGTGCAAAAATGGATCGAGGAATGCTCTTTACTCAGAGTAAAAAACAAGACAGTTACTATTTCTCGCGTTACGGAAGTGACGTTTACGATATAAAGGTTGAGCATTTCAACCTTGGAGGATTCTTAGCGAATTCCGATTTGGGAGAAGTCGATGGTACACTTCTAATTGCCGGACAGGCGTTTTCGCCAACCAAAATCATGTTCAACGACATCGATGGAAAGTTCACTCGATTCGATCTAATGAATTATGCATACAGCAATACCACTATCGATAATGGAACATTCAAGAATAACATATTTGACGCAAACATATCGATCAACGATCCAAATTTAACCTTAGAATTCGACGGCTCCATCGACTTAAATGGCACTCAAAACATGACGTTCGATGCGAAGGTTTCGCAAGCCGCTCTAGATCAACTCGGCTTCACAAACACTCAAGCATCACTCGCTACAACCATTCAAATTAACCTAAACGGAAATAATGTAAATAACTACGATGGTGAGATCATTATCGATAGTTTTTCCTACATCGAAAACAGTAAAGAGATTGTCATGCCGCACCTAGAGCTTGCCGTAGAACGCAGCGAGGAAGAGGACAAATTCACCATACACAGCACGATTGCAGAAGTTGATATACGCGGTAAACTCGATTTTAATCATATTTGGAATCACGTTAATTTCCAAATGAGTAAAATTCTCCCTGCCTTATACACCGGTGATACTGACGACTTCGAGCAACACCTTGAAGATGAATTTACTTTTGCCGCAGAAGTGAAAGAAGCGAATGAACTTCTAGCTATTTTCGCTCCGGGGTTAAATGTTACAAACGGAACAACGCTCAATGGCCATTACAAGGCGAGGACAGCCGATTTTAACGCGACAGTTTTATCGGACTTAGTTGTCTATCAGAAAATGGATTTTAGTCATTTACGCTTAAATCAAAGGATGACTGCGGATAGCATTAATATGGAATACCACGTTGATCAATTCAAATACAATGATTCCTTGAGCTTTAATGATCTCTATTTCAGAACTAGCGGTGGGCAAAATAACTTGTCTTCGGAATTCACTTGGGACCAAGAGACGCCAAAGGCATCCTCGATTGAATGGGCAACAACAGTAAAAAGTATTGACGACTTCAGATTCATTATTGAACCATCGTATTTTAGTATTAAAGAACGACGCTGGGAGATTGCGGATGCATCGAACGTTTTGATGAGGCATGATACAATTGAGGTCAAACGGTTTCTGTTAAAGAAGGGGGATCAAGAAATAAAACTGTCTGGAAAAATTTCAAAAAACGATGACGACAAGTTAAAGTTTGACATTAAAAACTTCCATTTAGATGAAATTTCCGAATTCATATCAGACAGCTATAAGTTTACTGGTGAGCTCAATTCTTTTGGTTACATCGCGAATCCTTATACGAATTTTAAACATGCTGGAACAGCACACATTCTTGGGTTCTATATCGATCAGCGCGAAATAGGTGACTTACTCGTGAATTCTCGCTGGGACGGAAAACGAAAGAGCATTAGATTGAACGGTGATCTGATGTACAAAGGGCTGAGAAATTTTGATTTTGAAGGCAGCTACTCCGTTGAGATGACGGAGGAAAATTTAGATTTTAATTTTGTCTTCGACAAGACAGATATAGAATTTACAAATGCCTTTTTGGATCCTGATGTAATTGATAATGTAAGAGGGTTCCTTAATGGATCCGTTGCCGTCACAGGAACGCTGGAAAACCCGGTATTGAAAGGTGAAATTGATATTCAATCAGGGGGGGCGAAAATTGAACTATTGGGTGCCGAATTTGAATTTACAGGCCCTATAGATGTACAAAGTGATGGATTCTTCCTCAACGGAATCCCAGTAATGGATGAGGAGGGAAATGCTGGAAAATTGATAGGATCTGTCTATCACGATAATTTCGAAAATTTCAATTTTGACTTACTGTTCGATTTGGAAACAGATGCCTTAGCACATGATCCAATTCAACCATGGAAACCAGTTCCTTTAGATCGGTTTTTAGTCATGAATTCTTCCTATGAACCCGGCGACGTTTATTACGGAAAAGCCTATGTTACAGGAACAGCAAACATCTTTGGCCAGGCGAATAACCTCGATATCACCGTAAATATGAAAAGTCGACGCGGTACGAAGATTAACTTCCCAATGTTTGGCTCAGGTGAAATTGATGAGGAATTTGACTTTATTGAATTCGTTGACCACAATGCACCCTCAGAGAAAGATCCGAAAATTAATTTCTCTGGTGTCCACCTTGATTTGAGTTTTGAGGCAACAAAAGAGGCAGAAATGAAGATTATCTTCAATGAAGCTTTAGGAGATATTATAACAGCGACAGGAACCGGGACTATTGATGTTGTTCTAGACAATCAAGGCGACATCAAGATGGATGGTACCTACACCATTGTTGACGGTCTTTATGATTTTGCAATGGGCCCGATAAAACAAAAATTCTATATCGAAGAAGGTGGAAGTATTAGTTGGACAGGAAGTCCGTATGATGCAAACCTTGATTTACGCACCTATCATCGTGTGAATGCAAATATTTCAGAGCTCAGTTCAGATAAATTTGGAAGCTCTAATTCAAGTGAAGAAATACAATGTTATCTGAACCTGAAGGAGACTTTGCTCAAACCAGCGATTGACTTCGATATAAAAGCACCTAATGCCAACGAAACGGGTAAGTCGCTAATTAACCGTGTAAAGAGCGATCCAGACGAGCTCAATCGACAGTTTTTCTCGCTGTTACTTTGGAAGAAATTTCAACCGCTATCAGGCGAAGGCGGGGCTGGCGGAAGCGCAGCAGTAGATCTCATTGCCAATCAAATCAATGCCGTCCTATCTAAAATATCTAGTGACTACGCCCTCAATATCGATCTTGACAACGATGAATTCACTGGTGAAAACACGTTCGAATTTGGTGTTCAAAAAGGATTTTTAGATGACCGATTACTCGTTACAGGAAGTTTCGGCGTGGAAAGTCAGGACGACAAACATTCGCATGAAAGTGGCTTTATTGGAGATCTGAACCTAGAATACCTGCTCAACGAGAGCGGGACATTTAGGGTGAATATTTTCAATGAATCGAATGCAAAAAGTGTCATTCAAAATAATCAGCAAGGACACTTTACACAAGGTGCAGGCCTGCATTATCAAGAAGATTTTGAAACAACAGAAGATTTTAAGGCCATTCAATATTTCTTAGATGTTTTCAGAAAAAAGGAAAATAAACGCTTTCCAATTAAACGGAAAAGGCGGCAAGTTCCAGTACCTCCAAAACAGGAAGGAACTGTTCCAGAAACGACATCCCCATAAGCTTAAACATAGTAGGGCAGTATAGATTCATCCTGCTAATTTGATCGCTCGTCTAAATCGTGATCACAAATCTAGCGACCGCCTCTCATTTACCAGCAAAAATGATAACTTCGTGTTCTGCAAAATTATTCAGAATTCAACTTGGAGAATATGAAAAAAGTGCTCATCGCGAACCGCGGAGAAATTGCCAGAAGAATCATTAGAACGTTAAAGAAAATGGATATTCGCAGTGTTGCGATTTATTCAGATGCAGATGCTAACGCTCCTCATGTTCTAGAAGCAGATGAAGCAGTTCATGTTGGAGCTTCCCCATCTTCTGAAAGTTATTTACGACAAGATGTAATTCTAGATTATTGCAAGGAACTTGGAGTAGATGGAATTCATCCTGGCTATGGTTTCCTATCGGAAAATGCAGCATTTGCAAAAAAAGTAACTGACGCGGGTATTACATTTATCGGCCCGTCTCCAGAGGCTATGAATCTCATGGGGGATAAACTCAGTGCAAAACAAGCTGTAAAAGAATATAATGTCCCACTTGTTCCTGGAATTGATCAAGCGGTTGTTGATTATGAAGAAGCTAAGGTATTCGCAGCACAAATAGGTTACCCCGTTTTAATTAAGGCTTCCGCTGGCGGTGGAGGTAAGGGAATGCGTTTGGTAGAAAACCCAGACGAGTTTAAAGAACAAATGCGACTTGCTCAAAATGAGGCGCGCTCATCCTTTGGTAATGATGCTGTCTTTGTCGAGAAGTTTGTTCTCAAGCCACGTCATATTGAAATTCAAGTATTCGCTGATAATCACGGAAACGTGGTGCATCTTTTTGAACGGGAGTGTTCTATCCAACGACGTCATCAAAAAGTGGTAGAAGAAGCGCCTTCTTCCCTACTTACTTCAGAAATGAGGGAAGAAATGGGAGCAGCAGCGATCAACGTTTGTAAAGCATGTAATTATAGCGGAGCAGGTACTGTAGAGTTTTTAGTGGATGCAAATCTCGATTTCTTCTTTTTAGAAATGAACACTCGTTTGCAAGTAGAGCATCCCGTAACAGAACAAATTACCGGAACTGATTTAGTTGAATGGCAAATTCGTGTCGCTCGAGGAGAGAAGCTCCCAATGAAACAAGAAGAGTTATCCATCAACGGTCATGCTGTTGAGCTTCGTATTTATGCAGAAGACAGCTCAAATAATTTTGCTCCAGACATTGGTACACTTGAACGTTACCGCATTCCAAAAGGAGAAAATGTCCGTGTAGACGATGCTTTCAGTGAGGGCATGGAAATTCCAATTTATTACGATCCGATGATTGCTAAACTTTCCGTTTGGGGAGAAGATCGAGCTACTGCGATTGCACGCACTGTAAAGGCCATCGACGAGTTTGAGTTATCAGGACTAAAAACCACGCTCGATTTCGGGAAATACGTATTGACGCATGATGCTTTCACCTCTGGCGACTTCGATACGAATTTCGTTAAGCATTATTTCTCGGATCCTGAAATAATGAAAGTAAGTACGAAGGAAGAAGAAGCTGCTTTGAGTGCTAGTATTTCAAGCATTTGGAAGACTATTCAGCAAAACAAAGTCAAAGAGTTCGCTACTAATCCGATCACCAGAAGCTGGCAAAAAGACAACGGTTAGTTAATTCTGCTTGACAACTCATTCGAGGTATCTTTATTCTGTCTATGTCGCCTTCTTCAACCCAAGAACAATTATTGTGGAATACGTTGATGCAATGCACTCCGCTTAGAACAGTAAACACTAGGTATTACTACCTTAACT
>JBLHPQ010000037.1:0-32454 GCA_047624355.1 Flavobacteriaceae bacterium | reverse complement strand
AGTAGCCTCAGTGTAACTACCCAATGCGTTGCCATCAATATCGATAGTTCCTCCATCGAGGTTAACATTCATTGCCCAAGTAGTTCCAATCACTGGAGTTGCTTGAAAATTGTAATATCCTCCTGATCCAGCTTCAACGTAGAATGCATTTTCAAATGAAAATACACCATCATTGTACTGAGTTCCAAAGTCAACAACAACATCTTGAGGTCCACCACTTGCGGCTGAAGAAGAAAAATGAATTGAGTTTGCCCCAGATGAAGCTTGTGCAGCAGTAACTTGAGCATCTTCAGCTCCACCAACAGTACCAGACCATGTAGTCCAATAAGTAGGAGATGCAACACCTATGTAGTCACCTACAGTTAGAGCATCGA
The DNA here is from genome assembly GCA_047624355.1 of Flavobacteriaceae bacterium. Lineage (GTDB taxonomy): Bacteria > Bacteroidota > Bacteroidia > Flavobacteriales_D > Crocinitomicaceae > UBA4466. The sequence continues at coordinate 32,080 of JBLHPQ010000037.1, read as the reverse complement.
AATCCTCCGACATAATTTGTGCTTGTGATCCAAGAGCACACAGTACACTGGCCACAATTAAAGTAATTTTTTTCATAAACAATTTAGTTTAGTACAGTTTATTAACAGACTTATCAAAGGTACAACCATTCAGACATAGATGAACAGTCAATAAGCTATTTAATAGGCTAATTATTGAATTCTTATTTAATATATCTGAAGTCCTGATTATTCTCAATCTTCTTCAGGGCATGAATAATTAAACGAATTGTATTTTCAACATCTTCTTTTCTACACATCTCTACGGTTGTATGCATATAGCGAAGTGGCAACGATATCAATGCACTCGGAACGCCTTCATTGGAATAGGCAAATGCGTCGGTATCCGTTCCTGTTGCCCGAGATGCAGCGGCTCTTTGGAAAGGAATTTCGTTTTCTTGAGCAGCATTCAAGATCAACTTCAATAAATTGTTTTGAACAGCAGGGCCATAGGTCAATACTGGGCCGTCACCAGATTTAAGGTCTCCCTGTTCAATTTTATTAATCATTGGAGTATTGGTATCGTGACAAACATCTGTTACAATGGCAACATCTGGTTTTATTTTATGCGCGATCATTTGAGCTCCTCTCAATCCAACTTCCTCTTGTACAGCATTTACGATATACAATCCGAAGGGCAATTTGACTTTATCTTTATGGAGTAAGCGTGCAACTTCGGCGATCATGAATCCTCCCATACGGTTATCCAAAGCCCGTCCACAATATCGATTGCCATTCAAAGTGATGAATTCATCTTGGAATGTCACCACACATCCAACATGAACGCCTAGTTTCTCAACCTCATCCGCTGTTGAACATCCACAATCCAAAGAAATATTTTTTAGACTTGGAGCTTCCTCCTTTCCCCTGCGCGTATGAATCGCAGGCCATCCGAAAACGGCTTTTACTATTCCCGCGTCGGTATGAATATTCACGCGCTTTGATGGGGCGATCATGTGATCAGAGCCACCATTCTTTCTGAGGTAAATAAATCCATCTTTAGTAATATAATGAACGAACCAAGAAATTTCATCCGCGTGTGCCTCGATTACGACCTTGTATTTCGCTTTTGGGTTGATGACACCTACGACACTCCCATAATTATCTGTGAAATAATCATCGATATAAGGACGGATGTAATCAAGCCAAATTTTTTGACCTTCTGATTCAAATCCTGTTGGAGAGGAGTTGTTTAGATATTTCTCTAAAAATTCGTGTGATTGCTTACTAATTATCTTCTTCATAGGATGAAATCAATTTTTCCTACTAATCTAGTAATTTCTTGCTCCCTTCTTAACGAAGAAGTGTCACATTTCCTTTAATGATCGTTTTCACGTCATCCACACAAGTGACTTTTAGATAATAATCATACGTATCAGGGTCACACGGTTTTCCGCGGAAGCTTCCATCCCATCCATTTGACCGATCAAATGATTCAAAAACAAGTTCTCCCCATCTGTCGTAAACTCGAAAAACCATATCCTTTACTAGTGCCCCTCGGACGTATAGAACGTCATTGTTAAGATCGCCACCTGGAGAAAAAGCATTAGGAATATAGACGAATGGATCCCCACAAATGAAGGTAAATGTCTTGATAAATACCGTGTCTGTTCTGACGCAAATCCCATCTGAAACGAATAAAGTATAAATTATATCATTATCAATTAATGCTTGTGTCTGTTGTGATGTTGGGCTTGATACTCCAGTAGTTGGCACCCACTGATAACTGTAACCAGAAGGTTCGCCATAGAGAGTTACTGTACTTCCTTCAGCGACAAGATACTCAGATGCTGATGCTTGTACAGTACCCGCTGGAATATTCCCGACATGGATCAACACCGAATCTTCAATAATACACCCGGTATTGCTCAATGCAGTGACATAAAGGTATTGAGTGGAGGTTGGCTGCGCGACTACTGCGCTTCCCGTTGTTCCTCCCGAAATTATAGCGGATGGAGACCAAACGTATGTGAAGGTAACAGATGGGTTGCTGCTCGAAGCTATGAAAATAGTTTGTTCTCCAAGGCAGATGGAGTCGTTACCATCAATTATTAGAGATGAGCCAATAAAGTCGACCAAAACGCTATCAATCACGCTGCATCCAGGATTACTTGCTTGAACATAATAAGTCGTTTGCCCTGCTGGGGTAACCACAACCGATGAATCAGATAAAGGCGCATTCAATGTATCAGTAAAATTGACGTTAGTAGACCATACAAATGATGTCCCCGTCCCATTCGTAAAAGCAGTCAATATAACTGGAAGCGATTCACACAGCTCTAAATCAGGCGATACCGATAGCTCGAGGGAGTCTGTTACAGTAAGTACTAAATGTGCGGTGTCAGTCAGTAAACAAATACTATCTGTTACATAGAGATAAACATCATATGTGCCGGGAGTATTATACGTTATTGTTGGTTCGAATATTACCGTGCTTGTATCACCATTCCCGAAATCCCATAGATAAGAGTCTGACTGTGTCGAAAAGTTATCGAACGTTACAGTGAATGAAGCGCAACCAATTGTGTTATCCGCAGTAAATTCTGCATCTGGGATCAATTCAAAATCAAATTTGAAGACCAAATTGTTACAGTTAGAACTCAGGTTATTTGCTGACCATGCTCCCGGAGATGTTGGGAAATCGCTAAAACCACCACAACCTCCGCAAACGGATTGGTATACAACTCCATTTTTATCAAATCGAGAAGTCCCTCCATCAACATGTTCTTGTGCAGATGCTCCTCCTATATACGAACCATACAAAGGTTCTGGCCCTCCAAAGTCACGTTCAATGACTAATAGATAAAAATCAAATCCATTCGGGGCTGTTGCTTGGAAAGCTGTTGCTGGCGTCACCGGCATCCCACTAAGAGGAACACCCTGTAAGATATTCGCACCCCAACCGGAAATGTACATGTTACCACAAATATCAACTAAGAAAGCCGAGGGAGAAATATTGATCTCGCTGTTCGTATTTCCAAAAACTGTGGAATTCAACGCTACGCTCAAAGTAGGGTCTAGTTTTAAGACGAACTGACTACTCCCAGGATTTACGAAGGACGTATTGATCACGGGGAAGTTACCTCCTCTTGATTGCCCAAGAATAAACACATTGTCATTTCGATCTATTTCAACAAAGAATACCTGATCGTAATTATTGGTCCCGACATACGTGGCATTAGTAACCACAGTGCCCGAAGTATTCAACTTTGCGACAAAACCGTCTGTTATTCCTCCATTATATGTACCCTGCCATCCAGCGCCCATGAACGGAAGATCACTCGAACAGGTTCCTCCGCCAAATAGAATATTATAGGACGAATCTATTTTTACGCTATAACACGCATCATTTTCTGTCCCTCCATAGTAACTGGACCATTGAAGCGCCCCTAAATTAGCTGAAAGTTTAAATATTACACCATCTTGTTTACCAGCGTTCGTTGCTTGAAAAGCACTCTGCACCGGAAAATCTGATGAACGAGAACAAGAGGCAACTATACAATTCCCAAGATTGTCAAGCATAATTTCTCCGCGAAATTGATCACCATAATTTGTCGTTAGGGAATCGTAGGCGCCCACAGTATTATAGATCCCTGAAGAGATTTTATAGTTTACCCCGTCATTCTCAGATCCACCCATGTAGGTTGAACCCATTAAATTTTGTCCATCTGCGCTAAACTTTGCTATAAAGATATCAGTGCCATCATTGTGGAAATTCGTTCCGTTAAAGTTTATGCTTAACGTAGTTCCTCCTCCGAAAGTAGATTGATAACCTCCCACAATTGGAAAATCGTCGCTCGACGTCACCCCATAGAGGTAAACATTATTGTTAGCATCACAAATGAGGCTATTTGAAGTTTCCGTACCATGAACATCATCACCGCCACCTACAAACGTGGTCCAAATCATCGTAATTCCATCCGCTGAATACTTCGAGATAAACGCGTCTGTTGTTATGACACCTACATTCACAACTGTCATGTTAGAGTTCACATCATAGGCCAATGGATCCGGAGTTGGATAAGCATTACCATAGACTGTCCCCGCCGAATATGCAGTTCCATCATAGCCATAGGTCGCTGTCATTCCAAAATTATCTGTTACTGATCCACTATAGGTTGCAAAAACGAGAATTGGATCTATCACTAATATCGCATGTGGGCTATATTCACCCAACTCGAATGAAACCTCATCGCTGATAAGCTTAAAACTACATTCTACTTCTACAATTCGACCATTAACGATCTGATAAGCGTATGGTTTTTCTTCGACTATATCCCCTAGAGAAGTACTTACGACAAGTTCTCCATTGTTCTTAATTCTAATTTTCTCATAGCCTTCATATTTCAATAGTATAGTTGATGGATCAACTCCAGGTTTGATATGAAACTCGTACTTCAGTTGCTCTAATTCCTCGATTAGTTTTAAATCAATTCCATCATAGAAGTCTTTGAGAATCGCTTCGCCATAACCGTGGACATTTGATGCCCATTTAGATTCATCATTCCCTAAGAAATAATTATAGTAAGCTTCTGTTGGTTTTGTTTTTTCAATTGACGTCACCTCATTTGATCCAGGAAAGTTGACATGTAAAACCGTTTGATTGAATTCAGAAACATCGACCCCGTCCTTAGGAGCAGCATGATACTGTTGAAGCTTAGAGAAATCCTGTAAATGGAACATCATTTTTCCTTGCTCTACCCAGAGGTTTCCACCCTGAAAATTCGCTTTAAAAAGAATATCTTCGTTCCATTGACCGCTATTTTCAATGAAGGCATGTTGCAATGAATGGTTATGTTCTATTTCCTGTGCCGGACTAAGGAATCCGGTCAAACAAAGCAAAGTTAGAAGTTTAATTTTTAGTCTCATAAACATATAGTAGTCTCTAAGTTAGTCAATTTAGGATAAGACGACAAAAAGGACGAAGAAGTTTTCTGAAAACAGTACATTTGACTCAATCAAGAAATCATGAGAAATCGCATCACATCCTTATTTAATATTGAATTTCCGGTCATTCAAGCTGGGATGATTTGGTGTTCAGGATGGCAGCTTGCTTCGGCGGTTTCAAATGCTGGCGGATTGGGCATTATTGGCTCCGGATCTATGTATCCAGAAGTCCTAGATGAACATATTACAAAATGTAAAAAAGCGACATCTAAACCTTTTGCGGTAAATCTTCCAATGCTTTACCCTGATATTGAAAAGCACGTAGAGACAATAATAAAACATCAAGTGCCAATTGTATTCACTTCCGCGGGCAACCCAAAGACGTGGACAAAACATCTTCAGGACCATGGAATTATTGTGGTGCATGTAGTTTCAAGCGTGAAATTTGCATTGAAGGCAGAAAATGCTGGCGTTGACGCAATAGTAGCTGAAGGATTTGAGGCTGGTGGACATAATGGACGTGATGAAACAACGACGCTTTGCTTAATACCAATGGTGGCTGAAGCGATTAAAATACCGCTAATCGCTGCTGGTGGAATTGGAACAGGTAAATCGATGTTGGCGACAATGATATTGGGCGCTGATGGTGTTCAAATAGGAAGCCGTTTTGTGGCATCCGAAGAGTCTAGTGCGCATGTTAATTTTAAAAATACGGTGATAGAAGCCAAAGAAGGCGATACTCAATTGACCTTGAAAGAAATTACTCCAGTTCGTTTGATAAAAAACGATTTCTATCAAAAATTAAATGCTGCCTATGAGCAGTGTGCATCTGTTGAAGATCTCAAAGAGTTGCTCGGAAGGGGTCGTGCCAAACGGGGTATGTTTGAAGGAGATTTAGAAGATGGAGAACTGGAGATTGGACAAATTTCTGGCATGATTCATGAGATCAAACCAGCCTCGGAGATACTCTCTGAAATAATCTCAGAGTACAAGTCCGAACTTAATACGAATACAACCAAACATACATTTTAATGATCAATTTTGAACGCTTCACGTTAACTAATGGATTACGTGTACTATTCCACAAGGATGTTACAACTCCTATGGTTGTTGTGAATACATTATATGACGTTGGAGCAAGAGATGAGACAGAAGACAAAACTGGATTCGCGCATCTTTTTGAACATTTAATGTTCGGAGGATCTGTCAATATTCCTGAATTCGATACGCCGCTTCAAATGGCTGGTGGAGAGAACAACGCATTCACCTCTAATGATATTACGAATTATTACGACGTCCTTCCTGCGAATAATATAGAAACTGGATTATGGCTTGAAAGTGACAGAATGCTCTCACTTGCATTTACACCAAAAAGTCTCGAAGTACAGCGCTCAGTAGTAATTGAAGAATTCAAGCAGCGCTATTTGAATCAGCCTTATGGAGATGTTTGGTTGGAGCTTCGTCCATTGATTTATAAAGAGCATCCTTATAAATGGGCGACCATTGGCAAAGAAATTAGCCATATCGAAGATGCAACAATGGAAGATGTTAAGGCATTCTTTAAAAAGCACTACCATCCAGGAAATGCTATCCTATGCATCGCTGGCAACATCGAATTTGAAGAAGCTAAAAGACTAGCAGAAAAATGGTATGGAGATATCCCAACTGGCGAACCAAACAAACGTAATATCCCAGCTGAGCCCAAACAAATTGAGTTTAGAGAGAAGGTTATTGAACGAAAAGTACCGACAGATGCGTTCTACTATGCATTTAGAATGGTTGATCGTAAACATGAGGATTATCTGACCACCGATGTTCTATCTGACGCATTAGGTCGAGATAAATCAGCGCGCTTATATCTATCGATAAAAAAGGAACAAAATCTTGTTTCAAATATTAGTGCGTATGTCACAGGTTCAGTCGATGGAGGATTGCTTGTCATATCGGGGAAGTTAAGTGAAGGCAAGACATTCGAGCAATTGGATTCGGCTTTATGGAAAGAACTTGAAAACATTGCTTCAGAAGCTATCCCAGAAGAAGAGCTAGAGCGACTTAAGATAAAGATCAGAACTTCAAAAGAATTTCAAGATCAGGGTTTATTAAACCGAGCGATGAACTTGTCCATGTATGAATTACTTGGAGGCGCAGAACAAATCAACGAAGAGTCCGATACCTATAAGCGCATCACCCCAAACGACATTAATCGTGTCGCTAAACAAATTTTAAAGAAATCAAATTGCTCATTATTAAAAGTCAAAGCAACAAATGCTGAATAGAACACTTCAACCAGACCTAATTTCGATTGACTCAATCGAATTTGTTGCACCAAAGCAATTTGCTATTTCGGATGATGTTCCGCTTTATCACATGAGCAATGTCCCGAATGAAACAGCACGTTTCGATCTATATTTTGACGCTGGAAATTGCCGAGGATTAAATGGAATCGCCTCTTTTGTAAATGGCCTGTTATTATCTGGAACGGAATCAAAAAATTCCATTCAAATACAATCAGAAATCAATTCCTTAGGCGGGTTCTTAGATTCTGGAATAGCCGTGGAAAACGCCGTATTATCCGTTTACTGTCTTCGAGAGCATATTCAAACGATATTTAATACGGTCATAGATGCCATAGAAGGTGTTTCGTTTGACCAAAAAGAAGTAAATGAATACCTCGCTGATCGGAAGCAGAACTTACAAATCAATCAAGAAAAGGTTGGCTTTTTGTCTCAACAGAAGTTCCGTGGAAAATTATTTGCTTCGAATGATCGCTATGCAAGCGCGATTACTCAGGCTGATATCGACGCAGTGACAATTGATAAATTGAGATCTTTTCACAAGGACTATTACCTAAATGGGTTGACAAAAATGGTGGTCGTTGGTGATATCAGTGAAGATGTAATTGAGCAGATGATCGCCCAAAGTCGTTCGCTGCTTTCAACATCTCAGGAAACATTCGAAAAAGATTTACAGAATATGCCTGGCGAATTCCATGAAACAAAAGATGGAGCAGTGCAATCTGCTATACGTGCTGGAAGAATTTTATTCAACAAGAATCACCCTGACTACCTTGATTTCCTTTTCCTAAATACAATTTTAGGTGATTACTTTGGAAGTCGTTTGATGGCAAATATCCGTGAGGATAAAGGCTACACCTATGGAATAGGCACAATGGTCGCTGAGTTAGATAGTACAGGTTATTTTTTAATCGCGACTGAAGTAGGAACCGAAGTTCGTGAAGCAACGCTTACGGAAATCCAACATGAACTGACACGTTTAAAGGATGAACTTGTTCCTGATGATGAGTTGAAACTCGTCCAAAACTATATGCTCGGACAATTATTAAAAAGTGCTGATGGGCCTTATGCTATGACTGATTTATATTTAAGTGCAGAGATGCACGGTAAAGAATTGGACTTCTACAATGACGCCTTAACATCGATCAAATCGATTACCCCGGAGCGGATTCAAGCCTTAGCTAAAAAGTACCTTCAATGGGACGATTTTTCTATTGTTTCAGTTGGCTAGATGAATTTCGCAACCTTCTATTAATATGCACGTCTAAATACTACGAAAGCTCTTTATTCGTTATACATCTATGACTCGTCTTTTAGTCGTATTACTTATTTGCTCCTCATCGATTTTCACTAGTCGAGCGGATCATGTTATGGGTGGTGATATCACGTGGACATGTCAAGGAGGCGATTACGTTTTTCAACTCGTTTTTTACCGAGATTGTAATGGAGGTATTATTAATGCCACAAACGAAACGATTGATGTATGGGGGCATCCAACATTGAGCGAAATTAGTTTACCTTTTGTTTCTAGGACTGATATTTCACCGATTTGTACAGAAGTCCCAACGGGACCTACAGCCCTAGCTTGTGGCACGGGTGCAAGCGGAGGAAACGGTATCGGAGCGATCGAGAAAATTATTTATCGAAGCTTACCCATAACATTGGCCGGAACACCGCCAGCATCTGGATGGGTATTCACTTATCAGAACTTTTCAAGAAATGCAGCTGTGGTGAATTTAGATTCTCCAGGCACAAAAGGTTTGACATTAACTTCAAAAATGTTCGCCGTACCTGGTTCTCCAGGCGGTTGTGTAGATAATTCGCCGCAGTTTTTACAAGACCCTTATTTTGTGAGTTGCTCGGGTGATCCTTATACTTATAATATGAACGCGGTCGATCCAGATTTGGATTCAATGCATGTATCATTTGGCACAGCATTAGACCATTTTCCAGGCCAAACCTATAATCCTCCAACTATTCCAGCACCTTTGGTTTACGCTCCGGGATTTTCAGCAACTTCGCCTACACCAGGTATTGGCATGGACCCAGGGAATATTCCAGCGCAAATCGCTCCGAGTTCTGGGCAATTAACTTTTCTTTCCAATAATTCAGGACTCTACGCAGTAAAAATAGTTGCGCGCTCCTATAGAAATGGCGTGCTGATTGCGGAAGTCGATAGAGAGATTCAGTTGATCGTGGTGAACTGCGCAGGAACAAACAATCCCCCTGTCATTGCCGGTCCTTTTGGCGGTTTATTCGAAACAACAATTAATGCCGGAGATTTAGTCAACTTCAACTTGACTTCAACGGATGTAGAATTGCTTCAAGATGGAAGTCCACAGAGCAATCATCTCTCTGCATCTGGACCAATGTTTGGAACGAATTTCACAAGTGTGGTAGGTTGCGCGATTGGGCCCTGCGCCACATTAGATGCAACACCACTTATTACGATGTCGCAAGGTGTTACCACTACATTCAATTGGCAAACAAGCTGCGACCATTTGGTTACGCCTTATGGAGTAACAGAAGATCAACTGCCTTATCATTTCGTGTTTAAAATTCAAGATGATTACTGCCCAATACCAAAGGTTTCTTACGCCACTATTACGATTAATGTAAAAAACCCAGGTGTAATTCAGGCACCTCAGATTAATTGCATCCAAAGTGATGCTACTGGGGATGTAACTATAACATGGGATCCAGTAACTGATCCGCTCGGAACGTTTACCGAATACCAAATTTACACAGATCAATCAGGGTTAATAGGAACAATACCAGCAATTGGAACCACGACTTTTACAGATCCAGGCGTTACGCAAGAAAACGACTACATCATTGCCGTAGCATCTGGTTGCAATGGAAATAGTATCGGTACGAGCGATACAATCAAAAATATTTTTCTCAATCTCACCAACCCACTTAATGGGACAGCTGTTTTACAGTGGAATGATCCCGTGACACCTCCGACCGCTGGGATGAACGCTTTCTATCATCTCTATCGCGAATATCCCGCTGGAACATGGACACTGCACGATAGCGTACCCTATGGAACGAATCTATATCGAGATACCATTGATATTTGCGATACCTTTTTAAACTATCAGGTCGTTCTGCCGAATCAACCCTGCGATTTCACCTCGAACATAGAAGGTGATCAATTTCAGGACATGATGACACCAGACATTCCAATAATGACCAACGTGACGATCGACACATTAACGAACTTAGTGAGCTTAACGTGGAATCAGAATGAACAACCAGACACTTATGGATATGTGATTTACACACTCGATTTAAGTGGATTTCTTGTTGAGATTGACACCAATTGGGGAATCGCAAACACCACTTACATTGATTCACCAAACACAGCATTAGGACCATTAACGTATTCAGTGGCCGCATTTGATTCTTGTTGGACAACATCGATTCCTCCAACGTATCAAACTTCCGCTAAAGCACCAGCCCACACAACAGTCTTCGTTAACGCAAATCTAGATATCTGCACGAAGTCAGTCCTTGTAGATTGGTCCGATTACGTCGGTTGGAATAATTTAGATCACTATGAAGTATATGGGAAATGGGAAGGGCAAGCTTGGACAGTTTTAGGATCAACAACATCAACTATTCTAAACGTTGACGTTCTCGAAGGCAAGAATTACTGCTTTACAATAAAAAGCATCTCTCTGACGGGAGTCGAATCCTTCTCAAACATTTCATGCGTATTCATTTCCTCTCCATCGCCGCCTGCATTTAATTACCTACAGGTTGCTACCGTTTACGATGATCATGTTCGCCTTCGGCAGCATATAGATCCTACAGTGCCTTTGCAAGCTCTTTCTTTTCAGCGAAAAAATGATAATGGTGTATTTGAAGAAATTGCGCAAGTGCCAATGGTTGGATCAACGACCGTTTCGATTACTGATGAAGATGTTAACGTTGACGAACAGTCTTATGTATATAGAGTTCAGACGATAGATAGTTGTGGTCTACTTGCGGATATTACGAACGAAGCGGAAACTATTCTGATGCATATTCAAGCCGATGATGTCGCGAAACTAATCTATCTCAACTGGAATGCCTACCGTGAATTTGATGGGTCGATTTTAGGATACAACATTTACAGAGGAATCGATAGAGTATTCAGTTCTGTTCCTTTTGCTACGGTAGCTTCAAACACCTTATCATTCGTTGATGATATAAATAATGTCATTTCAACGGGTAAAATCTGCTATTATCTAGAGGCCATAGAGGCAACGAACAGTTACAACATTTCCGAAATCAGTCGATCAAATATAGTCTGTGCCGTTATTCCACCAACAATCTATATTCCGAATGCTTTCATGCCAGATGGGATAAACAAAGTATTCAAACCAATTATATCAGATTTTGATGCAACAGCATATGATTTCATCGTATTTAATCGCTGGGGGCAGATTATGTTCCGAACAAACTACTATGATGAGGGATGGAATGGTGCGGTAAGACAGAATGGTCAAATGGCAGCAAATGGAACATATCTCTACACGGTAAGTGTTACAGATGGAAATGGTGTAGAAGTCGTTACCCGTGGACACGTCACTTTGGTGAAATAATTCTATTTTTGATCTGTGAATCGGATTCTGATTATTCAAACAGCCTTTCTTGGAGATGTAATCTTGGCAACTCCCGTGATTTCAGAATTGAAACGGCTTTTCCCTCATGCCTCGATTGATTTTGTACTCAAAAAAGGGAATGAGTCCTTACTTCTTAATAATCCACATTTACGATCTGTCTTTATTTTTGATAAGACAAATGGCAAAACGAAATCATTGCTCGCGCTAACTAAAGAGTTGAGAAAAGAAGAATATGATCTCGTATTGAACCTTCATCGTTTTGGTAGTTCAGGATTCATAACGGCCTTATCGAAGGGAAAGAAAAAGTATGGATTTAAAAAGAATCCGCTTTCCAGGTTGTTCACAAAACGATTTGAGCACGCCATTGGTGACGGCACGCACGAAGTTCAGCGTAATCTATCAATGATCAAGGAATTTGGCGCCATAGATAACGTTCGACCAGAATTATTTCCTTCTCAAAAGGATAAATTAAAAGTCAATCCTTATATCGGAGAGCAGTATTATTGTATTGCACCTGCTTCTGTTTGGTTCACAAAACAGCTTCCTGCTGAGAAGTGGATCGAGCTTATCAAAAGTATTGATTCAACGACCCAAATCTATCTTCTTGGAGGGCCACAGGACGAAACATTGTGCTCAGAGATTATGGAGAAAGCGCAACACCCTTCTGTAAAAAGTTTAGCGGGAGAACTCTCTCTGTTACAATCAGCCGAATTAATGAAATTCGCGACACGTTCATTTGTGAACGATTCAGGGCCCCTGCATCTGGCGTCATCGGTTAATGCCAAGGTAACCGCATTCTTTTGTTCGACCGTTACAGGTTTCGGATTTGGGCCATTGTCTGAGGATTCTAAAGTTCTTGAAGTAAAAGACCTCGATTGCCGCCCATGTGGTATCCATGGACATAGAGAATGCCCGAAAGGTCATTTCAATTGTGCCAAAATCGACTTAAGCGAAGCTTTCGTAGCGAAAAGTAAAAATTAAAACCCTCCATCTCTTCTAAAAAAAGCAAAATTGTAACCGCAATCGGCCATCGCGTTGTTGTAAACAAAAACTGCTTTTATGAAATCGATCCTAGTTATTACAATCGGCCTATGTCTATTATTTAGTTGCGCCATGGATCGTACCAGTGCGACTGGATGGGACTACGGGGGAAATAGTACAAATGGCGATGCCTATTCTAACGGCTCTTCCAAAACAATCATTCGATCCTCAACGCTTCATATCTCTGTAAAAAACCCAGATTCTGCGCTGGTTCAAATTCCTGAAATAGCATAACAATTCAAGGGATATGTAAATGAAAATAGTACGACGAAGGCCATTATTCGTGTAGAAGAAAAGTACCTCGACTCAGCGCTATCTATGAGTGGAAATCTAGGCATTGTGACGACAAATACATTTCAGGCAAGGACGTTACGGAAAGCTACTCCGACTATAAAATTCGATTGGATAATTCCGAAAAAGCACGAACGAGGTACCTAGCTCTATTAGCCAAAGCTGAAGATGTCCAAGCCGCTCTATTAGTAGAAAAGGAATTGGAGCGTCTCAATGGGACTATCGAATTGATGAAAGGAAAGATGAATCGCATGGAGCATTTGGTCGATTATTCTACCATTACGATTTACATCAGTGAAAAGAAAAAGCCAGGAGTAATCGGTTATATTGGGATTGGAATATTTAAGGCCGTAAAGTGGTTGTTTGTTCGCAATTAGCGAAGAACTTATTACAGTGCTATAGCCATGACATAGTCTTCCATCAAATATCCTTTCCCGATATCGATATTTTCTTCTTTCACGATTTGAAAGCCTTTGTGTTTGTAGAAATCGACAGCCGCATTGAAGCGATTGACGTTCAAATTTATCGTTGCGAAATCCATCTCCTTGGCAATTTCAATAGATTTTTCGAGGAGCGCACTACCAAGACCAGCTCCTTGGTCGCCGGTTTTGACATATAGTTTATGAATTCTAAGAGTACCAGCATCAGGGAAGTTTGGTTCTAAACCAACAAACCCCTTTGGAACTCCATCTTGGGTTACCATGTAATAAAGATGCCCGATCTGAACCTGCTCCGTTAGTGTATTAATATTATACATCCATTCGAGCATGTAGTCAATTTGCTCTGTCGCTAATATATCCTTGAACGCATCCGGCCAAATATCCTTTGCCAATTGATGAACAATGACGATATCGTCCTTTGAGAGCTGCTTGATTGAAATTAAACTATCCATAGTCCAGCAAAACTATCCAATAATCGCAGGCGATTCAGAGCTTTTATGAATAGTTATTTACTTTACAATGTGAACGAAGCCATGTGCAGTATACAAGGTTCGTTCTACATCGTCATATTCAAACTTGATACTGGAAGGTGTTACTATATAAGTATAAACCCCTTCGACAAGTTCTACACCACCTTTGTCATATCCTTTCCAATCATTCTGATAATTATCATGGTCGTAAACTAAATTACCCCACCTGTTGAAAATTTGCAATCTCACACTATCGTAATCCTCCAAATTTCTAATAAGAAACTCGTCATTAATGTCATCCCCGTTCATTGTAATTACGTTCGGAATTTGACATGGGCATTGGTTATAGACAGGAATTAAATCCGAAGTAATCTCCTTACCGCAAGCATCAGTAGCAATCACGTTTATTGGATTGTAATTTGGATTCAAATCGGTTGCAGGAAAGACTATTGTATCATTATCGGCATACTGAGTTGGACTCCACCAATAAGAATAGGGTCCGACTCCATTTTGGACATTACACCAAGTAGAACCGAATTCTTGAAATTCGTCACAAATATTGACGCTATCACCAAAGCTCATCGTCATATCGATATAATCCACGATCGTTAAAAAAGCAGTTGTTGTATCGAAAGTCCCATCACAAGGATTTGGAACGATAACGCTAAAAATGAGTGTTTCATCACCTTCCGTAATTCCGTCATAAAATGGTGTGATCGAAATTGTATCTGTAAAAACTCCAATTGGAAGCGTGATTGAATCATTTAGATAGTTATAATCAACACCATTTGTTGCAGTACCTGATACACTAACTTCAATCGTAATAGACGTAGTCGTGTCATCTCGCAAAACGATAAATCCTGCAGCACTACAATCCTCAATCATCTCACCATCCGTCAATAAGATGACTTCCAATGGTTCTTGAACATCGCAAACAACAACAGTGTATCCGAAAATCCTCATCTTCTGATTGATTAAAACCCCTCCTCTATACTCTTCTACACATACTGCTGCAACATATGTTCCTACCTGATTAGGTGTAATATTAAGCTGACCAGTATTGGCGTCAATTGTCATCGATGATCCAGGTCCAAACGGAAGTGCGCCGCTAAATCCAGTTTCCCAACTTACGTCGGCATATGGTGCAGAATTCTCAGGATCATACGTTGGGCCTCCAGATAAATTCACTGTTTTTGGTGTGCAAATTGCGTAGACAAGCGAATCTCCATCAGGATCTGTGGCCGCATGATCGAAAGTCAATGTGTTATTTGAGCATAGTACGATGGGTGGGTAATTATTAAAGCGCGCCGAATTATTATCCTCAGTTCCCACAAGCAATGTCCCAGGAACAGCAGTCGTTAAAGTTAATCCCCAGTTTCCAGGATCCACAATATTCAAAATATTTACAGCCCAACAACAACGCTGATATGAAATATAGTATCCATTAACATTTGCCGGGAGAAGAATTGTATCTATATAGATTGCCCTCTCTACACATACTCCAGCTGGTGGTGTAACACATGGGTCATCGTAAATAATTGGAAGCGTATCTGTGGGTGGGAGATTAACCGCGTATTGGGCAAAGATTGTCCCGTCAGCATTAAAAACGGTATAGTTTAATGGGTTGTCAAATCCCGATGCACTGGAGCAATCACGATAAATTTCGAAAGTCACCTTATACATATCTCCACCGAGAGAATCATAGTAAACCTCGCCACCAACAATATGCGATGCGAAAGTGGAGGAACTAATGATTAACGCCAGAGCGAGTAATAATCTTTTCATGCTGAGATAATTTGAGAACAATAATTAGACGTAAAAAATATGCTAAGGTATGCATCCTGAAAGAAAAACTATGAAAATTGATTGTTCGATTTAGAATAGCGCACTTCTGAATTAAGTTTAGATGTAATGGCCTGAAATTTGTTATGTACTGAGACGTAATCATTGTTTCTCATAAAAAACAGCGATATTAGTACTAACAAAAAAAAAAAATGAAGAATTTAGACACGTTTTCAAAACAATTTATTTCCGTAAGCTTATCCGTTATGGGATTAATGTTATGCGCAAGTTTATTCATGTACAGTTCAACACCAGCTTCAGCGAGCGTTAGTAGAGGGATTGTTCCTGAATTTGCTCAAAAGGATTTTCCTGCTGGATCTGGAGGACAGATCATGATGGATTACACATCCGTTCATGTACCTTCACAGGACAAAACCTATTACGAAGCACTTGTATGGAATACAGAAACTGGAAAATCTAGGTTGTATTTCTACAGCTACGATAGTAAGACATTTAAAGCATACGAAGATAACGTGCAAATTCCATCGCACCCTCTGGACTAATCTTCAATTCACTTTTACATATTTAGCAGTATCAAGATTTCTTGATGCTGCTTTTTTCATTTAAGGACCTATTCAAGGCTTGCAGCTATAATAAGGAGTATTGCCTCGAGATTAATTGGGCATGGGAATTATTATCATCCGTACAGCCAACTTATAGCAGAACTTTAGCCTAAGACTAAGCTGCTGTTGTCCCTGAGATCATTGCCAGTCATCCCATTGGAGATTACACGTAGTCATTGAGATGGCTAAATCAGAATTGACATCAAGTTTGATATGGAATCGAGCATGTCACGCACAAAAAAACAGCATCAAGAAATCTTGATGCTGTTCATATATCTATTATTTGTTTAAACGATAATTTTCACGCTATCTTCCTCCGCCTCGCGTTGGGGTGGATCTAGTTGGAGTTATCCTAGTCGGAGTTGTGGGTGTTGGTTTTGATCGGGTTGGCGCTGTCCTCGTAGGTGTTGTTCGAGTCGGAGTTGTCCGTGTTGGCGTCGTCCTAGTCGGAGTTGTCCTAGTCGGAGTTACTCGCGCTGGTGTCGTTCGTGTCGGCGTCGTTCTTACTGGTTCAGTATAAACTGGCTCCGCTCTTTCCGGCGTTGACTCTTCTATTTCTGCAGGAGACGTTCTAGTGTCTCGTACTTCCGTAGCTTCTGTATACTCCGGAGTCATTTCCATAGGAAGTGGTGTCAGTACATGCTCAGGCACGATGTCACGTTCAACTCTATCCTCTAATGTTGGATTGACTGGCTCATTCACATTTGGAATTTCTCTCTCCAATGGTTTCAACTGCAATCCTTGAGAAGGGTCTTCAACAACTGGACGAGGTGCTGGCGGAATATCTAAATGGGCATTATCGAAAATACATCCATTCAAATCTCTGTCTAACACTCCTTGTCGCTGGCAATTCAAACGGGCTGCGTCACGACGATTCCGTGGAATCTCATTCATCGTTCTGTGCACTCTTGGGAAAGATCTGTCCGTATATGATAGTGTGTTTGTTCCAGGAGCATAATCAAATAGCGTTGTTACCATTGTTACTCTGTATTCATCCGCCATTGCATTTGCTAGAAACGCCAATCTTCTCTGCTCCATTTCTCTTGAAACTCCACCGAAAGGATCGTTACCTGGATTCATTCTGAGTGCTGCATTATCATTCATTCCTTGGAAGTCATCTCTCTCTATACCATTCGCGTTTCCAAGAAGGCCCGTGAAAATTCCTTCACTACATCCTGTGATCTGTACATTCAAATTCATGAAGGACATCCCACCCGTAGAGCGCATTTGCGCAGTAACAGTTTCTCCAGTTGGCCAAGCAACAGTATATGTTTTTCCAACGCGTTTAATAGTTCCTCCGTTCGCAAGAAAATGAGCTTTGCTACTCGAAACGTTTACTGCTCGTCCATTAACCCTCACAGGTGTCGTTCGATCCGAATCTGGAGTATCGCCAGCATAAATACACACTCTATCTCCACCGACGCTCATTGCTACAGCAGTATTTAATGAAAAATCATCTCTTTGAGGACGTTGGCGCGCTTGAACTTGCAATCCACTTGTTGATTTCGTTAATACAAATTCACCTACAGTTTGAAAAGAATAGCGGGCTCCATCAAATGTTACTAAGTGCGGATCACCATAGGTACGAGCTGTTCTCACACCACAACCGGCACCAGGACGAACTAAAACTCTTCTTATTTCTCCCCATTGCGCTGTCTCTCTTTCTCCAGACGGAGCACTACCCATGGCAATTTGCTCGACACTATTACGCGTTTTATTTGGCAATGCGGCGACCATTTGCGCAGGCGTAATATCTTCGGGAAACGTTCTATCTGGAATCGGTTGTTTATTTGATATAGCTTCTAAACTAGTTGAAAGCCAAGGGCCACGGATTGGGTCCCACTCCTCCAATTCTGCACGAATTGGATCATAACTCTTTTCGAAATTTGATTTTTGTTGTCCAAAAGACGTTCCGACGAGGGCTATAAATGATACAAATAAAATGTAGTTTCTTTTCATAGTACGTTATTTTTCAATGAAGAAGTAGCAAATTACGTGCCAATTTGAATACGCTTGAATACTTGGTGTTAAGATACTAAGATTTCAGGACATATGCTCTGAGATCTTGGATCTTGGATCTTGGATCTTGGATCTTGGATCTTAAATTTATATGGCGATCTCCTATGAAAGCATATTTGCGCTGTGAAGAAATTATTAAAATAATAATTGTGATTATGCCTTCTGTTCTCGATACATCTTCTTTCTCGTGTACTCACAAGAAAGCAATCGAACTGACAGGTTGGATCGTTGTCCTCGATGCATTACTATGCTCCGATCTAATAGAAAGAGATTGTATATCACAATAGGGCATAAAAAAATCCCGCTAGTTAAAAACTAACGGGATTGAATAGTATGTATGATTTTGATTATCCTCCAAAGTCATCAAAACGAACGTTCTCTGGTGGGACACCCCACTCATCGCACAGCGTTATGACTGCCTGATTCATCATTGGTGGTCCACAGAAGTAGAATTCAATATCTTCAGGTGATTCATGGTCATTGAGGTATTGCTCGATAACCGCATTGTGAACAAAACCAGTAAATCCATCGCCCTCTTGATCGCTAAGATCCTTCTTCTCTACCCAATTATCAGATTCCAAAGCATCAGATAAAACCAAATAGAATTTGAAATTCGGGAAGTCTTTTTCCAAATCACGGAAGTAATGAATATAGAACAATTCTGCACGTGAACGGCCACCATACCAGTAGCTCACTTTACGCCCAGTCTTCAACGTTTTGAATAGTTCATATAAATGTGATCTCATCGGGGCCATTCCTGCACCACCGCCAATGTAAAGCATCTCTGCGTCTGATTCATTAATAAAGAACTCACCATAAGGTCCAGAAACGATCGCTTTATCACCTTCTTTCAAGTTGAAAATATACGATGAAGCAATTCCAGGATTCACAGTCATCCAAGCATTTCGATCACGATCCCATGGTGGTGTCGCAACACGAACATTAAGCATAATTCTTCGTCCTTCAGCTGGATAGGACGCCATTGAATATGCACGCACTACCTCTTCATCATTTTTCATAACAAGCGGCCATAGACCAAACTTGTCCCAATCAGATTTAAACTTATCTGGTTCACCTGGGTGATCCAAAGGATGGGCTGAGATATCCATTTCCGTGTACTTAGTTTCGCACACTGGTATTTTAATTTGGATGTATCCACCAGCCTTGTAATCCATGTCTTCCGGAATCTCTACGATAAATTCCTTGATGAAAGTTGCAACATTAAAGTTTGAAACTACGACAGCTTCCCACTCTTTAATCCCAAGAATTTCTTCTTCGATTTCAATCTTCATGTTCTCCTTCACCTTCACTTGACAACCAAGTCTCATGTGAGCAGCAATTTCTTTTCGAGAAAAGTGCGGCTCTTCCGTTGGAAGAATACCTCCCCCTCCTTCGAGAACATGACACGTACATTGTACGCAAGTTCCACCTCCACCACACGCTGACGGCAAGAAGATTCCATTATTACTTAATGTACTCAACAAAGTACTACCTCCCTCAACTTCTAGAACTCTTTCACCTTTGTTGATGTCAATCGTTATAGTCCCTGATGGTGATAATTTTGCTTTTGCAAAAAGCAGCATAGCCACAAGTGTCAAAACGACAAATAAGAATACTGCTAATGTTATTACTATAGTCAATCCCATAATTAATGATTGTTATTTAAAGGTTCATCAACAACGACAACAGCTTGTTGATCTACTTCCTCTTCTTCAACATCTTTACCGTACTTGATTCCTGAGAAGCTCATGAATGCGATCCCCATTAATCCAGTTATGATAAAAGTTATTCCAAGTCCTCTCAATGGAGCGGGAACATTTGAGTAACGAATTTTCTCTCGAATTGCTGCAATTGCAACAATGGCAATAAACCAACCAATTCCAGATCCAAGTGAGAATGCTGTAGCATCCAAAATTGTAGAGTATTGACGATCTTGCATAAATAATGCTCCTCCTAAAATAGAACAGTTTACAGCAATTAGTGGAAGAAAAATCCCAAGTGCTCCGTAAAGTGCTGGTGCAAATTTCTCTACCAGCATTTCCACTAGCTGAACGATGGATGCAACGACAGCAATGAACATAATGAATGCAAGGAAGCTAAGATCAAGTGGATTCGATCCATTCGTCCCCCATTCTGGGTTCAACCACTCAAGAGCGCCTTCTTTCAATAAGAAATTCTCCAATAAGTAATTAACAGGGACCGTTACAACTAATACAAAGATTACTGCTGCTCCAAGTCCAACGGCTGTCTTCACAGTCTTCGAAACCGCAAGGTACGAACACATCCCAAGGAAATATGCGAAAATCATATTCTCCGAGAAGATTGCCTTAATAAATATGTCTAATGTACTTTCCATAATATATCTTTTTGACCGATTTCTCTAATGACTTTCAACCAAGTCTTTATTCTTCATACGCTGGATCCAGATAATAATTCCAACAATGATCAGCGCCATTGGAGGCAGAATCATCAAGTTATTATTTACATAGCCCATCGTGTACAATCCCCATTCTTCACCTGGAATAGCACTTCCAAAAATTTGATAACCGTATAACGAACCTGAGCCAAACAACTCTCTTACCACGGCTACTAAGATTAGTATCCATGCATAACCAATCGAGTTACCGATTGCATCGATGAAAGACGGCCAAGGCTTATTCGCCATTGCAAAGGCTTCAAAACGTCCCATGATAATACAGTTGGTGATAATCAACCCAACGAATACGGATAGTTTTTCAGATACATCAGGCATGAATGCCGCTAGCAGTTGATCAACAATAATCACAAGAGATGCAACTACAACCAACTGAACGATAATTCTAATTCGAGATGGAATCAAATTTCTCAATAAAGAAATTATCACGTTCCCAGCCATTAAAACAAAGGCTACAGATAGTCCCATCACAACCCCCTGCTCTACCTGAACCGTAATGGCAAGTGCAGAACAAATTCCTAATACCTGAACCGTAATTGGATTGTTATCCATTAAAGGATCAGTAACCAACTTTTTATTCTTCTTTGAGAATAATGGATCTTTAGGTGCTTTCGTATTTTCTACAGAATCACTCATATCTCTAGTTTTTCAATGATTTGAAATAGGCAACATATGGCTTAAGACCACGATTCACCATTTCTTCAACACCTTTAGAAGTAATAGTTCCTCCCGTAATGCCATCTACCTTTTCTTGATTAGCAGCTCCAGATTTATCCTTTACCACTTCGAATTTCACAACTACACCTTCATCGTTAACGATCGCTTCACCCAACCATCCTTTTACGAAGAAAGCTTGTTTAATCTCAGCTCCAAGTCCAGGTGTTTCACCTTTGTGATCGAAAGTTGCCCCCTTAATGGTTCTCATGTCTTCATCAAGACAAATATTTCCCCAAATTGGGCCCCAAAGTCCGTTTCCAACCACTGGAATAATGTAGGCTGTCCTCCCATCAATCTCAGCAATAAACAACGGATAATCTCTATCCTCATCGGAGAGTGTCTTATCGCGGTATTGCTTTTTTATATCAACATCGAACGCAGGTGTATCTTTCAACTGACCATTTATATCTAATACAATAGCATCATTTAGGTCAACATACTTATCAAATTCCTCCGTCGCATTCTTACGTGTAACTGCATCTGCCTCCTTCTCTGGAAGCATAGCTTTAAGAATGTTCATTTTCTTCTTTACCTCATCATTCTTATCCTGGAAAGGCTTTGTCCAAAGCGCGATCCCAGCTAACAATGTACCTACCACAACTACAAGAGAGATTGCGAAGGCAAAAGTATATCCGTTACTATCTTTATTAACCGCCATTACTATGCTGTTTTAAGTCGTTTAAGTCTGCGTTTGACATTTGCTTCAACCACATAGTGATCAATAATTGGAGCCATGACATTCATGAATAATATTGCGAGCATCACTCCTTCCGGATAAGCTGGATTCAGCACCCTAATCAAGATGGCGACCATACCACCTAAGAAACCGTAGAGTATTTTACCAGTTGCGGTCTGAGCAGCAGTTACTGGATCTGTAGCCATAAAGATCGCTCCGAAAGCAAAACCTCCAATAATTAAATGATAGTAGGCTGGAAGATCTAAGTAAGGATTTCCACCAATCAAGTTGAGTAAAAAACCAGTTGCTAATCCACCCAATGCAAATGAAACCATTATACGCAACGAACCTACTCCAGTAAAAACAAGAATTGCGGCACCAATAAGGCAAGCAATTACTGACGTCTCACCAATTGACCCTGGGATCGATCCTATTATAGACTCAGCGATGGAATATTCATTGGTAAATTTGCCGAGCGCATCCACCCCCTCCATGACTTCCTGGCCCCCGACGGTTGCTTTATCTGTCATAAATGTTGCTAAATCACCTAAGGCTGTTGATCCTGTTGAACCATCTGTAAATTGTTCTTTTCCTGCCATCCAAACAGTGTCACCAGACATAGATGTTGGGTAGGCAAAGAATAGGAACGCTCGAGAAGTCAATGCGACATTCACGATATTCATTCCTGTTCCTCCAAAAATTTCTTTACCGATTATCACAGCAAAAATTGTGGCTACAGCAACCATCCATAATGGAACATCCGCTGGCATAACAAGTGGAATAAGCATTCCTGAGACCAAGAACCCCTCATGCAGTGCATGACCTTTGATTACACCGAAGATGAATTCCACCGTCAGTCCTGCACCATATGACACAATTACCATTGGCAGAACAATAAATGCTCCTGCACCAAATTTCGACCAGAAACCGTCTAGATACACTAGGCTTCTGTCTCCTGTCTCCGCGACCATTTCAAAGTGACCAGCATTATACATTCCAAAAAGCAAGCATGGAATTAATGCCATTATCACCATCATCATGGTACGCTTCAAATCGACACCATCTCGGATGTGCGATCCTTTCTTCGTAACATGACTAGGCGTGAACGCCAGTGTCGTAAATGATTCGAAAATCGGGTTCCATTTCTCCAACTTACCTCCTTTGGCAAACTTGGGCTCATGTTTGTGAATTATTTTCTCTAAGAATTTCACCTTATCTATATTTTAAGTGCTACATGCATTCTGATGCGATGAGGTCCAAGCCTTCTCGGATCTTATCTTGAATATCAATCTTCGATGTACAAACGTATTCGCATAAGGCGAAATCTTCGGGAGCTACTTCGTAAATCCCCAACTTCTCCATTCCATCAATATCATCTGTAATCGCTGCTTTCACCAAGTGCATTGGTAAAATATCAAACGGGAATACTTTCTCGAGTTCACCCGTCACTACAAAGGCTCTTTCCTCACCATTCAGGTTTGTATCCAGCTTGAATTTCTTCTTTTTTGGAAGAATCCATGTTGGAAAAGTTCTAGAATTTGAGAACTTATCAAATCCAGGCCCCATCCAGCCTTTAGTGATTACAAACTTAAGTTGATTGCCTTCAGGAATAACTGTTACTTGATTATGGTAATAACCAAGATGACCGTCCTTCTCAATCTTATCTCCCGTCAACACATTGCCACTGATAACCCGTACGTTATCCGATGTAATTTTATCGTTAAGAAGGTCGGAAACATTTGACCCTACGATTACCTCGAAGTACTGAGGAGTCTTAATCTCAGAGCCTGTCAATGCGATCGTTCTTCTTAAGTCAAACTTACCTGTTGAAAAGTAGCGGCCTATCGATACTACGTCATTGGCATTTACTGTCCAGACGAACTCGCCTTTATTTACAGGATCGATATGATGAATTTGAGTTCCAACATTTCCAGCAGGATGTTTACCCGAAATTGTATTGATTTGAACACCCTTCGCATCTTTAAAAGTTGCATCAGATGGTGTTTTCCCGTTCAAAGTAAGATGAACTTTCCCAGTCGTGAGTTTCGCTAGAACATCTAGTCCAGATTGAAACTCTTCACTTTTACCATGAAGTGTGAAATCAAAGTCTGGAGCCATCGGAGAGCTATCAAATGCAGACACAAAGATGGCCTTAGGCTCATTTACTTGATTTGCAATAACATCAAGAGGTCGTTGTTTAACAAACGGCCATAGACCGGATGACAACATCGCTTCTTTCACTTGATCACCACTCATATTGGCTACATCCTGAGACGCCACATCTAAATATGCTTGTTGACCATCTGTTTCGATTATCACTTCAAGAATTCTTCTCTTCGCACCACGCAAAACGGACTTTACCGTTCCACTTACTGGAGAAGCGAATTTCACAGGCTCATTGTACTTATCGTGAAATAAAATACTTCCTGCTTTCACTGTTTCACCTTCTTTAACAACCATTTTAGGGGTCATTTGATGAAAATCAGTAGGTTTGATTGATATCGTTTTAGGAAACGGCAACTCGGACTTAACCTTCTCTGCACCGCCTACTAACCTGATATCCAAACCTTTTCTGAGCTTTACTGTTTTTGACATGCTCTAGAGCGTTTAAATTATCCAGTGCAAAAATATAAAATTCATAAAGTTCACGCTAACGCAACAGAGACAAGATGCAGCTTATTGGTAGTTTAGAATGATTCTAAACTAGATTATTAGTCCTATCTTTGTCTCATCTAGTTTCGTCTTATAGATGAAGACACAATAATTAAGAAATGGCTAATCCAATGAATACGTTAACTACATCGGGAATTCAAATAAGTGTTAAATCAAATTTTAGATCAGATTTATCGGAAGTTATTGAATCGCAGTATTTCTATAATTACCGAGTTGTAATTGAAAACACAAATGCGTATGATGTCCAATTAATCTCTCGAGACTGGTATATTTTTGATAGCATGAACAGGGCAAGGTATGTGAACGGGCCAGGAGTAATTGGTGAGCAGCCAGTTATCAAACCAGGCGAATCGTTTACCTATACCAGCGGTTGTGATTTACAATCCGAGCTTGGCTTGATGAAAGGGTTTTATACATTTAAAAATCTCGTCGATGGCGAAATATTTGAGGTATTTGTTCCAACTTTTAAACTTGAGTACCCAACAAAGTTAAATTAATCGCTTATTAATTTTCAAAAAAATTAAACAAAGCAATATAAGGCAAATAGCTCCAACTGTTTTCATATTGAGCAATGTCTTGGGCTTAGTTTCAAACAGCTCTTTTACGGGCTCCTCGAAGGTCATGGCTATTGAATAGATGCTCTTGTCGATTTCACTGTTTTGATTAATTAACCCTCTGACTCTTTTGAGTTCTAGCTGCACTCCCTTGAGACTTTCATCTATATCATTCGATAGGAGGTAGAGTTGTTCCAGTAAGACA
This sequence comes from Flavobacteriaceae bacterium, assembly GCA_047624355.1. Classification (GTDB taxonomy): domain Bacteria; phylum Bacteroidota; class Bacteroidia; order Flavobacteriales_D; family Crocinitomicaceae; genus UBA4466. Next base: position 6,343 of record JBLHPQ010000037.1, on the reverse strand, counting down.
AGAGCATCTAAATGGTCTGGCAGAAAACCATTCTCTTCAGCCAATATTAAAGATTTATTTAAAAATTCTTCTGACCGATTATAATCTTCTATTTTTAAATAATACTCACCAAGGTTAAAATAGCTTTCGATAATCGATTTTTTCTGACCAAATTTCATTCTAAGTTCCAAAGCTCGTTCAAAAAAGACGAGTGATGAGTCCATTTTTCCTTCTGAAAAATAGAGTATTGCTCTGTTGTTGACAGCGCTAGCCTTGTGGCTAACAGAATTAGTTTCTCTGGAATAGACCAAACTTCTCCTAAGATATGCCATAGCTAGTTCACTATCCTCATTCTGATCAACAATGACAGCAAGGTATGCGCAGGCATTTGAGGCCGACTCAAATTTATTCGAATAAATTGATTTTGCCAGATAAATTGAAATTAGTCGTACGCCCAATAATGTATCTCCAACGGAGCAGAAAACCTTGCCCAAACCAATCAATCCATTGAAAGAAGATGTACTTTCGGGCGATCGATGACCAGTTATCAATGAAAGCATATAATACTTCGCAGCGACTCGATAGTTCCCCAAAAGATTAAATGCATTCGCCAGAGTGTTATCAACATCAGATAATAGATTCATGTTTGCCTCAACTGCTAAAATCGCTCTTGCATTCTTGAGGTAATTAATCCCCACCTCAAGTTCACCACCCCGCACATAATAACTACCCAAGCATAATTGACTCGCAGCAACACCTGTTTTGCTTAGATGAGTAATTTTCGCAACATCAACAGACAGTACCTTTAAAGAGTCAGTGCAATTTCTGGTGTAATAGTTCCACAAATTAAGTGCGTGTTCAACCTTCAGCTCCATCGAATCTTCACTTATGAAGTCGGAGTAAGTAGATTGGGCAAATGATTTATCACCCATTGAAAGCAAGGCAATCACTGCCACAAGATAAATTTTATGTCTAAAAAATAAAATCATAAATAGTAGTCTTTGCAATGATAGCCAACAATACTTACTTTTGCAAAAAGAATTAAACTATGGCAAACGCAATATTCCAAGTCCCGATAGCAACAAACGAACCGGTCAGACCTTATATTCCTGGTACGGATCAGCAATTGAACTTATTAGCAGAGTATAAAAAAATGTACAACCAAGAACCTATCGATATGCCAATGTATATTGGAGCAGAAAAGGTTTTTACTGATACAAAGAGGCCTATGAGTCCACCACATGATCATAAAAAAATATTGGGTCACGTTAGCTATGGTGGAGCTCAGCATGTAGAACAAGCAATCGATGCAGCAATGGCGGCACGTGAGGCTTGGGCGAATCTTCCATGGGAAGAACGTGCTGCAATCTTCCTTAGAGCTGCAGACCTTCTCGCAGGACCATTTAGAGATAAAATGAACGCAGCGACTATGCTCGCTCAATCAAAGAATGTCTTCCAAGCTGAAATCGATGCGGCTTGCGAACTAATTGATTTCTTCAGATTCAACGTCCAATACATGACTCAAATTTACAAGGAACAACCTGAGTCTCTTCCTGGAATGTGGAATCGTCTTGACTATCGACCTTTAGAAGGATTTGTTTTCGCAATTACGCCTTTCAATTTCACTTCAATCTGTGCTAACTTGTGCGCTGCACCAGCGATGATGGGTAACGTTGTAGTATGGAAACCAGCTGGTTCTCAGATGTATTCAGCAAAGATTATTATGGAGTTGTTCCAGGCTGCAGGTTTACCTGACGGCGTTGTAAATCTTGTTTCAGTTAGTGGTTCAGTTGCAGGTGAAGTAGTGTTTAATCACCGTGATTTTGCCGGCCTTCATTATACTGGATCAACTGGAGTGTTCAGACATCTTTGGAAAGAAATCGGAGCAAATATTGCTAAATACAGAAATTACCCGCGAATCGTTGGTGAGACTGGAGGTAAGGACTTTATAATGGTTCATAAATCTTCTGACCCAAGTGAAGTTGCTACAGCTTTGACACGAGGTTCATTTGAGTTTCAGGGACAAAAATGTTCGGCAGCATCCCGAGCATATATTCCAGATAATTTATGGCCTGAAGTTAAATCAATTGTAATTGATCAAGTGTCTACTTTTAAAATGGGATCTCCAGAGGACACTTCCAATTTTATCAATGCAGTCATAGACGAAGCGGCTTTTGATAGAATCGCTGAATTTATTGATTACGTAAAAGAGCAGGATGATTCTGAGATTGTCATCGGTGGAAACTATGATAAATCAGTTGGTTATTTCATTGAACCTACCGTTATATTGACGTCAAACCCAAATTTCCGAACACTATGCGAAGAAATCTTCGGCCCTGTATTGACAATTTATGTTTATGCTGCTGATAAATTTGAAGAAACGCTAGACCTCGTTGATTCTACATCTGATTATGCTCTAACGGGATCAATTATTTCTAACGATCGCTACTCGATTGATTTGGCAACAAAGAAATTGGAATATGCAGCAGGAAACTTCTACATAAATGACAAACCAACAGGAGCGGTGGTTGGACAACAACCATTTGGAGGAGCCCGTGGTTCAGGAACGAATGATAAGGCAGGATCTCCAATGAACTTGTTACGTTGGACATCTGCTAGAACAATCAAGGAGACATTCCTACCAGCAAACGATTACAGATATCCGTTTTTAGGAGAATCATAACTATGTCTAATACCTGCGATGGATATTAGAACTAGTCACATATATTAAAAAAAGCGTCACAAATAGTGGCGCTTTTTTTTACTCAAAAATTGACTAGATATCCTTAAATGAGCGAAACTTTTTTTACCTCGCACTCGAAATCACTTTTTTGATCCTGACCAGTCCAAGCCATGATAGTGTATAGCGTATCCTCCCCTTCAATGAAGCAATAGAGATACGTTATCGATACCCCTTCATCCACATCAACTTTCCGGATGGACATTCCATGCGATTTTGACTTTTTAGTTTCTGATTGGTCTAAAACCTCCTGATCTTCAGTAATAAAATAACTTGATGCTCTGCATAGTTGTCAATTACTGAAAGTGCCTCATCGAACTGATCGAGGTCTCTAAAAATCTCGATATACTCACTTTTAGACTCATGTATGACAATTATGTACTTCTCCTTTTGAAGATTGGCAAATTGCAACGAAGCTTGGTCATTTAAATTCCCATCCTGTGACATCTACTCAGGAATATTCATTGAATAGACATTATCTACCTCAACTAAGTTGGTCTGTCCAAGTGAGACTAATGAACCACCAATGATATAAATCACTAGTAATGTTAATTTACTTTTTTTCATGACAGATTATATATTCACAACTAAGATTAGTAACCTCTACAAATCAAAAATGCCTCACGCAGCAAAGCATGAGGCATTTAAAGAACCCTTCAATTAGCCTATAACTCGTTAATTGATTTAATCATTTTTTCAACCTCTTCTTTGTAAGAATCCTTTTTACCTTTAGCTGTCCATGCCATAATTGTATAAAGATTTTCTTCACCTTCAACAAAGCCATAGAAATAACTAACAGTTTCTGGAATTCCTGCAACATTAGCATCAAAATCAATTGATCTCACTTTCATGCCATTCGTCTTAAGACTTCTCATTTCAGTTTCAGAGACTATGTTCGACTCTTCTTTCATGAAGTTATACTGCTGTTCAGCAAAATTATCAACGATGGATTTTTCATCATCGTACATATCTAAACTCTTAAAAATTTCAACGAATTCATCTTTCGATTCATTAATAACTATGATATATTTCTCCTTATAAGGATTACTATATTGTAAGGAAGCTTGGTCATTAAGTTCGGTTGCGACAGTCATAAAATCAGGAAGATCCATTGCATAGAGATTCGCGATTTCAACATTGTTATATTCAACCTTCTCAATCTGCTCTTTAAGATCCTCAAAGATGCTATCAGTTGAGACAGATGATGAACAACCTGTAATGATTGCTCCCAATGCTATGGTATAAAAAATTGTAAGTCCTTTCTTCATGTAGTATTTGTTTTTAGTTACGATTCAAAAATACCGAATCAATCCTTAACGAATGCACTTTGAAGGGATTAAAAGAAGAAAATTATGTCTTTACTTCAAACATTTAAAGTAATCGAAGGGCTCCAGACAATCTTTACATTGGTGATGTGCTTTGCAGGCAGTACTCCCAAATTGGCTGATTAAACGCGTGTTTTTTGATTTGCATCTAGGACAGGGAATCACATCTGGCTCTGAAAACAATACACTTTTATCGGTCTCATCAACTGGCGGAGCAATACCATATTCCTCCAGCTTTTTCTTCCCATTTTCTGACAGCCAATCAGTCGTCCAAGCTGGAGACAAGACCATATCAACCTTGCAATTCTCAATCCCATGATTCAAGAGAACTTCTTTAATGTCGTCTTCAATTCTCGACATTGCAGGGCATCCTGTATAAGTTGGTGTGATAACGACATTAACAAGATGATCGGTGACTATAACGTCTCTAACGATTCCAAGGTCTCTGATCGTGAGTACAGGTACTTCAGGATCGAAAACCTGATCTAAATAATTCCAGACTTCTTCGACCGTTACCATTCTAATCCAGGATACGCCCGTTGCATATATTGTAATTCAGTTAGAATGTATCCCATATATTCAGAATGCATTCCTCGACGACCTCCATCATGCTGCCATCCATTATCAGGAATAGTCAACGTCGCTTCGTTTAGCACAGCGTTGACCGTTTTGTTCCATTCTAGCTTTATTGAAGAAAGATCAGCTGCAATTTCTTGGGATGCTAGTTCTTTATCGACTGAATTTTCGAAGAACATCTCATCTGTATATCTCCAAAGTGTATCCAAGGAAGCTTGAATCCGCCCTTTGGATTCATCCGTGCCATCACCCAATCGAATAACCCATTCCGCAGAATGCTTCAGATGATATTTCGTTTCTTTCAACGATTTCTCTGCAATGGCAGCAAGCTGAAAATCGCTTGATTTGGATAATGCTTCGAAGAGTGGTTTACGAAATGCATCAAACAAAAATTGCCTCAGAATCGTCATTCCAAAATCGCCGTTGGGCTGTTCAACTAGGAGCAGATTCTTGTAGTCCCGGTCGAAACGTAAAAAGGCAAGTGCATCTTCATCACGCCCCTCACCTTCTACTTCTCCAGCATATTTCAATATATTCGTAGCTTGACCAACTAAATCAAGCGCAATATTTGTCATTGCTATATCTTCCTCTAGGACTGGCCCATGACCACACCATTCAGATAGACGATGACCAAGGATCAAACTATCGTCTCCAAGACGAATAAGGTATTCAAATAATGAATTCATTGTTATCAATTACATGTGTTCAATTCCATCTGGAACATCATAAAAAGTTGGATGACGGTATACCTTAGAGTGAGCAGGCTCAAACAATGAGTCCGCTTCAGTTGGATGAGAGGCATGAATACTATTTGATTCTGCCACCCAAATACTTATTCCTTCTGATCTTCTCGTATAGACATCTCTCGCATTCTCAACGGCCATTTCTGCGTCTGCTGCCCTAAGGCTGCCAACATGCTTATGACTTAATCCTTGTCTACTTCTTATGAAAACCTCCCAAAGAGGCCATTCTTTATTTGCCATTTTATAATCTTTCTATTACTACAAATATTACTAAGATGCTTTTCTAGCTGCTCGCTTTGCCGCGTAGGCATTCGCTGCTTCTCTCACCCACATGCCATTTTCTTTGGCTGATCTTCTGGCTTCGACGCGCTCTTTATTGCACGGCCCATTTCCTTTTACAACGCTCCAAAATTCGTCCCAATCAATCTCGCCATAATCATAGTGTCCTGTCTCCTCATTCCACTTCACATCTTTATCTGGAACTTCAAGACCGAGGATTTCGATTTGCGGAACTGAAATATCCACCATCTGCTGACGTAACTCATCATTTGTGTGACGTTTGATTTTCCACGCCATGGATTGAGCTGTATGCTTCGATTCCGCATCATTTGGACCGAACATCATCAAAGATGGCCACCAAAAACGATTCAATGCATCCTGCGCCATTGCTTTCTGTTCAGGAGCGCCATGAGCCAATTGCATCATAATTTCAAATCCTTGTCTCTGGTGAAACGATTCTTCCTTACACACACGAACCATTGCTCGTGCATAGGGACCATAGGAACAGCGACACAAAGGTACTTGGTTCATGATTGCCGCGCCATCAACTAGCCATCCAATTGCCCCCATATCAGCCCAAGAGACTGTTGGGTAATTGAAAATTGATGAATATTTGGCTTTCCCAGAATGCAAATCATCAATTGTATCTTCTCTATCCGCTCCAAGTGTTTCGGTTGCGCTATAGAGATACAATCCATGAC
>JBLHPQ010000036.1:0-32909 GCA_047624355.1 Flavobacteriaceae bacterium | reverse complement strand
GCAACCTGTCCTTTTTTGACAGCTCCAGAGGGCATTGCACTCTTAACCGCAACTACAATTTTGTCCCCTACTGAGGCATAGCGACGTTTTGTTCCTCCTAAAACTCGGATGACCAATACAGTTTTCGCTCCAGAATTGTCTGCTACTTTAAGCCTTGATTCCTGTTGTATCATTACTAAAAATTATTTAGCTCGTTCAATAACTTCTACTAGTCTCCAGTTCTTTGTCTTTGACAAAGGACGCGTCTCCATGATTCGAACTGTATCTCCAATGTTGGAGTCATTTTTCTCATCGTGAGCAATAAACTTCGTAGTCTTCTTAACAAACTTACCGTATTTCGGGTGTTTCTCTTTACGTTCAACTGCTATAACAATGGACTTATCCATTTTATCGCTAGTTACGATCCCGATACGTTCTTTTCTTAAATTACGCTTTTCCATTTCAAGCTTCTTTTAAAGTGAACAAGCAACTAAGCTTGTGCTTCACGTTTCGTTAATTCAGTTTTCATTCTTGCAACTGTGCGTCTAACATAACGTAACTGCAAAGGGTTCTCCAATGGAGCGACGCTATGCGTTAGTTTCATTTTCGCCAGTTGTTCTCTCAAATTTGCGAACTGAGTTCTCAAATCTTCAACTGATAATTGTGTGATTTCTTGCTGCTTCATGATTGATATCTATTTCCCTGGTATAACGAAATCCGGACGAGTCACGAATTTACATTTCACAGGCATTTTTTGAGCGGCCAATCGCATTGCTTCTTTTGCAGTTTCGTATGATACTCCATCTGCTTCAAATAATATGCGACCTGGTCTAACCACGGCAACCCAGTGACTTGGAGCTCCTTTTCCCTTACCCATCCTAACTTCTGCTGGTTTAGCAGTTACTGGTTTGTCTGGAAAAATTCGAATCCACACCTTACCCTCACGCTTCATGTAACGCGTAACCGCGATACGAGCTGCTTCGATCTGGCGAGATGTGAGCCAACCTGGTTCCAAAGTCTTCAACGCGAATGATCCGAAAGAGACGGTACTCCCTCTATGGGCGATACCTCTGTTACGTCCTTTCTGCGCTTTTCTAAATTTGGTTCTTTTTGGTGATAACATTTCTGTGCTATTTTCTAATTCATCAAAATTGTAATCCTTGTCTCAATCACCGAAGCAACTCTTCGGTTTGACATTGGATTATCTTCGTTGTTGCGGTCTTCTTTTACCTCCTTGCGGTTTACGTCCGCCACTACCACCTTTTCCAGTGCTTTGGCCAACATTCGGTGAAAGGTCACGTTTACCAAATACTTCGCCTTTCATGATCCAAACTTTGATTCCTAAACGACCGTAAGTAGTATGCGCTTCCGCGAGAGCGTAATCAATGTCAGCTCTGAACGTATGTAACGGAGTACGTCCATCCTTGTACATTTCTGATCGCGCCATTTCCGCACCATTCAAACGTCCAGAGATCTTCACTTTGATTCCCTCTGCACCCATTCTCATGGTACTAGCGATGGACATTTTGATTGCTCTTCTGAAAGAGATACGAGCTTCAAGTTGACGAGCGATACCATCCGCAACTAAACGAGCATCCATTTCTGGACGTTTCACCTCGAAGATGTTGATTTGGATTTCTTTTTTCGTCAGTTTTTTCAACTCCTCTTTCAATTTGTCAACCTCTGATCCACCTTTTCCGATAATTACTCCTGGACGCGCTGTGTTGATGGTAACGGTAACCAACTTAAGTGTACGTTCAATAATAATTTTCGCAATGCTTGCTTTAGATAAACGAGCTCGAAGGTATCTACGGATTTTATCATCTTCGATGAGTTTATCCTTGTAGTTATCGCCTCCGTACCAGTTAGATTCCCATCCTTGGATGAAACCTAATCTATTTCCAATTGGATTTGTTTTTTGTCCCATTTATCTAATTATTCAGCGTTAGTAGCGTCTACGACGATACTAACATGATTTGATCTTTTTCTAATTCTGTGTGCTCTACCTTGTGGTGCTGGTTGGATGCGTTTAAGCATTGCCCCTCCACCTACTTCAATAGATTTCACAAATAGTGTTTCTTCTTCGATACTCTTACCTTCATTTTTCTGCTCCCAATTTGCGATCGCAGAACGAAGTAATGTACCCAAGCTTTTAGACGCGTCTTTAGCGTTGTGTTCCAATATATTTAGAGCTTTATTTACTTCAACTCCTCTTACGAGATCAGCAACCAATCTCATCTTTCTTGGAGCAATAGGCGATTTATTCAATCTTGCAAATGCAATTGATTTATTCGCTTCTTTTATTTTCTCAGCTCTCAGTCTTTTTCTAGCACCCATAATCCGCTATTTTATCTTTTCTTATCTTTCTTACCTCCTGCATGTCCACGGAAGTTACGAGTTGGTGCAAATTCACCTAACTTGTGACCTACCATATTCTCTGACACGAAAACAGGGATAAACTTATTTCCATTATGAACAGCGAAAGTTAATCCTACAAAGTCAGGAGTAATTGTGCTTGCTCTCGACCATGTCTTGATTACCGACTTGCTGCCAGAATCTTGCGCTTCATCTACACGTTGTATCAACTTGTAGTGCACAAATGGTGGTTTCTTTAACGAACGACTCATATCCTACTTATTTTTTTCGTCTTTCAACAATGAATTTATCTGAATACTTCTTCTTAGAACGAGTCTTGTATCCTTTAGCTGGAATTCCGTTACGAGATCTAGGATGACCTCCAGAATTCTTACCTTCACCACCTCCCATTGGGTGATCAACTGGGTTCATTACAACTCCACGTACACGTGGACGACGACCCAACCATCTTGATCGTCCTGCTTTACCAGAAACTGTAAGACTGTGTTCAGAATTTGAAACAGATCCGATAGTTGCCATGCACGTAATCAATACCATTCTAGTTTCACCAGAAGGCATTTTAACGATTGCATAACGTCCATCACGAGCGTTCAATTGTGCATAGGTTCCAGCACCACGAGCAATCGCTCCACCTTTACCAGGCTTCAATTCGATGTTGTGGATTACTGTACCCAATGGAATATCACTTAAGTAAAGTGTATTTCCAACGTTAGGAAGAGCATCTTTTCCTGACATAACTGTATCGCCTACATTTAGACCTTCAGGAGCAACGATATAACGTTTCTCTCCATCAGCATAATAAAGTAGAGCAATACGCGCAGTTCGGTTCGGATCATACTCGATCGACTTCACCGTTGCTGGTACGCCATGCTTTTCTCTTTTAAAATCAATAGTACGGTATTTTTGTTTGTGACCACCTCCAATGTAACGCATGGTCATTCTACCGTCATTGTTTCGTCCACCAGACTTACTTCGACCTTTCACCAGGCTCTTTTCAGGAGCCGCTGCGGTGATGTCTTTGTAGTCACTGATGACTTTGTGTCTTTGCCCTGGAGTTGTAGGCTTGAATTTTTTAAGACCCATGTTTCTTCAGTACTTAAAAGTTATTAAATAAATCAATCGTCTCTCCATCTGCAACGGTAACTACTGCTTTCTTCCACAGTTTACTACGTTGCTCAACGATACCTCTATTAGTATATTTCGTAGAGGGTATTCCACCGCCATAATTCATGGTCCGAACTTCAGTAATCTGAACTCCATACATCTTCTCGACGGCATTTTTTATTTCGATCTTATTTGCTCCTTTATCAACAGCGAACGTAAAGCGGTTAAAAGTCTCGCTTTGTGCAGTCGCTTTCTCTGTGATAATCGGCTTTTTGATAATTGTTTTCATCCTCAATTAGTTTAGAATCGCTTCGATTGCTTCAATTGAACTTTTAGCCATCACAACTTTCTTCGCGTTTAATACATCGAATGTATTAACAGAATCAGCAGTTACGACTTTTACTTTCTTAAGGTTACGTGAAGATAAATAAACACTGTCATTTTTCTCACCTAAGATAATCAACACTTTGTCGTTCTCGAGTTTCAAATCAGCGATAAACGCTATGAACTCTTGAGTTTTGACTCCATCCATTTTAGGATCGTCAATAACGATAAGGTCTTCAGATTTCGCTTTATAAGCGAACGCAGATCTACGCGCTAATCTCTTCACTTTGACATTCAACTTGAAGTGATAATCACGTGGGCGTGGTCCGAAAATTCGTCCACCACCTACTCGCGTTCCAGACTTGATACTACCCGCACGGGCACCACCAGTTCCTTTCTGCTTCTTAATTTTTCTTGTAGATCCTGAGATCTCAGCTCTTTCCTTCGCTTTATGCGTTCCTTGGCGACGATTTGCCAAGTGTTGCTTTACGTCTAAGTAGATCGCGTGATCATTTGGTTCAATTCCAAATACATCATCTGATAACTTAACAGACTTCGAAGTAGCGTTTCCTTTTGTACTAGTTACTTTAATCTCCATTACTTCTCGATTTCTACGATTGAACCTTTGTGACCTGGAATAGAACCTTTCACGATCAATAAATTCTTGTCAGCAAGAACTTTCAATACCTGAAGGTTTTCCATTTTCACTCTCTCATTACCCATTTGTCCACCCATGCGCATTCCTTTGAATACACGTGCTGGATATGAAGCAGCTCCAATTGACCCTGGCGCACGTAATCTGTTGTGCTGACCGTGAGTCGCTTGTCCAACGCCCGCAAAATTGTGACGTTTTACTACACCTTGGAAACCCTTACCTTTAGAGATTCCTGCAACAGCAACGTATTCACCTTCCTTGAAGAGTTCTACATCTACTGTATCACCGAGATTTAAGCCATCCATCCCCTTGAATTCAGCTAATCTAGCTTTAGGTTCAGTTTTAGCTTTCTTAAAATGACCTTTCAATGCGTTTGGAGTGTTTTTATCTTTTCGCTCTCCAAATCCCATTTGAACGGCATCGTAACCATCTCTGTCTTGCGTTTTGATCTGTGTGATCACACAAGGACCCGCTTCTATAACTGTGCATGGCATTGCTTTACCCTCGGCACTGTAGATGCTAGTCATTCCGATTTTTCTACCAATAATTCCTGGCATTGTCCTTTTGTTATTTAATTATTACTCAGCATTAAATCATTAGCAATCATAATCACTAATGACTTAAATATTTTAATTATACTTTAATCTCAACGTCAACTCCACTTGGAAGTTCCAAACGCATTAGCGCATCTACCGTCTTCGCAGAAGAAGAATAGATATCCAACAAACGTTTGTATGCGCATAGTTGGAATTGCTCACGTGCAGTTTTGTTAACGTGTGGTGATTTCAAAACAGTATAAATTCTCTTGTGTGTTGGAAGTGGAATTGGACCACTAACAATTGCACCTGTAGACTTTACTGTCTTAACGATCTTTTCAGCAGACTTATCAACTAAATTGTGATCGTATGATTTCAATTTTATTCTAATTTTTTGATTCATCGTTTTCTTATTTAGCTGTTACACCTTTAATTTTTTCTACTACAGCGTCTGCAATGTTTCTTGGAGCCTCAGCAAAGTGCGAGAATTCCATACTTGACGTTGCACGTCCAGATGACATAGTTCTAAGTTGCGTTACATAACCGAACATTTCCGATAATGGAATATCCGCTTTAACAACTTTAGATCCTGCTCTATCATCCATTCCTTTCATGATACCACGACGACGGTTAAGGTCACCAACGATATCACCCATATTCTCTTCAGGTGTTACCACCTCCAAATTCATCATTGGTTCAAGAAGAACTGGGCTCGCTTGAGGTAATGCATTTTTAAATGCCAACTTAGCACACAATTCAAAAGACAAAGCATCTGAATCGACTGCATGGAAGGAACCATCTAACAAAGTAACTTTCATTGCGTCCATTTCGAAACCAGCAATAATACCGTTCTTCATCGACTCTTTGAATCCTTTTTCAACTGAAGGAATAAATTCTCTAGGAATGTTACCACCTTTAATTTTATTAATGAATTCTAATCCAGTTTTCTCAGCATCATCTTGAGGCTCAATCTTAATAACGATGTCCGCAAACTTACCACGTCCACCTGATTGTTTCTTGAAAACTTCTCTATGATCAACAAGAGCAGTAATATTTTCACGGTAGCTAACTTGAGGTGCACCTTGGTTCACTTCAACTTTAAACTCACGTTTCAAACGATCAACGATAATCTCCAAGTGCAACTCACCCATTCCTGAGATAATTGTTTGTCCTGAATCTTCATCAGTTTTAACTTGGAAAGTAGGATCTTCTTCTGCCAATTTAGACAACCCAACTCCTAATCTATCAGCATCTGCTTGAGTTTTAGGCTCAATAGCAACGCCAATAACCGGATCTGGGAAATCCATTGATTCCAATACGATTGGGTGCTTCTCATCACACAATGTATCTCCTGTCTTAATATCTTTAAACCCTACGAATGCACCAATATCACCAGCACCTAATTCAGTAACCGAGTTTTGCTTATCAGCATGCATTTGGAAAATACGTGAAATACGTTCTTTCTTACCAGAACGAGCATTCAAGATGTAAGAACCCGCTTCTAATTTACCAGAGTAAGCACGTGTAAAACACAAACGGCCTACGAAAGGATCCGTCGCAATTTTAAACGCTAAAGCTGCGAAAGGTTCATCAACTGATGGCTTACGTTTTTCTTCTTCGTCTGTTTTAGGATTGATTCCAACAATTGCTTCAACGTCCATTGGTGAAGGAAGAATTTCCATTACCATGTCCAACATTGCTTGAACTCCTTTGTTTTTGAATGCAGATCCACACATCATTGGCACAACTTTACCAGATATAGTAGCTTCTCTTAATGCATTTAAGATTTCTCTTTCAGTCAAAGAATTTTCATCTTCGAAATACTTCTCCATAAGAGACTCATCGAATTCAGCTACTGCTTCCAACAATTGACCTCTTAATTCTCTTGCTTCATCAATAATATCAGCAGGAATTTCAATTTCAGTGAAAGTCATACCCATATCCTCTTCGCTCCACGTAATTCCTTTGAAGTTGATTAAATCAACAACACCTTTGAAATCATCTTCAGCTCCAATATTGATTTGTAATGGTAATGCATGGCTTCCTAACATTTCCTTAACCTGCTTACACACGTTTAAGAAGTCAGCTCCTTGACGGTCCATTTTATTAACGAAACCAATTCTAGGAACATTATAGTTATTTGCTAGTCTCCAGTTAGTTTCTGATTGTGGCTCAACACCATCAACTGCAGAAAATAAGAATACTAAACCATCAAGCACACGTAACGAACGATTCACCTCAACGGTAAAATCAACGTGACCTGGTGTATCAATAATATTTACGTGATATTCTTGCTCACGGTAGTTCCATTTAAGCGTAGTCGCAGCAGAAGTAATTGTAATACCTCTTTCTTGCTCTTGCTCCATCCAGTCCATCGTAGCTCCACCATCGTGAACTTCCCCAATCTTGTGATTTACACCACCGTAATAAAGGATACGCTCGGTCGTAGTAGTTTTACCTGCATCAATATGCGCGGCAATACCAATATTTCTCGTGAATTTTAGATCTCTAGCCATCTTGATTAAAATCTAAAATGTGAGAACGCCTTGTTTGCCTCAGCCATTCTTAATGTATCTTCTTTCTTCTTGTAAGCTGCTCCCTCTTCTTTCGCTGCTGCGATCACTTCGTTTGCTAACTTCTGCGCCATAGTCTTCTCGTTACGCTTACGCGCATATCCGATCAACCATTTCATTCCAAGCGACTGCTTTCTCCCATCACGAACAGGTGTAGGAATTTGGTAAGTAGCTCCACCAACACGGCGACTACGAACCTCAACACTAGGAGTAATATTATCAAGGGCTTTTTTCCAAGTATCTAAACCTGTAACACCTTCTTCAGATTTCTCATCAACGATATCCATCGCTTCGTAGAATATTTTGAATGCTAAATTCTTCTTTCCGCTAAACATCATGTTGTTGACGAATTTCGTCACCATCACTTCGTTAAATTTTGGATCCGGAAGGATTGCTATCTTTTTGGCTTTTCTTCTTCTCATCTCTTAATTCTTTAATCGATTACTTCTTAGGTCGTTTTGTTCCGTACTTAGAACGACGTTGAGTACGCCCTTCTACTCCAGCAGTATCTTCTGCACCACGAACGATGTGGTAACGCACCCCTGGAAGATCTTTTACTCTTCCTCCACGGACTAATACTAATGAATGTTCTTGTAGGTTGTGACCTTCACCACCGATGTAAGCATTAACTTCCTTACCGTTTGTTAGTCGCACTCTGGCAACTTTACGCATAGCCGAGTTCGGCTTTTTAGGGGTAGTGGTGTAAACTCTTACACATACGCCTTTCCGCTGAGGACAAGAATCAAGTGCTGCTGACTTGCTTTTCTTGACTACTGCTTTTCTCCCTTTGCGAACTAATTGTTGTATAGTTGGCATAAAAAATACTTGTTAACTTTAATTAATATACTATTCACCCAAAGCCTCTTTTGGGGGTGCAAAGATATGAGTTTTAATTTGTAATCCAAGCGGAGAAAGGAAAAAAGAGTGTTTTTTTCACATAGAAGTGTTTACATCTTTTTTATGAGCGTTTTAACTCAACAAAGCACACCCTCCAAAATCACTCATAACCATAGGTTTACATCAAATCTCTGGATAAACAGTCTCAAATTCTTCGGATGTAAAGATAATCCAATTTTCGTTGCTTAGACAGGTATAGATTAACCAATTTTTCGGCATTATTGAACTATAATTAAATTATAAATATCAACCTTGCATTAAATAAAATCCTAATTAATCGGTATGAAATTTCTTTTACTTTTTATGTTCTCATCACTAGTGCAATTCGTCAATTTTGCACAAACAGACAGCCTAACTTTTCAAGAACGGATCCCGGCATGGGCAAACAAAGTTCTTGATAATTCTGAACTCTTTGGAAACTATACAATTATTGACACAATAAATCCCTTTTATTTTGAAGACGATTTCAACGGAGACGAACTGATAGATATTGTTTTTCTGGTGAGACATAAGCTCACTGGTGCAAGTGGAACATTCATCATTAATGGTGGCAAGAATCTTTGCTTTGTAATGGGTGCTGGAAAATCAATCGGTATTGGCTACTCTATTGATTGGTGTAATAAGTGGTTCATCTTTCGAGACAAGGCGATATACAATTTTAGCGGCAAGAAAATTAAGACTGTAATAAGAACGCCAGGTATAGAATTAAGGCAATCAGAGGACACAAGCATCATACTTTACTGGGATCGCAGGAGGTATCTAGCCGCTGTTAAGAGCATTTAAGCCCTCGCACTAAGCGTAAATAGAAAACCCTGCTAGTCTTGGATCAATTGATCTTCTAACCAATCAAGCCCTCTTGTTCCTATTTGATCATTATGCCAGACTCTAGATTCAGTTGAGGAGGAGTATACGTAGGTCGGAAAGCTTGCTTCTGAAATTTTCTCGTGCGGCTCAAAGTCCGTTTCCATGATAACATTCACCAGACCATTGGCCTTATCTTCGTATGTTTCTAGCGCTAAACTATCTGAAGTCAACACTTTGAAATTTATGGTATTGCTTGCCGTTCTTATTTGCATCTTCAGCAAACGATCCAATGCTTCTTGGCAAAATGGGCAATTAGGGATTGCAATGACCGTTAACTGGTTCTCTTGCGATATATCAAATACTGGGTCCATTGAGCGGAAATCATTAGAGAAATCACTTTCATAGATTGGACACAGCATAAAATAGACTCCTACAGGAGTAAACAACAAAGAGATTGAGGCGATTCGTAGTTTTCTATTCTTAATCTTCTTTCGAGCAAAAATCATCAATGCCACTCCTACAAGGAAAAAAATAACGTAAGGCAACACTTTACTGATAGTCCATCCAAGTCCCGAGTTAAATAAGAATGCTTCCATTAAAATGAGTTAGTCAAGGTTATAAAAGAGAATAGATCGCCTAAGTGAAGCGATCTATCTTAAAACAATTTAACCCTTATTGGATTTCACAGTCGGTTATAGCAGTACTCCCACCCCAAGTAACTGTCGCATCATCCTCATCACACAATTCCTCTGCGTTTTTCTTAGTATCGTTAATTGTAGTTGACGACGAAGTTCCTGACTGCCCTCCTGAAGTCGTTGTACATGTGCATGTGTAATCCTTCTTACAAGAGATCAATCCAAAGGCAGCAAACGTAGCTACCACTAATACTTTTTTCATAAAAAACAATTATTTGATTAGATAATGGCCCTCAAATTACAATTTATTTCTCAAATCATCCTTTTGAACGAACATAAAAGTTCCGAGTGTCTAGCACAGCATAACAGAAAACATAGTCACTCTGATGTCTAATTACCTATACATCACTGATTTAACTGCCTTAACAACTCGATCAGTATTTGGGAGGGCTTCTGCTATTAGCGGAGGAGAGAATGGCAGAGGTGTATCTGATTGCATTACGCGCATTACGGGTGCATCTAGGTAATCGAAAGCATAACGTTGAAGATGATATGCCATTTCCGAAGCTATTGAAGCCAACGGCCACGATTCTTCAACTACAACACAGCGATTCGTTTTTTTAATCGATTCAACAACCGTGGGATAATCTATCGGCCGTATGGTTCTTAGATCAATCACCTCACAACTAATACCCTCCTTTTCGAGCTCTACAACTGCAGAAGCTACTACTTTTAATATTTTTCCAAATGATACTATCGTAACATCTGTTCCAGTCTTAGTCACGTTGGCAACTCCAATTGGAATCATGTATTCCCCCTCTGGAACTTCGCCTTTATCTCCATACATCTTTTCAGACTCTAGAAATACAACAGGATCGTTATCGCGAATTGCTGACTTCAACAAACCTTTAGCATCAGCAGGGTTTGCTGGAGTAATCACTTTCAATCCTGGTACGTGTGCGTAAAAGGCTTCAAAACTCTGAGAATGTGTAGCTGCCAATTGGCCTGCTGATCCATTCCCGCCACGAAAAACTATTGGGCAGTGGTACTGCCCTCCAGACATTTGCATCATCTTCGCAGCGCTATTAATAATCTGATCAGCTGCTAAAATCGCGAAATTCCAAGTCATAAACTCAACGATAGGCCTAAGACCATTCATAGATGCACCTACTGCAATTCCAGTAAAACCGAGTTCGGCGATTGGCGTATCGATTACCCGTCTAGCGCCAAATTCATCAAGCATCCCTTGAGAAACTTTATAGGCTCCATTGTATTCCGCAACCTCTTCCCCCATAAGGAAGACATTCTCGTCTCGTCGCATTTCCTCAGACATTGCCTCACGAAGCGCTTCTCTAAATTGTAATGTTTTCATACTGTATGTTTAGTATCTCCCTATAAGAGGTCGCCAAATGTACTAAATTTCAAAGTCTTCAAAAAGATTTTTTGTACAAACCAATAAAAGAAAAAATTCTATCATTTAGTTAGAAGACAGATAACTCACACATCTCCTAATAGCTATAGCACGAACATCAATCCGTTTGGTAATTAATGTCAGGATTTTCTTTGTTCAATCCTTCTAGCGTCTCACATTGATTTCGAGATAGATGGTACCCTCCACAACAACAGTAATCTGACTAAACGCAGATGGTCTCATCGTAATCGTCGATCAAGAAAATGAACAATGCTTCACAACTATCATCATCTGTAAAAGCGGATCCGATGGAACCGGTTATTAAAACCTATAAAGCGACAACTGCCCAATCCACACAATAAATAGAACCCTGAGTAATCCAATAGTGAAGCCTTTTATCATAAATGAGTTTCCTCTAAATCCGCAAAAATTGATCCAGAGCACTAATGACACTATAGGAGTGCCTCGACTTTATGTACATCGACGACTTTGCAAATGATCAGGGCATTCATTTCGAGAATGTCTAGATCTGATTAATAGACATTATATATGTTTTTCTCAAGAAGGAATTAATCATACATTTACATGATGCGAATAACAAAAGACAATCTATTGAAATTAATCCTGGTCCTAGGATTCGTTCAAAGTACCTTGACCGCATCATCATAACGGAAATTTACTGATAACTTGGTTCTTGACGCAAATTATCAAGCTGGATAGACTCTCGCTGAATAATCAGTCGTTAGCTATACTGTTAAGAAACACATTCAATCATTCGACCTTTCTCTGTCAAAGAAGACTACACTCAAAAATACTTATGAGCAAGGATACAACTAC
Organism: Flavobacteriaceae bacterium; assembly: GCA_047624355.1. Taxonomy (GTDB): domain Bacteria; phylum Bacteroidota; class Bacteroidia; order Flavobacteriales_D; family Crocinitomicaceae; genus UBA4466. Next base: position 20,778 of record JBLHPQ010000036.1, on the reverse strand, counting down.
CCACAAATGGAATTGGCATTTTTCCATACTACACTAGGGAATAACGACGTATATGGCAATGCAATAGGACTCAACTATTTTTATAAAATCAACCTAATTACTGGTAAGAGATTCAATCTTTACAATAGAATGGGGTGGCCCTCGGCTCTTTAACCAAAAAATTTGATCTCGAGAACAACTACCTTAATGTTGCGATTGGCTCGCATATCAACATTCACTACAATGTAAGAATAGGAAGTACATTTAACCTCTCTAAACGAATAAGTTTAGACGCTGGATTGTCTTTCGATCATTATTAGAATGGCAACACCAGCTATCCGAACATTGGATTTATACTACGTAACAGCCCGAACTCGCCTACATTATATGGTTGGAGAAGAAACAGAACGAATCGAATCTAAACCCCTCATTTTAAGCGCGTCCACACATTCGAAGTCCTTGCGCGTGTCGGCGAAAAGTACTCGCGATCGTTCTTATCGGATTACTATCTGACTATCTACTGCGTTTGAATACAACTATCAACTCGGGCGTTCATTTAACCTTGGTGCGGGTGTTGATTTATCTTATGACACTTCTGTTATTCCACAAAAGGAAGCGCTTAAAGAAACAACACAGTCAACTAACAATTTTCAGACTGGAATTCACATCTCCCAAACGATCGTTTACCGAAACTTCAGATTCTCACTTCAAGAGGGATTTTACCTCGGCCTTACAAACCAATTGCATCATAAACCAATCTACAGCAGGGCAATTATTAAATACTTCTTGAATGATCATTTTTCGCTTCGATTTGCACTGAAGTCGCACCTTCACATATTAGATTATCCAGAAATTGGATTCGGATATAAATTTTAAAATGAAGCTAGTCATATCCATATTAATTCTTTCAACCCACTTCTCATGTAATAAGGACTAGAACTCAACTGAGGGTGTCCAGCAGCTCGAGGCATTCACTGACATCCACTTAAACAGCAGCTTTGATGTAATTCTAGTGGAAGACACATCGTACTTCATCGAAATCAGTGGGAAGGCAAATATTGTCAACGGGATTGAGATAATTAATGATAACGGTACGCTACTTATGGAACGTACCGCCAGACATGATTGGTTATCACCACGGCAACAATAAGATTACGCTCGTTATTCATTCCTTACCATTGCATGAAGTAAATGCAAATGAAACGTGCAGCATAACTACACGAAACCCAATTACGTCTGTTGAATTCGGACTTATCAAGAAAGAGAAGGCTGGCGAACCCAATTTAGATCTTAATTGCGGTGCTTTCTATTTTTGGAACAATGCTCCACAGGTGGACAAGTTAAACTCCAAGGCCAATGTTATGCAATAAAAACATGAATAGCTGCGCTTTTTTTGGTTGACGCGAAAGACGTTATCGCTGAATACTGCATTCTAGAAAATGGATCAAAAGCGGACTGTAGTACACGCGTAAACACACTTTTTGAGTATAGTATAGTCAATGATGGTAACATTCACCTCTTTGGTAATCCGGGTCAAATAAATTTAATAGAGCATACTGGCTTAGGCGAATTGGTGGCACACTACATGGAGCGTTCTCTCTACAAATTGGACGAGCAAGAAATTTATCACACACTTATTCTATATCTAGCCTAATAAATTGTTAAATTCGCGAACGATTTAAAGAAAATAATCCTTATGAAAATATTAGTTTGTATCAGTAAAGCTCCGGATACTACATCGAAAATTGCCTTTTCCGATGGCGATTCTAAATTCGATGAAAATGGAGTTCAGTTTATTGTAAACCCATACGATGAATGGTATGCACTTGTTCGTGCACTTGAGCTGAAAGAGGCAAATGGAGGAACTGTAACAATCTGTACGGTTGGAAATGCTTCAGACGACGCGGTTATTCGTAAAGCACTAGCAATTGGTGCTGACAGTGCTGTTCGAGTGGATACTGAACCGACAGACGCATATTTTGTAGCAATGCAAATTGCTGAGTACGCCAAGACAGAAGGTTTCGATTTGATACTTACCGGAAAAGAAACGATTAACTATAACGGTTCGCAAGTTGCCGGGATGGTAGCTGAGTCACTTGACATGCCCTTCATATCATTGGCATCGAAACTAGACATAAACGGAACATCTGCTAAGGTAGAATTCGAAGTAACTGGAGGAGTTCAGATAGCGGAGGTAAGTATACCTGCTGTAGTCTCTTGTGCAAAAGGAATGGCAGAGCAACGAATTCCAAACATGAGAGGAATTATGGCGGCTAGAACAAAGCCATTGACTGTTATTCCAGCGGCTGAAATTACTCCAATGACTTCATTTGAAAATTATGAGCTCCCAGCGGCTAAGTCAGCGTGCAAATTAATTGATCCTGAGAATATGGATGAATTAGTAAGTTTATTACATAACGAGGCGAAAGTCATTTAATCCATTTGAAATTATGTCAACATTAGTATATATAAATAGTACGAACGGCGTTTCAAAAAGTGCTTTGGAAGTCGTTACCTACGCAAAGAAGTTAGGAACTGAAGTTATAGCGGTAACGACCGGTGCAGCGGATGAAGCAACATTAAGCTCATTGGGTGAATACGGAGCATCGAAAGTTATTGTAGATCGTTCTGTTACGTCATCAGACCCGCAGCAATTAACGCGTGTTATCGCTACTGCGGTTGAATCGACTGGCGCAGATACGGTGATCTTTTCTCACGACCTTGTAGCAAAGTCTGTCGCTCCTCGGCTATCTGTTCGCTTGAAAGCTGGACTTATTTCTGGTGCAATTGCGTTACCTGCAGGTGACACTGTTAAAGTGAACGTCTTCTCTGGTAAGGCATTTGGAAATGTAAAAATCGCTTCCGACAAAAAAATTATTTCTCTTTTACCAAACAGCATACAACCTGAAGATGGTGGATCTGCATGTGCAGTAGAAGAATTTGATGGTGGAGCGGGTGAAGCAGCCATAAAAGTTATAGATATCAAGAAACCAGATGGAGATATTCCATTACCAGAAGCTGAATTAGTAGTTTCCGCAGGTAGAGGCCTTAAGGGACCTGAAAACTGGGGAATGGTGGAAGATCTAGCGACTAGTCTTGGTGCAGCAACGGCATGTTCACGTCCTGTAGCTGACATTGGTTGGCGCCCTCATCACGAGCACGTTGGTCAGACTGGGGTAGCGATCCGTCCTAATTTATACATTGCTGCTGGAATCTCTGGTGCCATTCAGCATTTAGCTGGCGTAAATGGTTCTAAAGTAATTGTAGTAATTAACACTGATCCTGAAGCTCCATTTTTTAAAGCAGCGGATTACGGAATTGTCGGTGACGCATTTGAAGTACTGCCTCGACTTACCGAAGCAGTGAAGAAATTCAAAGCATCGAATTAAGATATCAACTAGAAATAGTATTTTTACATATACAACATCATGGGGAGGCATTAATTGCTTCCCCGATTTTTTATTGACGGAGGAAAAGGAACGCGGAAAATGGATAAAATCAAACTTGAGATCGTAGGCTTATCGTATAGCCAAACACAATCAGGTGCTTATGCATTGGTCTTATCAGAAGTTGATGGGAATCGACGTCTTCCAATCATAATTGGCGGCTTTGAGGCACAAGCGATTGCTATTGAACTGGAAAAAATGGTTCCTACGCGTCCATTGACCCATGATCTTTTCAAGAACTTTGCCACGACGTTCAATATTGCGGTAAAAGAAGTGATCATTTATAATTTGGTTGAAGGAATATTTTACTCGAAGTTGATTTGTGATCAAGATGGTGTTACTACCGAAATTGATGCGAGAACATCGGATGCAATTGCAATTGGCGTAAGGTTTCAATGCCCGGTTTACACCTACGAAAGTATCTTGTCAAGCGCAGGAATCCTTCTAGATGAAACCAACGATGAAGACGAAAACTTATTCGCAGAAATGGAAGAAGAGGAATCAACTGACGAAACGCTGGATGAACAATCCGTGGAGGACCTCGAAACGCAATTACGCGAAGCGCTTTCGAATGAAGATTATGAATTAGCTTCTAAATTGAGAGACGAAATTAATAAGCGAGGCGCACAATAACATTACTTGGAGGACCGCACGAACACCTCTTAAGTGCCTTCTACATACTACATCAACCCTGCACTATGAGCATTAAATTCAGACTAACATTAATGAACTTCTTGCAATTCTTTGCTTGGGGAGCCTGGCTATTATCCGCTGGCGCATACATGACCGTAACTCTAGAGTTTACAGGACTTCAAGTCGGGGCGGCATATGGTACAATGGGCTTTGCATCGTTATTTATGCCTGCACTTATTGGAATTATTGCAGATAAGTGGCTTAGTGCTGAAAAACTAATGGGCATCTGTCATCTCGTATTGGCGGGACTCTTAATAACGCTGGCAAGCGTTGAAGATTTTAGTTCGTTCTATCCGCTTGTATTCTTGGTTTCCATGTTTTACATGCCTACGATTGGATTAAATCGATCCATCTCTTTTGCTACCCTAGAAAATCAAAAATTAGATATCGTAAAGGTATTCCCTCCCATTCGAGTTTGGGGAACTGTTGGGTTTATATTGGCTGCATGGGCAGTAGATTTTATGGAATTTGGCATAACATCTAATCAGTTCTTTGTGAGCGCTGGAGCATCGGTCGTATTAGGACTCTATTCATTTACCCTACCAAAGGTTGGTGTTCAAAAATCTGGAGAAAAGAAAACAACAGCACAGGCTCTTGGCCTTGATTCTTTCTATTTATTCAAGTCTCGGAAAATTGCGTTATTCTTGATATTCTCGATGTTACTAGGATGTGTACTACAAATCTCAAACATGTGGGGTGATGCCTTTCTAAGAGATTTCGCGGGAGACTTCTCAGGCTCTTTTGTCACCGAGCACTCTCTGGTTTTTTTATCCTTTTCTATGGTTTCAGAAGCACTATTCATCTTATCCATTCCATTCTTCTTAAAGAAATTTGGGATTAAGAAAGTCATGTTGATGAGTATGGTCGCTTGGGTTCTTCGCTTTGCATTCTTCGGAATTGGAGATCCAGGAACTGGGTTTATCTTCTTGACATTATCCATGATCATCTATGGTATGGCATTCGACTTTTTCAACATCTCTGGCTCTATGTTCATGGCGAAAGAATCTTCACCCTCAATTCGATCTAGCGCTCAAGGATTGTTCATGCTTATGACCAATGGTATTGGAGCTATAATTGGCGCCTATGGAAGTGGTTATGTTTTCGATTTGTATACTGATAGCTCAGGCACCGACTGGCCAACCATTTGGTTCATCTTTGCAGCTTATGCGTTAGTTGTTACTGTGGCATTTGCCCTAGTATTCAAATACAAACACGACCCAGCAGCTCTTAGCGAAGTAGAACACTAGCAAAATTTTCATGGATTTAGTCGATCGTATTTTCTCCATAAAATCTACAGATGACTTCGAAAAAGTCGCTTTGATCGTTTATGACTATCAAGTAGCGAACAATTCAATATATGGAGAATTTGTCTCTCGATTGAATTGGAAGCGGCCAACGAGAACATCAGAAATACCTTTTTTACCCATCTCCTTTTTCAAAAGTCACTCGATTCAAACAGGCGCTTTTACTCCTGAAATCACATTTATGTCCAGCGGCACTGGCGGAAGTAGGTCAAGGCATTTAGTGAAAGATCTGACGGTCTACGAACGATCATTCAGTCAAATCTATTCCAACTCAATCGGCCCCCCTGAAGACCAGGTTATTTTAGCGCTTCTCCCAAATTATTTGGAGCAAGGAGCATCAAGCCTCGTTTACATGGTCGACCAACTAATCAAACAATCAGAGAACTCACTATCGGGATTTGTACTCGGAGAGGTAGACCAGGTAATTAATCGCTATTCTCAAGCTAAGAATACTGGGAACCAAGTCGTGATTATCGGCGTTTCTTATGCACTTCTCGATCTATGCGAGCTCAAACCTGATTTGTCAGAAGCAATCATTTTAGAAACTGGAGGAATGAAGGGCAGACGCAAAGAACTTACTAAGGAAGAACTTCATTCTGAACTAAGTTTAGGTCTAAATTGCCAATCCATTTATTCTGAATATGGAATGACTGAACTTCTCTCTCAAGCCTATAGCACATCTGATGGGATATTCACACCTTGTCCTTGGATGAAACTTCATTTGCGCGAAGTCACTGACCCTTTTACAGCGGTAAGTAGCGGCAAAACTGGAGGAATAAATATCATCGACCTTGCCAACTTACATAGTTGTGCCTTTATTGCTACCGATGATTTAGGTAAATTTACTGATAGTGGGTTCCAATTAATGGGGCGATTCGATCAATCTGATATCCGCGGATGCAATCAACTCATTCAATAATTAATCTAATAACCTATGGAAAATTTTGACTGGGCTGGGTTCTCACATTCGCAACCAAGACGCACGTTTCATAGGATCTGTGAACTAAGCATTCTACATTGAGTTAATTCTTATCTTTGATAAAATTATCATGACAACTCAGACGGTACTTATATTAGTTATAATCGGGATCACGGCAGGAATGCTCAGTGGTTTTGTTGGCATTGGTGGTGGTGTAATTATAGTACCTGCCTTGATCTATGCGCTCGGAATGTCCCAGTTAGAAGCGCAGGGCACGAGTCTTTTTATTTTGCTTCTACCTGTTGGAATATTGGCTTTTTACAATTACTATAAGACAGATCACGTAGACTGGCGTTTTGGTTTGGTTGTCGCTCTGGCATTTGTCGTTGGAGGCTTTTTTGGATCAAAACTAGCATTGAGAATTTCACCATCCGTTATTCGAATCACTTTTGGAGTTATCATGGGGTATGTATCAATCCGCATGATTATTTCTGGAATTAATACTTTCTCCAATGACGCCTGAGTTTAAGCAAAGCATCATCGAACTATCTGAATCACTTCACGAGAAGGTTCAAAACCACCGTGAATATTTACATGCGCATCCAGAACTCTCTTATCAAGAATTTGAAACAATGGAATACGTTTCCAAAGCGCTAACGGATATTGGCATAGAACATACGAGCGGAATTGGCGATACGGGTATAGTTGCGATCATTCGTGGTGATCAACACAGCGAAAAAGATTCATGTATTGGGCTTCGTGCAGATTTGGACGCACTGCCTATTCAAGAGGAGAATGATGTAGCCTACAAATCAACGGTTGATGGAGTAATGCACGCATGTGGACATGATGTTCACACTTCAATTTTACTTGGTGCTGCTGAGGTATTACACCTTAAACGCAATGAACTTCCACAACCCGTTAAACTTGTTTTTCAACCCGGAGAAGAGAAAAACCCGGGCGGAGCGACACTTATGTTGCGCGACGGAGTTTTAGAAAACCCTAGCGTTGATAAGATGATGGCATTGCATGTCTTTCCAGATATGGAAGTTGGAAACATTGGTTTCAAAGAAGGTATTTACATGGCTTCTTGCGATGAAATTTACATTACAATTCACGGAAAAGGAGGCCACGGTGCCACTCCACATAATTGCGTTGATCCTATAATGATAGGAGCAAATATGCTACAAACAATGCAGCAGATTGTGAGTAGACAATGTGATCCAAAAACTCCCTGTGTACTCTCATTTGGACACTTCGAAGCCTTGGGTGCAACAAATGTAATCCCTTCTAAAGCCCTCTTAAAAGGCACTTTTAGAACCATGGACGAGCCTTGGAGGGCGAAAGCTTTGGAATTGATCGAGCGAACAGCAAAACAAATCGCTGAGGCATCTGGCGGAACCGCTGAAGTAGAAATCAGCAAAGGATATCCCTATTTAGAGAATGATCCACTGACAACCCAAAAAATGCGTGCGATTGGGATCGAATTACTCGGTAGTGAAAACGTAATCGAGCTTCCTATTCGGCTTACAGCAGAAGATTTTTCTTATTATTCTCAAGAGGTTCCTGTTTGCTTCTTTAGGCTTGGTGTACGAAATGAATCGAAAGGAATCATTCATGGCGTGCATCATCCACAGTTTGATATCGATCCTGAATCGTTAAAAATTGGTATTCAAATGATGTCATTGGCAGCCTTTTCGTAATTTAGGGTTGATCTATGAAGCGCTTTTCTATACTATTCGTATTGGCAGTACTATGTATTCTTTCCTGTGAAGAGGCAAAGGAGAAAGAACTGCCCAAACCTGATGTCTACGAAATAAAGAATATTGGAACGCTCTCGACGACAGAATATACAATTGGGAAAGTAATCCAGTTGAATGATAGCTCTCAAGTCTGGTATAAGCCTGGTCATAGAAAAATTCTAATTCGATGCGAGGCTAAAGTAAAAGCGGGTATCGATCTGACAAAAATAAATGAAGGCGACATCACAGTTGTTGGAAACACCGTTACGATTAAACTTCCTCCCTCCGAAATAACTTCGTTTACAATGGATCCAAATCGTGTCCAAACAGAAATGGAAAGTGCGACCTTTTTTCGTGATAAGTTCACCCAAAAGGAGAAACACGACTTCATGGAGCAAGGTGAAGCATCGATTAGAGAAGATCTCCAATCGCGCGGAATATTTAAAGATGCTAAAAAAAATGCGACCCGGTTTTTGAAAGAATTTTATGAGCAAATGGGATTCGAAAAAGTAATCGTAGAATATGATGAGCGAGAAGAGTGAAGAAAAAAGACTTCTGAAGAATGTGCTTGCCCTGATCATTGTCGGCGGTTTTGGCTATCTCGCCTATTGGTATTTCACACGTACTGATGACACTAAATTGCTAATTGCGAATACTCCAATGCAGATTAAATCAATACGGACGATCGCTGAAATCAGTACGATTCATTACCGCGATGAACTAGTAGTAGACAGTGTGGAGCGTTATGGGAACGTAAGTATTATGGAGCATCCTATCGACTGGTATCAATCTCAATCAAACGGAGGAGTAAAGCGACAATTAACGATTATAGTGGATGGAGAGGTGAACTATGGCTTAGACCTTTCGAACGGAAACTATAGCATTGATCAGACATCGAACGATTCACTCTTTATTCATCTTCCGAAGGCCAAGTTACTTGACGTGATTATCACCCCAAGTCAAACCGAAATATTCCAAGAAACGGGAAAATGGTCCGATAGTGAACGAAAAACATTAGAAGCAATTGCAAAAAAACGTCTTCTAGCTAATGCAAGCGGAGAAGGATTAGATACTAAGGCAGAAGAACAGGCCAGAAGCCTTTTCAAGCAAATGATCCAGACGGACAAAACACTCATCGTCACTTTTGGGGATAAGCATTAGAATATCGCTCGTTTTGCTCATAGCCGTCCTAATGGGATGTTCTAAACAGGATCGTGTCCAGAAAAAACTTTCAGGTGTTTGGCACATCACCGAATATAAATACCATGACTTGCTTGGATTTAACTACTATCCCGAAGTATCTGGCGAACTCTTTTTTGAAAACTGTAATGGTGGACAATGCGCCTATTCTTTAAGTATTAATTACGTGCATCCAGCGATTACAGGATCTCGAACTGAAGCAGGAAGTTACCTTGTAAATAATCAAGCCGGTCTATTATTCTTCACACCTATTATCAACGGGATTCAAGAGGCGCCAAGAGAACATGAAATACTACTTCTAACAAAGGAGGATGCTCAGCTCAGGCACACTGATTCCAATGGATATACACATCAATACTTATTCGAGCGTTAGCCCCATTTTTTTTTTTGCAACCCCACGTCATCTTCTCGAATTCATTCTGCATAAATGGCTGAAAAAATCCGCTTTAGATTAACTATTGTGGCCCACTGAAAACGGTAACATTTCCGTGTTTCTCACTCGACGTTCCATCAACCAGAACTCCATGCAGCCTATAGAAATAAACGCCATCTGCGACAGATAATCCTCCCTGCGTTAGCCCGTCCCATAATTCAACACCAGTCGCTCCATCACGCTGATGGACAACATTACCCCATCGATTCAAGATTACAATATTGAAAGATTCAAAGATTGGAAACTCCAATGAGAAGTATTCATTTACACCATCGCCATTTGGCGTAAATACGTTTGGTGGATGAAAGTCATTCGTAACGATTACCTGCGATGAATAAGTATCATAGCAACCATTAGCATCTTCAATCAGAAGTGTAATAGGATATGTTCCAGGCAGTCCAAAATTCTGAATAATATCATCTCCAGTAAAGCTGGTCAGCGTATCTCCTAAGAAATACCATGTCCATGTATCAATCGGTAAAGCCGTAGAAGTAGAAGCCTCATCAAGTACGAATAAAGTACCTATTGTTCCTTCAGAAGGGCTCGCCGCGAAGAATGCATTCATTCCATTGTCGATAACGGTAATCTGCGGCAATGGCATAATAACTTCACAACCCAATGAATCACTAATAATTACCGTTGGTGTATAAGTACTATTTGGTAAATAAGAATGATCGAATGGATCGGTAGAGAATACAGTTGTACCATCTCCTAACACCCATTGGATATTATTGACATTTACTTGATTTGCGGCGCTAAAGGTGAAGGTTTGTCCACAAATATCTCCAGCTGATGACCATTGGGGATCGGCACTAGGACCAAAAATAGTTAAGTAATCTAACAATGACGTATCGCTCGTACATCCAAACTCATCTGTTATGGTGAGTGAAGCTGAATAGGTTCCAGAGAACACATAGGTATTGTCAGGATCCTGGAGGGTGGAGAATTTTCCATCTCCAAAATCCCATGCCCAGTTATCGATGGAGCCATAGGAGTCAGTGTTATCAGTAAAGGATGCGAATACTGGCGGACAGGTAAATTCTCCAGCTGCATTTACACTTGCCCCAGTCAATGTATATGAAATATCAACTCGAGGCATTGATACGATCAAATCTTGACTTACCGTATCTGTACAGCCGAATGCATCCGTGGCAATAAGTACAAAGTTATGAAGAACAAAATTCGATGTAGGACTTGTAGTTTCGTTGAACGAAGTTGTGAAATCAGAAGCAAATGAAGCCGAATTACCATCAATAAACCATTCATAGCTCGAAGCGCCACTACTTCCATTCATAGCGGTGAAAATTTCCAAATCACACACTACAGAATCCATTGTAAAACTTGCTGATGGTTTGGTAATATTAATGTTTACCACCGCTGCAGGTGACACACATCCAAATTGATCTGTAACGGTCAGTGTAGTTGGAAAGTTACCTTCCGTTGTATAAGAATAATTAGTACTCGTCGCCAAATTAGTTGTGGTTTGAGTTGATCCATCTGCAAAGATCCAATCGAAGGCTGCCAATGGAACACCGTTGCCTACAACAACAGAATTATTGGTGTAAATCACATTAATTGGTGCACATCCATCCGTTGCCGAAGGCGATATAACCGCAGATGGCAAGGCTAGTGCATCCAGACCAATGAACGTTGAAGTGTCTGGGCATCCAACAGAGTTGGTTGCTACCAACTGAACATCATAAGCCCCAAAACTAGAATAGGAATAAGCTATTGGATCACCCGAAACAGATCCGCCGTCGCCCATGTCATAAACATAGGTGCCAAATGGATGTGAGGAAGTTGAAGTACTCGTCATTAAAACCGGATCTCCTACACAGATGGAATCATTCGATAATGTAAAAGAAGCATCTGTTTGGGATACGTGAATTGTCTGAGTCGTACTATCTGAACAGCCTGTTGTATAATTATAAACCGCCTGCTGAACCGTGTAACTTCCATATGCGCCATACTGATGAGAGGTATTCCCTTGGGTCGGGCCATCGAGTGGCGCCGGGTCATCAAAATTTGTAAATGTTCCGTCTCCCCAAGTATAAGTCATGAAAACATCGTCAGGAATCACACCCAAGATCGCCTGATCTGTTATGTTTACTGTAATCGGCAATGAACTAGGGTTACAAAACAATAAATTATCAGGAGTAAATATGGATATCGGTGCGAGAATATATACTGCATTAGTCATTGTAAAACTATCAATACATCCTCTCCATTCAACGATGAGCTGGACGTCAAAAAATCCTGTATCTGTTGGGTAAAGCCACGTTGGATTCTGATCGCTTCCTGTTCCACCGTCACCAAAGTCCCAGCTATAAATTACTTCACCTGCATTCGGGATGCCATTAAACGTCGTTAAATCCGTGAAATCCACAGGGCTTTTTGCGCATTCGATAGTTGGAGCTACAGAAAAGTTAACGTTGATGATAGAACCAACTTGAATCAACTCAGTCATTGCTATAGTTCCTTGGCATCCGTTGGAAGTAAATACCGTCAATGTTACTGTATAGAGCCCTACATTATAATTATGTGCTGGCGGAAATTGCCCAGAAAAGATTGGGCTTCCATCACCAAAATCCCAGAGCCATGTTACGATAGGATCACCAATCGGATCTGGCTCTGTTGAAGCATCCGTAAATGTTACGATCAACGGTTCGCAACCTTCGAATTGATCAAAGGTAAACGCAGCAATTGGCGTACTTATATCGATCATATCCACGATTGTTGTTATTCCCACGCATCCATTTGCGTCGGTCATAGTTAACGTAACTGTATGTAACCCGTTGGCAGTGTAAATTTCCGTAGCTGGGTTCGTACCATTAAATGTATTCCCGTTTCCAAAATCCCAGACAAATGTTCCTGCACCCGAGGTATTCGTGAAGTTAACTCCCAACGGCGCGCACCCTACAGTGATATCTGCCGTGAAAGTTGGCACTGGCAGTGGGTTTATTGTGATGCTTTGTGTTACGACATCACTACATCCAGAAGTTGTATTTTGGGCATTCAATGTAATTGTATAAGTCCCAGGGGCTGAATACGTATACGTTGGATTCTGTTGTGCAGAAGATCCACCGTCTCCAAAGGTCCAAGCCCAAGAGTTCGATCCTACAGTTGAAGCGTCTGCAAATGAAACGGGCGTCCCAACACACGCTGTTATAGGTGCCACCATACTGGCAGAAAAATCCGATACAACAATATTTTGTGAGAAACTATTAATACATCCAGTGATCGTGTTTGTGACAACGAGCACCACCGTAAACGTTCCAGCAGTGGAGTAAGTAACTGCCGCAGGGTTCTCAAGCGCTGATGTCTGTGTATTTCCAAAATCCCATGCGTAGGTGATACCAGCTCCAGTATCCGACGTATTGGTAAAGGTTACATCAAAGGGCACCGTACAACCGTTACCTAATGTAGTAAAGCCTGCAATTGGTAATGGATGAACAGTAACATAAAGAATTTTAACTTCGGCATCTGCTTGGCCATCTGTCGCAGTAACAACCAGCGTTACCGTATATGTTCCTGCCGCTGCGTAGGTATGCGAAGTATTCTGAGTGCTAGAAGAGTTTCCGTCACCAAAATCCCAAGCCCAACCAGAAATAGCAGCACCACCAGCCGTAGAAAGATCAGTAAAATTGATAGGATCACCTATGCATACTGCTAAGGGGCTCGCAGAAAAATCAGAAGTTGGCGCTTGGGCAAATGAAAGAAAAGTACCCAAAAGGAAGATTAATGTAATAGCAAATTTCATAAACGTTTTATTTAAACCATGAAGGTAGTGTTATTAAGACGAATAAAATAGGCCATTGGTGCACACAATCGAATTTTTTTCAGCCATTCATAGAAGGAAAATGGGTCTTGGTCGAAAAGACACTTCACACCACTTACTATCGCCAAAAACAAGGATGACGAAAGAATAGCCTTGACAAATACTTGTTCGCGAACCTTAATTGGCCATCTCGCTCATGAACTTGATGCGCATCAATCGAAGTTCTTCTTCAGAGAACTCTCCGTCAAACTCATCATATGCAGCTTTCAGACCGTCTGTTTCTGCCTCAGTGAAATATTCATAGATTTCCTCCTGAACCTCTTCGTCAAGGATATCATCGATATAATAGTTGATATTCACGCGTGTTCCAGATAAAACGATCGATTCAATTTCTGCGATCACTTCATCTACAGATTTACTTTGAGCTCTACCAATATCTTCTAAAGGCAATTTTCTGTCGATATTTTGAATCAATTGAACCTTCATTCCAGATTTATTGACGACAGATTTAACGACTAAATCTTGCTCTCGCTCAATGCCATTATCGTCAACATATCTTTTAATCAATGCCGCAAATGGAGCTCCATAACGGCTTGCTTTACCATTTCCAACACCTTGTATATTTGTTAACTCTTCGACAGATATTGGATATTGAAAACACATATCGCGCAACGAAGGTTCTTGAAAGATAACAAACGGCGGAATGCTTTTATCTCTGGAAAGTTTACTTCTTAAATCGAGTAGTTGATCATATAGTACCTGATCAAGAACAGCATTTCGACCACTAGCCGCGCCGTCATCTCCCTCTTCATCGTTGACCAAGTAATCTCGCTCTTTAATGATCTGGAAAGACTTTGGACTTTTCATGAATTCACGTCCTCTCTCCGTTAATTTCAAAACACCGTAAGATTCAATATCCTTCGATATAAGACCCGCGACTGCCGTTTGTCGTATCACAGCATTCCAGTAATGCTCGTCTTTATCTGATCCAATTCCGAACAATGGATTCGCATCCTGCTTGTACGCTTTAATTTCAGCCGTTAAATTTCCATGTAAGAATGAGCAATAATGTTTCGATCGTTGATTTTCCTTGAGGGATTCTATCGATTTCAGTAAATGAAGTACTCGGTCTTTCCCTTCTTGTTTCTCCTTTGGGTGTCGACAATTGTCACATAATTCGCCACAGTCTTTCTCATCGTATTCTTCTCCAAAATAATGAAGAATCATCTTTCTTCTACAGACGGAGGTTTCAGAATAGGAAGCAATTTCGTTCAATAACTGGCGTCCAATTTCTTGTTCAGCTATCGGCTTACCCTGTAAAAATTTCTCAAGTTTTTCAACATCTTTGTAACGGTAGAATGCGATACACTCCCCTTCTCCACCATCACGTCCAGCACGACCAGTTTCCTGGTAATAACTTTCCAACGATTTAGGAATATCATGGTGGATCACAAAGCGTACATCGGGTTTATCAATCCCCATTCCGAAGGCAATCGTTGCGACTATTACGTCAATACCTTCCATTAAAAACAAATCCTGGTGTCTCGCCCTTGTTCCGGGATCAAGTCCAGCATGGTAAGGGAGTGCCTTAATTCCATTCACTTTTAGAACTTCGGCCAATTCTTCGACCTTTTTCCTGCTCAGACAATAAATAATGCCGCTTTTCCCCTCCTTGGTTCGTACGTATTTTATTATTTGCTTTTCGACATCTTTTTTAGGGAAAATCTGATAGTACAAATTTTCTCGGTTGAACGAAGACTTGAAGACGACTGCATCTAGCATATTTAGGTTCTTCTGAATATCATTCTGAACCTTTGGAGTTGCCGTTGCTGTAAGTGCAATAATGGCAACATCTGATATTTCTAGAAAAATCTCTCTTAATCTACGGTATTCTGGTCTAAAATCATGCCCCCATTCTGATATACAATGAGCTTCATCTATCGCAAAGAAGGAAATCTTAACTTGTGTCAGGAAGTCAATATTTTCTTTTTTAGTAAGCGACTCAGGAGCTACGTATAACAACTTGGTCTTTCCAGCGACAATATCCTCTTTCACGCGAACGATATCCGATTTGGATAACGACGAATTTAAAAAGTGTGCAACCGAATCATCATTAGAAACGTGTCGAATTGCATCGACCTGATTCTTCATTAGTGCAATCAGTGGTGATACTATTACCGCCGTGCCTTCCGACATGATCGCTGGTAATTGATAGCACATCGATTTGCCTCCACCTGTTGGCATGATGACAAACGTGTTGTTCCCGTCTAGGACATTCTGAATAATTTCCTCCTGGTCTCCTTTAAAACTATCGAAACCAAAAAAGGACTTAAGAGTATCCTTCAAACTCAATACTTCCATGTAATGTGTTATCAATTATTGAAATCTATATCTAAAATACAAAAAAATCAATGAAAATAGATCGTATAGGTTTGCTATTTTTGTGCAATATATGGATTCAGGTAAGAACATGTCGTTTTTAGATCATCTTGAGGAGCTACGATGGAGACTCGTTAGATCGGCGATTGCTATAGTCGTGGTCGCAATTACGATTTGGATATTTAAGACTTGGATTCTCGACACACTCTTCTTCTCCATGAAGAATCCGGACTTCATCACTTTTCGTGTAATGTGTAATCTCCTGAATGTCTGCGTGGAAGATGTTCCGGCCGCGCTACAAAGCACCACGATGACAGGTCAGTTTTCCTATTCTATCATGCTAAGCATACTCGGTGGAATCGTTATTTCTTTCCCTTATTTATTCTATCAAATCTGGTCTTTTGTAAAACCAGGACTAAAACAGAAAGAACGGGGAATAGCTAAAGGCATTGTTTTGTACGTGAGTTTATTATTCTTTTTGGGAATTTCATTTGGCTATTTTGTTGTAGCACCACTCTGCGTTCAATTTTTTGGAAATTTTCAAGCCAGCGAATCCGTGAAAAATGATTTCACCATTGGATCTTATATGAGTCTGGTACTCTCAACAGTTTTTTACTCAGGATTACTCTTCTTACTTCCAGTGGTCACCTATTTGTTTACAAAACTCGGAGTGCTTACCCCTGAATTTTTAAAGAAGTACCGCAAACACTCAGTTGTTGGTATTTTAATCCTATCCGCTTTGATCACTCCTCCTGATTTAATTAGTCAAGTGATTGTAGGCATTCCTATCCTTATCTTATATGAGGCTGGTATAATTATCTCGAAACGCGTAGTGAAAAAACAAAAGAAACAAGAGACTTCCCAACGTTGATAAGGAATTCTTCGTTATTTTGACAACTAGTTATTTAGCATGAGAGCGCTCTTCTTATTTTTTATCATTATTATCTCCTTCAGTGCCTTTTCTCAAAAGACAAAGGTAGAGGGCGCGGTGACTGATGCCTTAACTGGAGAACTGATGCCCTTTGTAACAGTTCGATTCAAGGATTCGAAAATCGGGACTTACACGGATTCACTCGGCAAGTACTTTTTTGAGACCTATTATGCTACAGATTCATTAGAGTTTTCATTTAGCGGATACCTTAGGGTAACTCAACCAATTCGATTAGACGAAGAACAAATTATTGATGTCACTTTACCTGTATTCATTTCGGAATATGATGAAGTCAGTATCATAGCTCCAGATGAATTCCCTTCTACCACCCTACATAAAAAAGTAATTGCTAATAAGCGAATCAACGATAAGGAAAAGCTTGACTCTTACGAATACGAGGTATATAATAAGGTACAGCTAGATCTCAATAACATTGGTGAAAAATTTACTGAACGAGGAATTGTACAGCGGCTCGACATTGTGATGGCCTACTTAGATTCTGCTGATAACGGAAAAAACTTCCTGCCCGTCATTCTAAGTGAGAACGTATCCAAGTTTTATTTCAAAAACAAACCGAAAAAGAAAAAGGAGGTCGTTTCAGCCACCCGAATTAGCGGCGTTGAAAACCTCCAATTGAATCAGTTCCTTGGCGATATGTACTTGGACATAAACATCTACGATAATTTCATCAACATCTTCAACAAGAGTTTTATTAGTCCAGTAGCAAATTCTGCAAGATCCTTTTATAGATTCTACCTAGAAGATTCAACGTACATCGGCAACCAGTGGTGCTACAAGCTGCGCTTCGAGCCAAAGCGAACGGGAGATATGACCTTTGTTGGAGAAATGTGGATTCATGACACAACATATGCCGTTAAGAGGTTTAAGGCTGATATTGCCCCATCTGTCAATATTAATTATGTTCAAGGACTCTATATTGAGCATGATTTCAACATGGTAGCACCCGAAGTATGGATGCTCACAGAAGAAAAAATGATTGCCGATCTGAAAATCACTAAAAAGACGGACATTTACGGTTTCTTTGGTCGACGTCATTCCTTGCGCAAGAACTATGTGATCAATACACCGCAGAATCCGGACTTTTATAAAAGTAACTCAACTGTTGAAATGCTTGAAGGCGCGGATCAAAGGAGCGATGAATATTGGGCGAAAATCCGGCACGAACCGTTAACAGAGGAGGAAGAGGGAATTGACAACATGATTGACTCGTTGAACGAAGTCCCATTCTTTAAGTTCTTGAAGAAAGCTATTTATATGGCTTCAACTGGTTATTATCAAGCGGGTAAGATCGAAATAGGTAACGCATATTCATTTTTAAGCATTAATCCAGTGGAGAAGACACGGATTGCCCTTGCATTACGCACTGCAAATGCCTTTAGTCGGACTGTTGAATTGGGAGGGAGAATTGCTTATGGATTCGGCGATAAACGATTCAAGTATGGTGGAACAATCAGAATTAACACATCTAAAAAGAAAAGAGGATTACTAAGTGCTTATTACAACTATGATATCGAACAAATAGGCCAATCGCCTACTGCCGCAAGTATTGGTTCGACGTTTAACTCTTTACTTAGAACGGGGCCATTAGATAAATTAACATTCGTGCAAAAGGCAGGGTTTACCTTCGAAAAAGATATTAGAAAAGACGTTATCTTGTTCACAGGGTATTCACTTAAAGAGTATACAGCACTTGGAACAGCCAACTACCTTCGCCCGAACCCTTCAACGGGTTTAAATGACACCATCAATAATATTCGAACGGGTGAATTCATCTTTCGATATAGGTGGGCCAAAGATGAAGAGTTTATTTCTGGAGCATTTGACCGAACATCCGTCAGATCGAAATATCCAATTATTGCAATTCAAGGAATCGTTGGCGTCAAAGATTTATTCGGCGCAGATTACAACTATCAAAAATTGGACTTATTTGTACAACACACTAGACAAATTGGTTTTTTGGGTAGGATAAGGTATGGCTTCAACATTGGATGTGTTTTTGGGGCCACTGCTTACCCATTTTTAAAAATCCATGAAGGAAATCAGTCTTATTGGCTGTATACAAATGCATTTAATAAGATGGATTATTTTGAATTTATTTCTGACAAATATATCACAGGCTTAATCGAAAATCATTGGGACGGATTGCTTTTTGATCGGATTCCGTTAATAAAGAAATTGAAATTTAGATTGGTCACAACGGCTAAAATCGCTTTCGGCAGCATAGATTCTAAGCACGAAGCTCAGATGTTAATCCCGTCATTTAGCAAACAATTTGGAAAGACTCCATATGTTGAAGTTGCAATGGGAATTGAAAATATTCTCAAACTAGGTAGGATCGATGTATTCTGGAGGCTAACGCATAATGATCCTACTGTTAAAGTGACGGACATTACTAATTTTGGAATTCGTACACGTTACGCAATCAATTTCTAACATTCATCTATGAAATTACATACCAAAGGGATTAAAAAAGCATACAAGGGTCGTGAAGTCGTGAAAGGAATTACGGTTGAAGTGAAACAAGGAGAGATTGTTGGACTACTTGGACCAAATGGTGCTGGAAAGACTACATCCTTCTATATGATAGTTGGGTTGGTTCAGCCAGACGGAGGGAAGGTTTACTTGGATGATGTTGAAATTACTTCCATGCCAATGTACCGAAGATCTCAAATGGGAATTGGCTACTTACCTCAAGAAGTCTCTGTTTTTAGAAAATTGAGCGTTGAAGACAACATCCTAGCCATATTAGAGATGACTGATTTAAAGAAACCAGAACGACTCAAACGACTCGATCAATTACTTGATGAATTCAGTTTAACACATGTCCGAAAAACACTGGGAAACAGGTTGTCTGGAGGAGAAAAAAGAAGAACAGAAATAGCACGAGCCGTTGCAACTGAACCTAAATTTTTACTGCTTGACGAACCATTCGCCGGGGTTGATCCCATTGCCGTAGAAGATATTCAGAGCATCGTTTCAGAACTTAAAAACCGCAATATTGGCATTCTAATTACGGACCACAATGTCCAAGAAACACTTTCCATCACTGACAGAGCATATTTACTCTTCGAAGGAGACATTCTAAAGTCAGGAACAGCAGACGAATTAGCTGCTGATGAGCAAGTTCGCCGCGTTTATTTGGGGAAAAACTTCGAGTTAAGAAAGAAATAATTTTTTTCATCGCCATTTTTCTCTAAATTTGGCTATTACTATTATATCTAATATTATTCAATATGTCTAAAAAAGCATTCTACACAACTACAACATTACTCTTAGCACTAGTTATTTTCTCTTTCTCATCATGTAACAAAGCTTGTGAAATTGAGACTGTTGATACTAATTCAGGAACAATCGTTGAAGATGGTCTTGTATTTCCATTATCTGGAGGCATTACTAGTTCAATGACAGGTGATTATCACGTAACGGGATCATCAAGTTACGCTTCAAGCTTCGAATTTAGTTTGGATGCTGGTGTAACCCGCTCATCAATTAATTATGGGACGTATAGTGTTTTGGGATTCCCAATGATTGTGAACTGTGAAGTTGCATTCATTAGAGAAGTAACGGTTAACGATGTTTTGGGAACTGCAACTTATAAAATCAGAGCTTACCAGTGTAAAAGCCCAAAGTGTGATGCGAAGAGAAGCGTTGAGAACTTCGTATTGGTGCCGGCAATTCCAGATTCATATACAATCCTTTACGATATTGACATTATCGAGAGCTAGAAATTAGCAATAAAATTAGAAACCGCCTTCCATTGAAGGGCGGTTTTTTTTGTACCTAATAATTTATTATCCGCACTAAAAAAATCGCCTATCGAAACTATATGGCACAAAAAAAGATCATCCAAAAGATGATCTTGTTAAATAGTTGGAGATGCTATTTACGAAGGGATATCTGCGCTATCTACAGCTGTAGTAGAAGCATTCGAATTTCCGTATGCATCACAATGT
>JBLHPQ010000035.1:0-34207 GCA_047624355.1 Flavobacteriaceae bacterium | reverse complement strand
TTAGCTGTTAATCAGAAGGTCCTCAATCGCTTATTCGACTTGATGGTCGAAGCTCAATCTTCAGAAGTTAGCACTTCTTCTTCTACAAGAATTGAAGGCAAAAGAAACCCCGTTATACTTTGTATGATGGGGATTTTTGTTTTTAGATGGTTTAGCTGTTAATCAGAAGGTCCTCAATCGCTTATTCGACTTGATGGTCGAAGCTCAATCTTCAGAAGTTAGCACTTCTTCTTCTACAAGAATTGAAGGCAAAAGAAACCCCGTTATACTTTGTATGACGGGGATTTTTGTTTTTAAGGGTTGAGATTTTGAAAAATTATCAATAGTAGGAATCCAACCCTTCTCTTCTCCTCCCTTAAAACAAATGGTGTTTAACCTGTAATTATGTGTTTTTGACACCAATTTACCCTACTTTGTCGATAGCCAAGTCAGACAGCCTTTTTAGGTAGAGAATAAAGATTCAATAGTAGTGGGAGCTTGATTTGAAAAGAGTGCCTGAACCTTGTACCTTAGCATTCTACGCTCATTGAATAACATCTTAAGAGAATTTAATTATGACGGTTAATAATTATAAAAGAGGTGAACAAAGAATCTATGAACTCAGTGATGAAGTCCAACTAGACACTGATAATGGGTTGAGGTATTTTACTATTAGTGGGTGGATCGATAGGCATCCAAATACTTTATATCAGCACTTATATAGTTCATATAGCGTTGGTTTAAACAAATATCAATTATGTGAGCAGGGAGTAAAAAAACTTAAGCTCGCATTACATCAGCAACACCCAAGCTTATATCAAGAAATGCTTCAAAGGAAAGCTATGAGGGACATTGAATCTCGTGAGCAGGGTAAAATTACTTTGAGCAAACGTGTGATGCAAAAATAAAGAGGGTTTTTGTTTTTAAGGGGCCTGGAAGTAGCGTCGTTTTCAACATAACAGCCCTGTTTTCTACTTAGGGTGATAATAAAAATTCTTCCGCATTTTACCCCTTGTGTTAACGCGCTTATTTTGCTATAATCAACAGACCCGATTTGATTGCGTAAACTCATAGTCTTCTATCCCCATGCCGTCTAACAGCACCTCCTTAAACTATTGACCTAATTTCACAGCAAAAACACACTTTATGCCACTTCTTAGCTGTTCTAATCGACTTTGATAAAAGTACACGGCATTTACTAATGCCCGTTCGACAATTGATTCGTGATCACATTTCGTTCTATTACTGACTAGGAATAAATTAGCGCATATCTCTCCGCTAGAAGTTCTCTTTCATTTCAGGGGATAAAAAGGAATTTTGAATGCACTCAATCGTCATTATGCATCAACTCCTTGCTACTTGCAGCTACTAATTCATGTCCAAACATACTCAGAACCAGGTTTACCTTATCCATGTTCAGGTTCGTCTTGCCCTGCTCTATTTTTCGGATCACGGTTAGTGCAACTCCAGCGCGTTCAGCGAACTCCTCTTGTGTAAGGTTTACCTCTTTTCTACGCTCTTTTACAAATTCTGCTAAAGCCTTCATTATATGTATTTAGATATAATTTGGTGTAAATATGCTAAACTATATGTGATTGCATATAGCAGGGGTGATAAGTGCTAATTTATATGCATAAACATATAGCTCCACTTTTCTCCACTTCTAACAAGGCCAAGATTATTCGTGAAATCAAATGCATATGAATAGGTTGGAGGGATTATGATGGATTTATTTTGCTTGTATCCATACAGCCCGTTTTCCGAGAAACTCGTAAGTTCTTGTGCACTTAATGTGAATGCAAAAAGGAGCATTCCAATTAGAGAAAGTCGAATCATAGTATCTTGATTGCTTTATTAAAAATACTTTTTTTTTACGCATTCTTTGGCTCTCAAGATTTGGGCCACCTCATTCAGCAGATGTGCTAGTGTTTTACTATGAACTTTGCGATTGTTTCTCTTCCATTCAGATCTTTCAGATGAACAAAATAAAGTCCTTCCTGCAATTCTGAAATGTCAATTGTCAAGCTGTTTTCCGCAACCGAGGAAATGTTCAGCGGCACTCTTTGTCCAAGTACATTTGAAAGTCTCAATTCATCTTTAGCTATGCCGTTACGATCGAGAACAACATATCCATTTGCAGGGTTTGGGTGCACTGTGATGCTCATATCGACAAAAGAAACCTGACGTATGTCTGAGTACTTAAATTCCCCATCAAAGTCAATTGCTTTCAAGCGATAATATGAAATTTGGCGCAATGGATGCATGTCCCAAGCTTCATAATTCAACACAGAGTTGCTAGTCCCCGCTGCATTCTCCTCGAGAATTGTTGTCCAATTAATTGCGTCATCAGATCGTTGAACTTCGTAGTAATCAGCATTGAGTTCGCTTGCTGTCTCCCACTTCAATTGAACGGTGTTATTCAACGCTTTTGCCTCAAAAGAGAGGAATTCAATTGGCAATGAAATGATTGGAGTAAAGGTAATATCATCGATTGATAGATCTGACGCAAAGCCACCTCCCGTGATTCCTCTAAGCCTCATAATAATTGATGTCCCAGTATAGGCAGTAAGATCCACTGGAGTTGTTACTAACCAACTTGCACCTTGATCACCAGAAATTGAAGGGATGAAATCATAGGTCCAAGTTGATCCATCAAAGAGGTCCACGTGAAGTGAGCCCATAGCCCCTCCGAGCATATGATAACCCACACTAAACTCATAATTCTGATCGAGAAATATGCATCCACTCTCGAGTATGGCCGTTTTCGCTGCACACGCCGACGCCTCCAAATAGGCATAATTTCCAACTGCCGTTCCAGGGTTAAAATCTACAGTAGGTCCTGTCCCAGCTGAGGGCGTGCCTCCTTCGTCTACACGCCAATCTATATCGTCGTCTGTTCCATTCGTTAGATTGTTCCATTTACCAATAATTGGGCAGAGTGTCGTCTCACAATCGCTTGCTGTTCCGCAAAGTGCAAATGATTCAAAATCCTCTGGAAACGTTGATGCGTTCGTGGAAGAAGACACAGTGACATAATTGGTCTTTAATTCTACATCATTGCCATTCACGTTCGTGGCTGTAAGTTGAATCGTGTAAAGTCCAACAGTAGAAAACTGAACTTCTGGGTTTTCTGAGTTTGCAGTTGTAGCATTCACATAGGAGTGTGTTACAGGCGAAATACTCCAAGTCCATCCCACAGGAGTATATGCTGAATTGCTAGTTAGGAGAACAGTTTGTCCCATACAAGGATCTGTTGATGACACTTCAAAACAAGCAATTGGTAGAACATTTCCTGGATCCTTCAAATCACTTACCCATAAACCTTGGCCATAGCTTCCAGCCATCAGTTTACTCTTGCAATCTGCAACGTTACTATATATTTCCAATTCCGATATTTCGATGTTTGGTAGCCCAGTCGCATAAAGTACCCAGTCTGCCATGGTATTGTCTCGATAATACACGCCAACATCCATCCCAACATAAATGGGCAAGTTGGCCCCATCCTTATCAATAACAATCGTGTTTAAGGAAACGTTGGGCAATGTTCCTGAGTAGTTCGTCCAAGAAGTTCCTCCATTTGTTGATTCATAGATGTCATTATTAATTGCAATAAATAGGTGATCTGGATCAGTTGGATCAATTTCAATATCCTTTGGTGTGGATGCAACTGGCAGGCTAGCATTAAGATCCGTCCATGTAGGTGCTCCACCTAGTGCATTTGTACTTTTGTAGAATCTCCCGGCTGCTGTGCTACGAGACACATATATTACATTGCTGTTGGAAGGTGCTACTGCCAGATCGGTCATATTGCTAGATCCACCAAAATTGGAAATACGCGTCCAGACTACAGCATTGGCAGCAGGTGATTTTACGTCATCTGAACGCCAAACATTGTCATAGCCAATAAACATACGCGCAACATTATTAGGGTCTAGTGTATAAGGTGTCACCCAGGCCCCCGATTCGTTAATTCCATTGGTGCCATTATCAGCAATTTGACTGAAATTGGCTCCGCCATTAGTAGAACGACGCATATCACCATAGTACGATGCCCCATACATATAGGTTTCATCAGTTGGATCAATGATGCATTCCATTCCATCCCCACCAATTTCTGTGCTCCAATTGCCGTTGTAATAAATTGCAGTTCCATTATCCTGAAAACCTGTTATCACAGTGTTCTCAACAGTTTGTGAAACTCCAATTTTGTACATCTGTGAAATGTACAGGCCATTGCTGAATTCATTCCAGACAGTTCCTCCATCTGTAGTGGTGTAAAACCCTCCATCATTTCCATTATAGAGTGCCCCGTTTAACGGAGAGAAATCCAAGGCGTGATGATCTGCGTGTACTGCACTCACTCCTCCACTACCAGTCCAGTGACCAGAAATCGTCCAGTTTGTTCCGCCATCTATACTTTTCCAAATATTTATACCTGCGGCGAACAATACATTTGCATTCATTGGGTCCGCAGCTAATACCAAATCATACCAAGCTTGACTACTCGCATCAGCACCAGTTGCGGAATATCCGAGAATATTAGGTGTTGTTGACCTTGTAGTGAAATTAAGACCACTATCTGTTGATCTATATGCTCCTATTAATCCAGATCCTCCTCCTGCAAGTAGGTAGACATAGTTTGGTTGATTTGCTGAGACAGCCAGTGCAATTCGTTGTGAACCTGCTGGTACTCCAGATGTAATTTCGGTAAATGTTTGACCATTGTCTGTAGATCTATCCAATTTAGTCCCACTTGCATAAATGATATTTGAGTTGGTTGGATGAAAAGCAATGTCTTTAGAATTAGAACTCAGTGCAGCAGTATACGTCCAATTCAATCCTCCGTCAGTACTTCTATAAAATCTTGAGCCATTTGTAATGGCAACTAGAATATTTGAATTGCTCAGATCCATGAGCACTTCGTAAACAGTACGATTGCCCATTCCTGTATTGGATGCTGCCCACGTCACTCCACCATCAATACTTTTCCATACTCCATAACCGGGTGAATCTCCACCATCTCGATCGCCCGTTCCTATGTAAATAGTAGATGGCGTTGTTGGATGAATTACGATACTAGAAACCCCTAATCGTGTTAGCCCTATAGAATATTCAACCCATGTAACTCCATTGTCCAAACTCTTCCAAAACCCTCCAGCTGGTGATCCCGCATAGATTATGTTTGCATTGGTTGGATGAAAAGTGATACATGTGAGACGTCCATTACCATTAGGCACTCCTGTTCCATTAGTGGGTTTATTGATCGGTCCAAGAATCTGCCAATTTCCAGAGCCCAATGTATAGGTTTTCGCTTCTGGGTGCTCATCATTGTACTTCTTCAGTTCGATGAGGTTTTGTCCTGGATCTGGGTAGTCCCCATTCTCGTCAAGACGTTGTTCTTGATAATATTCCCAACGCTTGAACTGTTTCCAGCCAGAGCCTTTCGGGCCTATTTGATCGCCAAATTCGGCGTAAAAATTTTGTTGAATTATTGAGAAATTTATATCCTGGTTCCCGAGCATCGTTCTCCAATCAGATTGGGAATGACACAAGAATGAACCCAAACACATTAAGGAGAGTGTGATTTTGATTCGCATGGTAATCTAGTTTTAGCACTTCCAATGAACGAACAATATGTGGCTATTGCAAATTAACTTATGGACAACATAACTGTTCAAAACAGTAGTTCTCTTATTTTAGCAGTCTCTATTTACTTGTTTTTCAGTTGTTCGTTGCTCGGGGGGCGTGTGACCTCCAAGCCTGCCAACCTTTAATAAAGAGCACATATTTAAGACCTTATTCCTTAAGGAATCCCTTCACCTTTATTGTTGCTACAAATAATCTAGGTAAATTGCGTTGAAACAGAAACAACATATAAGATGATCCGAACGCTAATTATTGGAGCGATTATTGGGGTAGCAGCAGTACTTATCCTGCAATACAGAAACAGAAAAAAATAGTCTCACTAAGAACTAATCTATGAAACTAAACGTCAAAACACTTTGCTCACTAGCAGTTATGTCCCTCTTTTGTGGTCATGCAAATCTCTATGCTCAAGGACAAAAAAGCGACTTTGTAGAGGCCATTGTCAAAGACTATCAATGCAAAAGCTGGGGCATTAAGTTTTTCGCCATCCAAAGTGTTTCATATCTATGACATCAGTATTCCCAAAAATGCTGAATTATGTAGCTCATAGGGAAGAAGAAGCGTTCCCAATAGGATCACCGTGATTATGGCTCCAATAAAAATTACCGTTTTAACCATTTTATCATTTCAGAATTATGAGAAAGGCCAAAAAACGATGATATACCGTTAAAATTAGAACTGTTTTTTCAACATTACTCATGAACTCTTACTTACATATAAATTATCTTCACCGATTTTGTAGTGTTTGAGCCAAGGTAGAAACTGGCCTTCTTGAAATTCGGACGATTGGTAAACCCAATGGAACTAAAGTTTGAAAAACCGATTCCTTCTACGGGCATAATCCACCCTTTATCTATTTTACCATTCTCATTTTCATCGTGTAAAATGCTTACTGCGTATTTACCTTTTGGAAGGTTTTTAAATGTAACATACGAACTGTGGTTATTTATTTCTGCTGTTTGTTGCCGATAATATTTCTTGAATTTTTCATCTGGAATAGTTCCATCTTTGTTGTAAAGCGTAAATTGAAGTGTTCCTTTAGCATTGCGCAGATGAAAGACTTTTACCTTCAATGAATAAGTTGCAGGGGGTTCAGCTGTTCTGGCAGACAGCAAAACAAATGCTACCGACACTAATAATAATGATCCTATGATTTTCTTCATTTTTTAAGGTTTAGTTAGATTTGTTTATTCGAGTTTTAAGTATATTCTCCCGTCGGATGAAATACAATTAATAAATCCTTTCCTGCTTTTTTCATTCTTCAATCGTCTTTACTTCCGGTTTCTGTTTAGAAAAACGCTCTTTAATACTATCGACAGTATAATAGACTACTGGAACCAGATATACCGTTAGAATCAATGAGGAAGTAACCCCTCCGATAATAACCCATGCTAAACCATTTTTCCATTCACTCGCGGTTCCTGTAGCTAAGGCAATTGGCAGCATTCCCACTATCATCGAGATACTTGTCATTAAAATCGGCCGCATTCTTCCTTTACCAGCAACAATTAAGGCTTCTTTGTAATGCATGCCCTGAGCCTTGAGTTGATTGGTGAAATCCACAATTAGTATGGCATTTTTCACTACCAATCCCATTAGCATGATCATTCCAAGTAAGGCAAACAAGCTCAAGTGGCTAATGGATAAATTCAATGCTAAGAATGCTCCAATAACAGCAACCGGAATGGAGAACAGCACTACAAATGGATACACGAAACTGTCGTAAAGCGCCACCATAATCAGGTAGATCAGCAAGAACGAAATAAGTAGTACAGATCCTAATGCTCCAAAACTATCATTCTGTCTTTTAATATCACTTCCCCATGTCATCTCGATTCCCTCAGGCAAAGGATTTCCTTTTAAGTAGGCGACAACATCATCTGCAACAGTACCAGATGGCCGACCCAAAGCATCAGACGTTAGTGTAACTGCCGGTTGACGGTCTTTCCGCTCAAGTAACGAAGGGGAATTACCCTTTACAACTTTGGCGAACTGAGAAACCTTAATTGGAATTCCTTTTGGGTTCACAATTGTGATATTTTCAAGATCTTCATAATTCTCTCTATTGAGATCATCCAACCAAACCCGAATTGGATATTCAGTACCATCTTCTGTGAGGGTAGCGTCTTCATTCCCAGTTAATGCAATTCTAAGATTCATTCCAACGTATGCAGTATTCAATCCCACCCGTTGCATTTTATCTTGATCTGGGATGATTTTATACTCTGGACTTCCTTCTACAACAGATAGCTGAACATTATCTGCTCCAGGGATCTTTTCTATGACTGACTTTAAATCATTGCCCACCTGCATCACTTCATCCAAATCGTTACCACTTAAAGTCAATTCAACTGGAGCAGATCGAGGGATTAAGCCAAGTGCTGCCATTGAGTAATTAATCCCTGAATACTTCTTTTGTAATGCTGATCTGAGATCACGCATGAATCGTTCTGTAGGTTGACCGTTCCGCTGATCTGCGGGTTTAAGTTGAATTGTAAACTCCGTTTTGTTCGCAGAACCAACACCCAAACTTCCAATTCCAGTACTTGGACCACCAATGTTACTAAACACAGACGCAACATCTTTTTGATCCAAGATGAAATCTTCTACTTGCTGAGAGGTGATATTGTTTTGCCGAATTGACGTTGACTTATCGTATTCCAGATTCAACTTGAATTTCCCCTGATCTCCGGTCGATATTAGTTCAGCGCCAATAATATTCTGTTTCATCATTACACCTGTTAATGCAAACAAGGCAAGGACAATCCCCATAAATGCAAGCTTGTGACTTAACACCCATTCCAATTGCCTACCATACCAGTTTGTGAACTTGTCGAGTTGTTTCTCGAACCAAAGCAAAAACTTATTGAAGAAGTTTGTCGGTTTAATATCTTCAGATTTACCCATTCGAGATGCCATCCAAGGTGTTAATGTGAAGCCGACTAATAAACTTGTTAGTGTCGACGTAATAACCACCACGGCGAATTGTTGTAACATGTCGGCAACAAATACTTGAATGAAGAGGATCGGCAAAAACACAACAATATCAACGAGCGTTATTGAGACTGCGGAAAAACCAATTTCCATACGTCCATCCATAGCAGCTTCGCGCTTGCCTTTCCCCATGTCTAGGTGACGCTGGATATTTTCCAGTACCACTGTGGCATCATCCACTAAAATTCCGATGATCAATGACATTGCTAGAAGCGTCATCAGATTGAGTGTATATCCCAACATCCACATTACCGCGAATGCTGTTATCAATGAGGTTGGTATAGCGACCAAAACAATCACTGCATTTCTAAAACTTCTCAAAAACAGGAGCATTACCAGCGATACAAGAATCACAGCAAGAATAAGATCTTCAACAACGGAATTTACTGCAGCAATTGTATTATCAGTGCTGTCATCCGCTATGACGAATTTTACATTGTCCCCTACATTCTGTTTTTCGATTGATTTAAATTTTTCACGGATCGCTTTTGATACATCAACAGCATTAGCATCTCCCTGTTTTTTTAGCAGAATTCCTATTCCATTTTTACCGTTGTATCTACTTACAGAAGTGATTTTCTTAATCTCATCGGTTACTTCAGCAATATCCTTAACGTATATCGGACTTCCTGGAATAGGCATCGCTACCTGAACGTTTTTAACATCTTCAATCTTTGTGAATTTAGCTGTTAGTCGCACAGAATTACTTTCCGTAGAAGACTCAACCTTTCCCGCTGGTAAATCAATACCAGATCTCTTAATTGCCTCAACAACTTGAATAAGTGAAAGGTTGTTCAGTCTCAATTTATCTTGATTCACTTTAACCTGAATCTCTCTTTCTTCTCCACCAAGAAGAGTCAGCTCAGCAACACCATTAATCTGTTGGATCTGAGGGAGAAACTCATCCTTCATTTTTTGATAAAATTCAGTAGAAGGTAAATCACTCGTTGCACTGATAGACATAATCGGCAAATCATTCGGAGAAACTTTACTCATTTCGGGACTGAGTATGTCTTCTGGTAAATCTTTTCGAATGTTGTCAATATATCGCTGAGCATCCTGCATTGTTTGATCTAAGTCAGTACCATAATTTAGATTAACAATAACGACAGATGCATTTGGCAATGACTTCGTAACCAGAAACTCTACACCTTCAAGGTTTGAAAGCGCATCTTCAATTTTTCGAGATACTGAAGTTTCTACCTCCTGAGGATCGGCACCAGGATATACTGTTTTAATTACAACTACTGGTTGATTAAAATCGGGCATCAATTCATAGCTCAAACTCTTATAGCCAATGAACCCTAACAGCGTAAACACACTGAAAATTACAATTATCAGCGAAGGGCGTTTTATTGATATTTCTGTAATATTCATCTTTCTAGTTTTTACTGTTTATCACATTCACTCCATCAAAGAGGTTGATGAAGCCCGAAGTAACGATGACATCACCTTCCACTATCCCACTTTCAATTACCGCCTTGTTTCCAATTCGTCGTGAAATAGAAATTTTTTGAAGAACTGCTTTACCATCCTCTACTAAGTAAACTTGCGGTTGAATATTTGAACCAATAATTGCCGAAGAAGGAATTAGAATTGACTTAGCATCACCTGACACGTTCACCGATACTTCTCCAAACATTTTGGATTTGATCGAAGTTTCAGAAGTGTTTGCCACTTTAAAATGTACGGGGAAACTATTCCCTATATTCCCTTGGCTCCCAATCAGGATTACCTCACCTCTGAGCTCCAGATCCGAGAACAGATCCGCCTTAAGATTATAGGAATGATTCATTTCGAATAAGCTTAAATCATTCTCAGAAACATTGACGGTGAATTTTAAATTGGAAATATCTGTCAACATAATCAACGGCATTCCTGGAGCAGCAAATGCACCTATTTCCGTCATTTTCATCGTTACAACCCCGCTGAATGGAGCTTTAATGGTTGTTTTCGAAATTGTTTCTAGTAAGGTTTTCCGTTGAATTTTGGACGTTTTCAATACCAATAATGTCTTCTCCAACTTCACGCCTTGAATCGCATCAGCATCTGAAAGAACAGTGTATCTTTTTACGTCTACTTCAAGTCCTTCGATCTGCGCTTCTACAGATTGGAGTTGAAGTTTTAACAATTGATCATCTAGCTTTATGAGGTTTTGACCTTTCTTGACTAAAGCACCTTCATCAACGTACATTTTCACGATTTTACCCTGTACGTCAGCGTTAATCTTGACTTCCTTAAATGCTTCAAATGTTCCAGTAAATGAATAATCTCCTTTACTGTATGCAAGTTGAACTTCCTCTGTATGAACGCTGATTTCTTGTTCTTTATCGTACTGATAAATCCTGTTTTCAGAGACCTCTTTGTTTCCCTTAAGTTGAACGACAATCAAAACCACTAAAGCGATGAGTATCAATATTCCTGTTATCTTTTTCATGACTTTATTTTAAAATGTTTCCTGTTAAGTTTTTCAATTCAAGATCTGCCTTCAAATAATCGATAATTGCCGTTAAGTAATTTTGTTGTGCCTCGCGCAATGCTGTGTCCGCCATCAGAACATCATTGAGGGTTGACACATCATTTTGCCTTTGTAGTTCAGTGTTGTCGTAAATCGATTTTGCCATATCGATCTGCAACAAACTCGTTTCAACGGTAAGAATTGCAGTAGCTTTTTTCATCTTCGAATTTTCAATCAACATTTCGTTCTGTTCATCAATTAAAGCGACTTGCAATTCACTATTGGTAATTTCTAATTTCTTCTGTTCGATTTTTCTGTGCGTAACCGTTCCATTGAATAGCGGATACTTTACCTGAAGTCCAGCAAGTCCAATTGGGTAAAAATTTAGAAAGTCATTGGGTTTTTCGCTGTAGCCGTATCCGAGTGTTCCATAAGAACCAAATAGAGAAACGGAGGGAAGTCTGCTTTTTTTCAACGTACTTAACTCGCTTTTCAATAAACTGTTGTAGGACTGCCTCATCAATAAATCAAGAGAGGAATGAACACTAGGAGTATTATTCTTGGTGTAGGCAATGTTTGGGTTCACTTCCAATTGACGATCAAGTGAAATTCCCATGATAAATTTCAATCCATTGAGGATCTGTCCATGTTTATTAAGTACTATTTCTCTTTGAGATTTTATTATTTCAAGTTGTAAAGCAATTCTATCAACGTCTGTTTTTTGAGCAAGCAGCTGTTCGTGCAATAATTCTACATTTTGCAAGAGCACTGAAACATTATTGATATTACTATCAATGAACTTAAGCTGACTGCCTACTATTTGCGCGTTGTAGTACAAATTTGAAACCTCCAGGTATATCGTTTCTTCCGTTTTTTGAAATTGAATTTCTCTGATCTCAGATGCAATTTTAGTGGCTTTAATCGCTCCGTAAACTTGAGGGTTATACAGTGGGATATTTAATTGGACGTTAGCGTTTATATTGTGAGGAACGCCAAATTGCGCTTCTTTAAACTGTCCTTCTGGTCCGCCAAAAACAGACAATGGCATTAACTGATACGGAAGGTCTGTGTAATATTTGTACTCTCCATTAAGCATAATTTTAGGAATCAAATTAGCCCTCGCTTCCTTGTTTCGTTGTTCACTAATTGTAATATCGTTCTTAGCGATTTCCAGCTTTTTGTTATTGACTAGTGCAGTATCAATGCAACGCTCTAGTTCCCAAACTTGAGCTTGGGCGGAGCTGACGCTTAACAGAAGAACGGAGTTAGTGATTACTAACTTTAATTTCGTTGAAAAATATTGTTTCATATCTTCAATTTTTAGGATTTAATCAGTAAAAAATTACTCTCGTTGATAGCATTTATCCAATGTTTCACCATTGGTTCGATTTCTATTGTACTACCTACGGATAAAGGAATTTTTATTCCATCTTCATTTTCAAATTCTGCCTTTCCATTTAGACAAACCAATAAAGCTGGAACTTTTGTTATGTGCTCTTTTAACAGTCCATTTTCTTTAATTCGAATGGATATAGTTGTGCCTTTTTCGGTTTTGAAAACTGGAATTGCTGACACGACCTTATCGTTAGCATGTATGTTTTCCAGGTTCATACGAAATAGGTGTTGAATGTTTTAAAAGAGACTTGAATTTTGCGGTAAGTCACACCTGCTTCTTCATCGTTTTTTGCATTAGTAAGTTGATCTACCCTATCGATATATGGAATTAACCACTTATGCAATTCATCATGCGCCTTTCCCGTCATTGTACAACTTGAGGTTAATAACTCAATGTTGTTTTCTAGCTTCACCGCCAATGATTGATAATCTTTTCCATCTTGATTTTCAAAGACATTGAGATCAGATTCCATATTTCTGACATGTCCCATCATTTCATCTACCACGATCCATTTTTTTCCATTATCAAGCTCAATAGATTCATCGTCATGATTATGCTCTTCATGAATTGGTTCTGAATTTAAATTATCCTTTTCTGCGTTATCTCCACAGCTCGGAAGAACTAATAATATCCCTGCAATCAATGCGTAGCTATATTTTTTCATTGCTATCATGTTAGTGTTTGTTAACTTCATTTTCAAATTTTTTTAACCTTCCTTAAGCAGCAGTTCTATCGTGTTCCATAGCTCTTTCCCTTCTTGAATCAAGTCAAAATCGAAATTGGATAATCTCCATTTAAGGAGAGTAAATCTCATACTCCCCATAATGACCGTCGCAAGTTGACCAGGAGCGATGTCTCTTCTAATAGCTCCTTCTTGCTGCCCCGATTCGATGATTTTGCTCACCATCTTACTCTTTTGAAGCATTATTCCAGAGACAATTTGAGATAACTCACTATCATATTGAAAACTGGTTTCTGAAAAGATAACCATGATAACAGCGGGGAATTTCGTGAAATGCTTGAATTGAAAATCAATCATGGCTTTAATCTTTTCCATTCCTGTGGAATCAGAATCAATTACATTGCTTAACCCCTCACGAAGAATTTCTTTATAATAGATCAGTACTGATTTTAATATTTCATTTTTATCAGCAAAATGTCTATAAAGTGCCGGTTCAGAAAAATCCATTTCAGCCGCCAGAGCCTTTGTTGTTAGGCTTTTAACACCACCTTTCCCAATTAACTTGGTTGCAGCTTCAATTATTTCGATTTGTCTTTTTGATAAATTCACAAAACAAAGTTAGTAAATACTAACGTACTTTCCAAATTCTAGAAAATTTCCGTAAAAGGCTAGTCCTATGCACCCTTTCTCATAACCACCATATGGAACCCTACAATGTAAAAGAAACTCTGTTGTACTGTGCATGACGGGTTTTTTTGTTTTTAGGTGAGTGGGAGTTTGCCACTGGCGTATTAGGTGTTTTTGATAAGCAGAATTAGAATCTATAATTCTGGTGGTCTTAGACTCGATATAACTACGCCTCTTAATTTTCAGAACCACTTAAGATCATGTGAGCTGCTAAAGAAAAATTTTTGCCTCTGTACGAAATGTTGTAACTTCGTTTAAGAATTGCAGCGTTTATGAAATTATCACACCATATCGTTCTATTGATCCTTTTGTCATTTTCGAATGTTCAGGCACAAAGTGTCAATCCGGATTATGTTGATGGCGCGGTATATCTTAAACTTAATGATACCTCTTCTTCTCAATTAACCATTAATCCTGTTGAATACGTTGAGTTGGTCACTATTTTTACGACGTATCAAGTTCAATCTGTCGCATCACCATTTGATGGGCTGACCCTTGCTTTAGATAAAACGTATCGAATTGAATTATTGACCCCTACCGACGTCGATAATTTTTTGAGTGCATGTTCCGCAGTTCCTTACGTAGATTACGTAGAAAATGTACCCTTGTTTTACACATCACTGGTTCCGAACGATTTTCATATTAACCAGTGGTATTTAGTTAAAATTAATGCACAATTGGCTTGGGACATTTCCACAGGCGATGCTCAAACGAAAATTGCCATTGTAGATAACGCTGTAAGCACTATTCATGAAGACTTGGTAGACAATATGTATATCAATCCAGGTGAAATTCCAGGTAACGGCATCGACGACGATTTAAATGGATACATAGATGATGTTACAGGATACGATGTGGCGAATAGCGACAATAATCCAAACCCACCTGCCGGTTCGACAACAAGTGATCCTTGGATTCATGGAACACATTGCGCAGGGATAGCTTCTGCGACATCAAATAATGGAATTGGAATTGCCAGTTTAGGATTTAATTGCTCGGTTATCCCGGTAAAATGTACGCCAGATTCAGAAGCAGGAAATACGCTTCAATATGCCTATGAGGGTGTAAGTTATGCTGTTCTTGCTGGAGCTGATGTTATTAGTATGTCGTGGGGTTCTTCCAATCCTCTTAGCAGTATCACCGGACAGAACGTGGTTTCTGCCGCCTATGCACAAGGTGTTACCCTTGTTGGTGCATCTGGAAATAGTGATACAACTCAAGCCCACTATCCTGGGGCGTTTACTGAAGTAATTAATGTAGGGTCCACCACTGCAACAGATGAGAAATCATGGTTTTCGAATTATGGTCCAACAGTTGATCTTATGGCACCTGGCACTGAAATCTATAGCACTGTGAGTGGTGGAAGCGGTGAATACGGGACCCTTTCTGGAACCTCCATGGCATGTCCATTGGTTGCTGGGCTCTGCGGGTTGGTCATTTCTCAAGACCCAACGAGAACTCCTGCTGAAGTCAAATCAAGACTTCAAAATGGGTGCGATAATATTGATCTTCAGAATCCAACCTACATTGGACAAATGGGAGCGGGACGAATTAATGCGTCTAAAACGTTACAGGCAACAGCAGCAATTGAGGATAATGCCTTCATTAACCATGCGACTTTTGCAAATCCATTTCGCAACGAGTTGGTCATTACGTCATCACACGAATATAATGAAGTAAAAATTTATGATCTGATGGGTAATTTGTTATTTGAAGCATCCTATGGACAAACCATTCGCTGTGCACAAGAATTTCCTGCGGGAACCTACATTCTGATGATCCAAACACACGAACTGAGCACACCTCTCAGCACGCGAATTGTTAAAATTATTTAGTCGCTAACAGCTCGTGAGCGGCTTCCCGTTATTAACATACTTAATAAATCGACCTATGCGTTACCTAGTATCTTTATTTGCACTCTCTTTTTTACTTGCCGGATGTAAGAAAAAGCTGACTGAATTTTACATTGATTATACCTCCGAACTGGTTATCCAATCGTCGATTGGCCAAGCATTGCCCTTTAGCGTTTATACACCCCAAGTCGTCACTAATTCAGAGTTCAAGTTTGAGTCAAACAACACTAATAAGAAAAAGATTGATCGAATTATCCTCTCCGATATGGTTTTAACGATTACTTCTCCATCGGGTGAGACCTTTAGTTTCTTGAATTCCATCGAACTCTTTATTTCGAGTCCTGATCACACAGAGAAAAAGGTGGCCTTCAAAGAAAATATTTCCTCAAGTATTGGAGCGGTGATCACCTGTGATCTATTGGATTTGGAACTACAAGAGTTCATCATGGACGATAGCTTTACGATTCGGATGAAAGTCGTCACCGATGAAACTCTTCCTAATGATGTGTATATCGATGCATACACACGTTTCTTTGTTAAGGCGAAACTATTGAATTAACCTTCGCTACCTTTTTTCTACTTACAGCCCATCCATATCGCTTAGAGCCAAGCATAAGGTTGATCACGTTTTTATGAGACTTGAGAGAAACTGTATTGGCTGCTTAAATCATACTCCGCCCACCATTTTTGGTTTGCATTCCCTAGTTAAGTTTCGTTTGATTTTAGTACTTGACGGCAAGCTGTATGGTCGTTTTTTTTTAGTGAAGAGACAGCACAACAGCAATTAACTCGAGGAGTAGCAGCTCTAACAATCGTTATGAACGCGATAATGATTTCATTCAAAAAGCACCTTGGTTTTATGTTTTGCAAATAAAGTGCGTTTTTAAGCGAAGACAATATAGCGTGCTTCCGAACGAGTTCGACGACGAGGAAAAACGTCCATTCACAACACATTTTCAATATTTCAAATCATCTAAACTCTCACGGTTGATCATTCAATAAAGTGGTCCAAATTTCCCTAATAGTGATTTCTGCACTGAAGCAACACACTACTATTACCCTCTACCTTTAGATACTAATCGATCATCTAAATTAATTCGTCTCGACCTCCAACCTGAAAGGTTGTGCTTCAATGCTTCAGGATTTCCAATACCAGTGAATGGTGTTCTTTGAATACCTTCAATTAGCTTGTTTATTATTTTTAGTGTTTTCGTTTCATTTTGCTGCCCACACAAATAATCTTCCCAAGCGCGAGTTAACCAAATTAATTTCATTCAATCAAATATTTTTCTTGACCACCCCCGTTTTCGTATTCTTCGATCGCATCCATTAATCTCTGTGCATTTTTAGGATTACCCAACAAATAGTGGGGTGTGATCGACAAATACATTGTCAAGAAACGATTTTAAATTTTGTCGGAAGTTACTATAGGTTGTGATTTCCATGTCATTCAGTTTTAATTCTCAATGGTAAATACAACTATCTATAGTTTGTTGTACAATAGCTGTTCCATTTAAAGGAACAGAAAATTCCAGTTATCTACCAAACAGTGCAGTGGACAAGAATCACGACTATTGCGTTGATGCGGAAATTCCAGAGGCTGAATTGGAAACCTACGGTTGCAATCTGTAACAAAGGTTGCCTAACTTCTTTTTAATTCTCTTTATCTTGCATGGCTATACTTCTGCCCATGGAAAACGAAAAAATTGAGACAAACCCCATTGATCGTAAGAAATTTATCCTTCGATCAGCACTGACTGTATTCGGAGTTGCATTTGGTGCAAGCCAGCTATTTGGTAAATCACCAGCGGATAAAAAAGGAAAAGACAACACTAGTGCGCCAGCAGCACTAACTCCTAAACCTCAGGTGCCAACTAAAGATTCGGGGTTAGTTGTTTTGAATAACAAACCTTGGAACGCCGAAACACCGCCTCATTTATTGGACGATAAATACACGCCTGCCGATAAGTTATTTGTTAGAAATAATGGGATTGTCCCCGATAACATGGATCCCAAGACATGGACATTGACCATAGAAGGCGAATCTGCCAACGAGACAAAAACCTATACACTTGAAGAGTTAAAATCGAAATTCAAGCATCGTACCTATCAATTAACACTTGAGTGTGGTGGCAATGGCAGAAGTGAATTCAGCCCTCCAGCAAAAGGAAATCAATGGAGCATAGGTGCAGTGGGTTGTCCACAATGGACTGGAATACGTTTAAAAGATGTTTTAAATGATGTTGGCGTCAAATCGAATGCCGTTTATATTGGCTATTACGGAAGAGATACGCACCTCACAGGTGATCCTAATAAAATTCCAATCTCCAGGGGGGTTCCAATTGCTAAAGCGATGGAAGATGAAGCGCTGATTGCTTGGGCGATGAACGGAGAAGACTTACCGGTAATGAATGGGTATCCATTGCGACTCGTTTTTGGAGGTTGGCCCGCATCTACTTCTGGGAAATGGCTGCATAAAATATCGATTCGAGATAAAGTGCATGACGGCCCTAAAATGGAAGGTTATTCCTATCGAGTACCTAGACATCCAGTTGCTCCTGGGACAAAAGTTCCAGAAGAAGATATGGTCATTATCGAGCGCATGCCTGTGAAGTCAATTATCACGTATCCAAAAACGGGCGTAAACATAAAGGGGACACGCTCATTCGAGGTTCGTGGACACGCTTGGTCTGGGGATTTAGCCATCAGTGAAATGCACGTATCGTTGGACTTTGGCGCTACATGGAAAAAATGCGCTTTAGACAAACCCGACAATAAAAATGCTTGGCAACAATGGCGAACCAACATCGCTATTCCTGAAGATGGTTATCATGAAATTTGGGCGCGCGCAACCGATACCGAGGGCACCATGCAACCAATGGTTTTACCAGGCTGGAATCCTAAAGGATATTTGAACAATGCCTGTCATCGGATCGCCGTCAAACGTGTTTAAGCAATCGAATGGAAAGCGTCCCTAGCATAATTAACCGTCTCGCGCTGGTCTTTTTGATCGCGTGCTTCGCTCCATTTTTCGCATGGATTTATCCGCGCTTGGTCGAAATAGTGGACGCAGGTGAAATTACTGCAGTTGTAGAATTGCCTGAGGAAGAACCACTCGTTATCGATGGAATTCATGTGGAAAGCGGATTAATATATGACGACGGTTATGATCTGGTCATTAAGAATTGTGCAGGGTGTCATTCGCTGGCCTTAGTAACGCAAAATGCTGCCACCCATGATGGTTGGAAGGACGTCATTCGCTGGATGCAAAAAACACAGGGGTTATGGGAACTAGGTGAAGCCGAAGACCCTATTTTGGATTACCTTAGTAAAAATTACGCCCCAAAAGAGTTTGGGAGACGTCCGAATTTAGTCATCAAAGAATGGTATGATTTGTAAGCTTTTTAATGTCTTCTCGCTACTTCTTTTCACTCAGCTTTCGATCGCTCAGAGTACTAACGGTGAGCACGTTATTTCTGTTGATCAAGTTTCTAACATTGCTGATTCGCGCGTTGTAATTCTTCATGTGGCTGGAGCCGAAGATTACGCGGCAGGCCATCTTCCAAATGCAATTAATGTTACCCGTGCTTTCATTTCAGACTCGACCCTGGAGTATGGCGGTGTGATGGCAACAAAAGACCAAATGGAATCCCTCCTCGGGAAGCTAGGAGTTGCCCCGACGAATAAAATTATTCTCTATGACGACAAAGGTGGTTGTGATGCTACACGGCTTTGGTGGATCTTATCTTTTTATGGTCACAACGATGTTGTCCTTCTCGACGGTGGACTTCAAGCATGGAAGGACAAACAGCTCGTTATAAGCAAGGATTTGCCAACAGTGGGATCTTGTGAATATGCCTTTCCTAAGGATCCAAATGGAAGTTTGTATGCACGTTTGGAAGACGTTCAGCTGCTTATGAAAGATTCTAACTCGGTACTCTTAGATGTACGAACTTTCAGTGAGTTTACAGGCGAAATTCAAAAGAAAGGAGCTTTTCGTAAAGGGCGAATTCCAGGGAGTATTTTGATGGATTGGGTCAATTTAATCAACTATAAAGGCAATGGGAAATTGAAGCCAATAGCGGAAATTCAATCCGTGCTCAATTCTTTGGGGATTACAAAAGAGAAAGACATCATCGTATACTGTCATTCCGGTGTTAGGTCATCACATACTACTTTCGTTTTGACCGAGCTCTTAGGCTATAAAAACGTCCGTAATTATGATGGATCTTGGATTGAATGGAGCTTCAATGATAAACTTCCTATAGAGACTGGAGAAATTATGGAACCAAAAAAAGTGGAACCTTCAACGGACTTTTGGTGGCTATTAATTCTTCCGATCGCTGTTGGTCTTTTCTTTCTTAACCGAAGAAACTTGAGAAAATAATTTTTCCAATCGAGTAAGACTTCCTAGGCACTTGGTTGGATTATAACTGTCCATCAGCATGGTACTTCCCACTTTTGTAGACTTTGATCCGTAAAAGAATTCCGTCATCATCGTAGATATATACTTTCCCATTTATGAACTGATCACCGCGGAATTCTCCATCCACGAAGATCTCGTCGTTCTCGTTTAATAGTTTGTTATAGCCCGAAGGCTTGATTTTCGCAATCATACTTTTCACAGAATAGTTGTGCTTAATCATCTTCTCATCTCCAGTAAGATTGGATAACGTTAATTCTTGAATATGATATTTATCATCAACAATGATCAATTTATAAGTAATTTGTTTCCAGCCAATACTAGATGGAGGATTGACGGGTTTTATCGATGGATCTACAGGATAAATAATTGTCGTATCGATTATTTCTACCCTAGAATCGACTTCAAGTTCAACATTACATGAATCACTCTTATAGCGAATACTCTTAGCAACAATTCCTGGGCGAGCGTAAGTAATCAATCGTTGTCTGCAACCATTCGGAAAATTGTAAAATGCGCTATCAATTTCCCTTCCTAACGAATCGCGTAAGGTCCTAGATTCAATAATGGCATTTTCAAAATAATATGTATGCTCACCAATAAATTTATTCCTTGAAAAATTACCTGTCTCTTTCACTTTGCCACTACGGTACATTTTTTCAAACCTCCCATTAGGCCGATTGTTCCTATAGTGTAAGATCAATTTAGGTGTACTACCATCTTCGAAGTACTTAATCCATTCCCCTTCCTTGCGATTGTTCTTATAGTTTCCTTCCTCCACTATTCCTTCAGGTGGAAATCCAGCACTCGTCTTGTCTCTTCCATAAATTATCCAGTACCCCTTTCTTTGATTGTTCTCATCCAGTTGATTGAGCGTATCGCTTTGTCCAAACAGCATCGTTGAACAGAAAATCAAGAAAAGAGGAAGAATCCGCATCCTCACAAGATAGGAATTATAGCGATCGTCTGGAACTGTTGTGTAAGACTAACGTTATAGTCAAATTCAATGGGGAGATTTCGTTGATTATAAATCAAAAGGAGGGGTTTGGTGAAACATTCAGTAATAACTCCTTATGGAATTGGCTATTCACATTCGTGAAGGCAGATCCCGCCGCTCTCGGTTCAGGAATTAGCTGAGCGTCAGCACACGGTATTATTCTGTGTCTAAAATTCCGTTTCTATAGGATGATTCATCAGTATTCTGGGTTAGTCAAACTTTTTAAAAAAGTTGAACAATTAGCTTGAAGGACTAACAGCTGGGAACTTTGTGACGAAAGTGATTAAAAAAGTGACGAAGTGGTTTTAATGAAGAGATATTTTTGAAAGGACATCTGTAAAAGTCTTACCTATTTTAATCTCATAACCGTCCAGCGTGATTGAATTGGGCCCTTTTTTGTCAATTTTATCAATTCTAACGATATAGGATCGGTGTACTTTTATATACTCTATTGGGTCAGGAACAATCGTCAGAAAAGTCGATATTTTCTCCCTAGTTATTACCTTTCCATCGGCGGTGTAAATTTCCAAGTAATTCCCAAGAGACTTAGCATACAGCACCTTAGATGAGCTAACTTTGACGTCATTACCACTTTCTCGGACAGTAAAGTTATCGTTCTTTATCCTAAATCGTTTTAATAAAAGCCTTAACAACTCTCTCATTAAGTCTCGGTTATAGACAAGTACACGGAGTTTGAAGAAAAAATAGATGAGTAAGAAAACTGTGAAAACTATCACTATTTTAAACCATGCAGTCTGGTAGAATGCAGGCGAGATCACAATTGGGACAACTATCTTCTCAGGGCTCCATTGATTTTTTGATCCAACTTGAAGAATGAACGAATACTCTCCTGGTAATAGCGCTTCATAAATTACGCCTTTACTAGAAGTATAGTTCCAATGTTTATCTATTCCGATAAGCTTATACCTGTAGTTAAGATTCTCTTCCCCTTTAAAGGATATTGCTTGGAAATTAAGCTCTACTTTATTCTGCCAATAATCTAGGTTATCGAGTAACTCCACTGTTAGGCCATTCACTTTAATCTCTAAGAGTCTTAAGAAATATTTCTTTCTTTTTGAAGCTTCCTTCATTAACGCTATGGGGAAGGAACTTATCCCAGATCTCGTAGCGACCCAGGCAATATTGTCTATCACCTCAATATCCGTAACAGCATTATCTATTAAACCATCTTGATACGAAAATGAGGTGATGTCAAAACTTAACTTTTTTCCAACAACGATTCTATTCACGCCTGCATTTGTACATGCCCATATAATGGAGTCGTTCTCAACATATACTTCCCTAACAATGTTGCTACTCAGACCCTCTTTTGTTGTAATGGAATAAATTTTTTCATTCTTGAGAATTCCAATGCCATTGCCATACGTCGCCATGATTATATCCCCTCGCCAGGCATCGATATCCGAAACTCGGCAATTAACAATTGAATTATCAATTTTCTTTTGCTCTTTCGTTTTTGGGTCATAGGTATAGAGTCCTGAATTTCCTGCCAAATAGATGTAATCCTTTCCATAACAGACGTCCCTTAGGTTACCATCGACGGTATACATTTCCAGTTTGCCATTTTTCAATTCA
Organism: Flavobacteriaceae bacterium; assembly: GCA_047624355.1. GTDB lineage: Bacteria > Bacteroidota > Bacteroidia > Flavobacteriales_D > Crocinitomicaceae > UBA4466. The sequence continues at coordinate 11,496 of JBLHPQ010000035.1, read as the reverse complement.
AAAAATTCATGTTTTCCCACAAACAATGGAGAACGATTCCACGATTCAGAAAATTTTCTAATAAATATTCGATCAATAAAGGTGTCGTCCTGCCAAAGCCTTGAATTCAAATAAGTTAACTCTGCATCAATTGAAGAATAATAATGCGCAAAGCTTGGAGCCTTAGTACTAGATAACACGCTAAAATTAAAATGTCCTGAATCATATCTATAAATGGTACCATCGTACAGCGTTGCGATAAGTCCATTATTTTTAGCTCTGGACAAGCCATGTACATAGGTGTTAGGCTCAAATTGATACGATTTAATCTCGCGGCTAGATGCATAATATATTCCCGAAGATATGGTTGATATCCATGTTCCCCCCTCATGATCGGTAATTAGACACGACACAGACTCTCCATCCAAATAAGTCTCAATTTCATTTCCATCGAGGTCGAATATACTTACGCCACCGTACATCCTTCCAACCCAAAAGAACTTCTCCCCAATGAAGCCTAGTCCAATGACTCTTTCTTCAGCCGAGATTTGTCTTATTTTCCGACCAGAGTGAAACACGTGAACACTGTTTACATCTGCGAGCAATGTAAGTTTTCCTTTAGCATCAGCCTTATGGTAATATGCATCGCTTATATCAGTATTTACACTTACCACTTTAGACCCTTTTATCTTCTTGTTCGGTAAGTTATGAGAAACATAACCTAGATTATCTCCATTTTCTAGCGTCTCCAAAATTATGGAAACATCCGTTTCACTAGTACCACTTTTTTCAAGCTTATTGACCAAGACTCCTTCCTTGTTTATTGAAATAATGCCAAGCATATCAATAAAGCCAACATGGAGGGTCCCGTCTTCCTCTAGTACTAAATCATCATTAACTCCCCCATTTGCTGCTTTTGACAAGACATCGTTGTACTTATAGCGGATAAACTTGCATTCTTCTGGATTAAAATAAAAGAACTCATTATTAATGGTGGAACACCAAACATCTCCATTTGACTGGGGGTAGAAGCGTAGAATTGTGTTGCTCGTTAGCCCATCCTTGAGTCCGAAATATTCGAATTTATTTCCATCATACCGGCTTATACAATGGTCCGTGGCAAACCAAATATATCCTTGCTTATCCTGAAACATATGATACACCTCATTACTTGGGAGTCCGTGCTTCGTGTTAATTTGCTTGAAATCAACAATTTGAGAAATTGAAACCAACGATTGAAAAAACAGCATTATTAGAAGCAGCGATTTACCGTATGTAAGCTCTAATTTTTGCACAACAGTGGAGTTAAATAAATTCGAATCCTGTAGGCTACAAAGTAAATAATTTCTAGGAAAGTGTGTTCTCTTTTTGGGTAGCTGTTTCAAAATCTCTATTCACACGATAAAACTTGTACCTGCCCTCGGGTAGAATGAATCGACCTACTCAATTTATTTTCATAACCTTAAGGTGCTCTTAAATAAATTATTGTCATCTTTTTTGCCGTTTACTTGTTATGGTAAATCCGTCAACTAACCCTTTGATCTGCACTTATACTCTGTGCACTTTTCTCATGTCCACTGAATCATCTATGAATTTCTATGTTTTTCGAAAACTGCTTGCTATTTTTGACAAATGTCTATTCGAATAATTTCATCCACAGAGGTCGTTCTTACCTACGAAGATCATCATCGTCTTTTTGAGATAATGCGGATTGCTTATGCCTCAACGGAAGTAGAAATTTGGGGAGAAAACTATACGCGTATTTCTGAAGAAGAATACATCAAACTGATCGTCTCAGGCCAAATTACCGTGGCCTATTATGGTGATGACATTGCTGGATGTAACTGGGTTTACAAACGCAACGACACTTCTCATGGATATGGTTTGCTCGCAACGCACATGGATTTCACCAAAAAAGGAATCGGCAAAGCACTGGTAGAAAATGCCGAATTAACAGCAAAAAATGCTGGAGCCAGCTTTATGGATATAGAAATTCTGCGCCCAAGAGGCATTGACGTCCCTAGTAAGATCATTCTACAGAAATGGTACGAATCGATGGGCTATGAATATGTCTACTCAGAAGATTTTGCCCTCCGTAAACCGGATAAGGCTAAACGGCTAGTTGCTCCTTCTGATTTCGATTGTTACCGCAAGACGCTCTGATCTTCCTCAAATACTTGTGCAACATTCTTCCGAATCATAACGCACAATTGATCCGTTGGTAAGTCATTGTCATCTGTACCAAATGGATCCTCAATTTCTTCGGCCAACACTTCCATAGATACGAGTACGTAAAATACAAACGTTGCAATTAATGCAGCGTAGTAACCGAAAGTAGTTACGAATGCAAGCGGCATCGTTGTAATATAAATGAAAATAAATTTCTTCAGGAAAAGGCTATAGGAGAATGGAATTGGAGTATTCAAAATTCGCTCACACGCTCCGAGACTGTCCAATAATGCATTCATGTTTCTATCAATTAACATGAATTCTTCCTCGCTCATATTTCCCAGAGTCTTCAAGGATTTCAATTTAGCATACATGCAATTTACAATGTGCAAAGGAATATGTTCTTTCTCTTTGAGCTCACGAAGCTCATCCTCTGATAATTCCAATTCTTCAAGTTTGACATCCCTTCGTAAATGTCCTTTTGCGGCAAAAGTAAAATTTGGAATCATCCGTTTGAAAAAATCTACATCGTCCTTCTTTAAACCGAGCATGTTGATTTTCACTGCTAGATTCCGCGTATCATTTACAAGTGACCCCCATTTTTTCCTTCCTTCCCACCATCGATCGTATGCCGTGTTTGTTCGAAACACTAATAACAATGAAATTACAAAGCCAACCAATGAGTAGACCGCGACAAGCTTCTCAAGAAAAATTGCCTCTGGGAAAAATTGAATTTCTAAGTAAGCAACGAGTAATGTGAATAGACCGATGTAGATGATTTCTTTCCATAAAATTCGAAATGTATCGCTTTTATGAAAAGCAAAAATCAACTGAAACCAACTCTTTGGGTTGTACTTTATCATTTTTCTATCTCGTTACTGATCGCTGCCAAAAATAGCAACATATCTTCAAACATAAAATCCGCAAGTTCTAATTTCGGTTCCGGGTGATGGCTTTTTTCAGGAATACAGATCACGTTCATCTTCGCAGCTTTACCTGAAATAATGCCATTAAGTGAATCCTCGATTACCAAACATTTATTTGGACTAACCCCTAACCGTTCAGCAACTGTAATGTAAACCGCTGGATGCGGCTTGCCATATGCTTCATCTTCCGCTGAGTGAACAATATTAAATCTATCTCGAATGGAGAGCGTTTCGAGCACCGTTTCAATTAATACACTGTAGGAAGAAGTTGCGAGCCCCACCTTGATGTTGTTTTTAATCAGGTAATCCGTTGTCTCTAAAACACCAGGAAGTGGATCTCCATTTTGTCGTATCAATTCCACCATTCTGTTTACGATCGCTTCTTCTACCTCTCTGGGAGTAGCTTGCTCCCATCCAATTTCTTGATACCAATACGCTATAACTTCATCGATTCGCAATCCAACGGTCTTTTGAAAATCCTTCCTAGTTAGTTTACAACCAACAGCACGGAAGGTTTCTTCCATAGCAATTTTCCACAGTGGTTCGGAGTCGATCAATACACCGTCCATGTCAAAGATAACCGCGTCAAAGTCCTTGAGTTTTATCATCATCGCAAAGATATAATAATGGTGAGTTATCCAAGGGATTCATGCTTCAGTAACGGCCAATTCACCTGATTTCAATGACTAACAGATCAAGAACAACATTTGTGGAATTACCTCAACGGCAATGGATGATGTTCCTGCAATTTCCCCATCTGTCTCTGCATGTATGTTTTCAGAAACCGTAAGCTCCAAACGTTTGAATGTATGATAATGAACCTCAGTATGACTGATTTTTATGCCTTTCTTAAGGTTCTTGAGGTTTTTCACATACTCATAGAGAGAAACGTTACCAATAATTACTAATCCTAGCTTTCCGCTGTCTATTTCCGCTTCTGGAAAAACCCTCAATCCATGTCCAAATGAAGTCCCATTGCTAAACACAAGCATTAATGACTTTCCCTTGAACTGAATACCATCTCCCTTGACAGCTATTATCTGCTTTTTATAGGAAAAAAATGTTCTAAGAATTGCGAGGCTATAGGAAGCTTTACCTCCAATTCCTTTTTTTCGTTGTCGGTCCATTGTTTCGACAACTTTTGCACCAAAACCAATATCGGCAACATTTAGAAAGTAGCGGTTTGTAGATTCAAAGGAAATCTTGCCTACATCTATCATTTTCCCTGTTCCAGATTTCAATTTATCAACGAACGTCCTCGGCGAAAATTTATCTAGGTTTCGAACGAAATCATTTCCAGTACCATTTGGGATAATTCCAAACTGAACGTCTTTCGATTGTGCATGCATAATCCCATTAATCACTTCATTGCACATCCCGTCACCTCCAACAGCTACAATTACATCATGGTCTAGACAGGCCAAGGTTGCCAATTTAATCGCATCTCCGATGCATCTCGTTGATAGCTGCGACAGCGCCAGCTGGCTCTCTTTCTCGAGTAATTGAATTGTTTCCAATGATCGCTTCGAAAGAGATCTATGACCGTGAATTATGAGCGCTACTTTTTTCATGGGCTTGGGTAGCCTAAAGTATAGAATTTTCTACTAACCTGAATTCGATGTAAGGATTTCGGAGATAAAAAAATGTCAGATCGAGTGAAATTCTATAAGAATTTAGAACAGTTTTTAGATTGAAATCATTGATTCTCGATACAATTTTTCTCTGCTTCGCTCCGAACAATCACTCGAACCGACATTGATTTATAATACAAAAAAACGGCGCCAATTTCTTAGCGCCGTTTCCTTTACGATATGCAGTTAATCGTTTTGCTCCTCCACCAATTCAACCTCTTTTGATGGAGCAAGAGCTTCTTTAATTTTTTGCTCAAGTTCATCCATAAGTTCTGGATTATCCTTGATTAATGCTTTAACCGCGTCTCTCCCTTGTCCTAATCTTGTTTCTCCGTAAGAGAACCAAGACCCGCTTTTCTTCACGATATCTAATTCCACTCCTATGTCGATGATTTCACCCACTTTAGAGATTCCCTTTCCATACATGATGTCGAACTCTGCTCTTCGGAACGGCGGTGCAACTTTGTTCTTCACAACTTTCACTTTCGTTCTGTTTCCAATTACCTCATCACCGTCTTTAATTTGGCTTGATCGACGAATATCGATACGAACAGATGAGTAAAATTTCAGCGCATTACCTCCTGTTGTTGTTTCCGGATTTCCGAACATCACACCAATTTTCTCACGCAATTGATTAATAAAGATACAGCATGTATTTGCTTTACTAATTGACCCTGTAAGTTTACGTAGTGCCTTCGACATCAAACGCGCTTGAAGTCCCATTTGAGAATCTCCCATTTCACCTTCGATCTCCGCTTTAGGCGTCAAAGCTGCTACAGAATCGATCACCAAAAGGTCAATTGCGCCTGAGCGAATCAAGTTATCTGCAATCTCCAATGCCTGTTCTCCATTGTCTGGTTGTGAAATAAGTAGGTTCTCAATATCTACTCCTAGGTTTTTCGCATAAAACTGATCAAATGCATGCTCAGCATCGACAAAGGCCGCTATTCCTCCTTTTTTTTGGCATTCGGCAATTGCATGAATCGCCAACGTTGTTTTACCTGAAGATTCTGGGCCGTATATTTCAACTACCCTTCCTTTTGGAAGTCCACCCACACCGAGCGCAAGATCTAAGGTCAAAGATCCTGTTGGAATTACATCTATTTCTTGATTAGGGGCATCCCCCAATTTCATTACGGTTCCTTTTCCGTACGTTTTGTCCAACTTGTCCATTGTAAGTTGGAGCGCTTTCAGTTTGTCTGCATTAGCTTCTTTCGCTGCCATATCGTTTGTTTTAATTTTATGTGCTCTACTGTTACGTGTTACACAAAGGTTGAATTGTTTTGTTTTTACAAATATGACCCCTGAAGGCCGTAAAGTATTTACGTTCTATTTATTTTCTTCAAAAATTTCAAAAATTTCGCGTGTGTGATCCTTCGTTTTTGGTTTATTAATGATCCCAACGATCACGTGTTTGTCATCTAACAGGAAGGTTGTTCTATGAATTCCATCATAGATTCTGCCCATGAATTTCTTTTCTCCCCACACCCCATAAAGTTCAATCAACGCCTTTTCTTCATCTGCAATTAAAGAAAACGGTAGGTCGTACTTCGCAATAAATTTCTGGTGCTTTTTCTCACCATCTGCACTCACTCCAAGAATGACGATATCTTCATCTTGAATTGTCGCATAGTTGTCGCGAATGTTACATGCTTGGGCGGTACAACCAGGAGTGTCATCTTTAGGGTAGAAATAAATCACAACACGTTTTCCGGCGAAGTTATTCAAATTAAGCGTTTTACCTTCTTGGTCTACTGCAGTAAACGTTGGTGCTTGATCTCCTACTTTCAAATGTTTTAATGCCATTTTTCTAATCTTGTTTTGACGAATTTTTAATCAAATATAGTTCTTAATTTCTAATCACCAAGTTTTTTTGACGAAAATTTAAACAATTAAATCCGTGCTAATTACCGTTGAGATTTGTAACTTCCCTCTGATTCAATCTGATAATTATGACTACACACTACATTAAAGCACTACTAATGATTCCATTGTGCGCAATTTCGATGCACGGGATATCACAAACAACTTTTAACTATACCGGAGCAATGGAGACCTATACCGTTCCAGCGGGCGTCACTTCCATTCATATAATAGCCTATGGGGCTCAAGGAAATATTGGAACTGGAGCAGGAGGTGGAATTGCTGGTCTCGGTGGCTCTGCCGAAGGAGATCTTACGGTAACTGGCGGACAAGTATTAAATATTTTTGTTGGAGGACAGAATAACTATAATGGCGGCGGTAATGCTGGATCGATCAATGCTGGTGATGGCGGCGGTGCTTCTGACGTTCGTTTTGGAGGAGTCGCATCAATAGATCGTATTCTTGTTGCCGGAGGCGGTGGCGGTGGCGGCGCAACTGGTTGCGTAGCCGATTGGAACGGCGGAAATGGTGGCTCTGGAGGTGGACTTCCAGGCGGGAATGGAATAGATAGCCCCAATGGTGGTGGTGGATTTGGAGGAATCCTTTCAACAGGAGGAGCGCCAGGAATTGGGTGCTCTTGTTGTTTAGGTGACGTTGGATTGGGAGATGGAACTGGAGGTAATGGAGAAACATGTTGCTGTGCATCAACACCAGGTGGCGGCGGCGGCGGTGGCGGATACGATGTAGGCGGCGGTGGTGGCGGAGGATCTGCAGGAACCATTGGTTGTGATGGAAATGATAAAGGCGGCGGTGGCGGCGGAGCTGGAGGAAGCAACTTCACAGGAACGTTCTTAAACCCTATAATGATGGACAGCATCCAGACGGGAAATGGAATGGTCGTAATTTCTGAAAACTGCACGGCATCCACAGCGTCAATTTCAGCAACTTCCTGCTACAACTATACTTCTCCAAGTGGAAATTATACGTGGACTTCTTCCAATACTTATATGGATACAATCCCGAACGCTGAAGGCTGTGATAGTGTACTTACTATTGTAGTTACCATTAACGATACAACCTTTGGCTCCGAATCAGCGACTAGCTGTGGAACTTATACTTGGCCATCCAGTGGCATAACATACACGAGTTCTGGAGCATACATGGACACTCTAGTTGGAGCTCTGTCGTGTGATTCAATTTCAACGCTAAATCTTACTATAAATGATATTGACAATGGCGTTTCACAAACTGGATCACTTGCACTCACGGCAAGTGCTAGTGGAGCGAGCTACCAATGGATTGATTGTGACAATGGCAATGCCCTCATTATAGGAGAAACATCCCAAACATATGTTGCTTCTACAAACGGAAACTTTGCTGTAATCGTGACTGAAAATGGCTGTACTGACACATCAGCTTGTCTTGCAATCACTGAGGCTGGAATTATTGAAAATGATTTGAATTCAGAATTACATGTTTCTCCAAATCCGACTACTGGTCAAGTTACAGTTGATCTAGGAAAAACGTTTAGCAAAATTAAAATTCGTGTAACAAATGTACTGGGGCAAGAAATTTCTACAACAACGTACTCTAATGCGAAAAGCATCAGTTTAGAAATTGAAGGAGCCATTGGATATTATTATCTCGATATTATCTCAAGTGAAGGTAAGAATGCACGCGTTAAAGTACTCAAGAACGAATAGAAGATCTAATAAACGAATGAAATCCATGAACCCTTAGCTGAACAAGCTAGGGGTTTTTAGTAAAAGCAAAAAAGGTATGAACTAATCGCTCATACCTTTCATTGTTGAATAGATCACGTTTATTATTCTTCGCTTTCGAGCTCTTCTATTTTCTTTTTTACCTTTTCTGAAACCTTCTCAAATTCTTCAATCTTCTTTCTTGTCTGAGCGGCATACAGGGCATCATTGTTTTTTTCGAACTCAACCAATTCTGCATTTAAGTCCTTAATCTTTTCGTCGATTGATTTAATAATATAGTCTAGGTTCTGTGGTAAGAACATCGCCATGTACATTCCTCCTCCTTCAGAAAGTTCATTATAGATCGGCAGTGCTCTTTCCATTGTGGCTGCATCATGTCGAGATATAAAATAGGTGAAAGAACTCATCAAACCGAGTTTATCAAAACCTTGGATCACGGTGCCATTGAATGCGTCTTCGAAGAATTCAAATTTCTCAGGTCCCGCAAACCCAGCATACAATTGGCCGACACCACTCAACATACTTGACGATTTCTCTGCTTCTAAAGGGCCTGCCAGTTCCATCGCCTTCTCTGGATTATCCTTTCCAAGTGTACTTAGTGCAGTAGTAATTACAGCATAGGAAGAATCATTCGCTACGCTCGCAATATAAAATGACTCAACTTCCTCCGGTTCTAGCATCTTTCCTAGTTTTGCTAGCGCTGCAGAACGCACTGCTGAGACTGGATCATTTGCAGCAAGGTCCTTCAACTTTGCAATTCCCTCTGTGCGCTTTTCATCTTTCAACTTCGCAACTTTACCTATTGCTTCTGTACGTATTCCCCAAAAAGAATCTTTCAATGCGTCTAGAATCATTTGTTGGCCCTTAGCTGATCGATCGTTTGATCCTTTCATCAATCCATCACGACGTGCAGCAAAACGCTCTCCATTATAATATTGGTGCACATACATCTCTTTTGATTTACGCTCACGCTTCTTTCCAAGGATCATTTGTTCGTTGTCGTAAATAAATCCTGCTAAATCACCTGAATAAGGAATAGAGAATTCCTCCATCACCTCATCAATCACAACTTCATGAATGTGTTTTCCATCTGTATCAAAAATTGCCACCTCCATTGGTAGCTTAAAGATTGGTGAAACATCAAAATCTTGTTTTTGTTCTACCGTCACGTGTAACATATGGTTAGCGGAATCAATCTCTTGGTGAAAAGATAAGATCGGGTGTCCAGAACCAAGAAACCATTGATTAAAGAACCAATTCAAATCTTCTCCTGATACTTCTTCAAACGCTAAACGCAATTGATGAAATTCTGCAGGCTTAAATTTATTTTTTTCCAAGTAGTTTTTCATTCCAGCAAAAAATGCATCATCTCCTAAGTAGTTACGAAGCATGTGTAAAATTCGACCGCCCTTATTATAGGAATGACCATCAAACATTTGGTCTTTTTCATCGAAATCGAACCAAATGAGGTCATGGTAACCTTGCATCTGTCCAGATTGAAAATAGCCATCCGCTTCTCCTTCTGCGTTATAGTCTGCCTCATCCACACCGTATCTAAATTCATCCCATAGGTATTGCGAGTAATTTGCAAAGGATTCATTCAAAGGTAAATTCGACCAAGATTCGCAGGTTACTAGATCCCCAAACCAGTGATGGAATAACTCATGTGCGATCGTGGATTGATCATTTTCATCCAGTAATTCTCTGTCACTTTTGTATACATAATCACCGAAGATCACAGCTCCTGTATTCTCCATTGCTCCTGAAACGTAATCTCGAACAACAATCTGATGGTATTTATCCCAAGCATACTCTACACCTGTCAATTCAGAAAAGAACTTGATCATCGCCGGAGTTTCACCAAATATTGCTTGAGCATTTCCCTCCCATTGAGCTTCAACGTAATAATTCACTTCCATTTCAGATCCATCTGGACGTGTATATGAATCCTCAATCACTTTAAACTCGCCGATCCCCATCATAAATAAGTAAGGTGCATGCGGCAGTGTTTGTTTCCAATGATCGACACGTTTACCATCGGCAACCTTCTTGCTTGACATCAACTTCCCGTTTGAAAGGGTTATGAATTTATCTTGCACAGTGATGAAGATTTCCTGCGTCGTTTTGGCATTCGGCGAATCAACTGTTGGGAACCATACTGAACTCGCTTCCGTTTCACCTTGTGTCCATATCTGTGGCATTTTATTTTCTTCTTCTCCTTTTGGGTTGATAAAATAAAGTCCCTTATCAGAAGTAATCGCTGCACTTCCACCTTCTTCTCGTTCATCTGGACGGGCTACGTAGTCAATAACAACCGTATACTCTTGGTCTCGAGTATACTCTTTCCCGAGTTTAATGGTCAAAACATCCCCTTCATATGTATAGTCAAGCAATGCTTTGTTTAGGGCAACAGAGTTTATGATCATTCCTTTCGCATCAAGAATCAATTCATCTGAAGCATAAAAATGTTGTTTAGCAGTAATTGTTGCCACCCCATTCATTCTAGATTGTGACCAGTCAAAATTAACTTCGAGTTTCGTATGAACTAGGTCTGTTAAAATCGTTTCTGACGGGTTGTAAACTGGACGCTGCGTTGGAATAAGTTCTTCCAATTCTGCTTCCGCTGCTTCCTCCGTCGCAGGTGCCGATTCAGTAACTGCAAACTCTTCCGCCTCATTATTGTGAATTCCACATGAAGCTAAAATAAGTCCTGCACCAATAATCAAATGTTTCTTCATACCTCTGTATATTAATATAACATGCAAATAAGCCAATTAAAATCGAGATGCGCATGAATAATTACAGCATCGGACAATGATTCTCTTATTTTTGTAGTAAATAGCTGATAAATGGTAAATCCAACTTGGACAATTGATGGAAATGTGAACGATGGAGGAAGCAACGACAAGTTGACTTGGGAAGACCATCGTTTTTTTACACTGGTTCATAATGGGAAAAGCTTCCATGGCGAAGTGATGAAAGAAGCGCTGGAGAGTAATTCGCTTACGGTAAAAATTAATCACCGTGTGTTCGAAGTGAAAAAGGATCACCCGTTAGACGCGCTGATTTCAGAGATGGGCATGGATAAGCCTAAAATTCAACATCTGAAAGAATTGATTGCTCCAATGCCCGGGCGAATTGTCACCATTGCTACTAAAGTGGGTCAAGCACTTAATGTTGGTGATGAAATTCTCTCTCTTGAAGCCA
>JBLHPQ010000034.1:0-34595 GCA_047624355.1 Flavobacteriaceae bacterium | reverse complement strand
TTCAAATAGTCTTTTATCGATCTTTAATAGGATTACTCATAGTGGTAGCCCTTTTCAAACGTAGCCTACCCAAGCTCACGCTAAAAATTTTAAAGAAGCATTTTTATAGAAATTTATCTCATCTAGTGGGCCAATATGGATGGATTATTGGCATCATTTATTTATCTCTTTCGGAGGTAACAGCAATTGAATTTACCGCTCCAGTTTGGGTCATAATTATCGCTTCTATTTTCCTCAAAGAGAAGATTACGCGAATAAAAGTCATTTCAATCATCCTCTGTTTACTGGGTGTATTCGTCATTTTAAAACCTGGATCAGATGTATTTACAGTTAATTCACTTATAGTCCTCGCTTCGGCAATTAGTTATTCGATAACGCATGTGCTCACTAAAACTATTGTACAATCCAGTTCGCCGTTAGAGCTCATATTTATTATGTGCCTCACGCAAACACCAATTTCCTTCTTCTTTGCAATTTCAGATTGGGAAACGCCGCTCTTTTATGACTATTTCTGGCTCATTCTAATTGGAATATCCGCACTTGCAGCGCATTTTAGCCTAGCAAAAGCTTTTAAAGAAAATAAAATTAGCGATTTAATTGTACTCGATTATTTAAGACTTCCCATATTATCACTGGCCGGAATACTAATTTACAACGAGTCTTTTAGCTTGTCACTTCTATTGGGAGGCAGTATCATATTGATTGGAAATTACCTCAACGCTAATTTTACCTGAGCGTGAATACTCCTTTTCTGACGAGAAACATGTTCAATTAGCGATAGAAATCAGCAATCGTAAGAGATCAATAAAATCTGTATTGAATACGCGCTAGTTTAACTATATTAACGACTAAAATTAAAAAATGGCAACAATCACATTATCAGGAAGTGAAATACATACAAATGGTAGTTTACCTGCTACCGGCAGCTTAGCGCTAGACTTCAAAATGGTAGGTACAGATTTATCGGTAAAAACATTGAGCGACTTTAGCGGAAAAAATTTAGTGTTAAATATTTTCCCAAGCGTAGATACAGGAACCTGTGCGGCATCAGTTCGCAACTTTAATAAAACAGCTGCTGATTTAGTAAACACAACTGTTTTGTGTATTTCGAGAGATTTACCTTTCGCACAAGGAAGATTCTGTGGTGCTGAAGGCATTGAAAATGTTGTAATGCTCTCTGATTTTAACACTGGTCAATTTGGTAAGGACTATGGTTTGGAAATCCTAGATGGGCCTCTAGCAGGTTTAAATTCCAGATGTATTGTAGTAGTTAACCCAGAGGGTAAAGTTATTTATACTGAGCAAGTAGCTGAAACGGTTGATGAACCAAATTACGATTTGGCGTTGGCTGCATTGTAAAAGCAGCTTGCTGACTTAAACGGTATATGCGATTTGTATTGACACTACTTTAAAATGCCAGTCTCAGGACTGGCATTTTTTTAGTGAATTCACAAACAAAACTTAACTTTGGGTAATTAATCTAGCCCTGTGAGTTCAGAAATTAATAAATCCATTGCCGTACTACCATTTGTGAACATGAGTTCCAATAATGAAGCTGAATACTTTTCAGATGGGATTACGGAGGAAATTATTAATGCACTTGCAAAAATTCAAGAGCTCAAAGTAACGTCAAGAACATCCTCATTTTCATTCAAAGGGACAAGCAGTACGATTGCTGAAATAGGAAAGCAATTAAACGTTTCCATTATCCTAGAAGGAAGTGTTCGATTGTCTGGGACTTCGGCAAGAATTACGGCACAATTAATTGAAGTTGAAAATGATTTTCACTTTTGGTCTGAGACATTTGACCGCGATCTCAAGAATATATTCGTTGTTCAAGATGAAATCAGCCTAATTATTGCAGATAAACTCAGAGAGCATCTAGGTCATTTTGAATTGGAAGAACGCCTAGTGGATTCATATAATGTTCCATTCGAAACCTATAAGAAATACCTTAAGGGCCGATTCTATTTAATGAAACTCGATTACACGAATTCGTTAAAGGCCATTTCAATATTTGAAGAAGTAATTCAAGAGTCTCCAGGATTCCCCCTACCCTATTTAGATGTAAATCAGGCCTATGCTTACATGGGAACGATGGGCATAATTCCGGCATTTGAAGGATTTGCCAAAGCACAGCCGTTCTTGCAGAAGGCCATTGAATTGAAAGAAGACCTTCCCGAAACGCAATTAAATTTAGCGTGGACGAGCTGCTGGCAAAAATGGGATTTGAAAGAGGCCTATGAGCATCTAAACAAGGCATTGAGTATTCGACCTACGGACACGATGTATTTGACAATGTCCAATTTCATGACGATTGAAGGCAAGCTTGATACGGCTATGCTCTACATAGATAAATCATTGGAATTAGCCCCGTTCTCTCCTGTGAGCGTAAACTATAAAGGTTTTCTATTCTATATGTTGGGCGAGTATGAAAAAGCGCTGCCCTATTTTAGGCGAAGTTTGGACCTTCAACCTGAGTTACCTTTCCCGGTCGCTTATATAGGTGCTTGCCATCTGTTATCTGGCCGCCATGAAGAAGGTTTAAGCTATTTCAATAATTTACCGGACGACGACACTGGGTACCTAGCCAAACTTGGGGGAAGTACGATTGCTCATGTGATGCTAGGTAATATTCAATTAGCTGAAGAAGGAATTTCCAAGCTAGAATCCTATCTTCAGACGCCATCTGCGGGTAATGCATTGAATTTTCTGATTCTATGTCATGCACAATTGAATAACCTGGAAACTGCATTGGAATACATTCAAAATGCACTCGAAAATCGTTTTCCACTGATCTTATTACTTCCAACGGAACCATTAGCAAAACCGCTGCATGGTCTTCCTTCCTTTAAGAAATCCATCGCAGGAATTCTAGGTGATCCAATAGCTATCCAATCAATTCGTAAATACAAAAAATCGCTCTTTACTGGCGACGAGATTATTCGCTATAAAAACAGATTGAATAGTTTAATGGATGACGATAAATTGTACCTCAATCCTGAACTCTCTTTGCGATCCCTTGCCGAATACATGAATCTTCCGCCTAATCACATGTCACAGCTGCTAAACGAAGGCTTTCGTCAAAACTTCGCAGATTACATAAACAGCTATCGCCTGGAGGATTTTAAATTGAAGTTGGAAACTGATTCAGCTCATCAGTTAACGTTATTGGCATTAGCCTATGATAGTGGGTTCAATTCTAAGACGGTATTCAATACCTTTTTTAAAAAGAAATTGGGGGCTACTCCAAAAGCGTATTGGAATAAGCTTAAGAATTAGTAATCATTATTGGTGATAACTGTTCTTCTCACTTTTTCCCGAAGCCTAAAGGAATTGTCATCAATGTAAGTTCTGATTTTCAAATTTGTTCTGATTTATAATCTGGAACGACCGACGGCTTTAATCCCCTCACCTTTGCTTCATATTAAAACACAGAAATATGAAAGCAGTTATAGCAGAACAATACGGAAACCCTGAAGTTCTTCAAATCAAAAGTGTAGAGAAGCCAACTCCGAAATCAAATGAGGTCCTTATTAAAATTAACGCGACATCGATCACAGCAGCAAGTGGATTTATGCGCGAAGGCAAACCTTACTTCGGTCGTTTGTTCATTGGATTAACAAAACCGAAAATCAAAACACCTGGAACAGATCTCTCGGGAACTATTGAAGCGATAGGCTCCGAAGTCAATAATTTCAAACCAGGAGACGAAGTTATGGCTGCAACAGGCCTTGGCTGCGGCGCATATGCAGAGTATATCTGTTTATCATCCGATGAGTTAATCGTACATCAACCTGATAATGTCAGCGCTGTAGAAGCTACAGGGATTTTGGACGGAGCCTGTACAGCACTTGCCTTCTTTACGGATAAAGTAGAAATAAAAAAGGGTCAAAAGGTTTTGATCAACGGTGCTTCAGGGAGCATTGGAACCGCAGCAATTCAACTTGCAAAAGAACTAGGAGCTGAAGTCACAGGAGTCTGTAGTAGAAAGAACAAGGCTCTCGTTAGAGATTTAGGTGCTGATAATGTATTGGATTATACAAAGAATGAACTGCGCGATAGTTCTGAAAAGTTTGATGTGATTTTTGATACAGTAGGTAAACTTTCCTACTTGAAAACAAAGAAGAACTTAACGAAAAGCGGCGTGTTTCTAACACCCGTATTAAGCTTTTCAGCATTGCTAAACATGCTGTTTGTATCACGATTTACAAAGAAAAAATTGAAATTTTCAGCAACTGGAATTCGTAAAAAAGAACAGCGAATGCGAGATCTCATAATCGTTCGCGATATGCTGGCGTCTAAAAAGTTAACAACTATAATCGATCGGGTTTATCCGCTGGATTACATCCAAGATGCACATCGCTATGTTGATTCAGGGCGAAAAAGAGGAAATGTAGTTGTATCAATGAACGCTTAGTAATCAGTACAAAAGAGAGCACGACATATTTGACCATCACTCAATTCCGAGACACAATATATATTTTAAAAAAAACCCACCTATGATTTGACTAAAATCGAGTAATTTCAGGTAGTAGTACCTGTATCTCTTGTGAGATTGGTAAACGATTACTTTGGATCCAAATGAATAAATCCGAGAAAAGAGGCATCTTTACAATTAATGGATCTATTTTGATGGAAATCATAATCTTGCCGTCAACGGTGAGCCCTTTTCCGATTCTCGGTAGCACCTAAATCAAAGCGAATTGCATGGAGTTTAATCATATAGAGCACAAGAAGCCGATTTACCGCATTAAGTCACACCTCAAAGAACACCTCAAGCATTATTCTCGCCTAGATGATTTACCGATCTCGTATGAAGAGCTCACGCATTATGAGGAACTCTACCCTTTGGATGATGATAACGGTAATAAGACCTTGTGGCATATGGTGATGTACAATCAAGAAAGCCTGAAGTATTTAAGCAAAGCCTTGGTTGAAGTCTACCAAAAGCTGCTTTCAGAAGGTGACCACATTCCCTACCTCAGAATTGACCGCATCGATTTCTGTTCATTCGGAAACTCACAACCCTTTCGCGTAAGAGTCGTGAATGAGATCAATGAAAATCATGACTATTTCTACGTAAAAAAAGCAGATTCTTCTCGGATCTATGGACTTGAACTAGAAGAAATTTTCTCTCCAGATAGGGTAAATTATTTAGTCGACAAACAGACACTTGTCGAAGATCATGTTGTTGGGATTCCTGCCGATGATTTCATTCTCAGAAAGAAAGATGTAGCCATCGAGAACAGGTTACGACTGGCAAAAGAATTCGTGAAGTTCAATGAGCGTACGTTTACACGCTTATTGGGAGACATGCGTGCCTATAATTTTGTTGTGGAGATCACGCAAGATTTTGACAACGTACAGTACCGTATCCGAGCGATGGATTTTGATCAACAGAGCTTTGAAGGACGCGTAAACATCTACAAACCGCAGTTTTATAAGGACAATATTGCATTGGTTAATTTAGTTCAAGAACTGATGACCGAAGAAGTTACCAAGCAGTACCAGCGTATCGAACGAGTTGCCATGAAGAAACGATTTTTCGCTTCTCGTCAACGGACGCGAAGTCTCCTGCGAATAATGCGAAAGGATCGGATTTCAAGCGACAAAAACATTAAAAGTCTAGGAAAGGAGTTAGCCAAGTATCACAATGATAAAGATTTTCTGACATTCAAAAACATGGGAGATATCTTGAACAGGCACCTAGAGAAGAGCCTCAATGTTGATATTCTAACCAAATCAGAGTTTTTAGGTTAGTTCTAATTATCTAGTTGAGAGAGAATGAAACATGCATTGCTGATTACTGCCTATAAAGACTTTAAGCAGTTAGCTCAGCTTGTAAATGAGTTTGATGAAAATTTCAATATCTATATTCATATTGATAAAAAAAGTAAGGTAAATCAGAAGACAATTCAATGCATCTTAAAAAACGCTAATGTTGCATATATAGAAACAAAATATACGGTCAACTGGGGAGGGATAAATCATCTGAAATCATATTTATTACTCTCTGAAGAAGCATTAAAGAACGACCAGAATGAATACTTCCATTTGATCACTGGTCAGGATTATCCTTTAAAAAATAATGAATATTTTAACGAGTTATTATTCAATTCTACAGACGAGAAAATTAGTTATTTGGACTATTCCAAAATGCCTGCCTTAAAACTTTGGACAACGGATGGAGGAATGGGTAGGTTAGAATACTATAATTTTTATGACCTGTTTAACGCCAAATCCTCGTTGGGAAAAAAGAGTCTCTACTACATTAAGAAACTTCAATTGAAATTAAAATTCAAGCGCGCCATTAATATTAAGCAACAACTATATGGCGGCTCAACCTATTGGACTCTACCTCGAAACACATTACAATTTGTAATTAATTTCACGGAACAAAACCCTGTTTTTTTTCGAAGATTCAAGTATACTTTTTGCGCAGAAGAAATCTATTTCCAGACCGTAATAATGAATTCAGAACATGCTAAAAACGTAATTAATGATAACTTAAGATTTATTGATTGGGAAAATGCAAAAGACGGTGGACCAGCATTCTTAGATGAATCAGATTATGAAAGAATTGTTAGTTCGAACAAATTATTTGCGCGTAAAATTGATTCCAATAAATTAAAACAAATGTTAGCAACGCACAAAAAGCAATAAAACGCATTTTGTACCGACCTTTAAGGATAACTAAGAATAGTAGGTAATGAGCGAGAATAGAATGGTGAAAGCACTGATGGAAGAGTATTACAGATCAGCAATTGATTTGAAAGAGGTCCTATCTGAAATTTCTGATGCTGAATTTGATGAAATTAGAGATCTCAAGACCGAAGACCCTGACTGTAAATCTATCCAAACTGTCGTTTCTCATATCTTAAATTCAGGCTATACATATATCAATTACATAAATATCAGGAGTGAAATTGAATGGATAGAATATGAAACCATAATTGTCAATTCATCAGTGGGGATTAGTGAGCTTGATAAAATGCTCAATTACACCAAAAGCTCGCTCAAGAACATTTTGCATTTAAAGGATCAGGAACTTGAAATGTGGAAAATAGAAACACGGTGGAATGTGATTTACGATTTTGAACAGCTCATGGAACATGCAATTGTCCATATTCTCAGACATAGGAGGCAAATTGAACAATTCTTACAAAACTAACGTTTGACTAGCACTAGTCAAAAAGAAGACCTTAAAGTTACCATGGTCTTAACTCCAATTCCGGTCTTACTGGGAGACGGTCTCCACTGTTTTCAGATCTTAACACAGAATATAAATGTACTGAAACCAAGCTATTCTTAGGCAGGAGCATTCAAAATCAACTTATTAGCATCAGAGAATAGAACGAAATGCTTTTAGTATATTCGAGAAATCGGTGCTGAAGAAAAGCCGCAAAATTTTGGGATTCATGAAGTTAACAAAGCTAATTCTATTCGCTATTCTTATGCAACGCTCTTGGTGCTTCACTCCTGTCTTCGCGCTAACTCCGGTTCCGAAAAAGAACCAGATCCGCTAAGTGAAAAGGTAAAAGAACAGCGCCTTAAAGAAATCTATAACTACTCGGAGCAAAAGGATAGTCTTCCAAACAGTTACTTCACTTACTTCGGATTTAGAGATTCGTATAGATGGCCATTGGTTTATCCATATTCAATAAATAGCGCTGACTCTAGAGATGATGGGTACATCGCTGACGAACGAGACGCGAAAGATATTAGGTATTCCAGTGATGGCATAGAGCAACTATGTTTGTGGAACATTAATCGATTTACGTTTAATGGAGAGGTCCTCGTATTGATTCACGATGAGGGAAATAATCCTACGTTTAATTTGCTCATTTTTGACACCCAAGAAATAATCGAATTTAAATCCTATGATGAGCTGATGCTAAAAGCCAGTGAATTTGGAATCTTATCTACGAATAGCCTTATTTCACTGGAGCAATATTCTCTTTATTTCAACGCATGATTCTCACGATCTCAACGAAAAAAGATAGTTGAATAGGGATCCTTCAGAAATCGTTCATCAATCAAAAGCACGCTTCAATAAATGTTCCGAATCACTCTTTTCATAATAGTTCCAATCCCCTTCCCCATTCTTTGCTAGGTAATTAATCAGCAAATCATCTTTGAAGTAATAACGATACTCGGCTCCGGCAGTCCTTAGAAAGCAAAAAATTAATTCCCCCTCTTTAAAAACATATTCAGTGAATTCAGTTCGAGCGGCAATTTCAAATGTGGACTTTTTATAGACCAAGCGACCATCCATTCCATAATTTTCTTCGTCATTTTCAAACCACTTTTCCGTCGTTCCCGAATAATTTCCGACCGCCGGCATGGACATACCATGAAGGTTCTCTTGAATTTTCACAACGTAATAATTAATAAACTCATACTCACCAGAATGTGCCTCTGCCTCCTTCATAGACTCCTTTAGCTCGTTGTAGTAATTTCTAATCTCTACTACCTCATCAGTCTGAGCAAATAGGATAAATGCTAACGGAGAGAAACAAAAAATTAAGAATAACTTTTTCATAGGGGTTTATGGTTTACTATCAATTAGAAGCGAAGCTACACGAAAATACAAAAAATGCATTTCACACACGACTTATGCTGTACTAAGAAAGTCCCAGCAATTGCTGGGACTTTCTCTTAAGATATGTATAAATCAATCTATTGAACGATCAATCTATTGAACGATCAATTTACTTACGTAGGATTCAGCACCAACTGTGAGGCGCAAGATGTAAAGACCTGCATTCCATTCAGAGACATATAATTTTGCCGAGTGTCCTTCTAATGTTCCATTGAACATGATTCTTCCATTCAAGTCGTAGACATGCATCATTGCATCTCCCGTAACTTCGAGGCGTTCGATTTTAATAACGTCTCTAGATGGATTAGGATGGATTGAGTAACCTGCAGCAGTCAATTCTTCAACTGTTGCACAATCGTCAACATCTAACGTCCCAGTTACTGAGTTCTCACACCCATTTGCATCTATATAAACGTAGGTGATCACATGTGATCCGACACCAGCTGCTACTGGACTAAAATCTCCTCCGGTAACTCCAGATCCTGAATAAACTCCTCCAGCGGGAGATCCCTCAGTTAAGGTAAAGGTTGCATCCGTAGTACACAGTGCACCCAATGAACTCATCGTAACAACAGGCAATGCGAAGACAGTAATATCGATGGAAGCAGAAGTTGAAGAACATCCATTTACATCCGTATAGGTTACGGTATATAATCCATCCGTTGAAGCAAAAATCGTTTGTGTTACTTCAGCGTTCGACCAAACATTTCCAGTTCCTTCTGACGATATAAGACTTACGCTTTCACCCTCACAAAAGGAAGTAGATCCACCTGGCGTAATTGTTGGTTGAGCAGGATTGTTATTTACTACAACAACTGTTGGAGTTGATGTCGCTGAACATCCTGAAGCATCCGTAACTGTTACAGAATAGGATCCTGAAGTTGTTACAACAATTGATTGCCCAGTTCCACCAGATGACCATCCGTAGCCAGTACTTGAGGTAGACGTCAAAGTAACGCTTTCTCCATCACAGAATGTTAATACACCCGATGCCGAAACAGTTGGTGTTGGAGGCGGAGTTGGATCATTTACGGCTTGCGTAACTAAATTCGATGTACATCCAAATGGATCAGTGAATGTGATATTGTATGATCCCGCTGGTAAACTACCAATTGTATAAGGCAATGACACGCTTGTGACAGATCCTGTTGCAGTTCCCGTCCAAGAGACATCCCCTGACCCAGATCCAGTGATCGAAACTGACCCAGTACTAGTACCACAAGCACTTGGATTGATTACTGTTCCTGCACCAATTACAGGTGCACTATTTACTGCAATTAATCCTGAAGCAGTATATAAATCATTGACAAAACCGTTTCCTGCATCCAAAGATACATCCCAAGTTCCCGGTGAATTATAAACCACTGTTGGATTCTGGCTCGTAGATGTTGATGGTGTTCCACCAGGGAACGACCAGTTCCAAGAAGTTGTTCCTGCAGTACTAAGGTCAGTAAATGTGATCATAGTTCCCGCGCACAATGTGCTATCTGAGGCAGAAAGACCAGCAACATAGCTACTTGTCACACAGAAGTTATTAATCTCCTGAACTCCGAAATCAGAATTAGCAGCAATTATTGTTGCTAATTGTGTTGCACCTTGATCAACTGAATAGGTTCCATCTACTGTACAAGATCCATATTGGGATCCATACATTCCATCACCATAGGTGTCATCAATAGTAAAGTCATAGCAGTCTCCTGGCAACGCACAATAACTAGTATTGAACGTCTGACCTCCGGTGACATTAGCATACCCACCACCCGATGTCCACACATTGCTTAACGCATCTGTGATTGTCCACGAAGTTTCTGATCCCCAACAATCTGTACTTACGGTAACATTGATAAGTTCACTCCCTACGGATAAATCGCTTGCTATAGCATCATTCGCTGGATAAGGATCGACGTTTCCATTTGGGATCGATGTAGAAGCATTGATCGTATGGAACCCACCCGTAACGACTAATGGGCTAGGCGTGACAGTTGTTGATGCACCCGGAGCAAGTGATCCAGTCCAGTTATAAGTTTGGTTAGGCCCTCCATCCAAATCGTAATTGATGGTAGCGGATGTCAAGGTATTCAATCCATAGTTATTGAGCGTCAATTGAGGAGTATAGGTCGTATTACATATGTTTCCAGCGTTATTGACACTCGAGATCCCAGCGTCATCACTTAACGTAGCCAAGACAAGCGGAGCATATCCAGCTTGGTGAACCTCTTTGGTAGTCACATCTTGAATAAAAGCGACAACCGCTAGTTCAGATTCATCATAAACATTCGTTAACGTCCAAGACTCATTCACTGTTTGAGTTTGACCTACTGTCCAAGTTCCAGCCATAGCACTTCCGGATGTCCCTGGAAGGTATTGCTTCACAACATTGTAAAAATCAGTTTCACCGTTGCTACCAGGAGCAGTGGCAAAAGCAACGTGCTTTTCTATCACAACAATGTGCGCAACTAAGTTACCTGAGATCGCTTGTGTGCATTGAAGATCTGCACTGGCATTTAAAACACCTCCAGAATTTGTAAAAGAAACGTTTATTGTAAAAGGAGAAGAAACCCCGTATCGAGCACCAATAGTTGCAGCTGTGACAACTGTATTCGGCGCACCAGGACCTGATGTTCCGTCGAGCGTAGTATTTGGAACGCCTGTAATTCCGTAATAAGTACGTCTATCATCTGGACCCGCCGGATAATGATTGTACATTGGATCAACGCCCGGCCAACTCACCTGATGTTTTAATGATATTGCTTCTGTGCTGTTTGCATTCAACGTCGCCTGAAGAGTTGGATTTTGCGATGCACATGGACCGCATGATGCTTGGGTAAAATGTTCAACTAAAACGAGTCGTTGACTTTGAGAAAAGCCGTACGAAACGGATAGGATCATCAGCAGTGTGATAATTGGTGATTTACTCATTTTTGGTTTGTTTTATAGTTTGGTTACAAATCAAAATTAACATAAGAATTTAATAAATCGGTTTAGTTCAGGGAAATCTCAACGAGTTCCCCTTCATAATGAGTGGAATAGGGTACTATTTCAAATAGGCATTTACGGCTTTAGCAGAGAGCGTTTACTAATCTGGGAACAGGTAAAAGCATATGACCGCTCAGGGAGTATAATTGTTAAAATGATTAAGCAATAGAACTTCAGTTTTTATTGAATTTCAAAGGGTCTAAACAAACACCTAGATCAAATAGTTTATACAGATGTAAGATGATCAAACACACAACTTCATTCAATCTTCCGAAATTCGCTTACCTTTAAAAATCGCTGGAGAAGAATAACCTTGAACGTAAGACACAATTACAACCCTTACTCGAATCGCTTCTAACAGGAGATTAGAGCACTAAATTAATTTACATTGAAAGGAACCGCTTACTTATTACAATCTACACTGATCTTACTTTGGTGGCTGGGATTATCAGTCAGTCATGATTTTTATAGTGCCTTTCAATTTCACGGTATTAACGCTGTTGGATTCAATGCTTTTTTCGCTCCAGACATAGCCATAATTGCGCTGCTTTCATTAATTAGAGCCTACAAACCAAGTCGTGACTTAGAATTAATCATCCTTGGAGGTTTTGCGTATGGAAGTCTCTATTGCATAAATGCGTCTCTATTAACGCACGGTGGTTATCTCGCAACTACGATCATGGTTCTTGGATTGTGCTACAATATATTTCTGGTATATCAAGGTTTCGTCTTTAGCGAATCTAAATCTTCAAATGTGTGGATTAACACGTTTAAGACGATGGTTCAGGTAGTATGCGTCTGGACGGTGACACTGGTATTTTTTCCTTGGGTAATCGTACAAGCATTTGACCTTTCACCGGAATCAGACACTTTACATTTCATCCTCGGCCTTATTCTCTTTATACTCTTTAGTAGTCTTGGAGTTTTTAGCGCTATTACGATGGTTCGGGAGGGGAAAGGAACTCCTATTCCCGCTGATCAAACGAAGGAATTAGTTCAAAAAGGTCCCTATAAGTACGTGAGGAATCCAATGTCCATAGCAGGTTTGGGCCAAGGAATTGCGGTTAGCGTCTACCTGAATTCCATCCATATTTTCATCTATGTAATCATTGGCGGTGTCATTTGGCAAGTTGCCGTGCGACCATTGGAAGAAATTGACATGTCAAAAAGGTTTGGACCGGAATATGACGTCTATAGAAGTAAGGTGAAATGCTGGATTCCAACGTTTCGCAGAAGCGGAAAGTCTTAACTACTAGTCAACATTTAAAAACTGACCAATGAGTGAATAAATATACACCAATTTAGGTCAACAATTTGCCCATCAACATGGAACCATAATGGGCCAAATGTTTGGAAAACCATGCTTAAAGATCGAAACGAAAGCTTTTGCAGTATACTTTAACGAACAAATAGTATTTAAGATCGGACAGCAAGAAGTCAATTTGCTCAAGGACAAATATCCTAGGTCAATGAATTGGGATTCTTCAAGAAAGAAAAGAGGAATGAAGGACTGGCTGCAAGTACCATCAGAATACTCAGAAGATTGGAGTCCACTTGCTAAACAGGCGCTTGATTATGTCAATAAAATAACTAACACTTGATCCAAGCCATTCTGCTCAAATCGCTACGAGTAGCTCAATAGTTAATCCTTCGCAATCGGTAGTAAGATCTTACTATCTCCAAATACTTCGTGCACTGCAGATTCAAAATCGGAATCTTTTGCATCGTATATATTTTCAATATACTTCTGTGGATTTAAATCAAACAAAGGAAACATAGAACTTTGAATTTGAATCATAATGCGGTGTCCAGGTTTGAACGTATGCAGTACTTCGAGTAATGGTACCTGAATCGCTGTTTTTTCTCCAGGAACTAAACGCGTTGCTGTTTCAAACGATTCGTGGAAGCGTCCTCGAATATAACCACAACGAACCAAGTGTTGGAAGCCATTCATTTTAACGCCTGGTTTATCTGTGATAAGTGGCTGTCTATCCATTGGGAAAACATCAATGACTTTGACATACAAATCAGCATCTTCATGATCCGTCACGAATTGAATCAAGGCCTCAATTTCTCCTTGTATTGTGATGGCGTCGGTCAATGGGTCAGAAACGAAAGAAAGAACATCTGGTCGTCTTGAAACAAAGCGTTGATCGTCTGTCATATAGTGTTTCGGTGCCAGAATGTGAAACTCCTCCTCTTTCAAAAACGGAACTGGGTGATCAGGATCAGAAACGTATGTTGAGCTTTCTGTCGTCGATTGCTCAGATAAACTTCCGTTTGGATTCAAGTACAGCGTTAATTCCTTTAGCTCATCATCAAAAGGATCGTCTTGGTAATTCACCCACTCCTTGCTCCCAGTATCGAATACGCGTGCTCTAAAATCAAGTGCTGCACCCTTTTCCTTTAAATGGAATTCGAAGTACTTAAACTCCACCTGCTCTTGGTAATTCTTGGAAAGATCATCGCCGTAAAAAATGTCCCCTAAATAGTAAGCAGTATCTCTGCGTTTTGGATGTCCGTGCGACCATGGCCCTAACACTAATTGAGCTTTAGATTCCGGCGCATCTGCAGCCATTTTTTTGAAGCAATTTAGAATCCCGTATAAGTTTTGCTCATCATTCCAGCCCCCAACAACCAAGGTCTGACATTTACTTTTGTTCAAGTATTGAATCCAATTGCGCTGCTTACGGTAGGCGTCATAAGTAGGATGTGCAATGATGTTATTCCAGAAAAAATTGTTCGAATCAATCATATGCGCTACATCACTCAAGGCTCTGTGCTGGAGGAAATAATCGTAATAATCTTCAGACAATCCATTTTCGGCGTCCAACATAAAGGGTTTGTCAACCACATTGTACCAGCTTTTAGAAGTCGTGTCTGTTTTCTGTACTCCGAAAACATCCATTACAGGCATGTAATTCATACCATACAATCCATAACGGTTAAAATCTTCAAAATAAAAGTTGGTCACCGGCGCCATTGCCAAAACTGCCTTAAGGTTCGGGTGGTCAGTGACAGAAGCAACCAATGAAGTAAATCCGAGGTATGAATTGCCGTATTGACCAATGTTTCCATTGAAATTTTTAAGATTTTTAGCCAGCCAATCGTATGTATCATACGAGTCTGTTACTTCGTCTGTGCGTTTCTTATCCGTCCAAGAATAAGGTGGTTTTGTATTTTCAAAAACGCCTTCACTCATCCATCTCCCACGAACATCTTGCTTCACGAAAATATATCCAGAGGCCACCAAATCAGGATTGTGCATGATTTGAGCAGGCATAGTATCTTTCCCATAAGGAGCGACGCTATAACATGTGCGAATCATTAGGACAGGGTAGTCTACTTGGGATTCTTTGGGTGTGTAAATAGTCGTAAACAATTTTACGCCATCACGCATTTCGATGTAGAGCTCTTCTTTTTCATAATCGTTGGTAGTTAATCCTTGACTAAAAAGGGAAGTCGTAAGTCCTAAAAAAGCGAGCAGTATAAATGGAATTCTCATGCGTTGATTGATATTGGTTCTATTTGGAGCGAGTCCTAAGTCTATCTGATTTAGCAACAAGGCAATTTTCATGAGGCAAAAATACGAAACTGAATTGGATGTTGAAGTGCTAATTTAGGTGAGGAGAAAGTTGGGAGAGTCACTACTTGACAAATGAGCAATCACTGAATAAAGCGCTGGTATTCTATAATCAGTTCGTCGCTGATTGATTCTATACTCTATTTAATGTTTCGCTTGCTTTGAAACTGCCACATTGTATGACTTCAGAAGTTCTCCCCTTGGAAAAATCTATTTGATTGCTTAACCATGTTCTTCAATTGAATAAACTTACTACTGCTATGACAGACTCAAACGTACGCGCCATTGGAATTTCGAACAAGCAGAAAAACAGAATTCACCTCGGAATTCCTAGCTTTCTAATTACAGGAATTTGTCTTTTCATTTGGCTCCCAAAATTTATGGCAGGCGTTAATCTTTCACCAATTGTCGGTTTAATTCTTGGTACGATTCCTTACTTTTTGACGATCGTTGGATTTTTGATGTTGGTCATGTTCTTAAGAGCGCGGATAAGATGGAACAGTCAACTATTACTCACTGACAGCGGATTTACCGACAATGCTGGTTTTGGATTCAAAGGTATTGAAATCGCTTGGAAGGACCTAGAAGGGCATAAAATCATCAAGAAAAGAAATGGAAACTATATGATCCTTTTCATCAAAAATGAGGAACAGTATTTGAGTTTAGTTTCAAAACAAGCTGTCCGAAATCACCTGGAGAAAATGAAATCTCACAATGGCGGATACCTTGGACTTGCCCTTAACTGGTATGAAGTATCAGAAAGTGACATCCTTAAAATCTTTGAAGAAAAAATTGCCTTAAACCAGGGAGAATAACGCTGTTTTAATGTCAAAACTTAGACGAAACGCACAAATTATTTACATTGTTATTGTAATTATAGTCATCGCTTCAACGCTATGGGCCTTGTATGATGGAGGATATCATATCGCCGGTGGCTTGATTGCAGGGATTGCCTTGGGAAGCATCATTACCTCTTTCCTTCCGTTTTTTACGTCAATGTACCTGCTTAAAAAGTGCGAAAACGAGGTAACTGCTAGGCTACAACTCAAAATTTCCGCGCTCATTCTATTTTCTTTATGCTTTCCAGTAAAACTTTGGATTATCTATTCAAATATAGACCTGCTGATTAATGGTGGGGCGGGTTGGGCGTTTGGATAGAAAAAGAGTTCCTTGATTATAAAGCAAGCAGTAACTATAAACATGAGGTACAATGAAGGATTGATTCGAGCAATTCCTATAACTCGTTTGCCAACTCGACGATGGTAACCATCACGCCTAAAACTGTTATATCAGCGACACGAAAAACACGCTATGCTACTTCTCTCTTCTATTTGTTTTTATGCTTTACTTAAGCAATGCCTTCGCCCAAGAGAATTGTTCATGCGTTTTTGAATCTGACGAAAATTTTCAATTGAACTACACGATCCAATCAACGGATGGAATAGACAAGTACATACTAACGCTTAACACCTTAAATAACAGCTGTCCATACAGTCATTCACATCCGGTTCGCTACAACGACTCAATTGGTCAGTTTGAGGTCTTTCAAGCACAAGAGAAAAGTTATTATTCAAAAATGACAGATGACGCTTCTACTTATGCTAAGGTCATTGCCCTAATGGATCTGAAACGCGTGGAAAAACTCAATTTCCTCAACATTAAATACGATACAGATTCATTGGGTTTTATTCCAATGTCTGAGTTACCGTGGATTGATAAATTAGAAACCCCTTTTTTAAAATCAATTTTTATCGGCGATTTTCACTGGTCAAATAGCGCTACTATTCTCGATATTGACTTAGAAAATTGGGGAAATTACGCGTACCTCGTTAGAATGAACTTTGGAATCATTTCACGTTTCTTTACGCGATAATGAGTACGCAATTACCCATACACTACACGAAAAAACTAATCCAAGGACCGTTTTCAGACCTACTAACACATAATTGGTCAGATAGCCATGCTGCAAAGATTGAACGATAAGCCAATTAACGGTGAAGATTTTTCTGCGGCGTCGCTTATCACTGGATTGAATTAAAATAGTATCGACAAGGCATAAAAGAAGTGCAAAAACGCTATTCAAGCTAAAGCGTAAATCCAATTTTCAGCCCTCCCCAACTGGCAGAAGTCCCTGTTTCAAATTCCCGTGTGATGACCGAGCGCGTAAATTCAAAATAAAGACTTTTAGTTTTCAAAACGATTCCATAGTTGAATTGTCCTGTGAACCGCTCAACCTCTCTATTAGGGATCGTATAAGCACTCATCTTGTTAAAAACTCCTCCTTGCAAAGTCGCATCATAGCCGACAACAGAAATCAACGGTTGCACATACGCATAGAGTTTAAACCCATTTCTCTTAAGAATCGAAGAAAATGGAGAATTTATGCGTCCAAATGTGAGGTTAACTCCTACCGATCCATTTGTAAAAAGAGTTCCCAATTTAGCACTCGCATTCGCCTGAAGAGAGAACAATTCGCGGAATCTCCAGAGTTGTTTTTCGAAAGCTATTTCGTAATTAATGACAATATCATTCTGTATTTGATGTCGCCAACCTAACGGAATTTGATTTCCTATGGCCTTATGAATACCTACCTGCATCTGCTCGCCAAACGCAAGAGGGCCAACAAACCCAATACTGATGGATGAAATGAATCTACTTCTTTTTAGGGTGTCAATTGCTATCATGAAACTCTCTAACATAATAGCGGCTGCAAATGGTCTATCCCCAAATTCTATGTCTGAAAGCTCATAGTTTTTAGGTGTAAAACCAATATGTTCGAGCGCCAAACCATAGCGAATTTCAGCGTGTTTAGGTTGATGAAACAAGTAGTTCAAAGGGTTCCTTCTAAAAAATGGAGCGACTAACTCGAAGCCTGTGCCTTGCGTATAATTGGCGTCCGTCTGAGCAATCACATCATTATCGTAATGAAATCGGAAATACTTGGCACTTTTGACGTCCCGAAAAGAGGCTAGATTATCCATTCTTTGAGCGATACACGCATTAGTTGTTAGGCTAGCGAATAAAATAAGCACAACAACTTTCCTCATACTATATCTACGAGATATCTGTAACAAAGGTTTTATTGATTCGTTTAGGCTGACACAGCACAGCTATTCGAAAATAATTACCTTTAATCTAAAACTTGGGCACAGCCAAAAATCTCACGCTATTTTAGCTTCATGACCTTTGCACCAATAAACAAATACAATTGAAAATAGTAACCCTGACATCATTAATTCTAGTTGCTGTAATGTGCTCCTGCACAAGTAATATTGACAAAACCTCCGATGAAATCATCGAGGAACTAAGCGACCTATCTCCAGAAAATCAGGCGTTATTTAAGCTGATCCAAGAAAAGGACAGTTTACTTTTTCAAGTTGGCTTTAATCAAATAGACACTGCACAGGTCGCATTATTCACCTCTGAAGATTTTGAATTTTATCATGATGAGCATGGCGTGACCGATACAAAAAGTGCATTTGTCAGTAACATAAATGGCATTAGAGATTTGCCGTTTAAAACATGGAGAACATTGGTAGAAGGATCTATGGAAGTTTTTCCGCTCTATAAAGATAATAGTCAAGTCCTTTATGGTGCTATTCAAAACGGAACACATGATTTCTATCAACAAAATGAGGGAGAAGAATCAAGTAAAACGAATACTGCTCGGTTTACGCACTTATGGATCATTGAAAATGGGGATTGGAAATTGAAACGTGTTCTAAGCTATGACCATCAGGTTCCAAAATAACTAGCTATAAGACAAACTCAAGTACGCGTAAATAACCCGCCAACATTCCTCTCAAACTAAAAAAATCACACTAGAAAGCATGAATAAAGCAATCCGAGAAAAGATAATCAACGTTTGTACTACTAAGATTGAGCAGAAAGGAGAAAACGTAGGCCTATCATTTTATGCCTTCTTTGCCAACAAAAACGACAATCCTGAATTATTAATGGAAGTTGCCCAGTGGTGGATATTGACGCATAAACTTGATCATTTTGAAAAGGCAATTAAGATCAAAGAGATGATAAAGGAATGTAAATAGAAAAATTCCAAACATCAAACATGATTAAATGATCGGAGCAACGCTTTTTAGCCTAATAGTTAGACGCAATTACATATTGATTCCGTAATTTTGCACTTTCAAATTGTAACAAAGACTCTGATGATAAAACACTCACTTAAAGACGATTTACTAGCTATTTCTATTGATAAGATAGATTTCTCGTACAGAATCCCAATTAAGAAGCTAGGAAACACGAGTGATTGGAAAATCGGAGTGGACGGGACGCCGAGCATTGTTATTAAGAATGTTTCGACTTGGATGCTTCAATTGTTTACTAAGAAAACGACTGATGATAAATACATCAAGCAGTTTATGAGTATTGTCCAAGAACATGCTCCAGAAAACACCATCAATTGGGAAGATACCTTGATGGCTGTAAATGCTCAAAATGAATACAATTGGCTAAGTGCAACCAATAAGACAGCTGACAAAAAAGTTAGTGAGGAGGAGATTCTTTCTAGCTTAGAGAAGAAGTATAAGATCGATTAAAACTGCAGCGTTTTCCAATTGAAATTTAAGCAACGAATCCGAAGTTGTCCGCAAACGATCGTTGACTACTACTATTATTTTAGGATAAGGCGTCTTCCAATAGGCATCAACAACCTCAAACTCGTTCCAGAATTGATGAAATCATCATTAGCCTCACATACATGTTTTTATCACTGCTGATAAGCTTGGTCGTCTAGAATTCCCGGCGATTAGATGGTTTAATTCTCGATCATCTCGACTGCATCATTTAGCTTTTAGTGATGCGAATAAACCGATGAACAAAGAATCCATTGATAATATTGAATTACATTTGTCTTATAATTTTGAGATACAACGATTAGCATGAAAAAAAACATCGAAAAACCATCAACAGAAGCGAAAGCACTTTCTCTTTTTTTAATGGCCCACAAAGCGACAAGCCCTACTCACAAAGAGAAGGCTAAACGTATCAATAGACAATGGGACTTGGTAATGACAGAGAAGTTAAGCAAGGATGACTACCTTGAAGAGGTGAAAAGTATGCTGACGTCGTTTGGAGGTTATTCCGCAGTTGTAGAGAAAACAGTTAAATTTTACATCGATAAAACTGGTGAATGGACGTTAGCGGGTAATGACAAATATTGCAAGGACGCTAAGAAAATTGCTGATAAAATGTTGAGCAAGTAGCTCTACAAAATTGCACTAACGATTTATTTTGGGAAGTTGAGGGCTAAGCATTGCGATCCTTTTTAACCTCCCTTATTTAGTTAAATCAGCGTCCAATACTTAATTCCGCCTCTTTTCAATGAGACGCAAACTTCTTTCAATTTCCCTTTTTAGTCGATCGTTTTCCATTTCCCCCAATAGTTCCTTTAGAAAGTCTTCACTCTCGTTTATACCACTAAATGCTCGAATGATCTTCCATTTTATCAAATCCTCCGATTTATTTCGATTATAACACCTTTTCAACGCCCCATAAATATTCTCTGCTTTCGCGTAGAAATTAATATGTCCAATGGCGTCAATTACCTCACTCAAAACAATCAAATTGTCTGTCTCTAATTTTAGAAGTAATTCTGGAATTGCCCTCCCCCCTATTCTAACCAACGTACGACCTACAATATCCCTCGGTAAAGGGTAACTGTCTTTTAAAAACTCCCTCTCCGGAACTATTTTATGCTGATTACTCCCCATATAACCCAAGCACATAATAAGTGGATTAATTGATAATTCATTCAATTCAACTAATGAATTACACATCTCAATTTTAGAATACAACTTTCTTTCAATCCTCAAAGCATTTATCAAATGGTCAACAGCTTTTTCAGTCCTATGGTTACTTAAAATTCTTGCTCCCATAGTCCTTTCAGATGCCACACTACTCTTGAGTAGATCGACTGTTTCGTCAAATGAAACCCCATCGAATTTAACCTCATCTGAGATAAATCCACGGGCTTGAAGTTGTTCTTGCTTTAACGTCATTGTATGCACTTATTGAATAAAAACTTGGATGTGATTCATTGTTTCGTCCTGTCTATTTTAGGCCATAAAGGTAGTTCAAGTAAAGAAACGAGAAAACAGGACTCGAACATCATTGATTATCTCAACTATTCTTACCTTAACTCAATAAATAGGGTTCTCTTCACACACCATCGCTTAGCTTTGCCGGGTACCAATAATAGACAAAAGATCATTCGAATGAAATACCGATTGCCAATTCTGTTTTTATCCTTTTCAACTTGGAGCTACGGCCAATCGATTTCCCCTGGCTTAAAAGCTATTTTAGAAACTGTGATTTTGAAGACAAAAGAAAGTTCTTATTACACGTCATCTGTCAATTCGGAGAGCCTAGAAGGCTGAAATCTACTTAAGCGCAGTAACAATTTCAAACATGAACGAACTAATCGGATACATTAGCAGCTATTTCGAGACTAAAACGGAGCACTCTGAGAAGATCGCAGCCCTATTCAAGGAGGAACGCGTAAAACGCAACGAATTTCACACTTCATTCGGGGAACGTCATGGAAAATTGAGCTTCGTAAAGAGTGGATTCATGAGAATCTATAAGCAAACGGATAAAAAAGAAGTGACTCAATGGATCTCTTCTCCAGGAGAATTCACTACAGATCTTGGTTCAATTATGTTTGAACAACCTGCACGATGGAACATACAGGCACTCACCGATTGTGAATTGTTTACGCTAGCGTATTCCGATTACAAAAGAATTCAGGAACAAATCAGCGATTGGGCGCAGATTGAAAAAATGTTTTTGGCAAAATGTTTCATGACCATTGAAGACCGAATTTTCAGTTTCATTTCAATGACCGCAGAAGAACGTTATTTCTTTTTATGTCACGAAAAACCAGAACTAATAGCCCAAGCTCCACTCCAATTTATTGCCTCTATGCTCGGGATAACACCTGAAACTTTGAGTCGAATTCGAAAAAAAATCATTTCTTGACATTTGTCAAGAGTCATTGAAAGGCAAACGCTGATCTTTGTTTAACACTAAATAAAGAACGCATGAAACATCAGATTAGCACTTCAATTACAATCAACGCAGACATTGAAACCGTTTGGAAGGTATTTACTGATTTTGCAGCCTATCCAACGTGGAATACATTTATTAAATCTATATCAGGCCCTATTGAGGTGGGCAAGAAATTTAAAGCTCAGATTGGGAACATGAAATTTACGCCCACGACAAAAGTCTTCAAACCCCAAGAAGAATTCACATGGTTGGGAAGATTATTCATTCCTGGAATTTTCGATGGACGTCATTCGTTCGTTTTTGAAATAATTGAAGAAGGCAAAACGCGAATGACTCAAAAAGAGCAATTCAAGGGAATGCTTGTTCGTCCAATGAAAAAGAAATTGAATACTGAAATTGTTACTGAATTCAACTTGATGAATGAAAAACTCAAAGAACTTGCGGAAAAGAAATACGCCTAAGATTCTTATCTCAAGATTACAGTTATTGCTATGGCTCAATACAACTTATCAATTCTAGGATACTTCTGGGTTCGACTGTTCCAGGAACGACTGCTTTATCAGTAGGTATTGATCCAAATGATTTGGACTTTTCGAATAACCTGAATTCATCTTGAGCCAGAGAGAACGTTGGAATGAGTTAAATGTAACAATGATCATCTATCCAAATCCAGCAGTTAATGTAGTGAATGCAGAAGCTTCAGAAGAAAGAGAAATCAAACTATGTGAAAAACCGGGCAGTTCTATCTGAAAACAAATCTTTCAGAGTGCAAAACTTCCCCTTTCCGCGTAACATGATAAATGTAAGTTCCAGAGGAGATATTGTTTCTCTCTAGACGAGCACTACCATTCACAGCCGTGATGGTGGATATCCTTTTTCCCATCATGTTGAACACAACAATCTCAAAATCATTCAGGTTCTCAGAAACGAAGTTGACGTGGTTATCTGCTAGCGTTGGAAATGCTTTGAATCCTTCAATATCGAACTCATCCACTCCAGTGAATTGATCAAACTCCCAAAAATCATTGAAGTTCGTTCCATTGGTTCCAAGTCCTACATAACATCTCTCGCCAACTTTGGCCTTCACAGCCCAACGTCTTTTAGAGAATGGATAATCTGGTAATTGTTCCCAAAGATCATTGTTAGGATCATAGCGCCAAACTTCTGGATACATATCACCCCAACCTAAATAACCACCAATGTAGTAGCCGTATCCCAGTTGCGAAAGTCCAATGTTATTGTTGGGCGCTATTCCTGGGAAACTTGCTTTCGGCGTCCATATATTAGTCGCTGGATCGAATTCAAAAAACAACGTGCCCTTCTTATAATATCCTTTTGATCCAATTACGAACGTTCCATTTCGCTGGCTTACCGATACTGGCATTGCTCCAACTAACGTCCATGTATCCAATACTGGGTCAAACATGTAAAGATTACTAGACCCTCCCCCGTATTCAGGAAAATACCCTTTACCATTTATCACGAAAGGATCTGTATTTGAAAAATACCCTGATGGGGCATCCGCTATTTCTGTCCACGAATTCGTGGCCGGACTATATTTATAGTGTTTCTCATTGCCAAATTGTCCAAGACCGACGTATCCAATACCGTTAATAGCAATCGCAGTTAAATCTTGGTCACCACCCCCACTATTACCTATGTAATCCGCCTTTTGAGTCCAGCTGTTTGTTGCCGGATCATATTCCCACCATTCTGAATACCACTCATCAGAACCATCTCCATTAAGATGTCCCATTCCGGCATATACCTTGGTTCCAATTCCAACGGCAACCGCTCTGTGTCTCCCCCAACCACCATAACTGGACTTTTGGGTCCACTGACCGGCAAAACTAGTATGCGTAATAAATCCTATGAAAATAAGTAGTAATAGTCTCAAAATGTCTGTATTTAGCCCTCAATATACGAAAATTCAACGTAAGTAAAAGAGATCTTTTTCGAACTTTAATTGAGCATGTATATTTAAGCACATTCTATCATAGATTATTAAATTCTAACGTTTTACACGCTATAAATCTCTCTTTACTTGACACACTTATCCAGTACAATGAACCCAATTTAAACCATCGCCTTCTCATCCGTCGAAGAAATATGAAGAAACGTTATTCAAGCACTGATCTCGTTTTCCTAGCCAGCATTAAGTTCGTTTCTTCTTATGACTGTATCTGTTTGAAAAATCTATTCTTAACTTTGTCAACTATTCTTAGTTATACTCCTCTTCGAGTTGCTACATAAAAGCAAGAGTGCGCGTATGAAATTGAGCTAATGGAATAATTAAATCGCACGCAGAAACCTGAATAAATCATGTCTTCAGAAAAAAATCAACAAGAGAAAACAAGACTACATCCTCGAAACAAAAACCGAGAAAGGTATGATTTGAGCGCATTAATCAGCGCTAATCCTAAATTGAAAAATCATGTGAGCCATAATAAGTTTGGGGCTGAATCAATCGATTTTTCAAACCCTCTTGCGGTTAAACTTCTGAATAAAGGACTGCTCTCGCACTATTATGGGATAATGAACTGGGAATTCCCCGATGATAACTTATGCCCTCCAATACCGGGAAGAGCTGACTACATTCATCACATGGCTGATTTACTCGCTGAGAACAATTTTGACGAAATTCCAATGGGTGAAAAAATCACTTGTTTTGACGTTGGTGTCGGCGCGAGCTGCATTTACCCCATTATTGGCGCTACAGAATACAAATGGAACTTTATTGGATCTGATATTAATCCACGCTCAATTGAATCCGCGCAGCATATAGTTAGTTCTAATCCGTCACTTTCCGGAAAGGTTGACTGCAGGCTTCAAAAAAACTCCAAAAACATTTTTCGGGGTATTCTGCGCAAGGAAGATCTAGTTGATTTAACAATCTCCAATCCTCCCTTTCATTCATCAATCGAAGAAGCTGAAAAAGGAACACGAAGAAAAATAAAGAACCTCTCAGGAAAAAAAGTAAAAACGCCTCAACTCAATCTTGCGGGAAATAGTAATGAACTTGTCTATGAGGGCGGCGAATTTCAATTTATTCAAAACCTGATAAGAGAAAGCAAACAGATCTCAAAAAGCTGTTATTGGTTTTCAACGTTAGTGTCAAAACAGGCCAACCTTAAAGGAATCTATAAATTGCTAGAAGGAATTGAAACCAATCAGGTAAAAACGATTCCTATGGGAACAGGCAATAAATCGAGTAGAATTGTGGCTTGGACGTTCCTCACACGAGAAGAACGAAAAGAATGGAAAGAAACTCGGTGGAACAAGTGACTTAGTTATTAGTCGCATAAAATTTCTCACGCTACATTCCAACTGCCGTTAATGAAAAAACCAACGAAGTATAACTTCGCTAAGACTTCATTAGTAGACTTTGTAAATATTCAATTCCATCTTGCGTAAGTTCTCTAATCACGACATCATCTCCCGTAATATATGCTGCAAAATGACAATCATTATGACAACTAAACTCTACATATTCACTTGATCCATCGGCGAATTCAAAAGAGATGATTCCTAAATAAAGACATCCAGGTTCACCAACGATTGTTGTACTCATGATCTCCGACATTTGCTTAAATTCAGCGGGGTCCTTGGAGGAGAAAATACTGTACTTCTGAGAATTAATAGAGGCAGTAGCAGTGATCTCAACGATGCTATCAAAAACAAAAGCCTCATTTGGAAGATTTAATGTCGAAACATCTGGGAGATTACCTACATCATCTTTTTGAACTTCATCTTCAGAAACTGTCATATTTTCTGAATTATCACTGCTTCCAGCGCACGAAGAAAAAAACAGCAATACTAGTGATGAATAAATAATGTGTCTCATAATGATTGATTTTTTTTACGAAAGTAATCTATTTACCTGAAATGATTTTTCAAGTGTCAAAGCAATAGTAAAAAGAAGAATTATTGAAATTCAATCTCAATATAAATGCAGAGTAGACAATTTACAGGGTTCTCTAAAACGGACCCAGTAAGTTCTTTCACCCTTGGTTAATCAGGTGGTTAAAAATTAAAAAATCTCATTCACACTAAGCGACAGAGACATCTAATCCTCCTACTTCCTTTCATCCGATTAAAACTCCATTGAACCAATCTGAACATCTCTTCATGTAATATTTACATTCCAGATTATCATTATCCAATACCTTTGAATTCGATTAGTCAATGATTTGTATTCCACTATTTCCAAGGCGCACATTTTAGTTATCGCAATCGGAACTTAGGAGAATTCACAAGAAATAAAAGGTTTGTAGTTATGGGGAGGATTGTTATGTTGGTGACGTTATTTCTTGGTTTCTGTTCCATTTCAGGAAGTGTTTATAGTCAAGTAAAAATATCCGGTCAAGTGAAGGATAACGAAACAAAAGAAAACCTACTTTACGCTAAAGTGGTCGCGATAAATGCGCAGGACAGTATTATTAGCGGTGGAATTACAGACGATAAAGGCTTCTTTAGATTACCTGTTAACCCGGGCCAGTACCGTCTCGTTATTAGCTCATATGGTTATAGAACGGACACTATCTCCATTGACCCAGTGCGGGAAGATAACTTTTTGGGCGTCTTTAAATTGAATAAAGAGGTAGTCGACCTCGATGAAATTGAAATTCGCGGAGACTCAAAAACAGAAGCACTGGATAGAGACGTTCAGGTGATCACTGAAACGCTTAAAAAAGGTGCCACGGCAGCAAAAGACGTCCTCAATAAAATTTCAGGAATCACTTACGACGATTATTCTGGAACCCTAAAAGTTGACAGTGATCCAAATATCATGGTCCTCGTAAACGGTGTTGAAAAAAGTCAGGAATACGTTCAAAACTTGGATCCAGAGAGACTATTGAGAGTTGAAACGACACGCGACCCCGGAGGACGCTACGGATTAGAAGGATACACTGCAATTTTGAACATCATTCTAAAAAACAATTACAAGGGAACCGAGGTTTACATGGAAGAAATGCAACTCGTAGATATAAATACGGAGAGAAAGAAACTTCAATTGTTAATTGGATCCTTCGGTGGAACGTATAACTACACTAGAGACAATTTGAATATCTACGGTGGCCTTCGATTGGAGCGAAGACGATTTGAAATTACGACAGAGTCTAGCACAAAATATGAAGATGGCGTAACGATTTTAGAAAGTGCGCAATCAAGTGATCCAAATGCACTCATCCTTCAATACGATGCCCATTATACACTCGGCTTTGATTACAGAATCAACCCAAAGCATATCATTAGCTTCGAGAGCAATATTGAAGCGCTTCCGCTAGGTAGAGAAGAGACAAGTTTTGAGTATTTAACAGAGGTTTACTCAAACGATTCGCTGATTGATCAGTATGCATTTAGTGCTAAAGCGAATAACAAAAAATGGGATACGTATAATTCACTTTTCTACGTGGGAGAGTTTAATAAATTCAATAAGCTGAATATAAACTTCACGTATTCGAACTACCGAGACTTTGTAAGCAATGATACGCGGCAAGAGGGAGCCTACACGCGAACGGAGACTGGAATTAATAAAAAACAATACTCCCGATTCTATGCTGAATTCGACCATGTTTTCTCGGCAAAATCAAACATTCAATTCGGATATGGTAATACATGGAGGCAGTTGAATAACGCCTACGAGATCAGTCAACATGACGTTAGTTCGGGGGAAACATTTGATTTTTCGAACGATTTTCAATTGTCAGACATGAGGCACAAGCTCTATACGAACTACATGCTGAAATTGAGTAAAAAGTGGGGAATGAGAATTGGTATCGCCGCTGAAACATCTTCCCCAAGAGTTGCGTCTCAACAGCTGAACTACTTGATCTATCAACCACTATTTGACTTGAAATATGACATGACAAAGAATGTCAACGTCAAGTTGAAATACCGCGTCTCAAGCGATTATCCGACAATAGCACAAACGAATCCATTCGTTAGCCAAGTAAATCCAAGAATCACTTCGACTGGGAACCCATATTTGAGACCATCAACTACACATCGATTCTCTGTCCGTGTAAACATATTGCATGGCCTGCTTTCTCTCGAGCCTTATATGCATTACTCAAACAATACGATTGCTCGGATCGGTGACCTAGGTACAGACAATATTTTCGATTTTCGATTTGAGAATGTTGAAACCTATCAACGAACGGGTGGAAAGCTAAACTTCAGTAAATACTTCAAGAAAATTAGTTTCCTCGTTCAAAGTAACGTGGAAGTATTCGAATCTAAAATTGAATCAGCATCTGGTGTTAATAGCTTTATAGATTTGCGTGCAGATGCCGATTTGCTATATATCTTTCCTAAATCTGGCGCATTAATTGGATTGAAATACCAGCGTCAGCAAACCAAAATGATCAGTGGATTAGGATACGATAAGGGAGACGTTGATTTTTGGATGCTCCTTTACAAACAGCCACTCTTCAAGCAAAAAGCAAGTATCATGTTTGGTTATTTTCTCCCTATCAACTTTGGCGCAAATTACAACCAAGATTCACACGTAGAAACAGCAGGATTTATCATGCACACTGACAATAATGTTTCATTGGTAAAGAATATGTTCCTACTTGAGTTCAGCTATCGATTTAACAAGGGAAAAACAGTTAAGAAAACAAAGAAAGATCTCGAACAAGAATCTGAGGGTGGAAGCGGCGGATTCTTATAGATGGGTAACTGAAATTAACATGAGCAGTTGATGTAGGGAACTATTATCTGCGCCAACTGCCTTAAAACGAACCCCTTTAATCAAAGTAAGTCAATTGATAAAGCGTCTTTCCGGTGAGACTTCCATCCTCATTAAATGTTGAGCTGCTTTTTAGCAAAGCGTTATCGTAATATTCATAGTCTTCTTTTTCATATCTCGCCTTCAGTCTTTCTTCTGTTGAAACTGAATCTACTGGATTAGCTGAATCTAAATAAATGCGCGCGTCGAACCTAGGTAATCCATCCCAATACGAGGAAATATGTCGCTCGATCATCAACAGCTTCATGTCAAAGTCATAATGTTTAATCTCTCGAGTATGATAATGAGAATTCCCTGCCTGCATGATACTCATATTCTGGAAAACCCGCTGTACGGCTAGTCGTTGATCTTTAAGGAACACCCTCACACTATTACCGTTATCCAAATCATCAAAGTAATTCGTTTGTCTACCCTCGCCGTAATCACCAAACAACGCTATTTCTATAGTATCCTCTTTGTTCACAATGCTGTCAATTCTCTCATGATAAAGCCATTTTAGGTCATTCGATAAGCAAGTTTCGCATCTAATTAATTCTGAAATAATCAATACTAATGTTTTGTTCCCATAACCACAAGAGTCAATTGTAGTAATGCGCTCTGGTCGACCAAAAAGGGTTAGTCCTTTAGTTTTTACTTTATAATTTGGATAGAACTCCAGTCGTGTCTGACTTGGATGAGCAAAGGCCACTGGAGCTAGCGAATATTCATGTTCGGAACGCTTAATATGCTCTTTGTAATTTGATAAAACAGTAATGCTCGTGTCCAAAGCACTGTATTGAATGGAGTCACAATTAAATAACACAAGCGTTTCATTGTCAGAAACATTT
The DNA here is from genome assembly GCA_047624355.1 of Flavobacteriaceae bacterium. GTDB lineage: Bacteria > Bacteroidota > Bacteroidia > Flavobacteriales_D > Crocinitomicaceae > UBA4466. The sequence goes on along the minus strand of JBLHPQ010000034.1, from coordinate 4,821 downwards.
CTTCTTGGAGCGACAAAATGTAGCCTTTTGGTAATTGAATCCTCTTTGTACTCCCATTTGATAATTTCATGTACCCTATTCTCATCACGCGTTCTTGGATATTTGGTTGGCGGTTTTAATAGTACCCTTTCAACTAAGCGAAATAATGAATCATATTTAAACTTGATGATACTAGAATCCGATAGATACGTTTTGAAATTTTCTGTTGTTTCTGGCCTACCATCTCTCCTGAAAGAAGATCTCTCCAAGATCATACCACCATCCAACGTATCGCCAAGTAAAGCGAAAACTATTTTCTCAATCGACTGGATTTTACTGTCCTCAACAACTTCTGGATCATAGGCAAAGTAATCACTCTGCGAATAATGCTTAAACGCTTCAACTAAATTTTGGGAATAAGATGAATTCCAAAAAAGGACTGTAAAAGAGAAGAAAAGTACGCGTAGAGGTTTCATAGATCACTATACAGTTTAAGTCTAAAAATGTTCAAATGATAAAGTGGGAAGTTTCGCTCTAACGAGATTAGTCAATGCTGTACATTTAGACTGTAACCCAAAGTTGCGATCGTGTTATACCTCTAAAACCTATTCAACATTTCCCATTCAAAACCAAAGCATGAATTCCATCCTATAAAATCAAAAGTATTTTGTAAACCATAAATCAAATTATGGCTGTGCTTTACCGAAGAACAAATTGGTTAAACGTAAAATGAGGAGCTCGGATCAACCGAACTCCTCATCTTACTATATAGATTTTCTAATTATCTGAGTACATTCACATGTCCCGTAATTAAGATTCGCTCATCTGTCTCAGTAGTTTTGAATTCAATTCTCCATGTATATGTACCGTCTTGAACTAATTTCTGATCGGCTCCATACGTCCCATCCCAACCCATTGATGAATCGTGCGATTCCCAAATTGTTTCACCCCATCTGTTGAAGACGAATAGATCGAAGTCATAAGGATCATAGCCACTTGTGAAGATTGGTTTAAAATACTCGTTGTAGCTATCACCATCTGGCGTAAATGTATTCGGTACATAGTAAATTACTTCTTCGCTCACATTGACCGTTACCCAAGCTGTATCCGCACAGCCAAGTGGAGACATTGCTATCAACTCAACCAAGTAACTTCCTCCTTCATCTGAAGGGAACGTGTGCGTTGTATTTACTGAAGTACCAGATGCTCCATCGTCCATTGACCATAAGTAATCCGTTGCGTTAACTGAGTTGTTTGTGAAAATTACTTCTGTAAATAGATTCGACATTTGAGTTTGAGAAGGTGTGAACTGCGCCAATGGAACAGGTTCAACATAAATGTAGTCGGTATACGTCACAAGCGAAGAACATCCAAGATCGTTTGTTGTTTCTAAAGTAACATCGTAAAGTCCTGCTCCAAGAGAAGTTGTTACTGTGCAACCTGTGTATGGAACTCCTCCAATTGACCAAACACAATCTGAAGTAATTCCAGGGGTCGTATTTGTGAAAGTAACTTCTAACGGTGCACATCCCGAAAGAACATCTGCTGAGAAGCTCACAACTGGAAGTGGTGTTACGGTAACTGTTACATCATCCGTTGAAATACATCCTAAGTTATCCGCTGTCAAGGTATACGTTGTTGTTACTAAAGGATCAAATTGACCTGCTGGAACAACTGGACTCCAAACTGCTGGAACATTCCATGGGTTAGAAGTTAATAGAGTAATTAACTCTCCTTGACAAATCACCAAATCAAGTCCTGCATCAATTGGCGCTGGAACAGCATCGATTGTGATTTCTTGAGTAATCAATATTTGATTTCCACAATCATCCGTTACAGAATAAGTTCTAGTAATGATTTCTCCGTTACAAACATTTCCATCGGACACATCACTTACAAATGCCACTACTGGATTTACAGTACAGTTATCTGCTTCGGTTGTTACATCTAAAATATTCCATGCTGGAACATCCATTGATCCAGGAACATTAATTGAAGGAAGGTTAGACGCTGTAGGAAGTGTTACATCATTTACAATAATGATTTGATCCACCGTAATTTGGTTGCCGCAATCATCCGTGATTGAATACGTTCTTGTGATTGTCTCTGGACACGTTAACCCGTCAGACACGTCTCCTAAAAATGCCACTACTGGATTTACCGTACAGTTATCTGCTTCATCATTGATATCTAATATATTTTGAGCTGGCACATCACCAATACATTCAACATTCACCATTACTGGTGCAGTTGCCGTAGGATTGGTCACATCGTTGACAATGATTAATTGATCTACCGTAATTTGGTTTCCACAATCATCAGTGATTGAATACGTTCTTGTGATTGTCTCTGGACATGTTAATCCATCAGACACATCTCCTACAAATGCCACTACTGGATTTACAGTACAGTTATCCGCTTCATCATTGATATCTAATATATTTTGAGCTGGCACATCACCAATACATTCAACATTCACCATTACTGGTGCAGTTGCGGTTGGGTTTGTGATATCCAAAACTGTAATAATTTGATCCAATAGAATTTCGTTACCACAAACATCTGTTACACTGTATGTTCTTGTGATTGTCTCTGGACATGTTAATCCATCTGACACATCACCAACAAAGGCAACAACTGGAACGCCTTGGTTATCTGCTTCATCTACGATCAACAATGGATCATTTGCTGGAACATCTCCGATACATTCAACATTGATTGGTCCTGGAGCTGTTGCTGTCGGCAAGATCGGATCTGTGATTACGATCAAGTGCGTTACGTTGATTGTGTTTCCACAGTCATCTGTGATTGAATACGTTCTTGTAATTGTCTCTGGACAAGGGTTGTTATCACTCACTTCACCAACAAACGCCACAATTGGGTTCACCGTACAGTTGTCTGCTTCATCAATCACAACCAATGGATCTGCTGCAGGAGCTGGTCCTCCAGGTGCAGTTGTCGTTGCAGGGTTCGATGCTGTTGGCAATGTTGTATCATCAACAGTGATTGTTTGTGTTACTGTCGCGTTGTTTCCACAAGCATCAGTATACGTCCAAGTTCGTGTGATTGTTCCGCCACAAGCGCCGCCAATAAGAGCTCCATCTGCTCCAGTAACATTTCCTGCTCCATCGCAGTTGTCTGTCCAACCAAGATCAGTCATTAATGGAACATCTCCGACACACTCTACTGTTAAAGCAGCAGGTGGTGCAGAGAATACGGGTACTTGAGTATCTTGAACAGTGATTGTTTGCGTTTCTGTTGCGTTGTTTCCACAAGCATCAGTAAACGTCCACGTTCGTGTGATTGTCTCTGGACATGTTAAGCCATCGGACACATCTGCTCCTGTTACCGTCCCCGGTGCATCACAGTTGTCTGTATATCCTAAATCTACCATTGCAGGAACATCACCAATACATTGAACCGCAACTGCTGCTGGCGGTGCATTCATAATTGGCGCCGTGATATCCATTACCGCAATCGTTTGCGTTACGAAAATGAAGTTTCCACAGTTGTCCGTTACTCTATATCTTCTTAAAATTGTTTCTGGACATGTAAGTCCATCTGATGCATCGTCTTCCCAAGTAACTATTGGCAAAACTCCGTTATCCGCTTCATCAGTTACAACCGTTGGATCCGTTGCTGGAACATTTACTTGACATTCAACATTAATTGGAAGTGGATTACTCGCCGTTGGCAGAATAGCATCTCCAACTGTGAATGTTTGCGTTACGTTGAATGAATTTCCACAGTCATCCGTTACAATATACGTTCTCGTAATTATTTCTGGACAGTTACCTCCATCACTAACATCACCTCCATTTGTTACATTTGGAACACTGCAGTTATCAGCCTCATCAGTTACCTGAAGAGGATCAAATACAGGTGGAACACCTAATTGAGGTGCTGGATTCGTTGCTGTTGGCGGTGTTGTATCGTCAACAGTGATTGTTTGGATTACGGTTGCATTGTTCCCACAAGCATCAGTAAACGTCCAAGTTCTAGTGATAGTTCCTCCACAAGGACCACCGATTAAAGCTCCATCTGTTCCAGCAACATTTGCTGCTCCGTCGCAGTTGTCTGTCCAACCAAGGTTGATCATTGCAGGAACATCTCCCGCACATTCCACCGTTACATTAGCAGGTGGTGCAGCGAATACTGGAACTTGAGTATCATTAACAGTAATAGTTTGCGTTGCTGCTATTGAAGCATTTCCACAAGCATCAGTATATATCCAAGTTCTTGTAATTGTCTCTGGGCATGAAAGTCCATCTGAGAGATCATTTCCAGCTACGTTTCCTGCTCCATCGCAGTTATCCGTCCAACCAAGATTGGCCATTACTGCAACATCTCCTGCACATTGAACAGCTAATGCTACAGGAGCAGCATTCATTAAAGGAACCTGAGTATCATTAATTATAATAAGTTGAGTTACATCTACAAAGTTTCCACAACCGTCGGTAACTCTATACGTTCTTGTAATTGTTTCTGGGCATGTTAATCCGTCTGACACATCTCCAATATACGTTACTGCCGGTGGAGTTGTAAAATCATCTGCTTCGTCAGTTACAACATTTACATTCCATGCTGGAACATCTCCAGAACACTGAACATTAATTGCCGCTGGATTAGATGCCGTTGGCGGTGTATCAACAACTACAGTAACTTGATCTGTGACTAGACATCCATTAAAATCAACGGTTACTTCATAAGTAGTTGTTACAGCTGGAGATACAGTGCCTTGACCGTTTATCATCCCTCCTGCAGGAATTAAATCAATAGTACCAGCACCTGCCCCATTATCCCAAGAAAATGTAGCTCCATCATCTGGAGTAACGGGATCAA
>JBLHPQ010000033.1:0-35119 GCA_047624355.1 Flavobacteriaceae bacterium | reverse complement strand
CGATTGATGCTCCAGTACGAAGACCGTGCTTGGTTCCGGTTGTTTCAAGAAGGTGATTATGTAATCGCAAAAATTAATTTTAAGCATGAAGGAATTTAGAACAATAATCATTGACGACGAACGTCTCGCACGAGAAGAATTAAAAAGCGTTCTTAAAGATTATCACGAAATTGATGTCATTGATGAAGCTCAAAATGGCGATGAAGGAATTGAGAAAATTCATAAACTCAATCCAGACCTAATCTTTTTGGATATCTCGATGCCTGGTATGACTGGATTTGAGATGTTGAAGAAGCTGGATCATATTCCACATGTTATCTTTATCACGGCTTATGACGATTACGCACTAGAGGCGTTTAAGGTGGATGCATTAGACTATCTGCTTAAGCCAATTGATCCGGAACGATTAGCAGAGGCTATAGAGAAGTTGAGGCACAAAGATGAACATGAGTTTATCTCGGAAGAGCTTCCGCCTGTTGAACGTAACACGCGTCCATTATCAATTGAAGACCGCGTGTTTATTAAGGATGGTGAGAAGTGTTATTTCGTCAAATTGTCTGATGTTCGCATGCTTGAATCTGATGGAAACTATGTTAAAGTCTATTTCGAGAAGAGTCGCCCGTTGATTCTAAGGTCACTCAACAGTTTTGAAGAGCGTCTTAATCCTGAGTTTTTCTTTCGAGCGAATAGAAAATTCATCATTAACCTAGAGTGGGTTGAACGTGTAGAGAACTGGTTTAACGGTGGATTGCAGGTCGAATTGAAAAGCGGTGAGAAGGTTGAGATTTCCCGTCGCCAAGCCATTCGCTTCAAGGAGCTTTTCGGATTCTAACAAACGATTGTTCAGTGAGAAATCATCGTATATTCGAATGATTCCCTTTGGGGAAATGTAACGTTTACACTGAGTTTACGAAGTGAGAATAGACAATTCTCAAGCACAGACTTTCTTAGTTACTTTCAACCAACACAATCCCATCACTCTCCAACGTGATTAATCGCTGCTTGTAAAGCGTTCCAACGGCAGACTTAAAGGTCTTTTTACTCATTCCAACGGCGTCCCTAATATCATCTGGATGACTCTTGTCATGGATGTCTAGGCGTTTCTTTGTTTTTAATATACCAAGCAATTTTTCGGCTGACTCAGATATCTTCAAGATTCCTTCTTTGTCTAAGCGGATATCCATTTTGCCATCTTCTCTGACATTAAAAACAAAGCCTTTTTCCATGTCACCACGGCGGATTGGACGACTAATATCGTTGTAGTAGATTAATCCAGAGTACTTATTGTTGACGATGACTTTGTTTCCAAGGTCGGTTTCTTCACAGATCAGTAAGTCAACTTCTTGATCCTTCTCAAACACTTCTTCACACGGAAGAATGTATCGATTCGTTTTCGTTGAGCCGTAAACTCGATCTGTTGCATCATCTAATTGAAGGCTGGTTAGGTAGTAGAATCCAGCTTCTAGTTTTAAATTCTGCTCCTTAAATGGGATCAATAATTCTTTCTCTAGGCCCCAATCCGCGAATGCTCCAAACATGGATACGTCGCTAACCTTGAGGTAGGCAAAGCCTTTCATTTCGATTAAGGGCGTTTCAGTTGTCGCAACAACGCGGTCCTCAGAATCTCGATAAATGAAAACGTCGATTTCATCTTCTTCTTTGAGACCTTCCGTTAAGTATTTAGTTGGAAGTAAAACGTCATTGTCTTCCTCGTCACCTAAGTAAGCACCAACTGATGTGAACCTTAGTACTGTAAGGTGATTAATTTGTCCTATTTTCATTAAATGCTAGAAATAAAGTGCAGATGCCAATTTTGAATTGATCACTAGCACAGGTAATCCTGGCTTATTTGTAATCAATCCTTGTGCAAATTTATCAAATTGTGGGAAAAGACTCTCGGTATGGTAAGCAAATGCGATTAAATCGACATTATTCTTCTTCGCGTAGTTCATTACTTTCTTTCGATAAGCCCCACTTTTCTTTAGAATATCAACTCTCGCGGTCACTTCGCGTTCCTCATATTGCTTTGTAGCAATAGAAACCCTGTTTTTTAGGCGCGTATTTAATATTTGATCTGTTTGCTTTTCAGCGAGAACACAGACGTCTGCCTTACACATAATCGCAACATCTCCGGCAATATTAACAATCTGGAGGCTTTCTTTTGTAAGGTCAATAGGAACTGCGATTCGTTTTATTTCAGCGAGTTGCGTGTTTTTTTGAACGATAAGGAATGCGCAATCTGCGCTGGTAATTACCTTCATTGCATGACTCCCAAATAACAATTGCATTCCAGATTTCCCATGTGTACCCATGATAATAAGTTGGGCTTTCTCTTCCTTGGCAATCTTGCCGATATCAGTAAAGATGTTTCCTACACGGGCTAGGGTAGTGATTTCTACGCCAGGAGGAAGCTTTGTAGATGCTTTAATTTGGTTGAGTTTACCTTTCATGGCCATACCCGTTTTTCTGTCCTTCGCTAAATGAATCAATCGAATTTCAGCATGCACATGTTTTCCAAGGTGCAATGCGTATTCCAAGGCCTTATGACTGATAGGAGTGAAGTCAAAAGGAACCATATACAGATTCTTACTCATAAGCGGCTTTTTGATAAAATTACGAAAAAAATCACGGCACTATAATTAAGATTTTGTTTTTATACACAGCCTTGTGTTGAACAGAGAAGGAGCTCATTTAATCCCTAATTGATCAGTTTTTACGCTTTTTCCGACGATTTGCGCGCTTATTCTTCTTCAAATCTTTGTAGAAAGAGATGTTGCTAGGATCGCGTTTGTCTTTCTTATCGTATTCAGGCAAATTTGGGTCACTTGCCTTTTTATCCTTACGACGTTGTCGATTGTCCTTTTTCTCATCCTTTTCTTCGCCTTCTGGAGTCACGGCAACGTGCTCATTACCACCAGCTGGAGCTTCTAGGTCTTCTGGGTTTTGCCATTTCCGCTCAATGACTTGTTTCTTCAATTTTCCGGTACGAGGATCACGTGCATAAACTATTTGTTTATCGTCCTCATGGCTGTCATTAACTCCGATCACGTCCTCGTGCAAAATCCATTTACCAGATTCAAACTTAAGCGCGTCATAGGACAAATCAGGAACATAGAACGAAAAGTACCCACGCATACTTGGCGATTCAGGTGACAAATGATCCATCATGATTCGATTGCGCTTGTCTTCGTATCTCAAAATCATTGTGATCTTTTCCGAATGCTCATAAAACAAACGCTTCTTAATGTCTTTTCCTATTTTAAAAATGGGGCTTCCAAACTTTACCGTCTTACCAGTAACGTACATGGCATCAACGAGTTTTATATTACTCATGCTGGTGTTTCCGTCCCACCCCAATAAGGTGTAGACAGTTTTACTACCGCGCTTTACTGGGATGATTTTGTAATAAAGTGCCCCATACCATTTATCTGATGTTACAACACCGTCCGGCTGTTTTATGCCATATTGATCCTCTATTAATTCAGTAACATTGTACCGTTTCTTTCGCTTGTCATAATGGAGCACATAGCCAAAGTAACGCTGCGTTTTATCGTCCTGCTCAACATTCCAATTTACGATGCGCACTAATTCATCAGGGCTATCTATGAAACCGACAGTAGTTAGTTTAGTGAAATTATACGTTAGGGCAGATCTATTTTCGAGGACAGATTTCAATGCTTGAGTGAACTCAGTATTATTTGCTTCTTTTTCAGCGTTGCCTTCTGAAGACCTTAGCTGATCAAGTAGGACAACAAGATCATTTTCATGAGTTGCCATGACTTCTTCCTGCGCCATTAAATGGCCAAATGAAAAGAATGCTATTATCCCGATTAGAACTTTCATACTATACATAACGAATATACAATCATTTTGTTACTTGGTTCAAATACCTTACCACAAATAACCGCTAAGGATTACAAGGCTTTCAGCGCACCAATAGTATCAGATGGGCTATCTGAATTAAAGACAAAACTTCCAGCGACAAGAACGTCCGCTCCAGCTTTCAAAAGTTGCTTTCCAGTTTCTAAATTGACTCCACCGTCAACCTCAATTAATACGTCCGCATTGTTTTTAGCAATAAGACGTTTTACTTCCGCTACTTTATTGATCGCATTTGGAATAAATTTTTGACCTCCAAATCCCGGGTTAACAGACATGATTAAAACTAAGTCGATATCGTTGATTACGTTCTCCAATAAGCTCACATTCGTATGTGGGTTCAGGGCAATGCCAGCCTTCATTCCCGCTGCACGAATGGCTTGTACCGTTCTATGTAAGTGAGGACACGCTTCATAATGAACTGTGAGTACATCTGCACCAGCAGCAGCGAATTGATCAATATAATTATCTGGATTAACAATCATTAAATGTACGTCCAACGGCTTCTTTGCGTGTTTCTTTATCGCCTTGATTACAGGAAATCCAAAGGACATGTTTGGAACAAAAACACCATCCATGATGTCTACATGAAACCAATCAGCATTTGTGTTATTAATCATTTCAACATCGCGCTGAATATTGGCGAAGTCACAAGATAGAACTGATGGCGAGATAAGGTGGGACATACTTTTTTATTTGCAAAATTATCCAATAAATTGAATCACTCACGCATTATCTTTAAGTATTCCTCGTCGCGACCATAGATATCAATGTAAGTGATCATTTCATCTCCCCGACGGGCTACCGTTATGTATTCAATAAATATTGGGATCGGGTCAATTAGCTTAATATCTCTTCGAACTGCTTTGACCATGATGCTATCTAAGGAATCGACAATAATATCGTTTTCGCGGAAGTCTAGTTGATCACGTTCGAGGATGGCCTCGGCCAATTGAACTGGATTTTGTGTCCGCATACATCCATGAGAATACGCTCTCACATCAGCGCTGAACAAGCTTTTACTTGGTGTATCATGAAAATAAACACTGTGACTATTTGGAAACACGAACTTGATGATTCCAAGGCTGTTTCTTCTTCCTGGCCCTTGAACGACTTTGTAGGGAAAGGAGCGTTGACCAATTTTACTCCAATTTACGGTTGTCGGATCCACTTCTTTACCGTCTTTGTAAATTTTGTAATCGTGATTTGCTAAATAATCTACGTTGTATTTTACAGCTGGAAGAATCTCTTCACTCGATATTGAATAGGGTACATTCCAAAATGGATACGCTATGATGTGCTTAAGCTTCGAGGTAAGTTCAGGTGTTTCGTTTCCACTTTTACCCACAACAATATTATGATCACTCTTGAGGCTGTCATTGATGTAGAACCTGAGTTTATACTCTGGGATGTTGATGTGAATATACTTTGTTGGGAACGCCTCGCGAGCGCGTATTTTATCCATTGCGAGAATGATTCGATCTCTTCTATGAACCGTACTTTCGTTTAGCGCTCTTGAAGTGTATTTTCCGATTACAGCATCCGGCTTTAAACCACTTTGCGTCTGAAATTCACGCAAGGCAATAAAAAGTTCGCTTGTGTCATTGTCAACGGTCAGATATCCTTTCGAAATTAGCGCCGCTGTAGCTCTTTTATGCGATTCGATTGTATCTTTTTTGATTGTGTGAACCTCAAAGATTGAAGTGTCCATAGGGTAATTATCCATCAAGTGCATCAATCCTTTGCTCAGAATGATGTAAGATGAATCGCTCGGGCCAAGTGCTAGAAATTGATGGCGAATATCGCTGTCATCATTCAGATTTACATAGTCATTGAGTCGTTCTTTACTCAGGTAGCCGACGGGCTTCCTTTTTTTTGCTTCAAAGTCGATAATGCCGTTTTCCAAATCGTGATTTACACGAGCAGTCAAGTAGGTGTTAATTAATTCGTCTTGAATATAATTTTCACCTGTGAGTTTGGCATGTCTTCCTTGTGGGACGCCAAGTTGTTCAGGCTTTCTGAGGATAACCTTCAATTTCTCACCAACGGCTGTTAAACACGAATCATTCGACCATACTGGTTTGAAATCACGTGCATTGTAAAAATTATAGAGATAATCGAGTGCAGACTCATCCATGCCAAGCGTGGCGATGTACTCCTTATTAATCGCCGTTTTAATTTTTTCGGATACTGGAATGTCTTGATTCTCAAAGGTTGCCCCGTCAGACTCTTCAGCAGGGTCTGTACAGCCTATGAGAATGACACTCAAAAGAACAATGTGAAGTAGAGGTTTTATTAGTGTATACATTAATATCTTTTTCAGAAATTACTACATTCGTGTACAATCAAAAACGAAAGTAGTTCATTTCTATGGCAATTAATATACTGATAATTATTATAGTAATAATAGTAGGATTTTCTCTAAAGGGATTTAGTGATAATGGTTTTTTAAATAAACTGATGTACATTCCTTACTTATGCAAGAACGAAAAGCAATATTATAGGGCGTTTACCCACATTTTCATTCATGGAGATATGGGGCATCTGATATTTAACATGATGTCGCTATATTTTTTAGGCGATGCACTCTTGACTATGGAAGGCGGGTTTTACACTTCGGGTAATAATCCTGAAGTCTTTGAGTTAGCCGGTGGATTTATCCACATGTATGGTAATATTGGAGGCCAAGTTCATTTCTTTGCATTGTTCGTTTTGGGTGGGTTATTCGCTACGGTGATCCCATATATGCGAAACAAAGACAATCAGGAATATCGCTCTTTGGGTGCTTCAGGAGCCGTTTCTGCCGTGATTTTCGCCGCAATTTTGTGGAATCCAACAATGGAATTGAATATTATGTTTATTCCTATCGGAATTCCTGCTTACATTTTCGGACCTTTATATTTGGCGTATGAATTTTATGCTGATAAGCGCGGTAACTCAGGAATTGCACATGACGCGCATATTGGAGGAGCCATCTTTGGTATACTTTACGTTTTAATTATTAATATTGATAAAGGTAAAGAACTAGTTCAACTGATTTTTTAATGCATTACGTAAACAACAATGGTGAAGTAATTTCTCGTGATTCCTACTCGATAAGAGCAGGCAATAGGGGACACCTATATGGTGACGGTGTATTTGAAAGTATTCGCATCTTCGATGGTAAACCAATAAACTTGGAGAACCATATCAAACGTATGCTTGAGGGCGCGAAGAAGATAAAAATGCGTCCGCCTAGCTATTATGATGTTCGCTTCTTTTACGATAAAATCATTGAGCTCACTCAGAAATCAGGAATACAGCTTGGTGGGAAATGTAGAATTTCTCTTGACCGATCAATGGGAGGGACATACTTGCCAGAAGTCAATGAAGTAGAGTTCTTTATCGAGGTTTATACCACTGATGTAAATTTGTTTGAGCTAAATTCAAAAGGGCTGGAGATCGATATTTATATGGAGCATAAGAAGCCTAAATCTTCTTTATCCAATTTCAAGACGAAAAATGGGCTTTTATATGTGTTAGCCGCGATTACAGCTAAAGAAAAGGGACTGGATGACTATTTGATAACCAATACTTCTGATGGCATAATTGAGTCGACAACATCGAATTTATTCGTAGTGAGTAATGGCGTACTCTATACGCCTGGGTTGGAAGAAGGATGTTTGGCGGGCACAATGCGCATGCAGATTATTAATCTTGCAATTAGCAAAGGCATCAAAGTATACGAATGCAATATTTTGCCTCAAAATCTACTCGTCGCTGATGAAATTTTCTTAACCAATGCGGTCAAAGGAATTACGTGGGCAAGCGGCTATCGTACGAAACGCTATTTCAACACAGTCTCGCGACAAATGGTTGCGTATCTCAATGAATCTTGGGGGAGGTAGCTGATCCTGATTTCTCTACATTCCTCTAATTCGTGCTGTTTATCTATGGATTATAGCGGCAAATCTTTTATAAAAAAAGAAACATTGAGTGCCTAATACGTTTCGCTACACTACCAAATCTAGCAAATGTCTTTATCACACCCAATGTTTCAAAATCTTTTCAGCTTAAATACCTTGGCTACACCCTTACAACGAAAACGTACTTATTGAAGGTTGCCTAGAAATAATAATAAAATAAATTATTTTCATGAATAGTTCTGTAAGCCTTGTGAAATATGAAGTGTAGCTATCGAACTAAATGATCAGGCAACCAAAAGTTGAAAAAAAACGTTGTATATTTGATAACGTATTCATAAATTATGAACAAGAACTATTACATACTTGCAGTTCTATTTATTGGCTTGGGGTTCTCAAGTTGTAATAAAAAGAAATGGGCCAAGACTGCTGATATATCTATCGTATATGCTGCTACAACTAATACAGTTGTTATTGCGGGCAAAGATTTCGTTATGGATGAGCTCTCAGTTTCTTTTTCAAAAATAGAGCTATCCGGCGATCGTCTACAAGCAGATTACGTTTCTATAAGTAATGCTGGACTTGTTGACGTAAACTTTATTAGTCCTGATGGTGTGGGTAATTCATTAATCGCTTTACCACAAGGTACATTTGATGAAATGGAAATGCCTCTTTCTATTGGTGGAAATGGAGAGCAAAGCGTTCGTTTGCATGGTGAATATTTTTTTCCGAATGGCGACATTTACCAAATTGAGATAGCATTGGCCATTGATACCTACGAACTCCTAGCAGTGCTTGATAATGATAACGAAACGACCATCCTAATTGAGGAAGGAAGTCCACGAAACGTGAAGTTGACAATGAACCCTCAACAACTATTTTCTGAGGTGAATCCGGGTCTTTGGAACGCTGCAGCAGTCACTAGTGTTGGTGGTGCTCAGACTATGGTGGTTGATGAATTAAATAATGAATCTGTGTATTACGCTCTTTTAGCCGGTTTCTCGACCGCGCTTACTGCCAAATTTGAATGAGTAATAACAATGAATAAGACGGAACTGAATTCGGTTGTCAAAGGATGTCTAAGGGGGAAAACTAACGCTCAAAAGGAACTTTATGATCAATTTTCCAAGGATATGTTCAAGATTTGTTTGATGTATGGCAAAGATTATGATAAGGCGAATGATCTCTTGCAAGAAGGCTTTATTAAAGTGTTTCATAATTTACATAAATACGATACGCATGGAGCGCTTGGTGGGTGGATTCGAAGGGTGATTGTGAATGTTTGTATTGATGCTCATAGAGCCGATAAATGGTCCAAAAACCGTCAGTCATTGGAAGAGTCCATCGAATATGAGCTTCAAGATGAAGATCCATTGGATCCAGGTCAAATTTATGAGAGAGATGATTTTTTAAGAATAATTAAAGGATTGCCAACAGGATACAGCACAATTTTGAATCTCTACTTCTTAGAGGAAATGAAACATGCTGAGATCGCTGAGAAGCTAGATATTTCAGTTGGGACATCAAAATCCCAGCTTTTTAAAGCAAAAAGATATTTAAAGAATATTCTTGTTCAAAATTTATCGAAAGAGGAATTAGAAAAGTATGAAGGATTCAGTAGGAAAGAGGTATAAAAACAACTTTGATCGATTGAAAGTTATGGCTCCGTCATCTGCATGGAAAAGTATCTCTGATCGATTAAAGGAGTGGCCGGCTGGTTGGTATAAGGCTAACTCAGATGGGTTGAGCTCAGAGCCAGCACCTGCTTCTTGGGATGCCATTACTGCTGGAGTAAAGCCATATAATGTTGGTATACGATCTGCTCGCTTCATGATCTACAAGATTTCTGCAGCCGTTTTAGTGTTTGCTATTCTTCCATTTGATTTTAGTGATATGAGTTCTTTAGTTGCTGAAGAAAAAGATGGCTCATCTGGAGTTAATAATATAGTGCTCGCAAAATGGAATGCGTATAGCCCGTCTAGTCATCAATTTACTGCTAATGGTGCAGATGATAATGGATCGTCGAAAAATGTGAATGTTATACCTCTTGCGGCTATTGTTAATTCTTACACGAGAATTGTAAGTCTACCTTCCAGCTTGATGCCAATAATTAAGGCAGGAAGCGTGCAGTCGCGTCGATTTAATCTTGATAATCTTCCACTCCTAGCTGTTACTCAGATCGACACAGAGCCTTCATTTATTTTGGCGTCGCTAACTAGTCCTGAGCAACATCTTAGCTTAACGCTTGATAAAAAATGGGCTGTAGGTGTTAAGGTCAATGCGCATGGATCAACGCTGATAACGCCAGAGACTAGTCTGGCATTAAACTCAGAAAGTTCTCTCCAAAGCGCAATGGGTTATAGTCTATCCTATGGGATTTCTGGAATGTATAGATTCAACTATAAAAACAGTATCGAAGCGGACCTGTTGCTGAACGATAAAAAAACGCAACGAATTCAAAATTATTCTAACGGAAACTCAGTTGAACGTAGAACAGACATAACATATTCTACGCTTTCTGTATCGTACAAAAGAAATTTACTTAATTCTTATAGGCCATCGCGTAGAAAATTTGCGTTGAATACAGTATCTGGTCTTTATCTGTCGCGTAAAACAGAATTGCAGGAACGTTTGAATGGAGCAGAAGTTAACATTTTGGGGAGTGGGTTTGGATCAATGGATTTTGGTTTGAACCTTGGCTTAGACTATTCTGTTGACTTAACACCATCGATTCAATGGAATACAGGCGTGAAGTTACAAGTCGGTTTGATTAACGTGTTCAACGGAATTGATAAAGTACCAGCGTCATTCTTTAGAACGTACACCAACTCTTTCGGGTTAACGACCTCTCTTAGTTACAGATTCTAGCATTAATTGTTGGGAGCTCCAATGCAAATCCAGCATTCGAACATTTCATATTCAGCCTGCGTAAGTGAATCTATCCCAAATGTGTTTGGAATTTTCGGCATGCTCTTATCCGAAATAACGCCCCAGAATGTTCCTGCATCAACAGCACCTTTTACAGCATCGTATTCGAAGATCCATGCATCGTGACACCCAGTAAGTGGGCCAATATTAGTGGCGCAAGATTGCTGAATAAGTGGGACAATATCATTTGAATAGCTTACTGTACCTGTGCTACATTGGATCAAGCCGCATTCGGCTTGCGTCTTATCTTTTGTGCATGAAAAAATTAGCAGCACAAGGCTAAAGCTGTAGAGTAAGAGTCGATTTGTTCCGCGCATTAAACTAATTTATTAAATCCTTTGTCAAATGTAGGGCATTTGGATGAATTACTAAACTCGAACGATTAAAAAGCAGTAGATTTAGATCAATATGATGAATAATCGTTTGAGTAAACTCTGTCCCTGTGGCCTTGTAAAGCCCTATGTGGAATGTTGTGGTACTGCACACCAACATATCGCAAGCGCAGAAACGTGTGAAGCCCTAATGAGATCTAGGTATACAGCGTTTGTCCAAGCAAATGGGGATTATTTAATGGTAAGTCATCACTCAATGACTCGGAGGATGGTGAACAAATCAGAACTAATTCAATGGTCACAATCAGTTGAATGGCAAAAATTGGAGATCTTGAAAATTGTTGGAGGACAAAAGAAGGATACAGAAGGAATTGTTGAGTTCAAGGCGCATTTCAAGGTTGGTGGCAAAGGAGAGTTCATACACGAGGAGTCCAAGTTTGTTCGAGAGTTTGGACATTGGGTATATTTTGGCGTGGTTCAATAATCATGTTCAGGACTCATTTTTGCGGTTGATGTCGAATTCCACTATAAATTGTTCAGAAGTTTCGGTGTAAATATTGGATTATTTAGAACTATGCATTAATTTTGTCGCTTCTATGGAATAATTAATGATATCCTATAGAGATTTTAAACGAAGAACAATTAATGGCAAGATCCAGCGAAACCTTTGGTAAGAAGGAAAAAGAGAAAAAAAAGCAGCAAAAGAAGAAGGAAAAGGCGATGCGTAAAGAAGATCGCAAAGGGACCGCTAGTGGTGGTGGTTTAGATGAAATGATGGCATACGTTGATGAAAACGGTGTAATATCAACAACTCCTCCAGATCCAACGGTTAAGAAGAAAGAAATTAAAGCTGAGAACATCGAAATAGGTGTTCCTAAGAAAGAGGCGGAAGAATACGATCCAGTGCATGAAGGTCGCGTAAGTTTCTTTGATGATAAGAAAGGATTCGGCTTTATTAAAGATAGTAATGGTCAGGATAGTTATTTTGTTCATATCAATAACTGTAATGATCAAATAACAGAAGGCTATAAAGTCAACTACGAGCTAGAGAAGGGGCCAAAAGGAATGGTCGCTGTAAAAGTGAACGTAGTTACATAACATTCACAAAATAGCGTGTAAAAGGACTGCTTAGGTGGTCCTTTTTTTGTGACAGAAATTGTATGATTCCACGGGATCTTCTTTATCGATCATCCCATCTATTTATAACTTACCTTTGCTAAAAAAATAGGCATGGCTTCCTTTGAGCAATTTAATCTTAAGAAACCACTTCGTAATGCAGTGGATGATCTAGGTTTTCACACACCAACTCCCATTCAGGAGAAGGCATTTTCTGTGGTATTATCTGGAAACGATGTCCTCGGTATAGCGCAGACAGGTACAGGGAAGACCTTGGCCTATATGCTGCCTATTCTGGAGGAAATGAAGTTTTCAAAACAACTGAACCCTAGGGTTTTGGTGTTAGTTCCGACCCGTGAGTTGGTCATTCAGGTTGTGAAGGATATAGAGAACTTATCGAAGTACGCAAATACGCGTGTACTTGGAATCTATGGGGGAGTCAATATAAAGCGTCAACGTATTGCTTTAGATGAAGGTACAGATATCGTTGTTGCAACCCCAGGTAGAATATACGACCTCGCGCTGGACCAATCAATGTCGTTGAAAGGAATCAAGAAATTGGTTATCGATGAAGTTGATGTAATGCTTGATCTTGGCTTCAGGTTTCAATTGTCAAATATCCTTGAGTTACTTCCAGATCGGAGACAGAACATCATGTTTTCAGCTACGATGACAGAGCACGTTAGCGCACTGATCGATGATTTCTTTAGAGCACCAACAAAGATCTCAATCGCCGTGAGTGGTACGCCACTTGATAACATCAGCCAGACATGTTACAATGTTGAGAATTTCTACACGAAAGCAAACCTACTTAGGCATATACTTTTAGATCAAGACAAGTTCAAAAAAGTTCTTGTGTTTACATCAAATAAGAAGATGGCCGATAGGTTGTTCGATGAAATGCAGGAATTGTTTGGCGATGAAACATGTGTTATTCACTCGAATAAATCACAGAATTATAGAATTCGTTCTATTGAAGAGTTTGATGAAGGTAAAAATCGAGTTCTGATTTCCACAGACATTATGTCTCGTGGGCTGGATTTAGATAAGATTACGCATGTTATCAACTTTGATACGCCGGCTTATCCTGAGAACTACATGCACCGAATTGGACGTACTGGTAGGGCGGAAGAAGAAGGAAATTCGATTTTGTTTTCAACCGAGAGGGAAATGCCGTCAAAAAAGTCAATTGAAAAATTGATGGCGTTCACGATTCCATACCTTGAATTACCTGCTGAAGTTGAAATTTCTACCGAGCTGATCCCAGAAGAGGAGCCGGAAGACATGATGCTCAAAAATCCTGATCGAAACATGAAGTTCGAAGAAAGGGGGCCTGGGACGCATGAAAAGAAAGTGAAAAATCAAAAGACGAATCAGGGAGGTAGCTATCAGCGTGATATCAAGAAGAAGTATAAGAAAGCACAGACGAGAGGTGATAAAACCTATCACAAACGTCAAAAGAGAGGATAATTAAGACGCTTTAAGCATCCATAGATTACATGCAAAGTGACCTGAATCTCCCAATGGTTTATCCAAGCTGATAAAACCTAAGGATTCGTAAAGTCCGATAGCACTTGCTAACTCTGGAAGCGTTTCTAAATAGACTGAAGTATAACCAAGAACTTCAGCTTCAGTTAACGTAATCTCCATCAATCTACGTCCAAGTCTAAGGCCACGCGCTTTGCTATCCACATAAAGTTTGACAAGTTCCGTGCAATTGGAAGCTAATCCTTTAGTAGGATACATGCCGCATCCACCAACGATTTTACCGTCCATTTCTGCTACCCAGTAAGCGGCGTTTATTGAATCGAAGAGTTCATATAAATGATCAGTTGTTGGGTCTGTGAAGACTGTTCCTGGCTTGTCAATTCCAAATTCAGTAAGAATTCCACGAATCAACTTGGCAAGTTCCTTATTGTCTCCGATTTCAATTTTGCGAATGGTTATGTTCTCGATTTTAGCCACAGTTGTATATTCTTCATGATGTATGAATGCAAACTTAATGGTTTCTCTCGTTCAATTGATGAATCTGAGAATTGATTCTCTACATTTACGTTCGTATAACCTGAGCAAATGAAAGAGGATTTCTCTGACGATATTTTGGAATTAACTGGAGCGACTAAAATCATCTCCAGAAAGCGTGTTCAATCTCTTTGGTCTGGATATGGTGAAATTGCTAAAATTGGACTTGATTCGGATAGGACGTCGTCGGTTATAGTCAAACATATTTCATTTCCTGATGAATTGAATCACCCAAGGGGATGGAACACTGGAGCTTCGCACGATCGAAAGGTTAAATCCTATGAAGTTGAATTTAACTGGTATAAAAGTTTCACTGAACGCTGTCCAAGCGAGGCTAGAGTGGCAAATTTCATTGGGAGCGCTGCTAGGAACAATGAACAGATATTAATTCTAGAGGACCTTGACCAAGCTGGATATCCAAAACGAAAAACGACTTTAACGATTGCAGAAGTGAAATTGTGTTTGGCATGGTTGGCGGCTTTTCATGCTACGTTTATGGGCGACGGTGGACTTGGGTTATGGAATGTCGGAACCTATTGGCATTTAAATACGCGTCAGGATGAATTCAAATCAATGAAAGCCGGTCGCTTGAAAGATGCTGCCATAAAATTGGATGATTTACTCACCAATTGCACATTCCAGACAATTGTTCATGGAGATGCAAAAGTTGCGAATTTTTGTTTCTCCGATGATATGAAATCTGTAGCAATGGTTGATTTTCAATATACTGGGAGAGGTTGTGGCATGAAGGATGTCGTCTATCTACTAGGAAGTTGTCTAGATTCCAACGCGTGCGATCGCTATGAAGAAGAACTGTTGATTTGGTACTTTTCTGAGCTCCAAAAAGCGTTAGTGCAGTTCAATGATTCAGTTGACTTTAAAGCGTTAGAAATCGAATGGAGACGGATGTATGCTGTTGCTTGGACTGATTTCACTCGATTTTTAGAAGGATGGATGCCTACCCATAAAAAGTTAAATGCTTATAGCAAAAAACTTCTTAAAGAAGCGTTAAAAAAGATTGATTGACAGTTATTTAACGAATTTAACCCGCTTGGCTTGCTTCTCACCAGATACGATCAGGTAGTAGATTCCGCTAGATAGAGCAGTGGCATCAAAGTGAACCTTATTCTCACCGACCTGCGCCATAAAATATTCCTGATACACTTGCTCGCCTGAAATCTTGAATATTTGAACGGATACTTCTGTTGCAGAGCTATTCGTAAATTGAACTTCAGTTATTCCGTACACAGGGTTAGGTGCAATGATTAAACCTTCAAATTCGCGTTGGACATTCAAGGCTACAGTTCCAAGGTATACATCGTGACCATCAAAATCAGTTTGACTTAATCTATAATAGTTCATTCCTGTTTCTGGTGAAGGATCAAGCGTATAGTAGTGATGCTGTGTGGTTGAATTTCCTTTTCCGTTAACTGTTGCTAAATGGGCATAGTCGCTCCCATTACTTGAGCGTTTTATCGTGAAGTAGTCATTGTTATTTTCAGAAAGCGTTGACCAATTTAATAACACACCAAAATTGACATCATATTTCCCCGAAAATTCATGCAATTGGATTGGTAATAGAAGGCAGCCTGCGTAAGTAGTATTACTCTCATTCAGTGTTAAACTTTGTAATTCGCTACCTAGAGCTCCGGGAAGTGCAGAGTTTGCACTACCCACTGTGCAGTTTGTTTGTCCTGTAACGGCCGTAATTCCATTGAGTCCAGCAGTTAACGTTGCATTAAGATTTGTAGGAGTTGTTCCTCCACTAGTCCATACAACACCACCACCACCACCACCACCTGGGCCATTGCAGTTGGATGTTCCAAAATTATCAATACTCGCTCCGTTACCGCCAGTAACAGACACGTTTAATACATTCGAAAAGGTTGTAACATCGAGCAATACCGTTCCACCTGCACCGCCTGCACCGCCACCATCACTGTCTGCGTTCCCTGGAACCGTACTTCCATCTGCGAGGATACTTTGTCCATTGGCAGTCACTGTAGTCGCTCGAATAATAACCAAACCAGCTCCATTTTCTCCCGTTCCGTAGATTGTAATGGCGTTGTTTCCTTGACCGGCTCCGCCACCCCCCCCCAAGAAAATTTTATTCACGCCATATCCACTCGCTAGACTTTTAGAGCTAACACCAATTTCTGAGCCGCAGGTAAATGTGCTCCTTTTTATGCGCTGACCACCACGACCGCCCAATCCATAATTTGCTCCACCGCCACCGCCGCCATTGTGATTATTTCCACCGCCGCCACCATTGGCTTGTGGTCCACGGCCGGCTTCTTTATTTACTATGAAGGCCGTAATTCCTTCACCTTTAAAAGCGCGAGCAGATGCGTTTCCAGCAGCTTGGTAATAGGTTGCATCAAGAATAAAGTTGCATGAACCGTCTGCATTGATAGAGGCTCCACCTCGAAATCCTAGATCACGAACATCAATGTTTTGGGTCCCAAAGTCTAAGGTGCCAGAAACTTCAAAAACGAGTACTCCACCTGTTGTTCCATCCCAAGCGTTGGCTGTTAAGTCGCCGCCAGAAATTGTTGCATCTGTATATCGAGGCATCGTAATTAATTGAACAGAACCAGTGGCAGTATATGTGTTAAGGAGCACAGCATCGAATGTGACTACATTTCCGACAATGTCACAGATAATTAATATTTCATAGTTGCCCGCATCGCCATAACTCGTTATGGAGCCAAACATAGCAGCGTCTGTTTCGTTGATAGTTGCTCCTTGTGTCTGTAGTAGTAAAACTTGATCCCCAACGGAAAATGCAGCCGAATATGCTACAGTTACGGCATTATTTGGGTAATCCACTGCCGTTACAGCCGTATATTGATTGATAACACCAGAAATATTGGTTTGAGCAAAATTAATACTACTCAATAGGCATAATAGAAACGTAAAAAAACTGTTTTTCAGGAGCATCACAAGTAGTATAATTCGTCACCAATACAACTGATCTTTTTCTATTTGGTTGCCTGATTTTCAGATTGATTTGTACCGAATTCCACTGTTTAATATTTGAATCTAACCCTTTCGGTTAAACAGAATCGATTTCAAGGGTGTAACAGACAAAAAAGTACGCGTTATAACATTGTTAAATCTGGTCGCAATCAGCAAACGTCCGCTTAATAAATAGTATCTTTTCACCATCAACTAATAGAAGATTATGATATTTAATAGCTTAGTAGCAAGCCTGTTCATATTCACAGTACTTCCCTCCCAAGCGCAAGACTGGAGTTCAGACACTTACATATATGGTAAACAATATGTCGGGTATGTAATTGATACTGATGGAGAACGAATTGATGGATTCATTAAGTATAGAAATCGTGCAATTATGCAGGAAGAGGTGATTTTCTATCGTGAGAAAGATAACACAAGTACGAAGAAAAAATACCTCGTGGCAGATCTTAAGGAGTACAAGGTGGCTGATAAATTGTATCACTGTATTCCTTATTCTGGAAATTCAGGAGGACAGTCTGTTCGTGGGAATTTAGTTATGGATGATGCAGGATGCATTAAATCATATAAGTGGTACACAATGGCCTCAGGCTATAAGTCAATGAAAAAGCGTCCGGATGAATCTTCTGAAGATTACGGAAAAAGAAAATTCCCAGCTCAAAAAGTCTATTTTAAATCAACAGATGGAATAGGTGTTACGAAGGCTTTCTTCGATGATGGTTTCAACAAAAAAATGGCAGAATATGTTGCTGATAATAAAGAACTCTCGAAGAAAGTGAAGTCAAAAGCTTCTGGATATGATGCTAGAGGCTTTATGAAGATCATCAAGGAATTCAACGAAGGTTGTAACTAAAGACATTTGTAATATCGATATTTAAAAGCCTCTTTTAGCGGCTTTTTTTGTGTCTAAACTTAATCTCATCTTCACCGTGAAAACCGGTATCCATTCATTAACGGCAAGCTTCATTCAAATTACCCTCACTCAACTTTCTTAGAACGAATTTCCGACAAACGCTCCTTCGTTTTCTCTTGTGCATCACGCTGTTTTTTCTTTTTCTGATTGAGAAGCTTCGTGTGTTTCTTTTTATTGGATGTCTTCTTTTGCTTTGTCATTGTTCGTCAAAGTACGAATCTATTGTTTATGCGCTCACATTAAATTCGATTCCTAATTAATTACTGGCTTTAAGATGGATCGCATCGAAGTGTAGGGAAGGAGCAATGTCCCATTATTTATGTCTAAACCGTAGAAAAGAACTCCTTTATGGGTTAACACGAAATTGTTTTTGAGCTGAGCAACTACAGCCGGGGAATTAATGCATTTAAGCCCGAATGATTGTTGTCGCGTTATTTCTTCAATGATTAAATGATCCAACGTTGGTTCCTAGTGAAGAGACCAAGTGCTTTATTAGGATAGCCAACGCGAATACGGAGATAGAAGTACCGATCTATCCCTTCTTTTTTCCTTTGCCTTGACCGTTTCCATTCCCATTACCACCACCATTGTTCGATTTTCCTTTTTTTCCTTTAAGTGCGTGGAATTCCGCAGAGCTTGGTTTGATTCCCAAATCTTTTGCAATCGCTCCCATCCTTTCTCCTTGTTTGCTTTATAGCTAGGAATCACGTCATCAACTGGTTTACCAATGATATCAGCAATCCGAGCAGCGAGCAATGCTTCTGTAGGTTTCATTATGCTAATAATTTATCAACTATTGGAGAGGAAATATTAAAATCAAGACTCAATTTATTTTTGAAAAGTGACAGGTCTTTATTCGCTTCGGTATTAGCGATATTAAGTTCAGCGTCAAGGCCAGCATCGCCAGTATTAAAGGTAATCTGTCCAAAAGACACGGTGGAAATCAATAAGCCTAGGGTGAAAATGATAGCGCGCAGAGTGTTCTTTTTTAAAGAGACGCTTTCTAAGCGTAAAGTTCGTCACTCAAGTGGACATTCCTAATATTTCATTTTTGGAACAAAATATGCTTAAATTTGGTGATCATAATACCATTAGTGAGGATGAAGGAGCTTTTAGTAAGGAGGAAAGTCAAGACGAGCGCGCTATTTACATGCATGCTTCTCTTTGCAATGAATACGTGGGCACAATTGACTTTTACTGAATTAGGCGCTGGTCAAACTGGGGTTTCATTCAAAAATAACCTGACGGAATCTCCTCAGATAAATGTCCTAACATACCAATACTTCCATAATGGAGGAGGAGTTGCTGTCGGCGACATTAATAACGATGGATTACCAGATATTTACTTCACATCGAACTTGGAACCTAATGTTCTTTATCTCAATAAAGGTAATTTTCAATTCGAAGACATATCAGCAACAGCGCGTGTAACTGGTGGCAGGGGTTGGGCTACCGGAACATGTATGATAGATGTCAATAATGATGGGTTCTTAGATATTTACGTATGTAAATCGGGAAATACCAATGATGATGCTCGCCGGAATAAATTGTATATGAATAACCGTGATCTTACGTTCACTGAAGCAGCGGCGGATTTTGGTTTAGATGATCTTGGCTACTCATCTCAAGCATATTTCATGGATTATGATCGAGATGGAGATTTGGATCTGTTTTTATTGAATCACGCAATTAAATCAGTAAAAGGCAATGCTAGTAATGAAAACCTTGAATTCGATCGGGATCCATTGGCAGGTGATAAATTCTTCAGAAATGATAATGGAAATTACGTCAACGTCAGTGAGGAAGCAGGTATAAAGGGAAGTCCAATTGGTTATGGACTGAGTGCCTCTATTGGTGATATGAATTCAGATGGATATCCAGATATTTATGTTTGTAACGATTACTTAGAGCGCGACTACCTGTACATTAACAATACCGATGGTACATTCACGGATAAGTTAAAGGAGAATACGGGACATATATCTAACTTCTCGATGGGTTCTGATATCGCTGACATCAATAATGATGGGCATCTGGATATCATGGTTGCTGACATGGCTGCTGAAGATAATTACAGATCAAAAACGAATATGTCGGGAATGAACCCTGAACGTTTTTGGAAGTATGTAGAGCATGGATTGCATTACCAATATATGATAAATACCCTTCAATTAAACAATGGGGATGGGACATTCTCTGAAATTTCTCAATTGGCTGGAGTGGATAAAACGGATTGGAGTTGGGCCCCTCTATTAGCCGATTTCAATCAAGATGGACTGAAAGATCTATTTATGTCCAATGGATTAAGAAAAGAAGCTCGAAACAATGATTTTGTCAAGAAGAAAGTAAAGATTCTTGGACAGATGAAAAAGTATCCAGATAGTAGCAACTTCTATTTAAAGCGGATCTTAGATCAAATGCCTGAAGAGCCGATAACGAACTATCTCTATACGAATAAAGGCGACTTGCGCTTCTCAAAAGTTGGGAATAAAGGAATAGAAACAGCGACTTTTTCAAACGGAGCGGCTTATGCTGACTTGGATGGTGATGGCGATTTGGATTTGGTCGTCAACAACATCGATCAGTTAGCGACGATTTACCGGAATGATTCAGAAACTTCGAATTTCATCAAGATTGATCTCCTCGGAAACTTAACCAACCGCTCAGGAATTGGCGCAAAAGTAACAGTGGTTTGTGGCGATTTGGTGCAGACTTCAGAACATTATATGGCGAGAGGGTTTCAATCATCGATTAGTGATGAACTTCATTTTGGAATTGGGAAGAATAGAATAGTAGATCATATTGAAGTTGTTTGGTCCGATGGTACGGTTTCGAAAATGACGGATATTGACCCAAATCAAACGGTAACGATAGCACACGATAAATCACTTGCCCAGACAGAAACAATCTTTAGAGATAGGAATACCATCGAAACCGAACTCTCAACGCTAGCGTTTACTCATACAGAAAATAAGTTCGACGATTACGATCGAGAAGTGCTATTGCCTCACAAAATGAGCAATTTAGGTCCAGCTGTTGGTGTAGGTGACGTTAATGCCGATGGATTGGATGATTTCTATGTAGGCGGAGCTGCAGGTCAAACAGGGCATTTATACATTCAGACGCAATCCGGCGGTTTTGATATTGCTCAGGAGGGCTTTTTCTCTCAATATGCCGAAAGAGAAGAGGTCATTTCTTACTTCTTCGATTATGATGGAGACGGCGACCAAGATCTTTACATTGGCTATGGTGGCAACGAGAACCTAAATGGCTCTGAAAACTTGGCGGACAAATTATTCATGAACGATCAAGGCGAGTTTTTCGAAACTGACATCCTACCAAGAAACAGTTCAATATCAACCGGGACTGTTATCTCAGCTGATTACGATCAAGATGGTGATTTAGATCTATTCATTGGTTCGAGACAAACACCAGGGAAATATCCTTTCACTTCTTCATCTTATTTATTGAAATTTGAAGGAGGTAGATATGTTGACGTCACTAGCGAAATAGCTCCAGGGTTGGCCGAAATTGGCATGGTTACAGATGCTGTTTGGGCAGATTTGAATGGAGACAAAGTTCCAGAATTAGCTCTTTCAGGAGAGTGGATGCCATTGTCGATCTTTGAGTTAAAGGGTGGCTACTACATTAATAGTACACGCGCTTTTGGATTGGAAAAAACAAATGGATGGTGGTTTAGTTTGGAACTAGGTGATATTGATAATGATGGAGATCTCGACCTAGTTGCTGGGAACCTAGGATTAAATTACAAGTACAAAGCTTCACTGGATGGGCCATTCAAGGTGTTTTCAGATGACATCAATCATGATGGGAAAAATGATATTGTTCTCGGTTATGATGAAAAAGGAAAGACGTTCCCTCTCAGAGGTCGACAATGCTCATCTGAACAGGTACCTGAGCTTGTACAAGAATTTCCAACGTATGACTTGTTCGCCATTGCTACGATTACAGATGTTTATGGCGACAGATTGGCTCCAGCGCTTAAATTAGAGGCATATGATTTCCATTCAGCGGTTTTTATCAATGAAGGCGGATCTTTTAAGCAAGTGAATTTTGCGAACAGGTTTCAGTCCTTCAATTGGAATGACATAATCTTAAAGGATATTAATTCTGATGGAAACCTCGATGTTATTAGTGCGGGTAATCTTTACGAGGCAGAGGTTGAAACGCCTAGATGTGATGCGGGGATGGGATTAATCCTCCTAGGTGATGGAAAAGGAAGTTGGATAGAGAAAACTGCGTCAAGTGGTTCTTGGGGGAATGGTAATATCAAGCAACTTGGACTAATTCAAAACAATAACAGGCTTGGTGTTCTTATCGGTAGCAATAACGACTCCCTCAAATTGCTGAATTTCATATCTGAATAAATTGTTGGTTAATCAAACGGTATAAATGGAATACGTAGAATTATTTGGCTTGCTGGGTGCCTTATTAATCGGGATCGTTCTCGGTCTAATTGGCGGCGGTGGATCTATTCTCACGGTCCCCATTTTAGTCTATGTGCTAAGTGTGGATGCAGTAACAGCAACAGCTTATTCATTATTTGTCGTTGGTACATCAGCCTTGGTTGGAGCGATTAGGAACGCGCAGAAGGGCATGATAGATTTCAGAACCGGAATTGTTTTTGCACTCCCTGCCTTAGTCGCTGTATACCTAACACGTAAATTTCTAATCCCTGCAATTCCAGCGGAATTGTTTACAGTGAACGACTTCATCGTGACAAAGGAAATTGGAATAATGGTGTTCTTTGCAATCATTATGCTAATAGCTGCCTACTCAATGATCAAAGGGAGGAAGAAAGCTGATGAAGAGGACACAGAAATAAAATATAATTATCCGCTCATTTTACTTGAGGGAGCAGTCGTTGGAGTTCTTACAGGAATAGTAGGAGCAGGAGGTGGATTCTTAATCATCCCAGCGCTCGTGTTATTGGCCAAATTGCCGATGAAAAAAGCTGTTGCAACGTCTTTGATGATCATTGCAATTAAGTCACTCATTGGTTTTGTTGGAGATATCGAGAACGTTGAAATTGAATGGGGCTTCTTATTGTCGTTCACTGCTTTGTCCGTGATAGGTATTTTTATAGGACTTTATCTGAACAAGTTTATTGATGGAAATAAGCTAAAGAAAGGTTTCGGCTGGTTTGTGTTAGTTATGGGTATTTATATCGTCCTAAAGGAAACAGTATTTGGTGTGTAACTCAAGTTACCCTTTAAGTGAAAACGGAATGGTATCTTTGCAATAGAATCTAGAGAAAATGAAGGTAGAACAATTATATACAGGATGTTTGGCCCAGGGCGCTTATTATATTGAGAGCAATGGTGAAGTCGCGATCATCGATCCTTTGCGAGAGGTGACGACTTACACAGACATGGCAGCGAAGCGAAATGCTTCGATTAAGTACATTTTCGAAACGCATTTTCATGCAGATTTTGTCAGCGGTCACGTTACCTTAGCGGAACAGACAGGTGCGAAAATTGTTTATGGTCCGACTGCAACTACAGAATTTGATAGTTTAGTTGCTACGGATAATCAAGAATTTAAGCTTGGAAATGTAACGATAAGAGTACTTCACACGCCAGGGCATACTATGGAGAGTACAAGTTATTTGTTGATCGACGAAAATGGCAAAGAACATGCTGTTTTCAGTGGAGATACGTTATTTCTTGGTGATGTGGGTAGGCCTGATCTATCTCAAAAGGCAGCCACTATGACGCAAGAAGAACTAGCAGGAACACTATTTGATAGTCTTCGATCAAAGATCATGACATTGCCGGATGACACGATTGTCTACCCTGGCCATGGTGCAGGCAGCGCTTGTGGTAAGAACATGAGTAAAGAAACTGTCGGTTCTATAGGGGATCAGAAAGAGAACAATTACGCGCTTAGAGCTGATATGACAAAAGCCGAGTTCGTGGAAGAGGTGACGGATGGTTTATTGCCTCCGCCCGCATATTTCCCAATGAACGTTATGTTGAATAAAACGGGCTACAAGGACGTTGCAGAGGTTATAAAACAAGGACAAAATGCACTGGCTCCTGAGAAATTTGAATTAGCCGTGAATGAAAGTGGTGCACTCGTGCTCGATGTTCGTAGTCAACATGACTTCTACACTGGACACATTCCGAGATCAATTTTTATAGGTATTGATGGGAACTTCGCTCCATGGGTGGGAAGTTTAATTAAAGACATTGCCCAACCTATCTTGCTGGTCTGCGATCCTGAGCGACTGGAAGAGGTGATCATTCGTCTTTCACGCGTTGGGTTTGATAATGTACTCGGTTACCTTGAAGGTGGATTTGAAGCATGGAATTCTGAAGGGAAAGAGGTTGATACGCTTAAGAGTATTACGACAGATGAATTTGCGTCAATTCGCAATGCGCAAACGATTCATGTTGTTGACGTTAGAAAGGACACTGAATACTCTTCTGAGCATGTCCTCGATGCTGTGAATGCACCCTTAGCTGACTTGAATCTGAATCTTGATAAATTCAACGAGGATGAGGATAACTACATCCATTGTGCGGGAGGATACCGATCAATGATTGCAAGCTCGATCCTAAAATCTAGAGGGATTCACAACATTATCGAGGTGCAGGGCGGTTTTACAATGATAAAAGAAACAACAGTCCCAACTTCGACATTTGTTTGTCCTACCGAGCTGTAGGTTTACGCCTCTTGTGAAAGGGAATTAGTTGAATTTAGCGATAAAGAGAATGATGAAAGGAATTGTATTGTTTTTGGCAGCAAGTGTTTTATGGTTATCATCTTGTGCGCAGGGTGAGACAAATGAAGTTCAAAATCAAGCGGATGGCGCGAATTTAGTGCGTGTTTCTAAAACCGAATTTAAGAAAGTACTCACCGCTAATCCTGATGCAGTCTTGATTGATGTTAGAACTCCACGTGAGTATAACGGCGGAAAGATTGGTCATGCACAGAATATCAACTTTAATGATGCTTCCTTCAAAGAGGACATGAATAAATTAGATAAAGATACCTTGACGCTTATTTACTGTCAATCTGGAGGTAGAAGTGGGAAGGCGCTTGACCAAATGCGAGAAATGGGTTTCACTAACGTGCGTGAGTTGGAAGGCGGGTACGGTAATTGGTAGCTACTACCCAAATCAGTAAATGACCTTGGCTAATATTGGCTTGAGTACATCCTCTTGAAATGAAAAAGTTATTCTTCCTCTTACTGATTTTTAGTTCGTTCCACTCTGTGGGGCAAATTCAGAGTAGAAGTTATAGCGCGATGTTGTTCAATCTTCTGGATCATTCAGTGGATGAGATTAGTGTTAGTGACGCTTCACTAGAAGACAGTGCAACCTTGTTTCTAGACGCTCGATCGCTTGAGGAATTTGATGTTTCTCATATAAAAGCTGCGAAATGGGTCGGATACGATGATTTTGATCTGAATCGGATGGACAGTATTCCTAAGGATACAGCAATCATTATATACTGCTCCGTAGGCTATAGAAGTGAGAAAATTGGAGAGAAGCTCGAAAAAGCTGGTTATACCAATGTTCAAAATCTATACGGAAGTATCTTCGAATGGATGAATCAGGGTCAACCTGTTTACGATAACGATGGCAATGAAACGCAACAAGTTCACGCCTATAATCGTGAGTGGGGGAAATGGCTCCTGAAAGGCGAAAAGGTCTATTAAATCATGCTATTTAGCTGACTAATATCCTCGATGCAAATTGATTAATATACAATTATCATTCTCTTTGTTGAACTCAATTCTCCGTCTACGCTAAGCGAATAGTAATACAGGCCAGCTTCATAATCAGATGCGCATAGCGTAATAGATTGATTTCCGCTTAGAAGCTTCCCATCGATTAGTGTATTAACGGGTCGACCAAGCTCATCGTAAACTATCAGGTTGATTTTCGAAGGAACTTCAAGGTCAAAAGAAATTGTTGTGTATTCATTGAACGGATTAGGACTGTTCTGAAACAATTCAATCCCGTGATCCTTTTCTTCAATTAATCCCGACGTAACTAATTCGACTGGCTGCTGTTGTGTGATACAGTGGATCATGCCACCATAAGCGTAAAGGTTTCTAACGTCTATTCCAACCACAGTTCTAGATGGATGCACGCCTTGAATGATACCGATCGCGACAGCGTCATTTGGGTCTCCATAGGTAGGAACCAAAACCACTGAGTTGCCTATATAGTAGTTCACATAAGATCCTTTGTAGCCCAAGTCAGTTCCATAACTAGTAATGACGTTGTTTTGCGTTAGCGGCACGATCACTTGATTAAAAAGATCACCGCTACTATTTGATGCTCCTATAACCAAAGATGCATCTGACGCACTCAAATCCCATGCGATGAGATCTAGGCTGTCCATCGTCACGATTGTACTGTCATTCGCAAATTTAAGAACTCCATCAATATGCATATCAGTGATTTCAAGCCCGTAAACGCCATCTAACCAAATGAAATTAGTAATTCCAACGTAGGTCGCCAGGTAAGTTTCAATCTGAGCCTCTGTTAATCCTGGGTTCCTGCTTGAATGAGTAATTGAACTTCTTGTCGCAATCATGGTTCCATGTCCGTCGTGCTCAAGAGCGCCTCCTTCTAAAACCATTGCATTTAAATCAACTACAGGGATTCCTAGATCTGCGCCTATGCTCTGTGGAATTAGATCGCACTTGGTATATGGTGTGTCATTTCCCCATCCATTGAATCCCCAATCTAAGATTGTTAGCTGATCACTCTCATTGTAGACGAACATTGGACCATTATCTCTGCTCCATACATCGTCTGTTTGATGCACGTAGAAATCTAGGTTCGTAAAGGGAACACTCGCGGTGGTTAGAACTGAAATTATATTTGCTAATTCTACACTGTCGTAGGCAATGATGTGAACATTCTCGCCGGACTGTAGCGCATTCGTCATTGCTATAAATGTATACGCTTCAACATCATCAACATACCAAGGGCCGTATAAGTAATTGTGTGGCCATTGTATCCAAGTTCCTTCATGTGGAGATGTTTCTTCCGGCATAGTATACGTTTGAGAAATGGATTGTGCGCTCAAAAAAAAGATTGCTGTAATAAGGGAGAAATGAAACTTCATAAGCTAGATTTAATGTTCTACACCAAAGAAAGGGCTTAAAAGCAACATGGCGGAATAATTTCTCTGAATCGACCTGTTTTGGGTATGGAAACCATTCTAACCTATTTGCTTTCCCATCCTTTTTACCAATTCTTCCTTGTTGCCTTTACTTATCGGGATTTCATACTTGGATATATGCGCGATATTTCCATCTACACTACTGATTTTAGAGACATTTAAGATAAATGATCTATGGCAACGATGAAATTTAGATTGAGGTAACTCTTCAAGTAGCGCAGAAATACTGTAGAGCGTTGTGTACGACTTATTCTCCGTTACAACTTTGATGTATTTATGAAGGCTCTCGACGTAGAGTATTTCATCGATAACAATTTTTATTAACGCGTGTTTCGATTTGATAAGGATGTTTTCGTTCACCCCGGATGATTCCTCGGTAATTTCTTGAACTTCAATTTGCAATTGCCGCTTTTCTTCCTGAAGGACAACCTTCTCACTTTTTTCATTTTTATACTTCGAGAAATACCAAAACATAATAGAGATGAAAACGAAAAAGCCGTGATTAAGAAAGAACGTAATCGCTGCACGTGAAGTAGTTTCCGCCAGCAGATATTCATCGAAATCGACGATAAAGTAGATTGAAAACGCGACAAACATCAATGATGTCAGCGATAAACCATAAAGAATAGGTTTCTTTTTGGCCAGTAGGAGTGGGAGTAGAAGGAAAAGGTTTAAGTAGAATTCGATCCCCAATAAAGAAAGTTCAAATACTGAATAGCCTATTCCCTTTAGCATATCGTATTCTGAGCCAAAATAGTCGAAAAGATAAAGGAAGGCAAAGGCCCAAAAGATGATATGGAAAATAGATTTATTGATGCACTAAATTTAGGGAAATCAATTCGTTTGACCGTCCTCAGCAAACATTTCCCATTTAATTAATGCCATCACTTAATGAATTCGCTATAGATGAACTGAAAAAGGCTCTACGTTAGTTTTCATACTATTCAAATACGCGCGTTTCCGTAAACAAAAGCTCACCACTTCGGTCGTGTTGTTTACAGGTGATCCAATTTCCGATTGTGTCGTAGCTATACTTGAAAGTAATTAATTCAGGAAGAACTTTGGCATCGTCTGCTGCATCAGATGGTGTCAGATCAAATGAAAGCATTCTTGAATCAGAATCACTTTTGACCGTTTCACTAGAAATCAGTAATCCTAATGAATCATAGGTATAGTTAATGGTTGAATGTCCAAAATAGTTCCCGATTTGATTAATTCCATGCCATGATCCTGTTTGCTTAGTTATGCGATCTTCATAGGAATATTCAAATGAAGTAGATGAGCTATTATAATTCAATGCTGATTATTCAGAGGAGATTAATAGATAAACTTTTTCAGTTTATTTAGATTGATTATCAGGCAACTAACTTGAAATTGTTCCTGAATACTCTTTTTGGAATGAAAATCGTAGATCTATTTTCTGAAAGCGTAACTTTACTTCTCAATAATTTGATAAACATGATGAAATTGAAATTGATCAATACAGCCTTAATTCTTTTTGTAATTAGTTTAGCTGCGAGCGCTCAAAAGAACTTCGCAAAAGATGCGGACGCGGCGTTTAGGAATGAAGCGTATTATTCTGCAGTTGATTTATATAAGAAGGCTTTTCCAAAGGCACCTAAAGCAGAGGAAAAAGCAAGGATCATTTTCCAAATTGCGGAATCCTATAGATTAACAACGAACGCAGAAATGGCTGAAATTTTCTATCAAAAGTCAATAGAGATGGATTATTCTTCAAAACAGCCTATAATTCACTTGAAACTTGGTAATGTATTGAGACAACAAGGGAAATATTCTGAGGCCATTGATTCTTATCTAAAGTATAAACAAATCGTTAAAGATACGCCTAGAGCAGATAAGCTCATTATGAAATCTCGTTTGCTTAAAACTGGAGAGGCGCTTGGAGATGAGGCTCAGCATAGTTTATCGATAATTGTTGTGGACATGGAAACGAGAAAACCAGTGAGTAATGCACGCATTAAAGTTGTCGGAACTGATAATTCATCTTACGAGGTTAAAACGGATGAGAATGGAGTATTTAGCTTCGAGACGAATGGGAAAGACCGCTATATCAAGGATAATGTAACGTATTCTATTGAGGTGGATCAAACAGATTATCTTGTGGCTAAAGATCAAGTATCGACAGTACTATTGAAGGAATCTAGAAAGTTCGTTCGTCAGCTTAAACTTCAGAACGCTGAATCAAAGCATGCAATTTCAATTCCTGGTGCGAAATACAGCGAAATTAACGCATTGATTAAACCGAAGAAAGAACATTCAGATATAGCGGAAGGTAATCTTAATGGCATCTATGGACTAAATGAGTTGTATACTACACTCACAGACAATCCAACCATTAATATAGAACTTCAAGCACATACAGATCATAGAGGTGGAGCAATGCAGAACATTAGTGCTTCTCAAGCAAGGGCACAATCTTGTTTAGATTATCTTGTAGGTAGAGGGATTTCTAAGGATCGACTGTCCGTTCGAGGGCTCGGAGCGACTCAGCCATTGCTCGGATTCTCAGAGGAGGAAATCATGAAGTTAGAAACGGAAGAAGAGAAGGAGGCGGCGCATCAAAAGAATCGTCGTACAGAGTTTATTGTTCTGAATTTCTAAATCGCTTACCAAAACTTCACTTTATCATCATGAAACTACTTTTTCTACTGCTCAGTATTGCTTTTGCAGAAAGTTGCATTGCTTAAATTCCAGGGAATACTAGGTCGAATTACGCGAGTATAGCTAGGTTATTACCTTCTCAAAAGCTAAAAACAGCAGAGCAGCTAGCTGATTTTGGCGGAATAATGCTAGAGGCCTTGACGCAGGAAGAAATCATAAAAATGAAAGGTGTTAGGACTCGAAAGATGGAGAAGATGTGCGCTTTTAGACTTTCAGTTATGAGCTTGACGAAAACGGAAATAGTATCAAAGAGTCGAAAGATAATCTACTGAACGATGGTTACGTTAAATATTATTAATACGATAAAAAGAATCGATTAATAGCCAAGTCCTATGCTAGCGTTAGGGGTAAAACCTCCTACACTAATATGTACTATGATGATGAATTGAATCTAATCTAATCTAATGATTGAAGTCAGTAAAATCATCTGTGATAAATATTATTACAATGAACAAGGATTGCGCGTATTTTTTCAATCGTACGATGAGCAATATAAGTTAGTAGGTTCGGCAACTTCTAGCTACAGTGGCAACGGTTCGAAAACCCAAGAAGAAACCATAGTTATGGGAATGACATTAAGTAATACCTATGTGTATAATGAGGTAGGACAGCTCCTAAATGCCTACAGAACTAGTATTATGGTAGATGCGTCATGGTCGCATGAGTACAATGAATTTGGACCGGAAACCAGATATTTAAATATCAGTTCTTCCTTTGAAATGGAAACAAATTCGAGCTATACCTACTATTAACCACCGTTTAGGAAAGTAATCCTTGACGTGCGAGAAACTCCAATTGTTTGTTCGCTACTTTTAGTTCTTCGATCAGTTTTGCATTTTCCTCTCTCAAGCTATAGATTTCATGTGCTTGACGAATGACCAGTAGGAGATCTTGAGCATCCCATGGCTTGGCTATATAGCGGTAGACTTGTCCTTCGTTAATTGCATCGATAATCGCTTGGATGTCAGAATAGCCAGTAATTAATATTCGAATGGAGTCAGGATAATCAACTTTAAGTTGTGCGAAAAATTCAACGCCTGTCATTTCCGGCATGCGCTGATCAGATAGAACAATTTGAATACTATTCTCAGCCATCAATTTAAGTCCTTCTTGAGCACTTTCCGCAATGTGTATTTTGAATTCTTTTCGGTAAGTTGCCTTGAAAGAAGTAAGGTTGTGACGTTCGTCATCAACATATAGAACTTGTATTTTTTCGCTGCTCATGATGCCTTGTATTAAGCCCGATCTGGCAATCTACAAAAAAATGATGACATGGATATAAGATCATAAGACGGGTTCAAAAAAGGGATACTGGGGTTATTAAAAATCTTGTGTTAATACCTTGAATAAAAAGAAGGTACAATCAACAACTTATAGTTACATTTGCACCTAAATCTGCTAAGAAAATACTCCCCAATTGTTTGATGATGATTGAAAAACTCTCAGTTCGAGCTAGCGAAACCTCTAAAATGGACGGAATCACTAAGGCAAGCATATTTCGCTTGTCTATTGAAGAAGATGCAATTGCCCTGTCTAATCTTTTAGATGAATATAAGAGCATTCGTGTGCGCGACGAGATAGATTCACAGTTGCGTGAGCTGATCAAGCTCAGATATCCCCAAAAGAAACTATCTGAAGAGGAAACGGTAAGATTAATTCAAAAACATTTAGGCAATGTTCCTCAAGGAGCGTTTGGAGTTTGGGTTTACTATCCTTGGAGTCAAACACTTGTACATATTTTAGATGAGGCGGAGTTTGCGGAAGTAAAGACAAACAGAAATAAGCATAAGATCACATACGAGGAGAGTGAACTATTAAACAAGCAAATCGTCGGAGTAGTTGGACTTTCTGTAGGTAGAACAATAGCTGCAACTATGACTCTGGAGCGAAGCTATGGTGAAATTAGGCTTGCTGACTTTGATGTCTTGGAATTAAGTAACTACAATCGCATTCGTTCTGGACTCTTCGATTTGGGATTAAAGAAAACAGTATCCCTGGCAAGGGAGATTGCTGAAATTGACCCTTACCTAAAGGTGACATGTTACCATGAGGGCTTGACGGAAGAGACAATGGATGATTTCTTCTCAAAGGATGGACAGATTAACGTATTGATTGATGAATGCGATGGTTTAGACATTAAAATTTTACTTCGCGAGAAAGCCAAAAAACTTCAGATCCCGGTAATTATGGATATGAATGATCGCGGAACGATGGATATTGAAAGATTTGATTTGGAGCCAGACCGTCCATTGCTACATGGTTTGATAGGTCATTTGGATTCATCGAAGTTAAAGGGTCTAACAAATGAACAGAAGATTCCTTACATCATGCCAATGCTTGGGGAATCTACTATTTCGACAAAATTAAAGGCATCGATGCTAGAGATTGAGCAAACGATTACGACCTGGCCACAACTCGGTGCTGATGTTACATTAGGTGGTGCTGTTGCTGCAAATGTTTATCGTAGAATAGTCTTAGATGAGTTCCGAGACTCAGGCCGCTATTTTATTGATATGGATGAATTGATTTGCGATAATGTATCCGTGGACCCTTCCGGGAAAGATGAATTTATTAAAGTGGAACCGCTCACATGGGAGGATTGTTTTAAATCGATTGAAGCAACTTCAATATGCGATATTGAGGAGAGCATTGATCTAGAAGATTCTGAGATTCAAGCAATAGTTGAGGCGGCAATTCTAGCTCCTTCAGGGGGAAATGCACAACCTTGGAAATGGGTTTCTTCCGCTAAAACGCTCTACCTTTTCAAAGATCAATTTCAATCGGATTCTTTATTAGACTACAAGGGGAAAGCATCATTGATTGGGTTAGGAGCGGCAATTGAAAACTTAAGTCTCAAAGCCTTGGATCTTGGATATACTGCCCATATTAATACCTTTTCATCTACAAATGATTCATTGATTTGCTCGATTCAATTTACATCCTCGGATGAAGAGAGTGATGTTTTAAGTGATTACATCGGGATTCGGAGTACAAATAGAGGAGTGACCGTTTCGAGCGAAGTGTCGAAAATTAAGCTAACATCAATTCAAAAGCAAGATGAACCATTCAGAAGTTCAGAGATTGTCTTTTTAAGCGATGGTAATCAGATTAATACAATTACGAATTTAGTTGCCTCCGTAGAGCGAATTAGAATGATGGAGAAAAGAGGGCACGCTGACTTCTTAGAAGAAGTGCGATGGACTCCAGAAGAAAATGAGGAACAGCGCAACGGAATTGATATCAGAACGATTGATTTGACCGAGGGAGAATTAACAGGTTTTAGAATGGCGAAAGACTGGAAAGTCATAGATCAGTTAAACAAGTGGAATGGTGGAGGAGCATTTGAGGGGCTTGCGATAAAAAGCATGAAGTCCGCGGGAGCCATTGGGTATATAACGTTAACAGATAAGTCGAATCATGGGTTTCTTGAAGCCGGCAGATTACTAGAACGTTGTTGGCTAGAGGCATCTCGCCAAGGATTGGAGTTTCAACCAATGTCGCCAAGTTCATTTTTCTTTGAGCGACTAATTGAAGGAGATGGAGTTGATTTATCGGCCAAAGCGAAGCAAAAATTGACTATCTTGAGGAATCAGGCATTAGAAAAATTGAACCTTTCGGATCACCCAATATTTATTTTTCGATTGCATGTAGGAGGAAAGTCTCAGGTCAAGTCATTAAGAAAGCCACTTTCCGAAGTTTTTAGAAATTTAAATAAGCTGAATGCTAAGACTTAAAGCCTTTCGTGCTATTGATTTCCCTGAACTTTCGCAAAAATATGTGAATGGACATCAGGATGTATTGAAGATTTATGGTATTACAGAAATTACTTCTGCCAAAGATGATTGGTACAACAATCCTTCAACGTATGCAATTGTCGCAATTGATGAAGAAACGCAAGAAGTAGTTGGTGGAATTAGGATGCAGATAGTAGGCGGGGATCGACCGTTACCAATTGAAGATGCTGTTGGTCATATGGACGACCGTATTCATGATATCGTAAATACCCAACATGCCTTATTTGGAGCTGCGGAACTTTGTGGATTATGGAATTCACGAAAAGTTGCCGGACAAGGAGTGAGTTGGTTACTGACTCGAACTGGGATTGCGCTGGCGTCTCAAATGAATGTTCGTACGCTGTTCGGGATTTGCTCAATGGTTACCTTGCCAATGTTTCAAAAAACGGGCTATGTAGTTGAGCGGTCAATAGGAAAAGACGGTACATTTTACTATCCGAATTCTGATCTTCTAGCTTATACCATAGTTATGGACGCTGAATTATTAGACACAGCACTTAAAGAGGAAAAAAATAAAATTCTAAAGATTCGAGCCGATTTTACTCATCGAACAATTGAATCGAATGCAAAAGCTGTTCTAGACGTTCAATATGACCTGATCGTTCATCAGGCTGAACTGGTAGAAGTGTAGTCGAGCATCCTGGTTTTTTCTGAATAATCATCTTTAAATTAACTCTCCAACAAAAATTGGGTGTCGTTATGGGTTATTTTCCTAAATTTCGCGCTTCAGAGAGTAACCATATTCCCATGAAACTGATAATTCGTCAATTAATACTTCTGGTAGCGTGTGTTCTAGCACCAATTGTATCAACCGCTCAAGCGAATTATTCGGCTTCGAGAATTCATGATATTGGTAAGCGAATCTTTCTTTTAGAAGATGAACTAGGTTCCTTTACCATTAATGAGGTAGTAGTTTCAAAAGCTTTTGTGAAGAGTGAGAATAAAGTTCCAAATATGGGGGTAACGACTTCTTCTTTTTGGTTAAAAATCCCAATTAAGAATAGCACTGATGAGGAGGATATTATTCTCATGCTTGAACAGCCCTTTATTGATGCTGTTGAACTTTATTCGCCGAGAGAAGATGGAGCATTCGAATTGATTGAAATCAGTGAATGCAAACCCTTTAGCGAGAGAAAATACGACGATCCGAATTATTTATTTGACATCCATATTCCATCAGGTGAGAAGACGGTATTCTATATGAAAGTCAGCGGCAAGGAGCAGATTCAATTGCCTTGTTAATTGGCCCTCAGAAGGAAATACTGGAGAAACGAAAGCAAAGCGATTTACTTTCAGGGCTTTATTTTGGAATCATTCTCGTGATGATGCTCTACAACCTGTTTATCTACTTTATCACAAGAGATAACAGTTATTTGTATTATGTTGTTTATATCGTACTAGTAG
>JBLHPQ010000032.1:0-35657 GCA_047624355.1 Flavobacteriaceae bacterium | reverse complement strand
TATAGCAGGAGGAGAAATTTGCGCTGCTTATGCCGATGAAATAATAGGCAAAAATGGAAATGACAATGTCCTACTCGCATTTGTGATGGGGCATCAGGCTGAACATTTGACTTCATTAGGAAGCAATACGGCAATAACAAATGCACTTTTGGCTGAATTGGACGCAATGTATGCTGGCCAAGCGACGGCATCTTTCCTCACTTCACATGTAGAAAATTGGACGACCAGTCCATTCATCAAAGGGGCTTACTCCTATAGTAAAATAGGGATTGGAAATGCTAGAAGTATTGCCGCCGAATCTATCCAGGAAAAACTCTTTTTTGCGGGAGAAGCAATGAATTTAAATGGCCACCATCAGACCGTTCAAGGTGCGATAGAAACAGGCTATAGAGAAGTTATTAATATTCTAAATTCATAAGAATTAACTATGAAGTCACTCACTATAATTCTACCTCTTGTTATGTCAAGCAAAAGTTACAGTCAAGAGATCATGGCAGGAATTGGATAGAGCAACTCTATTCTCAGCAGTTCGATAATCTAATTCACACGTATAATTTTAGTAGACCTGACTTAGAAGAAAAACAGCCTTTGTTATCCAATGGGTTCGATGCAAGCATATCGTATCTATTCGAATCCGATCGCAACCTAAAATCAGGAAACACTGCAAGCTTTTCTCGATTTTCAAGCACAGCCGAAAATGAGAAAGAAATTTACTGCAAATTCTCAGAAAACTATAAGAGTGAGATAAAAGGACTTGAAGCAGAAATTCAACATCCAGAGATTTAGAGGTCGAACCTTCAAAAGGCAATTGATAAAGCTTTAATGATGTCTACAAGACTTCATGACACCTGGACTTCTGGAGATTTGGAACAAAAGCAAAAATTGGTCTTTCCATCCGGAATAGGTTACGACAAACAAAACGAAAGAGTTTAAACCAAAAGAATGAATTCTATTTTCTCCGCTAGAGTGACCCTGACAGGAAAGAGTTCAAACTTTTTAGAGGATGTTGAAAAGTTAAAAAAACGCTAGCATTAATAAGCCATTGACTTGCTTATTTTTACCCAAAATAAATCTGCCAAGAATTTAGCGAATGGTATTTGACCAACTTTCGACAACACCGAGAGCAGCAGTTTCTCCGGAAATCATAGCCGCATTTAATGATCCGTTAAGCAAAGTATCTCCTGCTAAAAATGCGTGGTTATTTATACGTATTTCTGATGGCAATACTTCATATTTCAAGTCTTCTAATTTGGGCAATGCCATCGGAATAATGTATTGCTTTAACATCCTTAGGGTATCGATGCCGCAATAATCATTTAATTCGATTTTTACATGTTCAATCAGTTGCTCACTTGATAAGTTTTTATCATCAATAACGGTCACTGACAGTAAATCCTTATTTCCTTTTGAAGTGGATTTTAAACTCGTATTGTAAAAAACATTATTAATCAGCGCTCCCTTTTCTGGAATCAGCGCTATTAAACGCTTTCGAATAACTTTATTTTCCGTTTCAAAATATAAGCAATGACAGGACTTCCATTCTCTTGGATGATTTTTTAAACCTGGCATCAAATTACTTGCTTCGGTGGCAACAATGGTAAAATCACTTTCCAATTTTCTTCCATCCTCTAGGGAGATCTCTTTGTCCGCTATTGATACTATCTTAGTATTAAATTGAATACTTGTTTGTTTTAATTTTTGCTTCAATTGTTTAGGTATAGCCTCGATACCCTCCTTAGGGATAGCAGCACTTCCTTCTCCAAACATTTTGTAAACGAACTCAAACATTCTACTGGATGTTTCTAGTTTTGTTTCTAGGAAAATGCCACTAAAAAAGGGCTTAAAAAAGTCATTGATCATTTTACTTGAAAAACCAAAATTCCGCAAATAGGATAGGGTAGTTTGCTCTTTCTCTGAGAATATAGCTGCCAGACTTTTTTTCTTCAATTTATTATTTAGTTTCAGCACCTTTAGTTTGTCCGAAAGATTTCCTATTCCTGAAAATAATGTTGAAAACAACAATGACAGATCTTTTAGCGGGTCCCCAATTATTTTTTGATTCTTATTTTTAAAAATTGTCGCTCCAGGCAAGAATTCTTGCAAGTCCAAAGTGTCAAAATCAAGATGTTTCTTAGCAGCCGGATAGGCTGTTAATAGCACTTGAAATCCATGATCTAACTGATAACCTTCTAATAAGTCAGTTTTAACTCTACCTCCTACTCTCTCTGTTGCTTCCAGAATGATTGGATAGAAACCATTATCTTCAAGGACTTTAGCTGCAACTAAGCCACTAACTCCGGCTCCAATGATATATATCTTTGTGTCTTTTTTATCCATTTTGTGTAGATTCATTTATACAGGGACGCTAATGCATTACGCATGGTAGTGTTGAAGGTTTAAAAAAGTATTTTTCAAATCCGTCATTTTTTTGATAAACTCCTTGTTAGCCTGATAATTTTTGTCTTTCTGAAATTTTATAAATTTTCCATTGGAATGAATACTAAAGGTTTGCGTACTAAAAATAACTAATCGGTAGTAAGGTACTATCCAAGAATAACGATCTAGTCTATTGCTGAAGTGAATGACAATGCCCTTAGGTCTTAATTCAACGCTTGCGTAGTTAATAGCTAGTTCTTGCATATTTTCAGGTTTTAACAAGGGACTTAGTTCGGTTATCACTAACCTACTAGAGCCTGCACCGCGCATTTTTAGTTTTTCTAGAAAAGAGAATGATTTCCCCAACAGGCGGTTACTTTCATATTCATATTCATCATTTTTATAACTGGTATTAAATAGCATTTTATGTGTTTTTTAGTGATGATAAGTACTGTTCAGCATTCTGTAAATGTTTTTGCTGAGTTTTTTCCGGCATTTTGTCAAACATGCGAACAAGCATTCCCAAACGAGGGTTCGATAAAAAGAAATCACGATGAGCATGCATAAATCTCCAGAACAAACCATCCCATACATTTGACCAATCTCCTTTTCTATAATTACTCATTTTTATGAGATAATTGCTGCCACTTATATATGGTTTTGAAGCCATTAGTCCTCCATCAGCGAATTGACTCATGCCATATACGTTTGTGACCATCACCCAATCATACGCATCGATAAAGAGTTCCATAAACCAACGATAGACTTCATCTGGATCAAACTCACAAAGCAACATAAAATTACCTAACACCATAAGTCGTTCAATATGATGACAATAGCCTGTTTTTAAAACTTTTTGAATCGTTTGGTCAATGGGAGTTATACCTGTGGTTCCATCGTAAAAAGAAGCAGGTATTTTCTTATCAAAGTTCCAATAATTGGCGGTGCGCTCTTCGCTCCCTCTGAATTCATAGACTCCGCGAATAAACTCTCGCCACCCAATTATTTGCCTCACAAAACCTTCGGTGGAGTTAATCGGCACATTATGCGCTTCTGCATAAATCAATGAGGCCGATATAATTTCTTTCGGCGTTATCAAACCAACATTAAGCATTGGAGTTAAGACGCTATGGTTTAGTATAGAATTTTCAGCAACAATAGCATCTTCATAAACACCGAACTCCATGAACCGCTGCTCAAAAAATTGATCAAGCCATACTTTTGTTGTTTCAAAATTGGTAGGATACAAGGATTGCTTTGTTAGATTTCCTAGATGATTTGAAAAGTGAGTTTCCACGTAGATCTTAGCTTCTTCATAATATTCATCTACATCAGGAAATTGAATTGCGGGGGGTGTTTTTTTTACAGGATATTTTTTTCTGTTCTCGGCATCAAATGTCCATTTACCACCTGTAGGTTTTCCATCTTCTTCAATAAGAATATGTTGCTTTTTACGCTGTTCAATGTAAAAAGTAGTCTGGTGATATTTCTTTTTATCTACTTGAAAGAAATCAACTAGTTCTTCCTTTGTATTT
Source organism: Flavobacteriaceae bacterium (assembly GCA_047624355.1). Lineage (GTDB taxonomy): Bacteria > Bacteroidota > Bacteroidia > Flavobacteriales_D > Crocinitomicaceae > UBA4466. The sequence continues at coordinate 31,746 of JBLHPQ010000032.1, read as the reverse complement.
AAGAATAAAGGCGAGTCATATTGCTTTGAATTCAACTCATTTTGACTGCATGCTTTTGCTAATCTTTTTTGTAACCAATTATCAGTTGGATTTATATAATTTATATGATCTACTCCCTGCCGTTTCAATTCAGCTATTAGTAATCTTATGTCTGAAATTTCTTTGGTAGACTCAATGTAATTTACCTCAAAGTTTTTCTCGTTTTGAAGAAAATCTGCATACCGTTTCATTGTAGCTCTGTGAAAGGCTATTTTCTGTTTATGAAAAGGATACTGTTTAAAGAATAAAAATTCTTCAACTAGATAAAAAGGGACTTTAGCCTCAAAAAGCGGAGAAGTATGAAATAACTGGTGAGGAAATATAATATTTACTTTTTTCATTTCTTTTTTTACTGCAATACTTTACTTCTTCCCCATTTTTCTCCCATTTCTTACGCCATGGGAATGGGAGACCACAAACGACACATATTTTTTCGGGGAGATCTTCTTTTTTCATATCTAAATTGAGGAACATTCTGTGCTCCAATAAGTTCAATCTATGTTCTTTATTTTTTGTTGTAACTCAGTTTGATCTCTATTCACGTGTGTATTTAATAAGCGATTCTTTTCTTTCTGAACGGCTGGATGCTTTTTATGCCCCCAAATTTTATCTCTTGCAATTCGTGCACTTTCTTTCAAGTCAACTATGGGTTGCGGATAATCTTCTCCAATAATAACATCGCAAAAAGTTTGCTCCATTGCTGTCATTTTCCATGGTTCATGTATATGAATAGTGGGTACATTATCGAGTTCTGGCACCCATTTTTTTATAAACACACCTTCTGGATCATGCTCTTGTGAGTTTTTTACGGGATTATATAAACGTACTGTATTAATACCTGTGGTTCCTGCCTGCATTTGAAATTGCGGGTAATGAATCCCAGGTTCGTAATCCAAAAATTGTCGTGCTAAATGATACGTACCTTCTCGCCAATCCTGATCTAAATTCATTGTTAAAAAAGACACGACCATTGCACGCATCCTAAAATTAATCCAGCCTGTTTGCGCAACAGCTCGCATACATGCGTCTATCAAAGGATATCCTGTAGCTCCCGTTTTCCATGCATTTATGAAATATTCGTTATTGGAATGGTTCAATAATTCATATCCATTGTTGATGCAAGATGTTTCGTACTGGCATTCCACCTCAAATTTTTGAATAAAATGACAATGCCAATGAAGTCTGGTAAGCATAGCAGAAAATGCTTTATTATTATTTGTACCATTGGGATGTGTACCAACAAACTGAAATACTTGTTTAATACTTAGGTTTCCCCAAGCTAAATATGGAGACAATCTACTACAGGAAGTCCTGCTTTCTGTAGGTTTTGATATGTGTTTTTGATAATTAAACCCTCTTTTTGCCGTAAATGATTTCAAATATCTCCACGCATTTTTTTCACCAGCTGGCTGAAAGGTTTGACGGGTTTCACGCAACTGCACTAGTAATTTTTCCGGCAATTCGAAAGGGTGTTCAAATGCATGATTTTCTGTAATAGCATAAGTGTTTTGGAAAACGGGACGATGCATCACGGTATGCCATAGTTTGTTCCAATCAATTCTATTGTTAATCCCCCTAATAATACCATCTCGTTGCGACTCTTGCCAATGAATGTTATGTTCTTGGCAAAAGGAGTTAATCACTTTGTCTCTTTCCCAAGTAATCTGTGTTCCGCTTTCTTGATAACTAAAAAGTTCCTTGATTTCAAAATGAATGCTGAGGTAGTTAAAAACATCAATTGCTTCACCATAAAATACATCTACACCCTTACTGTATGATTCTAAAGTTTTAGCTAAGTCCAAAATAGATTGATAAACAAATTGCAGATGCCGAGGGCTAGTGTCAGGATACTCAATGAGTGTAGGCTCAAATAAATAAACAATTCTATATGGAATACCTGCTGATTCTGCCTTGAACAAAGGTTCATGATCCTGCGAACGAATGTCGCGTTTTAACCAAACAATATTTATGGCTTGATTACTCAATATTTCAACTGTTTTTTACACTTTTTCCAGAAAGCAAAAAAAGATGGATAGTAACCTTCCACATCAAACATCCAATCTCTTGGCTCCTGGTTCCCTTCATAATTAAGGCTTAAAGGATGTTCTTTGTAATAAATATCTTTTAGATGATAATCAGAAATCAATTCACTGAATTCTCCTACATAAACCTGAAGATTATCGATGTTTAGTTTAGAAAACTCAAGAATAAATTTGATAGACTTCTGAGATATGGGGTATTTCTTAAAGAGAGAAGGCTCCAGTATAAGAATTCTGTTTGCTACAATGTTCTTTTTCCAAATTGGATCAAGATTGTAAAAATTATACAAACAAGTTGGAATTGTTGCGTCAACAGAAATTAGTTCTTTATTAGGTAAGTTAGTTTTTAAGTCAAAAGTAGTTGTCTCTTTCAGAATACTAGGAATTTCAAAATCAGCAAACCTTTCATAAGGAACATCTAAAAAAGTTCCAGTTTGTTTCGTGAAAAAGTACTTATTTATGTTTTCTTGATTGACAACATATTTCTTATTCGAATTGGCACCAGCAACCCATTGCCAACTTAAGGCATTACTCGCCCAATCGGCATCTAACAAGTGATAATACATCCATCTTGCAGGCACTCGCCAATGACTTTGTCCCATATTACAAGCAATGGATGCGATGTACATTCTTAAGTGATTGTGTAAATACCCTGTTGTATAAAATTCATTAATGGCTTTATCAATAGCTAAAACACCCGTATTAGCTTCTACAATTGACTTTGAAATACCCGAGTTTGAGACGGGTTTTTGCTTGTGTTTTATATCCTGATTAATACCATCTCCCTTCGAGATCCAAACCTGTTGCCAGTAATCTCTCCATGCTAATTCTTGGATGAATTTTTCAATTTGAGTAGGTTCGTATCCTCTATTTAAAACTTCAGTTAGAATAAAATTTGTTGAAATAATACCCCTTGAGATATAGGGGGATAAATAAGTGACTGAGCCATTTATATAGTTACGTGTTGAGCCATACTTAACAGGGTCTATTTTACGAACACGCTGGAGAATTTCAGCATATCCAATGGGAAATATTGAATCTTGATGTTCAAATAATTCCATTTACCGTTTGCTTATTTTATTTCGCGAAATCGCCCTTTGGCGAGAACACCTAAAACGGGTAATATTACTGTCTCTCTTTTGAAGATGTTTAGAGCTTGTTCTACTATTAACTCGTTTGCGCCATAATTTGAATGAACTAGATCTCAGTTCCTTTCTCATTAGCTTAATAACATCATCCTCTGCTAAACCAAACTGCGTTTTAATCGCTTCAAATGGTGTCCGATCTTCCCAGGACATTTCAATTACTCTGTCAATTTGCCGCTCAGTCATGCTCTAATTTTTTTATCGATTTATAATTGTGAACTATAACTTCCCCTCCTCTTAAAGCGTTCATAAGACCGAGTAAGCCTATGAGTGTTCTATTTACATAAACAAAATGTCTTGATCCTCTTTTACCACTGAGCTTTCTAAGTATTTTATCATCTTTAAGTTCATTTCCTAGGTACAACAACTCTTTAAAGTACTCCGGGCTACTGAAGTCAAAGCGATCATGTTGAAAAGGCTTATTAACTATTTTTAGCATTTTTTTAAACACTGATTTTATCTTGATTATGTCTTCTTTTGAATCATTTTTATTAATTAATTGTAGCTCATTCATTAATGATTCAAAGAATATGTCGTTGTCAATATTTTCCGGGTTTTCCAATTTAAAAAAGGGAGTGTAGAAATCAAGAGGAATTTCCTTCATACATCCAAAGTCGAGAACTATTAGCTCATTCTTTGCATTAACCTTAAAGTTTCCGGGATGCGGATCTGCATGAACTTTCTTGTGGTTGTGTATGTGAAAAAGATAAAAATCCCATAAATTTTGAGCTACGCTGTTTCGTTTATCCATTGAATGCTCTTGCTCATAATATTCGGATAAATGTTTTCCTTCCATCCATTCCATTGTGATCACATTCGGCCCAGAGAACTCAGTAAAAACTTCTGGAATATGAATATTCTTTAAAGGGGAGGTCAACTTTTTCGCCTCTATAAGGTGTTTTATTTCTAGGTTATAATCAGTTTCCTCAAGAAGTTTAGTTTGAACCTCTTTGAAATAATCATCGATCTCCTCACTTTTTAATTTTAACATTCTAAGAGCAATTGGCTTTACTAGCCTTAAATCGCTCAAGATACTTTCTGAAACTCCAGGATATTGGATTTTTACAGCTAGTTTTTTATGTCCCATTTCAGCCATATGTACTTGACCAATACTTGCAGCGAATCGGCTGTTTTTTTCAAAAGATGTAAATGCTTCTTCGGGATAAATTCCCAAGGCATTTTTAAATACTTTTCTGGCAAGAGGAGCAGAAAGAGGAGGAACACTAAACTGAGCGAGTGAAAATTTTTCAACAAATTCTTTGGGCAGAATTCCGTCATCCAAGCTCATCATCTGTGCGACTTTAAGTGGACTCCCTTTGAGCTCAGATAGCCCATCATAAATATCACTAGCGTTTGCTTTATTTAATTTTATTCGAGCACGCTCTTCATCTGAAACAATTCGGTTACCTATGTACTTGATATAATTGGTGGTTACTTGAGCACCTATTTTAAAAAACTTGCTTGCTCTTTGAATCTTTGTTTGAGGTATATAATCGAGTGTTTTCATGTTTTCTTAAATAAGAATTTTCCAAAATCGATAAAGCTTTCGGCAACATTTGATTCTGCTATATCAAATGTTAACTTGAGACTCTTTTCAATAAATACATCTGTTTTTTCAAAATTTGGAGATTCATCTTTCAACCAATAAAAGAGAATCGAACAAAATTGTCCCCATACTGCTGTTTCTTTCGTTTTTGCTTTTATCGCGGAATCAGGTATAAAAGACAGTGCAACGATATCATAGTTTAAGTCATTGAAAAATTGTAAAAAACTAGATTTCGCCACTTTGAGCTTTTTTAGATTCATAGAATGGGTTTTTTCCGCTCGCATTAAAAATAATACTAAGGATCTATTGGCAGTTAAAACTTCGGAAAGTGAGTAGTAAAATGTGAGTAAAGACTCCTTTGCTATAGCATGGTTCAGTTCATTAAGGCTTTCCCTTGTTAAGCTAATCGCATTTTCAACAAAATGATTCATTATTTGAGCTTCCATAATTGAAAAAGAAGCATAATGCTCATATATATCGGATTCCTCAAGCTGAATATTCTTTGCAAAAGCAGCAATGCTTTTCGGACGTTCGTTAAATTCACTAATGTATTCTGAATAGGCCTCTAAAACTTTTTCTCTTTTCATTTGTTTAAAGTATTTCAATTAAAGTTAAACAAAATTACTCAAATGAACAGTTTTTATTTATCTGAAATTAGATTCTGGGTTCTGTCGCATCTATTTTGAAAAACTTAGCTTTCGAAAAATCCAACTACAATGTTTAAGCACCACTGCTTTCCAAAAGAGTTTATCCTATACGCTGACTGCTATAAATCAAGGTTTAGTTTAAGTTCCCGAGATGTGGCAGCGTTGCTGCAGATAAGAGGAGTTAAAGTTGACGATTTTATAAAAAGTGTTTACTTATCACGGACATATTTCTTTGATTCCAATTCATAAACCAACCTCAAATGAATTAATAACCGAATAAGAAACGACATTTTTCGCCTCACTCATTCGTCATTTTTTTATTGACCGTAGATTTTAAACTAAAAAAAACGCCTACCCAAAAGGTAAGCGTTTTTCTCTTGTGACCCCGGCAAGATTATTTCATGATCTATTGTGCTCCGAATTCAGAAAGAAAATCTAAAATTGAAAATTTTGTTTTTCGTTTAAGACCCAATCTTCGCTCGAATGAACTCGTTGAAATTTGCCTTAAACAAAAAATCTCCCTCAGCAAAGCTGAGAGAGATTCTATTTCTTAGTGACCCCGACAAGATTCAAACTTGTAACCGCTGGAGCCGAAATCCAGTGCGCTATTCAGTTGCGCCACGGGGCCTTTTTTGCTCTGTGGAGCGACTAAATCTACTTTAAGATCAGTTGCGCCACGGGGCCTTTTTTTACGTTAAACCAATCTAAAATCGATTCAACACAGCAAAAGTAACAGTAACCTCGGATTGAACAAGTAAAATCACTACCATTGTGCTTGCTTTTGTTGAAAGAATCAAATATTATTGCTCTCCATACGTTTGAAGCGATATAAATACTCAAAATGCGACTACTTCTTGCTATTTTATTATTTCCTATTGGATTATCTGCTCAGGTTGGAACCGGGCAATGGCGCCTTCATATTCCATCTCAAATAGCGGTAGATGTTGTGGCGCTTAGCGATAGGGTATTCACAGCCTATAATAATGGTTTGTCTGAATATGAATACTCCTCTAGTGAATTGGCTACATGGGACGTTGTAACTGGGTTATCCGATATAACAATCTCTTGTCTAGGACATTCTACAGCAACAAATTCTATTTTTGTAGGCTATGAAAATGGAAATATTGACCACATCAGAGCGAATCAAGTCACAAATATTCCAGCGATTAATTTGGCTGAAATTCAAGGATCTAAGAAAATATATCAAATTGTAGAGCACGAGGGCTACATGTATTTTGCCACTGGATTCGCAATTGTAAAAATTGACCCAATTAAGAATGAGGTGCGCGATACCTATTATCCAACGAACGGTAACTCATCGATCCTCGACGTAGCCTTTAGAAATGACACTATTTTCGCACTCACCGAGACGCTAATGTATACGGGCGATCTAAACAATATTGCGTTAGCAGACCCAGCCCAATGGATTCAAGACAGTCGCGTTCCGACACTGACATCCAATCAATACCAAGAATTGGAAATGTTGGACGATGAAATCTATATTCTCTTCAAGGATGACGCGCATGGACTCGATACTGTTTATCAGTTAACAACAGGTGGATTGGCAACGACATTTTCGGAATCGTTTGATATGGAGATTACATCCATTGACATCTTGAATGGAAAACTTAGCGCCCACTATCAAGGCGCAACAATAACGTATAATGCCGATTACTCGCAAGATATAATAATTGCGGCCTACTCATTTGGATCGGCATTCACCATTAATGCAAGCTATAATGATGGCGTCTATTGGATGGCGGATACCAAGGTTGGTTTGGTTAAAGTGAAGGATGGAAGTGGCGAAAACATCACTTTTTCTGGTCCCCCAAAGAATGAATTTTATTCAATGGATTGGTCGCGTGGAAAGCTTGCCATTGTGGGAGGCGGAGTTGCCGGAAATATTTCTTTATTCAGGGGCAATGGTGTGTATACCTTCGAAGATGAAGAATGGAAATTATTAGATCCGACGACGATGACAATGTGGTCTGGAGCAAGTATATGGGATTACCTTTCTGTAGCAATTGATCCGAGAGACAAGGAAAAAATGGCAATCGCAACATTGTCTTTTGTTCCACTATCGTTCACAGATGAATCCGGCCAAATTGTGGATACATTAACTCCTGTAAATTCGGGGATAGAACCTACTGGAGTTGGAATAGGAATGTCCTTGATTTCTTCTGTTCGCTATGATGACGTTGGAAATCTATGGGTCTTAAATGGAGGGACTGTAGATCCCTTGAAAGTATTAACTGTAGATGGAGATTGGCAGTCATTTAACCTTGGGTCTGAGGCGAGCAATAAGTTTTCAAGACGAATGGTCATTGACAGCGATGGCAACAAATGGTTTTCATTTAGAGCTGGAGATCTATTTGGTTATAATGACAATAACACCCCAACAGACGTAAGCGACGATCAATACATTAAATTGAATTCTGGAGACCTAACGGGCGCCCTTCCTTCTTCTGAGGTAACCGCACTTGCCGTTGATTTTGATAATGAACTCTGGATTGGGACAGATAATGGTTTTGCAGTACTCTATAATGCCTCGAGCGCCTTTGGAGCGTCTAGTGGAGATTACAACGCGCAACGGATTAAGGTCGAATTTGAAGGGAATGTAGAATTTGTTCTTGGAGCAACAGCAATTTCAGATATTGAAGTGGATGGTGCAAACCGTAAGTGGTTTGGAACAGATAATGCCGGTATCATATTGCTCTCCCCAGATGGATTAGAAATTCTTGAGCAGCACACGGTTGAGAATTCACCACTAATTTCCAACACGATTCTCGATCTACAAATTGATCATAATACAGGAGAGTTGTTCATCATCACGGATAAAGGTTTAATCTCCTATAGAACAGATGCGACACTCGAGGATCCTAATTATTCTGATGTAGTTGTATTCCCGAATCCAGTTAGACCTGAATTTACAGGACCTATCACTATTCAAGGAATCAAGTTCGATTCAGATGTAAAAATTACAGATGCTGCTGGAAATGTAGTTCATCATGGAACGTCCAATGGAGGTACCGCGACATGGGATGGTAAAAAGTTAACGGGTGAGCCTGTCACGACTGGCGTCTATTATATCTGGACTGCTCCCAATGAGGGGAAAGGACGCAAGGTCGGTAAAGTACTTGTGGTCCGTTAATATGAAAGCCACTGACAAGGGAGTCTTCTTGCATAGATTGGCGTATTCTGAGACGAGCCTAATTGTTACGTTTTATACCAAATCATCCGGGCTTCGTAAGTTCATTTTTAAAGGAGGAAAAAAGAAGGCACACAGTTTATTTCCAATGTCGATTGGAGAATTATCTTTTTATGAGCGTAAAGAGAGCGACCTACTACATCTAACATCAGTGGATCCTGCCACAACTCATCAATTTCAATTTGATCCTGTAAAGTCTACGATTGCTTTTTTCTTGGCAGAAGTTGTCCGAAAGTGTATTCAACAAGGAGCACCAGATGAAATGCTCTATAACTTTGTTGTTGATCAAATTTCGAGCTTAGAAGGAAATGAGGAACATCAATATTTTCCAATCCACTTTTTAATTGATTTTTCTGAAGTCTTGGGAATTCAGCCATACATTGAGGAAGATCAAGCAGCGTATTTCAACCTGGATGACGGAACCTTTGAGACCTATTCTAAGGTTGAATTAAGGGTTGCAACAGGTGAAGCGGCACGGTTAATAAAACAACGTATTCTGAGCATTGAAACACTGGATCACTCAAAGGAGGTGAGAGAAAAGGCGTTGGAAGTAATGTTAGATTATTACCGAATTCACATTCCAAATTTCGATACGATTGACTCTTACGAAATCGTGAAGGAAATACTTCACTCATAGAAAAAGCCGATCGTCCTATAAATCGGCTTTTTCACTTATATCTTACAAGCTTTCTTATTCAGAATCGCTCTCTTTTCGTTGCTCTTTTATAAAGACTTCAGTTAAGTTCAATGCTTCCATCGGACTTGCGGCGAAATCACGTACGCGTGCATTAACCATCACGATATGATCATCAGTTAATACTGGCATTACAGCGGCGTTATCAATAACGAATTGGTCACATTTAACAAGCAATGCTGAACGTTTTTCAGCAGCTGGTTCTGCCATTGCTGCTTCGAATAATGCATCAAAATCGGGGTTTGAAAAATTAAATGAGTTAACCATCGTTGCATTTCCATCCATGTTTCCACTGTAGAAAAGTCCTAAGAAGTTTTCCGGATCTGGATAATCAGCAATCCAACCAGAGCGCCAGATTTTTGCGTCACCTCGTGCAATTGCTTCTTCTCTCTCCTTCAATGAACACAATTTGATTTTCAAATCTACATTGATCGTCTCCTTTACTTGTCTTACAATCGCCTCACACATTCTGTAGATTCCATCTCCCTTTTGTGCGTTGACATAGAAATCAAGCGTTGGGAAATTTGATCCATTTGGATAGCCTGCCTGTGCCATCAAAGCCTTCGCTTTTTCAGCGTTGTGCTCATGTCCTTTAACGGCCTCATTGTCGTAGTCAGCCATCTGAGGTACGAATCCATTTGTCGCAGCCCATCCTTCACCTTCTAGCCAAAGATCGATGATCGCTTCCCGATCTACCGCAAGATTAAAGGCTTTACGCACTTTCATATCACTGAATTCATCGCTCTTACAAGCCATAGCAACGTAAGTCATACTCAAGCTTGGTTTCCCTTCAACTTTATGCTTTACGTTCTTTCCATCCTGTGCATCCTTAAGAGAACCGAGAATATATTCAATTTGTTCCACTGGAATTTCCAGTACAAGGTCAATTTCTTTATTTCTGAAGGCCAAAAACTCACTTCTCTTGTCCTTAGTATAACTCATAATAACCTTACTTAAAAAGGGAAGTTGATTACCAAAATCATCTTTTCTCCAGTAGTTCGGATTACGTGCTAAAGTGATTTTGTCAGAATCCATGGATTCAAGCATAAAAGGACCACTGCCTACTGGGTGAGTATCGATTTTGCTGTCACCATAATGATCAAATGCCTTTTTAGAAATAATTCCAAGTCCTGGGTTAGTCAATACTACTTCGAAACCTGGCGCTGGATTATTTAGCGTGATTTCAACTTTGTCTCCTTTAACCTTAATTCCAGAAACACCTCCTGATGGAATACTTTTACTTTTTGATGATTTTTTGAAAAAATCAGGTGCACCTTCGATTCTATCCTTTAAAAGGTAGCTAATTTCGTTACTCTCCATTCCGGAACAAGCGACATCAAGTGTGAATTTCACATCTTCTGCTGTCAACTCTTCACCATCACCTCCAAAACAATCATCGTCATGGAATATAATTCCTTTTCGAATTTTGAATGTATAGACCTTTGAGTCGCTGCTCATTTCGAAACTTTCTGCGACTCCAGCCACAACTTTCATTTGCGATGCATCGAAAACCATTAACGGTTCATATAATTGCGAAATAAGTCGAGAAGCATATAGGTCAGCTGTATGCGCTGGGAATAGCGTTTTAACTTCCTCGGGAGACATGAAAGAGAATTCTCCGCCATATTGCTTTCCGCCCTTTGCCACAAGGTCTTCGGTAGCTGGTTCTGTATCACCACAAGATGATAGGATCATTCCAGATAGAATAAATATCGACAACAGGGTAAATCGCATAGTTGTAATGGTTTTTTAACAAGCAAAGATACAAAAATATGATTGTGAAATCAAGTGACTAATAACCAACCTCAGTACGGACTCGTTTCAGCACACCTGAAGCCACTTCCCTAGCTTTTTTCTGACCGATTAGCAGGGCAGTTTCAACTTCTTCGGGATGTTCCATTAAATGCGTATATTTTTTCCGCTCAGCACTGAATTTATCAATGATTAGTTCAAATAACGCTTGTTTGGCATGTCCATATCCATAGCCACCTCCCGTATATTTTTCGCGCATTTCAGCTTGTTGCTCATCTGTCGCCATTATTCTATACAGCGCAAAAATATTACACGTATCAGGATCCTTGGGATCCTCCAATCCCTTAGAGTCTGTGGAAATAGTCATTACTTGCTTCCGCAGTTTTTTATCTGAGAGGAAGATATTAATAATGTTCCCACGCGACTTACTCATTTTCTCACCGTCGGTTCCAGGAACTAGCATCGTATCTTTTTGCAATCGAACCTCTGGAATAACAAATACGTCACCCTTTTGACTATTAAATCGATTGGCGACGTCTCGCGTAAATTCTAGGTGTTGTTCTTGATCCTTTCCAACAGGAACAATTTGCGCATCGTAAAGTAAAATATCTGCGGCCATTAACATTGGGTAAGTGAAAAGCCCTCCATTTACATCGCCCAATCGATCTTTTTTATCCTTGAAACTATGTGCAACTTGTAATCGTGAAAATGGAAAGTAACACAATAAATACCATGTCAGTTCAGTGACTTCTGCAATATCACTTTGGCGATAGAAAACGGATTTTTCCGGGTCCAATCCAAACGCCAGCCAAGTTGCAGCAGTAGAAAGGGTGTTTTCGCGGAGAATTGATTTATCCTTAATCTGGGTTAATGAATGCAGGTCGGCAATGAACAAAAACGATTCATTTTCTGGTTGATTAGCCATTGAAATTGCCGGAATAAGGGCACCAAGAATATTGCCTAGATGGGGAGTTCCTGTGCTTTGAATGCCGGTGAGAATACGTGCCATTTTTATTTCTGTTTGAAACGAAATTAATCATTTTGGTAGGATTATCCTTTAAGCTGAGCGGGATTACTACGAAGTTTCTATATTTGATCCTATGAGAAAAGTTCTCGGTGTTTTTTCCCTTCTTTGGAAGCTCTACGTTGCGGTTATTTTCACAATTTTAGCCGTGCTTCACCTACCAGTTATTTATCCTCTTCTTTTTAGTCTGAAGAATAAAAAGCGGGCCTTCCGAGTTTTCGTTTTTTGGAGCTGGGCAGTGAGAATTTTATGTTTTTATCCTGTTAAGAAGGTCCTTAAGAGTGAATTGCCTGACGGTCCATATATCATTGCGGCGAATCACATTTCTTACCTCGATATATTTCTCCTCTACTCAATATTGCCGCAACATGAATTTTTATTCCTCGGAAAAGGAGAGTTGATGCGTTACCCAATCATAAGGCAATACTTTAAACACTTGAATATTCCTGTTTACCGTGGAAGCAATATCAAAGCGGCACGTTCATTAATTCGTGCGGCGCAAGAAGTGAAAAATGGATGGTCGCTCGTGATCTTTCCGGAGGGAAGAATCCCAGACGACAATAATCCTAAGCAAATCGGATACAAGTCAGGGGCGTTTCAATTGGCGAAAAACCTGAAGATTCCAATCGTCCCTCTGACTTATACTAATAATCATAAGTTGTTTTCTGATCCTTCAGATTTCCTTGGCTTGGCGAGACCGGGAGTGTGCCGTGTTTATATTCATCCATTCATTTCAGCAAGTGAAGTAGAACAGATGGAGAAAAATGAATTGAAAAAGCATTGTTTCGATATTATCAATGGGCCTATTCTGAAGGAGTATCCGCATTTACATGCGTAAGCAAGCCTCAAACATTTGCAATCCCACTCATTTTGACTTGTGCACTATGTGCCTAAATTGATTATCTTTGCTTCCGATGAAAATTAGTGAAGAAACAGTTGATCATATTGCTCACCTAGCTCGATTAGAGTTTGAAGGTGATGCAAAAACGGCAATCCGTGAAGACCTAGGACGTATTATTAATTTCATTGACAAGTTGAAAGAAGTGGATACAGAAAATGTTGAGCCACTCATTTTTATGTCATCTGAATTGAATAGACTCCGTGAAGATGTTGCTGTGGACTCTGTGACGCAAGTGCAAGCCTTGAAAAATGCACCAAAGAGCGATTCAGATTATTTTAGAATTCCAAAAGTTCTCGATAAAACCGACTAGTCTTTTTTAGCTCGAAATATCTTGTGATTCAAGATTTCATCATTCTCCAGAACGATTTGTACAATATATTGACCTACAGGTAAGTCAGCGACACTTAATACATATTCTGGATTCAAATCGATTTCTTCAACTAGGAGTTCTTCTCCAGAAAAACTGAACACTTTAATCGTTTTCATGTTAGCACCAGCGACGATCGTAACTGTGTTTTCAAAAGATGGATTTGGATAAACCTCAAAGTCAAAGCCAGGTTCGTAAATTACACCTGCCGTAGATGGATACTCAATGACATAATAGAGCGTATTTAAGTCGTTCACATCATTCCATTGACCTGAAACTCCAAGTGGCCAATCTGTAATCGCCAGCCCCAAGCCATCTTGTCCTGATCCAAAATCATCGGGTTCGTTTCCCCAATTGTTATAGAGCCCTCCAACAGGTGATCCAGCCGATGTTCCTAACCAGAATTGGGTTCCGCTGCCATCATTGTTTCCATCCCAAGTCCAATCTCCTTCTGTTCCAAGGTCATTTCCACCGATCCAAACGTAAGATGCACCGCCTCCATCTGGAGCTACAGTATTGCTAGCCGTAATCGAGGCATTCGATAAAACCTCTGCATAAACTGCATCCTGTTCTGCTTGATCGTTAATTTCGGCTAAAATCCCACCGCGTTCGACGGAGCATGCAGCAGCTTCGGTCCATGTTTTGTTCTCTCGCACTACTTCATAAGTCGATCCGTTATAGGTAAAGGCATAGATGTCGGTAGTATCAGCACATACGACTTGCGCATTAGAATAGCTTCCCGTAAATACGAATAGCGATGCGAGAAGGATAGTTTTAGCGTGATTTTTCATGAGTCGTCTTTGGTTAAAGATACGACTAATTATAACCATCCGTAGAGAAGGGCGAAAGTGAGGTTTGAAATTGCTGGGATGAGCAACCAGTTTATCAGCGATGGTCGGTACTCGGTAATAAATGGTTTAGATAATAAGCTTACAATGAGGAGCACTAAAACTATGCCGATACCATTTAGAGCCCATAAAGTCGAGACGGCTATGTATGGATCTTGCCCGATAATAAATAGGACAACAATGTAATTTATGCTGCTAATCAGTGATAGTGTCCAACCGAATTTTTTGTGTGCGACAAGAAGAAGGCCACCTACAAATTGAGGTAGAAGGATCAACGAAAGTATAATGAGTTGGTTGTAAAGTGCCTTGTACGGGTATGTCCTACTATTGATCGACGAAGCCATTGATATCAGTAATACTCTGGAGCATGAGCGCGGTGACATTGTACATCACAAGGCCTCCGCCCAATGTCAAAATTAGGACTATCATAATTTCAAGGCTCCTCCAGCGTTTAGGCATATTGTTAGCGTTCCGAATAATCTGGTGTGAATTTCTCCGTGTCTAAAGCTCCAAATTGAGGATTCATTTCCTTCAATGCTGCCAAAACGATTTTAGCTGTAGTGTACAATTTCGCCCAGTTTGTATCAGATGGAATGATGTGCCACGTTACCTCATTGCACCGTTCAAACAGTAATTCATAGACCTTCATGAATTCCTCCCAATGTTCGCGGGTGGCCCAATCTCCATCACTATGTTTCCAGTGTTTTTCTTTGGTATTGATGCGCTCCAGCAACTTTTCTTCCTGCTTTTTATAGCTCACATTCAAGTAGCACTTAATTACTTTTGTCCCATTGGATTGAAGATGCTTTTCAAATTGATTGATTTGATCATAACGATTATCAATCGTCGGTTGATCAAGAAATCTATAAACAGAGGGCACTAGAATATCTTCGTAGTGAGAGCGATTGAAAACGGTAATCATTCCCTTCTTAGGGGCACATCTGTGAATCCTCCAGAGGAAATCATGTGAAAGTTCCTCTTCCGTTGGCTTCTTGAAGGAATGTACATTCACCCATGCAGGACTACTCTTTGCGAATAAAGTACGCGTTAACCCATCTTTTCCAGAAGCATCCATTCCCTGAAGAACAAGTAAGATACTCTGTTCTCCTTCAGCATATAGGCGCTTGCTATACTCGTATAGTTCATCAAGGATGGGCGCTATTTCATCTTTAATGTCATTTTTATTCCAGCCTCCTTGTCCTTTAGAATTGTGTTTGTCGAGTACTGCCATCGTTTATTTTAAAGTTATGTAAACGGGAAGATGATCAGAATGACCACCAAAATATTTGCGCCCTCCATAGGTCGCGTTCGGTTTTTCAAACCCATCTCTGCGCTTGAAGAGCAATTTGTCTCTTCGAATTATCCCAGCGTCGCTACCTTGTATTTCAATTCCTGAACGGCCATCATAGAACGCTTGGGAAACGATAATTTGATCTAAAACGGCCCATTCATCTCGGTGAACTGCAGTTCCCTTGCCTTCTGCATTGTCATCGTAAAGTAAATTGATGAGGTCACCATCTTGTTCGTATCCCGATTCTTTTGCGCGCAGCACGAACTCCATGCTTTTATCATCAGGATGATCATTGAAATCACCGAGTATTAAAATGTTGGCAGATGGATTATCTCCTAAAACAGTATCTACTTTTTCGCGTAACGTTTCTGCCGCTGCCATGCGCTTATGTTCCGTTTCGGATTTTCCTTCTCGTCGCGATGGCCAATGATTGACAAAAACATGCACGATCGACCCATCATCCATCTCACCAATAACATAAAGAATGTCGCGGGTCACAAAATTTCTATTGTAATCGAGCTTTACTAGAATTTTAGAACTTTCGATGATTGAAAAAGCGCTCCTATCATAAAGCAAGGCGCAATCAATTCCGCGTTTATCACCAGAATCAAAATGGGCAATACCATAATCGATATTATTGAATGCTCCTTCTTTTATAAGGTCTTCTAAAACTTCTCGGTTTTCTATCTCCACCAATCCAATTAGCATGGGAGGAATATCAAATTCATTCACGGCGTCCTCAATGCGTGTTAATTTGGTTTCATAGCGATCCTTTGTCCATTTCTTCTCACCTTTCGGTGTAAATTCATCATCATTTTTCCGAGGATCGTTCTTCGTATCGAAGAGATTTTCAACGTTATAGAAAACAATGGATCGACCTGAAAATGAGCTCATATGTTCTTTTGAATTTTATTTCTAATAGAATACTCTCTTATGCAAAGCGTTCATTTTTAATTAAAACTCCAATCATATGTATCAAGTTCAGTGATACATGCCGTGAGCAAATCAATACTTCCTTGAATATCATCCTTATCAGCCATCTCGATTACTTGGTGTAAGTTTCTAGTAGGGATTGATACCGCTCCAGCAATAGAACCTCCTTCAGTCATACGTTGAATACCTGAAGTGTCGGTACCACCAGCAGTTAATATCTCAGGTTGCCATTTTATGTTGTTCTTATCAGCGGTTAGCTTCATGTATTTAACCATTCGATAGTCACAAATAGTCCCGGCGTCCATAATTTTGATCGCTGTTCCTTTGCCAAGTTCAGTGATTTTTTCATGAGCAGCAGCCCCGGGTAAATCAAACGCGATTGTTGTATCAAGACCGAAGCCAAAATCAGGGTTGATTCTTAAAGACGCAACATTTGCTCCTCGAATTCCAACCTCTTCCTGAACAGTAAATACCCCGTAAAAATCATATGGAATTTCCTTTCCCTTCAGATTCTTCAATGTTTCAATTAGAATAAATACTGCCAATCGATTGTCTAAAGATTTTCCATTCACGCAGTTTCCCATCTCGATGAATTCACGTTCTCGTGTGACCGAATCACCAATTTGCACCAATTCTTTTACTTCCTCAGCGCTTAATCCTGTATCAATGAAATAATCGGTGATCTTAGGGATTTTGTTCCGCTCATCTGCCGTCATAACGTGAATCGGCTTTGAAGCCATAACACCGATTATGTCCTTTCTACCGTGAACAATGACACGCTGAGCTGTCAATGTTTTAGGATCGAACCCACCAAGCGTATGAAAGCGAATAAAACCATTGTCGTCAACGTGCGTGACAATGAAGCCGATTTCGTCCATATGCGCACCTACCATAACACGTTTATCACCTTTTCCACGTTTTATCGCGTAGACATTCCCCATATTGTCGACTTCAACTTCGTCACAGAGGTCTTTAATTTCATCAAGAACCAAGGCGCGAATTTTCTGTTCAAATCCGGGAGCCCCTGGTGTTGTACATATTTTATTTAGGAATTGAGTATCTATAGCCATGCTTTTTTCTTTGGTTAATAAAAGTAACTATTTTCAATTATGGTGCGACTCGAAATCGTAAATTTGTAGTATGAAAAGATTGCTAATATTGGGGGTAATATTGGTTGCTGCAATTTCAGTGGCATACTATTATATCTCGCCAAGTGAAACGCCACTTCCAATAATAAACCCAATTGACTTGGAAGAGGAAATGGTAGATCCGGAGCTCAAAAGACTCGGTTATGGACATACCATTGGTGATTTTTCATTTTTGAATCAAAACAACGAAACAATTACCCAAGCAGAGGTCGAAGGAAAAGTCTACGTGGCAGAATATTTTTTCACGACGTGTGGAACTATATGTCCAAAGATGAATGCGCAAATGCAACGGATTCAATTCGCTTATTCTAGAGAGGAGAATGTAAAACTATTAAGTTTTACTGTTAACCCTGAAGTAGATTCCGTCGAACAAATGAAACGTTACGCTGATCACCATGATGCAAAGGATGGACATTGGCATTTTTTAACCGGAGAAAAAGAAGACCTCTATGCACTCGCCCGAAAATCATTCTTCATCTTAAAACCAGCTGAGGCTCAAAACCTCGGGGATGCCGGAAGCGACTTCATCCATACAAATAACTTCGTTCTTGTAGATCAGAAAAAGAGAATAAGAGGCTACTATGACGGAACCAACGAAGCGGAGGTCACGAAATTAATCGCCGATATTCGAAGACTACTTGAGGAAGAGGAGGATTGATTACTGAAACGTATAAATTCCAGTATCGCAACACTCACCGTAGAATAGACTTAATTCAAACGATTTTGACGTCTCATCGTAAATCAACATAGCAGCATCAGCATCGATTTCAAGAATGTCAGCTCCAGTTAACTCATTAACTGCGAACCCATCGTTCGCGTACAAATAGAGATCATTGTTTATAAATGTAGTCGATTCCTTTAATCCTTCTGGGATAACAGAATAGAAATTTTCAACAGGCCTCATAAGAATGAAAGACATTTCGTCTTCAGCGAAGGGTACAGAAAAATAATCTTTACCACCACAAGAAAAAGTCACGGTAAGATCATCAGCAACTGATATGCTCATTGAATTTATCTGTTTCTGATCCTCGTTAGAAAGTTCGATAGGGAAAGCTTCGCGGGTACCACCAACATTTGAAGAACCAGAACCAGACCACAGTGCGTCATGAATCGTATATTCTACCATCGTGTTTGCTCCCATGACCCCTTCAACATAAGTTAAGTTATGATCACCAATCAATGAAGTAAGTAATTCTTTCTTTCTACTCATTTCTTGCTTTTCAGAATCGTCTGAGGAAGTTTCATCATCGCTTGTAGTTTCACTATTCTGTTCCGTTGATGTTTCATTAGAATCGTCAGATGGAGACTCTGCTCCACAAGAAGCGATAAGAAGAAAAGTTGCTAAGGTTGAGAATAAAAGCGTTTTTTTCATGTGCAATTGGTTGTTTTTCGTTTGGTTGGTCTAAAGATAGAATAATTCAACTGATTCCCCCAGAAATTACCAGAACGTAAATATTTTACGTTGTTGACCTCTAGTTTTGATTAAAAAAACAAGATGAATATACTCAGTTTCATGGAAGAATTTCCAACAGAATTGGCTTGTAAGGTCCATTTCAAACAGCAACGCGAAAAAGAGGGAGTCATTTGTAAGAAATGTGGAAACTCAGATCATTACTGGCTAAAAGCGAAGGATCAATGGCAATGCAAAGCTTGCGAATTTCGAACAACTTTGAAAAGTGGGAGTATTATGGAGGGGTCCAAGGTGGATTTTCATACGTGGTACAAGGCAATGGCATTTATGACCTTCAGTAAAAAGACTATATCGGCATCTGAACTTCAACGTCAACTGGATCATCCCAAGTACGATATGATTTGGAGATTAATGCACAAAATACGTTCTGCTATGGGAAAGCGAGATGCCCTCTACCAGTTGGAAGGGGCAGTTGAATTTGATGAAGGTTATTTTGAGAAAGCGACATCAGAGAAGGTTAAACTCAAAAGAGGACGCGGAAGTCAACGTCAAATGAATGTTGCCGTGATGGCTGAATCAACACCATTGGAGGATATAGAATCAGGCAATAAAAGTACTCAATGCAGGTACTTTAAGATGAAAGTTCTTTACGATCATAAGGCTGATACAATCAATGATACTGTTCAAGAATGCTTTGAAGGAAAGAATATCGTCTTCTCTGATAAGAGCACCAGTTACGTCGACATATCTGATTATGTAGAAGCTCATTTCACCGAAAAATCAGATAAACAAACCACCATATCAACCCTCAAATGGGTACACATCACTATTAGTAATGCCAAAAGAATGTTGCTAGGTGTATTCCATAAAATCAAAGGGAAGTACTTACAGCTATATCTCGATGAGTTTTGTTACAAACTTAACCGCAGATACTTTGGGAACAGGGTCTTCGAGAGACTTACGCTCGCAGTAGCAAAATCCTATGGGTAAAGTATGGGGGAATCAGATAATTCAATTGTACTTTTATTCGTGTCATCTATAGCCTTAAATTTTAATGTATATTACAGTGTTGTACACAATTAGATAAAAGCATTACCACAGAATTGAGAGAACTACCAAAAGATATTATTCAAGAAATGAAAATCCGATTTGACACGGACTTTGATTTAGCAAATCAAATATTGACTGAATATTTAACAGAAAATGACTATTTGGATTCTGACCGAATTATTCGTTGCGTAGTTTTTTTAGCAGATAATGGCATTGAAAGTTTTAAATCATTCTTGGAATCGGCAAAAGGCGACCCAAGAGATGTAATGTGGTGGGCGGAATATGAAAATCGAGAATCTTTAGATAACAATAAAAGAGTTAGAGATTTCAGTAAACCATTTAAAGAAAACTCTATTTAAATGGAAAAATTAATTGCGACCAACATAGAAACTAAGGATTGGTATTCCATAATAGAATCGCTAAAAAAAGACGGATGGAAAGTAACCACTGAATACAATCAATTTGATAAAGGAATCGATTTTGATTTGTACGAATTAGCTATGAATGGAGAGAAAACTGTTTTTGCTTGGGACAATTGGTTTGAGGGAGAAATTAAATGTACTGAACAAAGAATGCAGAATTTAGAAAGCACATTCGGAATTAAATTCCAATTCGGAGAACCAGAACATTTATCTCTTAATTTAATTGACAAAATGAAATCATTACTAACTAAAAAATAACTGTGTACAACACGGTATATAGCAAATAGGGCGTTCGGTGGTTTACGAAAGTTCAGTGCCATTTACCAACACCGCCAAATCGTTGATTTGGCTTTTAAAATGAATAAGATAAAAACAAAATACAACGTTTTGGCTCAGTGCAATCTTGAAAGTTTATTGCTTTCTACTGCCCTACTTGCCATATACTAAACGATAATCACTAAAATAATATCAGGAGTAATTATTTAAATTTCTATGGTGAGGGTAAATTGGTTCCCAATGAACTCCCCGCGAACATTTCTGCGATATAGTCGTCAGGCTTCAATTCGGTGACCTTCTGTTTATTTCATATCGGTCGTCATATGGAGAGCGATGCTGGGGAAGTAGTCCAAAAACTAGGAGATATTGTCTACAACGATACGGGAAATACCTTTGCTACGGATGGATCAATAGACTCAGATGGATAAGGAAAGGAATGGTACGTACAAATGCAAGAACTTAAGTCGACAGGACAGATAAGTAAGATCTATTTTTCGTTTTGGGGTGGGGATTCTGTTATTGACTTTACAACACTTAATAACAGCATAATGGTGGACAGAAAAACCCCAAAATCATCTAGTCTCTATAAAAAATTTATAGCTCTTGGGGAAGTGTTTGCCGGTGTCGTTGATGGGATGAAGGGAAAATGCCTTAGTTAATCTTACCATCAACTAAAATTTAGCTTGGGTGCAATGACTCATTGCACCCACCTTTTTTTATTGGCAGAAGAATTACGGATGACAGCTTATTTTTCTGTAAACAATTCAACCTTTTGGACATCTGTAGGCAATAATATTGATGAATTCAGACTGACCTCGCCAATGAGTTACTCTAGAATCACCAGATCCAAGTTCTCCAAATTCCATATCAACATACAGCGGGTACATTTAATCTTTGTATCCCTTCCAAGTTTCATTTAGTCGAGCTTATAAATAAAGACATGAGCTGTTGCGCCAATTTTATTCTTAATAAATGGCTGAATGTAGTCCTCATGTAGAATAGAGGTGTCATTAACGATTAAGTATTTCGCGCCCCATCCAATTTCTTTTTCAATGCGTTCTTGATCCGAAAAGCCTCGATAACCATAACCATTGTATCCGTTTCGATTCATCAAGTTCAAGGTGATGGTTATACTGCCGTCAGGCAATGAAATAACCTTATCATCCTTCTCGATTCCCATTTCTTCGAGGTAGGGTTCAATGGTTTCTAAATCTTTGTAAGTGTTGTTATAGTCCCAATGATACCATTGCCAATACGCTATATCAGCCTTATCCAACACAGCGGAATTTTTTACCCAGCTAGACCCAACGTCGTACTTCACAATTGTTTTAATTGCAGCAGAATAGATGAGGAAGAGCAGTCCAATCGTAGCCGTAATCTTGAGCGCTTTTGAATCGAATATTGATGAATGATTGCGCTTCAGGAAATGTAAAACCAGCAACGTAATCAATGGGATAACGATCAAAAGGTTGATCAAATAATATTCATGGACGTTAAATACTTGGAAAAACAAAAGTAGGTAGACTCCAATCCCTAATGACAGGATCACCATGAGGGGCAGAAGATAGGGATGTGCTTTCTTTCGGTTAATGATCAGGCCAATGAAGCTCATCAGGAGTAAAAAGAGAACGGAAATATTGAAATAAGCAGGAAGTAAATCGTTGTTTAATAATTTCCAATTAGAATAAATGTCCTCCATTGAAATATCCCATATTGGCAGCAGTCCTTGCAAGAAGACCAGCGACATATTGTTTGCATTGTAATGACCTGCATAGCTATACCATCCAAGAATTAATAACAATGTTCCCGCATAGGGAAGGAGCTCTTTCCAACGCTGCCTGAGCGAGCGCTCATTGATCAACATTTCATATAAGAAAATCGATCCGAGACCTAGAAACAAGAGTAGAGATGTGATTTTTAACAGCCCGGCGAAAAGGAAGAACGTGCAGGCGTAAACAAGGTGTTTATAGGACTTTTCTGTTCTATGTCGATAGAAGTGATAACTCGCAATAATTGCAAATGACAGTGCATTCACATTCATTAAGAAGTTATTTCCATAATAGGCTAAGAGCGGCGAAGAGAAAAGTAGTATTGGAACAAAAATCGCCCAGAAATTGTCTCCGAGAATTTTGAGACTTAGTTTTTTAAGGTAGAAGAGACCAATGGCTAGGATTAAAAAATTTAATAAACGGTAGACCCAGTAGTGCTTCCCAACGACTTGCCAGATTTTTGCAACAGAGTAATAAACAATCGGGAATTCGCTTATCGTTTTACCCGTTTCACCTTCGCCACGCCAATGAATTTCCGGCTCTAAAAACGGGAGATTGTCTTGATAATAGTGCTGCGTGATTGACAAACAATCAGATTGCCGCCATTGATGACGAGAATATGGACCTCGGTTCATCGTGTCGAAATTTCCATAAAACCATGCTACGAGCAAGAATAATACCCCGTATATAATGTTTATTTGGAGAGAGGAAAATTTGCGTTTCATCATTCTGAATCGTTTTCTAATTCTGCTAATATTTGATTGACATCTTCCTCCGTAGATGTCAATTTGGTTTTACAGATCTGAATCAACGCTGATGCTCGTTTCACTTTCTCACTTAGCTCATCAACAGAGATTTCACCGTCTTCGATGTCAGCAACGATTTGCTGTAATTCATCAAATGCTTTTGTATAGTTAAGTTCTTTGCTCATCTGTCGTTTTAGAAATGAAATCACACCGATCTCCTCCGTAAAAATAGCAGTTCTTGGCTAAATTTGATGTGTTAAGGAAGGTAAATGAACATATTGGGTAATCCTATTCAATTAGAAAGCATAAAAAAAGCCCCGGAAAGTATTCCGAGGCTTTTGAGACAGATGTTCTATCTAGACTTAATGTTTCACAAACTTTGCTCTTGAAAGAGCGCCATCAGAATCAGTAAATCGGATAAGATATTGTCCTGTATTCAGTGATGCTAAATCGAGTTGAATTATACCGCTCGTTGAGCTTGCAAATTCTTCCCCGTGAAATACTAGCCTCCCTTGAAGGTTGTAGACGTCCACAAGGACAGTCCCATTCTTGGCAATTTGATCAGAAAGTAAGATGTTCAACTCACCGTTTGTAGGATTTGGAAAGACCGTAATGTTGTTGGATAAATCAACTTCACTTAGTGCTCCTACTCCAAAATCAGGTTGTTGAAAGCCTTGTGTCAGAATTCTTGACCCAGAGGAAACAGTGGTGATCACCGCTTCGCCTGCAGAATAATTCACGTCTATTGTTGCATTCGCGAAACTACCTCCAGTGCTACCAATTAATTGGCGACTGATAGTCGTTTGAGCCTGCAATGAGGAGACAAGGAATAACGAAATAAATAATGATAAATTCTTCATGATTGGTTGTTTACAATCTTAAGCCATGAACGACAAAAGAGAAGTTAGAAGTAGTGGCTGTATTATTTTCATCTACAATTCGAACAGTGATTGTGTTCGTCCCTGTAGTACTATAAGTGACAGATTCAGTATCAGAGCTATTATTGAACGATGTAGCTATTACAACTGGACTTCCTGCCCAGTCATTGTCTAAAATTATATCAAAAACACCCGGTGATGTCTCAGTTATACTTGTCACACCATAATCCGTGGAAAGCCCACCAGCTGCATAAAGGCCATAAGCTAAAGGCCCAGTGTTTCCGTAAACCGTATTGGCAGCAGGAGCATCAGTTGTTTCTTCTACCACAACACCTTGGGTAAATGTTGCAACCCCAGCATCTCTTGTAATAGACAAATGTGGTCCAGTAGTCCCAGTAAGGTTTGCTCCACCAACTTGAAGTACATTGTTAGCACCGTCATACATAATCGTCATACCATAATCAGGATTGTTCAGCCCTTCTCCCAAGAATATCGTCGAAGTGTCATTAATCGCACCTGCATCTGGTGAAATGAGAAGTCTAGTGTTTTCAACTGCTGCGCTTATTTCAACCTCTGCAAGCGGTGTGTCCGTATCTACATTTCGAAGACTTTCTGCATGATGAGCATAAGGAACTGCATTAAACTGAAGTGCACCTAGGTTGTTGCCATCAATAGTAATGTCTAAGAAGTGAGCGTCTGATCCCCAATCTATGTCATCATAGACACCTGTTACAACGGTTCCTGCTCCAATGACAACATTGATTAATCCGTAATCGTTTGTGTTTACAGCATGAGTTTCAGAATAAACAACAGTACCGACAGCACTTGTTTCTCTAATTTCAAAACCAGCACTGACCGCTTGATTGATTAATAACGCTCCAGCACCATCACGCACGGCTGCTTGATAATTGATGCCGTCCTGAGACCACATGATAAATGGGCATAAGAATGCCACGAATAGTAAATTGATTTTTTTCATCTTTTTGGAATAAATAATAGTTAATTGATAGGGTAAAGGTACTACTTATTTAGATAAACATGATTAATTTCACGATAAACTGCTATTTTTACAAGACTAAACGCCTATTTTTTTCCCAATTTCTCGACTGAATCTACAATAGATTCAATTGAATAGTCCACCGTTCTAGTGGTAATCTTCTTTCCCGAGGTAGGTTGATTCGATTCGTCAATGGTTTTCCCATCAATAGTAGTGATAGAATATCCACGTTTCAACACGTTTATGGGATCAAGTAGTCGCATCGATTGAATGAGATGATTCAATCTGGTTTCATTAAGATGAAAGGTGCTTTTCGTTTGGAAGGGAAGTTGATTAACTGTTGTGTCCAATCGATGTTTGTATTCTCGAAGTAGTGCAATAGACGAACTCCCAAAGTCGTGTTCGTTTTTCTGTAATCGCTGACGTGATTGTTGAAGAGAAGACTGTACATTTCTGACTAGCTTCTGACTCGACTGAAGCATAGCGTGTTTGTTTGTTGTTAACGAGCGCACCGCTTCATGTTTAAAAGAAGTAGATTCTTTTCTGAGTTGATGATTCGCTTCTAATAATAACGATTTTGAATGAACCAAAATATTCTTAGTTGCGTCGTTTAGCGGTACCGAAAATGAATGAAATGCTTGCAATAAAAAATCTCCCAATTCCGTTGGAGTTATGGCATTTCGAAAAGCGACCATTTCAGCCACTGTCATGTTTGTTGAGTGCCCTATTCCTGTTAAGACAGGTAGGGGAAAGGCTGCGATTTCTCGGCAAAGCTCAAAATCGTTGTAACAGGATAATCCAACTTCACCTCCTCCTCCACGAACGATCACGACCGCGTCAAAATGACTTCGAACACGTTCAATTTTCCTTAATTGCGCAATGATTGTTCTGGCAGCTTGATCTCCTTGTAAATAGGATGGAAATAGCATCGTGAAAAAAGTGTATCCCCATTGATTGTTTTCAATCACTTGTTGGAAATCCGATAGCCCTTTGCTTGCCTCTGCAGAAATTACGGCTATTCGTTTCGGTAATAATGGAAAGTCTAGCTGTTGATTGGCGTTTAATATCCCTTCCTTTTGAAGTCTCTTCAGTGTTTCTTGCCGCTCTTTTTGCAATTCCCCTAAAGCATAACTTGGATCGATGTCCATGATTTGAAGACTCAGACCATAGAGTTCGTGAAAGCTAACTTTTACGTTCATTAAAAGTGTAGTGTCTTCCTTTAAGGGTTCTTTTACAACATCGATGAAGCGTTTATTGATGCGCTCATAGTTGTGTTTCCAAATTGATCCAGAAATCTGCGCAACGATCTTCCCATCTTCCTTTTGTAAAATTTCCGGAAAACAATGTCCACTCGGAAAGCGATTCAATTTATGCATTTCAGCTTTCACCCAATACGTCTGCTGGTAACGCTCTTCGAGCGTCTTGCGAATTGAACTAACAACTTGCTTGAGCGTAAATATTTTGGGTGCGTCTGACATTGGAGCACTAAAGATAAATGAAATTGTTGCTGGTTTTCTAAATTTGTACCCTAAACAAAAGAAAACATGGCCGACATACATTCTTACAACTTTGCAGGTAAACGTGCGCTCGTTAGGGTAGATTTTAATGTTCCATTGGACAAAGAATCGCTTTCAGTTACTGATGATACACGAATACGGGCAGCTGTTCCAACCATTGAGAAAATCTTAGAGGGTGGAGGAAGTGTGGTGTTGATGTCGCATTTAGGCAGGCCTAAACAAGGTTTTGAAGCACGATTTTCATTAGAAAACATCCTTTCTCATGTTGCTAAATTGGTAGGAACTGAAGTGAAATTTGGCGGTGATTGTATTGGAAAATCAGCGTTCGAAATGAGTGCATCATTGCAGCCTGGCGAAGTAATGCTTTTGGATAATGTTCGCTTTTACAAGCAAGAAACAACAGGAACAGTCGCCTTTGCAGAACAACTCTCTAAACACGGTGATGTATTTGTTAATGACGCATTTGGAACAGCACATCGTGCGCATGCGAGTACAACAGTAGTAGCGAACTATTTTCCAAATGATAAACTCTTCGGATTATTGTTGGAAGGTGAAATCAAGAGTGTAGATGAGGTATTGCACAGCGATAAAAAACCAAGAACGGCAATCGTTGGAGGCGCGAAAGTATCTTCAAAGATTACCATTATAGAACGGCTATTAGATAGTGTCGACAATTTAATTGTTGGTGGTGGAATGGCGTATACTTTTGTGAAAGCAGCGGGAGGAAATGTTGGAAACTCTCTTGTGGAAGATAATTATCTCGAAATGGCACTAAGCATCTTGCAGTCTGCAAAGGCTAAAGGAGTCAATTTATTTATACCAACAGATACAGTGATCGCTGATGCATTTTCAAATGAAGCAAATCTCGATGAGGTGCCGATTGGAGAAATTCCAGATGGCTGGATGGGACTTGATATTGGAGTGGAGAGTATTGCTACCTGCAACGAAATAATTAAAAATTCTCAAATCATTCTTTGGAACGGCCCGATGGGAGTTTTCGAAATGGAGAATTTTCAAAAAGGAACTATTGCGGTTGCAAATGCGATCGTTGAAGCTACGTCGAAAGGTGCTTTCTCTTTAATTGGTGGAGGAGATTCAGTTGCGGCAATCAATAAATTTAACCTTGCA
Source organism: Flavobacteriaceae bacterium (assembly GCA_047624355.1). Taxonomy (GTDB): domain Bacteria; phylum Bacteroidota; class Bacteroidia; order Flavobacteriales_D; family Crocinitomicaceae; genus UBA4466. Next base: position 3,970 of record JBLHPQ010000032.1, on the reverse strand, counting down.
GACAAAGTCAGTTATGTCTCTACTGGAGGTGGGGCAATGCTGGAATACTTGGAAGGAAAAGAACTACCCGGAATTAAGGCGATTTTGGACTAGTTTTGAGACTCATCACTTCTAGTTTTGGACTATGGAAGAGAAAGTCAAGTTTATCATGAGTTTGTGAGGTGAGAACAATACACTATTAATACCGTCTATATGATCACTGCTATGTTCCCATTCAGTGTATAATTTTCATAAGCATAACGGAATTCACAAACATAAAAGTATGTTCCGATGGAAACATTCGTAGCTGTACCATTTTGTGATCCGTCCCACGAAAAGTACTGATCGTCTGTGCTGTAAACTTCATTCCCCCAACGATTAAAGACTTTAAAATTGAACTTTGATAATTCGCATGGCGTTCCAATCGAGTAAGTATCATTTATTTGATCATCGTTTGGTGTAAAACTCTGCGGAACCTCAAGTTTTGTGCATTTATCGATCATTCGCTGATCTTTTGCGGTAACAGTGTGTTCTTGGGAGTTATTGGCAGTATTTTTTCCTGTCCCACAACCATAGAGGATTAGTGCTAGTGTGAGAATAGTAATTGTTAACTTCATAGTATAAAGGTACAGCTATCCCTCAAATAAGATCAATGGGTAATCGTAGCGTATCCACTAAAGATATACTCTTTGTCAGAGCAAGTATAGCTGCATTGATACGAATAGGTGCCTATTTCCAATTTTTTTCCAGTATAAATGTCGGTTCCATTCCATCTAAATTTGCGGTCTCCAGATCTATAAATTTCATTTCCTGATCGATTGTAATTCCCACTGCAGTTGATTCTGAGAAAAAAACAAGGTCTCTTGTAACTTTTCAGTAACTTGTAAGTCTTACCTATGAAAACGGTGAAATGACGACAAAAGAATACAACCTGGCAGTTGACGAATACTCGGATAATATATACCGATTCGCGTTGAAGAGTCTCAGAAATGAGATGTCTGCCAAAGATATTGTACAGGAGACATTCACCAAAGTATGGGTCAAGCACGAAGACGTGCATTACGAAAAGGTAAAATCCTATTTGTTCACGACCGCTTATCACGCAATAGTTGATTGGGTTAAGAAAGAAAAACGTTCTGGAGATATTAATGATGCAAACGAGCAATCATCGTCACCGACAATTGAATTTGACCTAAAAGAAGTACTTAATTCAGCCTTAGAAACGCTGCCAGAAGTACAAAAAACGGTAGTACTCCTTCGTGATTACGAAGGATATAATTACTCGGAAATTGCAGAAATAACCAAATTGAGTGAATCGCAAGTGAAGGTTTATATTTTCAGAGCGAGGAAGGCATTAAAGACATACATTAAACGATTAGATATAGTAATATGAGAACCGAACGCATCAGCATATTCAATTACGAAGCATTTTACCTTGATCACTTGGAGGGCACTCTAGGTGAAGAGGATACTGCTTTGTTGCTGGCTTTCCTTGAAGAGAATCCCTCTTTGAAGATGTTCGACGAGTCATTGCCTACATTTGATACAGAAGACTTTCAGTTAACGAATTCTGAAAAATACAGTTTAAAGCATACTGAGGATGATGAGGCGATTACACTCCTCAACGTTGAGCATTTTTTGATTGCTTCCGCTGAAGGCGTTTTGCCTGAAGAGAAGCAAGTTGAATTAGAAGCATTCATTAGCATTCATCCAGAACTTGAAAACGATCAAGCGTACTTCAAAGCTGCTGTTCTGAGTCCAGACGAATCAATAACATTTGAAGCTAAAAACGATTTGAAATCCAACTTGGAACATTCGTTGAGCGATACGATTACAGCAACTAACGCTGAGTATTTCATGATTGCCTGTACAGAAGGGATTCTATCTAAAGAGAAAAGCGAAGAGTTTGCCGCGTTTGTTTCAAGTCATCCAGCGCTTATCAAAGACAAAGCATATTTTGCCGCAACAGTGCTTTCTCCTGATATGAGCATCACCTATGAGAACAAAGCAGGCTTAAAAAGAAAAGCAATTGTTTTTTGGCCATACATGGCCATTGCAGCAGCAGCAAGCGTTATTATAGCATTCTTCCTATTGACAAATGGCCAACTTGAGGAGATTCCAAGAACGGCTAATAATCCAGATGATACTGAACAAGTAGATGAGAATAAAACAGATCTTCTTCCAATAAAAGATAATTCTCAGATCGCAGATGACACCAAGGTCGATCAAGAAACACCTGGAACAGTCAGAATACCGACCTATAGAAATGTCACTAACTCTTTGAATCAACCAAAAGATGAGCTAATTGAAGATCGAGCTCCGATGGTTGCCTTGGAACGAAGAGATGCTAGAAAATTGATTCATGCATTAGAGGGATACGAACTTCAACCAATAGCACGTGACCTTCCAACGAATACCGAAGAATCAACTTCTTATTCTGATGTAGCCTATACTGGTTTTGGTCATATGACTGACCCAATTCAGGGAGTAACCTCTAGAATCAACAAACGCGTTAAGCCAGAGGTTGATTTCAGGACTGCCAAAGCAACAGAAAAACAATCGGGTGGATTTTACATCAAAATTGGAAAATTCGAGTTGCTGAGAAAAAAGCATAAGCCGTAGCCAAAGAACGCTAAAAATCCGCTATTTTCATTTGAGTAATCTGCAGATAATAACTTAAATCCGTTATATTTACTAACCCTACACGGAATGATCGAAACGGATTGAAAGAAACTAAGTTTATAGAGCAAAACAAGAAAAAGTGGAATCGCTTTGAACAGCTCTATGAATCGCAATCTCATGATCCGGAAGAATTGAGTGATTTGTACATGGACATCACGGATGACCTAAGTTACGCACAGACCTTTTATCGAAGAAGAACCGTTCGTGTCTACTTAAATCAGCTCGCTCAAAAGGTATACACAGGTGTACATAAACAAAAAGGGGAGTCATTCAAGAAGTTTATCACGGTTTGGAAGGTTTCACTTCCGCTCGAAATATATCGATCAAGAAAGAACTTACTCTTTGCACTCGTCGCGTTTTTAATCTATACGACCATTGGAGTAGTTACAACACACCTAGATCCAAACTTCGCCTCAATTGTCTTAGGACAGGGATATGTTGATGTTACTAATGAAAATATTGCCAATCAAAATCCGCTAGCCATCTATGAGGATAATGATCAACTGAGCATGTTCATCAACATCACGACGAACAACTTGAAAGTGGCATTCTTGACCTTTTTTGTAGGGTTCTTTTTTACACTCGGAACGCATATGTTGATGTTCTACAATGGAGTGATGCTAGGAACTTTCCAGTATTTCTTCCATACAAAAGGACTCTTAGTTACTAGTTTCCTTGGGATATGGATTCACGGTGCATTTGAAATATCAGCGATCGTTTTAGCTGCAGGAGCTGGAATAACCGCTGGGAATGGGCTACTTTTTCCACGGAGCTATACACGCATGCAATCATTGCAATTATCTACAAAACGAGGCTTAAAAATCATGCTTAGCTTGGTTCCTTTTATCATCGCTGCGGGATTCTTAGAGAGTTATGTAACAGCAAATTATCAAATGCTGCCAGATTGGTCTAAATGGGCAATTATTTTGTTCTCTTTTGCATTGATTCTTTTCTTCTATGTTTTCTATCCCATGTATGTTGCCAGGAAATATCCAGAGCTCCTACATAAGGAAGAAGTCGGAAACTTTAAACCCAAAACGACATTTAGTCTTGATAAAATTAGGAACGTTGGCGAAGTGTTAGCCGATTCTTTTAGAATGTATCGTCTGCAATTCAAGAAGTTCATGACTGTCATCTTCTTAATTGTCTTACCGCTGATTATTGCGGCTGTGTGGTTACAGAACATCGAGCATTACGACCTCCAACAGAGACAGTATTGGTACGATTGGTCTGCCCAGCTTGAACTGATGATTGGCTATGGCTACCATTCTGTACAAGACATATTTATGGTCGTTGGCTGGACGGTCAT
>JBLHPQ010000031.1:0-37135 GCA_047624355.1 Flavobacteriaceae bacterium | reverse complement strand
CTGAGACAATCACGAGATCATGGACATTCACGGATGCATGTGGAAATAACTCAACAGAAACTCAAATAATTACAGTCTGGGACACACAAGCTCCTGTATTTACGGCCCCACCGATTGCAGCAAATTATCAATGTCCAACAGATGTGCCAGCTGCAGGAAATTTGAACTATACAGACAACTGCGATCCAAATGGTACTGTTCCTGGAACTGATGTATCAAATGGACTTACATGCCCTGAGACAATCACGAGATCATGGACATTCACGGATGCATGTGGAAATAACTCAACAGAAACTCAAATAATTACAGTCTGGGACACACAAGCTCCTGTATTTACGGCCCCACCGATTGCAGCAAATTACCAATGCCCAGCAGATGTTCCTGCGGTAGCAAATCTCAATTATACCGACAACTGTGATCCAAACGGAAGCATCATCGGAATTGATGCTTCGAATGGGCTTACATGTCCAGAAACGATCACAAGAACGTGGACATTCACTGACCTTTGTGGAAATGTAGCTTCAGTATCTCAGATAATTACTATTGACGACACTACACTGCCAACTGCATCAAACCCGGCTGGACAGGCAGGAGTTCCTCCAGCGCCAGATGTAAATGTCGTGATTGATGAAGCCGACAATTGTGGCTTACCTGGCGTGACTTGGGTCAGTGATGTTTCCGACAATGGCAATTGTCCAGAGATAATTACACGTACTTATCGTGTGACTGATGCTTGTGGCAACTTTATTGATGTTACGCAAACATTTACGATTGGAGATGCAATCCTTCCAACAGCATCGAACCCAGCGAATATTAATATCGAATGTGTAATTAGCGTTCCTGCTTCAAACCCACTCGTAGTTAGCGATGAAAATGATAACGGCGCTCTACCAACAGTTACATGGGAGGATGATATTTCAGATAACGGAAGTTGTCCTGAAACAATCTCACGTAGGTACAGAGTGACGGATGAATGTGGAAACTTCATCTTCGTAACGCAATTAATAATAATTATGGATGTCACAGCACCAATTATGAACCCCGCCCCACTCGCAGCTGCGGTACAATGTATAGGTGATGTTCCTGCTATGATTACGCTTGCCTATACTGATAACTGTGATGTTCCTGGAACTGTAAACGGAACGGATGTTTCGGATAACGGATCTTGTCCCGAGACAATAACGCGAACTTGGACCTTTACTGATATTTGTGGTAATGGTTCAATTCCAGTGACTCAGGTAATAACTGTTTGGGATACACAAGCACCTTTATTTACAGCACCACCAATTGCTGTAAATTATCAATGTTCCTTGGATGTTCCTGCAGCAGGAATCCTAAATTACACGGATAATTGCGATCCGAATGGAAATGTTGTTGGAACTGACGTTTCGAATGGACTTACCTGTCCTGAGACAATTACACGAACTTGGACTTTTTCAGATATATGTGGCAATAACTCCACGGTAACGCAGATCATTACTGTGTGGGATACACAAGCACCTATATTGGCAGCAGCTCCCGGACCTTTAACCGTACAATGTCCAGGAGATGTGCCGGCACTGATAAGCTTGTCTTATACTGATAACTGTGATCCAAGTTCAACAGTATTAGGTGTTGATGATCCACTTTTAGGTGGAAATTGTGGCGGCACAATCACACGAACATGGACAGTGACAGATCTTTGTGGAAATACATCTACAGCGACACAGATAATCACAATTGATGATACTACACTACCAACAGCTTCTAACCCACTTACGACAGCACTACCTGGCGGTCCAGCACCGGCACCAGATGTCACTGTCGTAATAGACGAACTTGATAACTGTACAATAGCTCCCGCTGTAGCTCTTGTGAGTAATACAACTGATGGCGCATTCTGTCCAGAGACAATTACGCATGTTTATAGCGTAACGGATGCTTGCGGTAACTCAATTAATGTAACACATATAATTCTGATTACTGATCCAATTCTACCGACAGCGGATCCACTCGCGCCTGTATCTTACAATTGTATTGCAGACGTTCCAGTCGCGGATGTAACCGTGATTCTTAATGAAGCAGATAACAATGGAGTTCCTGTGGTATCTTGGTCTGGAGACATCTCGGACAATGGAAACTGTCCAGAAATAATTACACGAACCTATCGTGTGACAGATATATGTGGCAACTTTATTGATATCATTCAGGTAATTACCATTAATGTAACTGCTGGACCTATAGTTCCTGCAAATGCAGGCTCAACAGTCGAATGTATAGCCTCAGCGATACAGCCGGCCTCGCCTGTTGTAACTGACCAATGTGGCAATAACTTAACTCCTGTAATTACGGAAAATGTAGACCCTGCTTGTGAGGGCAGTAAAGTATATACATATACTTACACTGATTGTGCCGGAAACATATCGGTCTACTCATATACGTATACGATTGATCTGAATACACTTCCAGTTGTCCCAGCAAACTATTCGACGACCGTTGAATGTCTCGCTTCGGTCATGGTCCCAACGGCACCAGCAGTTACAGACATATGTGGGAATAACATTATTGCTGTTCTGACACAGAATGCAGATCCAGCCTGTGAAGGAAGTAAAGTCTTCACGTTCACCTATACAGACTGTGCAGGCAATGTGTCAATATACACTTACACGTACGTTATTGATATAACAACTTTACCTGTTGTTCCAGCCAATACTACAGACCTTATTCAGTGTGCTGCAGACATTTTTATACCAACAGCTCCAATCGTAACTGACGTTTGTGGAAACAATATTGTACCAGTAATGACGGAAAATGCATACCCGATATGTGCTGGCGATAAAATATACACATTCACTTACACAGATTGTGCGGGTAATGTATCTGTCTTCACGTACACATTTACTGTAAATGACAACACAAATCCCACAGCGTCAAATCCATTAGCACTTTCTGTTCCTGGAGCTCTTGATGTGCCATTGCCTGATGATCTCGTCGTTACTGATGAAGCAGATAACTGCACGGCCTACCCGACTGTATTATGGATAAGTGATGTTTCCGATGGGAATATTTGCAATGGAGAAATTATTACACGAACCTATAGCGTTACGGATGATTGCGGAAATTCAATTCTAGTTACGCAGCTCATTACAATTGAGGCTACCTATCCCCCACTAGATGCTGGAACCGATCAATTAATTTGCATCGGTGAACAAGTTATTCTTGCCGCTTCTAATCCAAGTGGAGCGATCTTGACTTGGGACAATGGTGTTATTGACAACCAAGCTTTTGCGCCTCTTACTACTATAATTTACACAGCGACCGCAGATAATTTAGGATGTATAACAACGGATCAAGTGACCGTTATTGTAGAAGAGTTACCGGTCGTTTCTTTTATCGGAGATATACTATCGGGATGTGCACCACTGTCTGTTACTTTTAACAATTCTACGCCTGGAATAATGGTAGATTGTATTTGGAACATTAACGGTGAGCAATTGAGCAGCTGTGGCAGTGTCACCTATGATTTTAATTCAGCAGGATTATTCGATGTTACCCTGACAACAACCTCAGCTAATGGATGCTCTAACTCTGCGACATATACAGATTACATTTATGTAGAAGCTGATCCTGTTGCTTCGTTTATTCCATCTACAAATGAACTCAATAATTTGAATTCTGAGATGTGGTTTGAGAATACATCTTCAGGAGCGAGCACATATAGTTGGGAAATGGGTGATGGATCAACGAGTACAATGACAGATCCAGTACACTTGTATCCATCAGAGGATGCGGCTGTTTTCATTATTGAGATGGTCGCCTACTCTCCACTTGGATGTATGGATACAGCATGGACGACTATCAATCTTACGGAAGAAGTAATTTACTATGTACCGAATTCATTCACTCCTGACGATGACGATTACAACCCAACATTCCAGCCGGTATTCACTGCGGGTTACGATCCATTTGATTTCACATTGTTGATCTATAATCGTTGGGGAGAAATAATCTTTGAAAGTCATGATGCAAGTGTTGGATGGGATGGAACTTATGGCGGTGTTCTTGTTCAGGACGGAACCTATTCATGGGCCATTGAATTTAAAACTACGGCGACAGACCAACGTGTATCTGTAAATGGACATTTAAATTTAATTCGATAAACAGAATCAGTTAATTGATTAAAAGAGCCTCAGAAATGAGGCTCTTTCCTATTTTGGGTATAGCGTGGCTGCCCCTATTTTTTTCTACCTTTATGACTACCTGAGCGAAACTGAATCCGGCATAGACCACTCTTCAAGCAAAACTACTAAATGAGTCATTCCAATTTCAAACTTCCGAAAACCATAGATGAAGTTATTGCCGAACTTGATTCGATTGTCAAAATCAGTATCGATGAAGGATCTCGAATGGGCTATTTCGCGGCTTTGTACAAACGAGTTACCCTGGAGATAAAAACCAAGATTGATGAAGGTTACTTTGACGACAACATAAGAATGGAACGCCTAGATGTCATTTTTGCGAGCCGATACCTCTTAGCACATCATCAATATAATACTGGAGAGAAATGTTCTACCTCTTGGCAATTGGCTTTTGATTCCAGTAAAATGTGGAGTCCGCTTGTGATTCAACATCTCTTTGTGGGAATGAATGCCCATATTGGTTTAGATCTAGGAATTGCAGCGAGCGAAGTTCAACCTAAAAATATAGCATCACTTCATCCTGATTTCATCAAGATCAATACTGTTCTAGGCTCATTGGTAAATGAAGTCCAAGATGAATTGGCTTCTTTTTTCTGGCCACTAAAGCCAATTGATTGGATACTAGGCGGAATTGACGAAAAAATTGCAAAATTTGCCATGGACATTGCCAGAGACGAAGCATGGAAATTTGCCACTGCATACGCTAAGCTCTCAAATCCATTGGAAAGAACAAATTACATTAACGCTAGAGACATTAAGGTGCTTAATTATAGTCGCAAAATAGTATCCCCAGGAATTTTCATCAATTTTCTAATTCGAATATTCAGAGGAACTGAAGCTGGTCGTGTCCGCTATAAGATCCGTAGGCTAAATAGTTGAAATTTGCATCCCTCAATTTAATGACGTTTTGAACTATTCGTATATTGACAGCTCAAATCGAACCGGCATACATCTGTCTGTCGTTGGTGTTCTTCTACTCTCTGCAGTAGCTCAATTCTCTAGTTATTCTGCTGCTAAGCAAATCACATTAGACTCTAATACGCTATTTCATCTCTTCTATTTAGTAGAATTTGTTGATGGCGAGTGGTTAAACCCTGTCTATTGGACCCCTAGCGATAGAGTTTCAGTTCTATTTAATAATTGGTTTAATTTTTCCATTTAATAATTCAAAAAACAACCTGCTTTTAGTGGGCATTGCTCTTCTGTTTAGTGATTTCCTGTTCATCGTTGAGGATTCTAGGTTCGTTCTCTACTACTTACGAATGTTTCTACCGGGAATCATCCTTTATTGGTATCAAAGTCAACGAATTTCATTAAATCTATTTCTAGTTTTAGTCCTATTCATAGCCGTAAGTGGATTCTTCGTATTCGGCATAGTAGCGCCAATTTGCACAGCGATTACCCTTCTTTTTCTCTGCTTGAGACACAAACCATGGAAGCCACACATCTTTCTAGGAACCATTTCGCACTCTCTATATTTGATTCACACCATTGTTGGAACAGATGGCATTATCAATTTCATGCAAAACTATATTTTAGATCCAAGGTCTCAAATCTGGTTGACTTGCATCACTTTCCCTATTGTTATATTCACTGTCTAGCTATTCTACTTAATTATAGAGTTACCTTCAATCAAAGCTTCGAAAAGAATAAAGTACTAGCCATTAACTATAATTATTGATTCATTTAGAAGCTTCAGTTTCCAGATAATTCCTATCTTTCACTTCATTCAAAATCCAACAATGAGAACCATCACATTTCTATTCGTAACATTATTCTATGTAGCTTCATTTGCACAGGGAACTTTGCTATTACAGCAGCCAGACATGAATGATTCACACATCACTTTCATTTATGGAGGAGACGTTTGGATTGTTGGAATTAATGAATCGAACGCCACGAGGATTACCAGTACAGCTGCAGTTGAAAGTGATCCACACTTATCTCCTGACGGAAAAACGATCGCATTCAGCTCCAACAGAACCAGCGTCAAATGCGTTTATGTTGTGGGTATTACGGGAGGCGATCCGGAGAGACTTACTTTTTATCCTTCAGGAGCAAACGTTCGAGGCTGGGCGCCCGATGGTTCCTCTATTTACTATTCATCCTCGAGAGAATCAGCTCCAGCTGGATTTACACGACTTTGGAAAGTAAACAAAAATGGTGGACCCGAGACGCGTTTAACGGAGCAGTGGGCATATGATGCGTGCTATTCCCCAGACGGAAAGAAAATGGTCGTTGACCGCGTGAATCGTTGGGATAAGGAATGGCGTGTCTACAGAGGCGGACAAAATACTCCTATTTCTATTCTCGACATGAAAAGTTTAGAGGAAGAATTGTTGCCACATAATAATACGATGGACGTTCAACCAGTTTGGATCGGTGAGATCATTTATTTTCTCTCGGATCGAGATTCTACAATGAACATTTGGAGTTATTCAACGGATTCAAAAAGACTCAGTCAAGTTACTTCTCTTAGAGGATCTGATATTAAAACACTCCAATGTAACAGTACTCATCTCGTTTATGAACGTGACGGCGCTTTCCATCTTTATGCGTTAAGCAATGGATCATCAAAACAACTCACTATTAATGTAATCGGAGATTTCTCTTGGGCAGATAAAAAATGGGAAGATGTTAGCAGCCGAGTAAACGGTGCATCACTCTCTGCGTCAGGCAAGCGAGTAATCATGGAAGCCAGAGGTGAGATTTTCACAGTACCAACAGAGCATGGAGATGCAAGAAACATATCAAGTAGTTCGAATGCTGCTGATCGCAGGCCAATCTGGTCGCCTAAAGGAGATCAAATCGCATGGTTTACAGATGAGAATGGCGAAGGTTATGTGCTGAGAATTGCATCACAAGATGGAATGTCTCACATCAAGGATATTTCTATTGGTGAATCAAAACTCGGATGGGAACCAACATGGTCTCCAGATGGAAAACACATTGCTTTTGATGATGACGACGTTCGCATCAGAGTCCTTGACATTACTACGGAGGAAATTATTACAATCGATATAGGCGGAACAAATATTGAACGTGGAGATTTGGGCTTAACGTGGTCTCCTGATTCTAAATGGTTAGCCTATTCTAAAACTTCTCCAAATCATTTTAAACGAATCTATCTCTGGTCATCTGAAACAAATAAAACACAGCCGATTACGAATGAAATGGCACATAGTATCTCTCCTGTCTGGGATTTAGACGGTCGACACCTTTACTTCATCGCGAGTACTGATATCGCCTTAGGATCTGGTTGGGCCAATACAAGCGCCATGATGTCCGACCCAAAGTTTAGTCCTTATGTAATCAACCTTCGAAAGGAAGATCCTTCACCATTTGAATACAGAAGTGATGAGGAGGAAGTTGAAGAAGAAGCTAGCGAGAATGAAGAAGAGAAAAAAGATGAAGACGATAAGGATAAAGAAGAAGATTCCGCAGTTGTTATCGATTTTTCAGGCATAGAGCAAAGAACAATGGCGCTCCCATTACCTGAATCTCGTTATGGCTATATGGTAGCTGGTCCGCAGGGATCTGTTTTCATTGTTGAATACATGGAAAGTGGTTCTGGAGCTACAATTCACAAATTCAAATTAGAAGATCGTGAAGCAGTTAATTTTGCGGAAGGATTGAGCCGTTTTTCTGTCTCAGCTAATGGAGAGAAGGCCATAGCTAAATCTGGAGGAAGTTGGAAAACATTTGACACCTCAGGTGATAAAGGTAAAGGCGAAGCGCTCTCGGTTAAACTGAAAATGCACTTAGATCCACAAGCCGAATGGAACCAAATTTTCGAAGAGGCATGGCGCTATCAGCGTGATTATTTCTACGATTCAAACATGCATGGAAGAGATTGGGACAAAGTCTATAGACGCTATTCACCACTCGTTCCTTTCATCAAGCACAGATCAACTTTGAATTATATTCTTGATCAAATGAACGGTGAACTTTCTGTTGGACATAGCTTTGTAAGTGGTGGTGCATTCCCAGAAACTGAATCCTACCCTACTGGTTTGCTCGGAGCAAATCTAATCGTTGATAAAGGCCGTTGGAAAATTGAACGAATCTTCACAACAGAATCATGGAACCCTGACTTATCAAGCCCATTAAGTCGACCGGGGATTAACGTTGAAGAAGGATATTACATTGTCGGCATCAATGGGAAGGAACTGAAATCTTCCGACAACATCTACATGAGCTTACAAGGTACTACAGGGACTCAGACAATATTACATCTAAATAGCACTCCTAAATTCGATGGATCCTGGACCGAAATTGTAAAGCCAATACGAAGTGAAAATGCACTCCGTCAACGCGCCTGGATTGAAGACAATAGAAGAAAGGTAGATGAGCTATCAGGTGGTAAACTAGCATACATTTGGGTGCCAAATACTGCTGGGAATGGATTTAAATACTTCAACCGCTATTTGTTTTCGCAACAAGATAAATTGGGAGCAGTAATAGACGAACGCTTCAATGGAGGTGGATTGTTAGATGACTATATGGTGGATCTACTCACACGTGAATTGAGAGCTGCAATTACTAATGAGGTTCCAAATGGAACAGCCTTTAAACTTCCAGCGGGTATTCACGGACCTAAAGTATTATTGATAAATGAACTTGCAGGGTCGGGTGGAGATTACTTCCCGTGGGTTTTCAGACATCAGAATGCAGGTAAATTGATTGGCCAAACTACGTGGGGTGGATTAGTAAAATCATCTACTCATTATTCATTTATAGATGGCGGTAGAATGACAGCACCGGATAATGCCGTTTTCGATCCAATTGAGAAAGTTTGGGTAGGTGAAAACATGGGCATAGCTCCGGATATCGAAGTTCGACAGGATGCAAAATCCCTTGAGGCAGGAGGAGATCCTCAATTAGAAAGAGCAGTCAAAGAATTAATGGAACTATTAAAGAATACGCAACCGGACGACATGACTCCTCCCCCTTATCCTACACCAGCAAAACTTGACTAAATTACGGTAGCTGCCGACTAGACGTTAATGAGCTTATTCTCTTTTGAGACATGTACGATTACTAAATCGAATCAATAACTCTGTCTACAATTATTGAACGAAAAGAATAACGTTGGATCAAATTCGTCCTATAATTTGATCCAATGAATATAAGCTTACTGCTAAACGGTTATAGAGACACACTCAATTCCACGTTGTAGATTTTCATTATTCTGTAATGAGTTCCAATCTTCTTTTCTCCTTGTTCTAAAGTAGTAAATGACCTGTTTTCAGATAGTTATCACTTATGGCAATCTCGAAACAATACTTGCAAAGGAATACCTTTCGACGGATGAAGAATTCACGTGAGAAGTTGATTTATCTGAACTATCACCCGGTGTATATTATTTGAAGGTAAAAACTGGAAAGTGTGATTTCTATACGAGCAGCTTGGTAAAGAATTGATCAAAAGAGATTCTTCAGGATATCAAGCTATGCAGATTTAATGTTATGCCGACTTGAGGGCATTGATTGAATTCTGGTAAGAGCAACATTCGCTAAAATAAAAAATCCTCCTCCGATAAATTCGAAGGAGGATTTTTATTAAGAATCTAGGACGTTATTCCTTCACAATTCGTTTTGAGAAGAGTAAGCCGTTATCTCCTTCAAGGGAAACAATGTAAACACCACTCTCATTTTGTGATAAATCTATTTGTTCAACATGATTTTCAACTGTTGATGAAATCGAAGATTGTGCTACTACTCGACCGAGCATATCCACAACTTTCAATTCTAGGTTATCGCCAATTACATTTCCAAACTCAATCGTCACCACTCCATCTGTTGGGATTGGGTAGATTGAAACATCAATTTTATCCAATGAACTTAATCCAGAGTAATCAATCAATGTACATGCTGAAGTATCAACACATCCGTTCTCTGTAACAATCACGGCGTAATTACCTGTTGATATTGCTGTAAATGTTTGCCCTGTTTCTCCAGGGATAATTACCATTCCATTGCAACTTATCCATTGATATGTCGCTCCAGAAGCATCAGCAGTTAAGATGAAGCCTGTCTCAGTCACGCCAGCATCCACAACAGTAACTGTTACGTTCTGTGTTTGCGTAGTAATATTCCCATTTCCATCATCATAAGACCAAATAACGACTGTCAATCCATTTGTTGTAATAGGGAAAGGAACACTTGGCGTTCCTTGTATAGAACCTACACAATTGTCTGTTGCCGTTGGCGCAGTTGGTGATGCAGAGTCACATGCTGTTACGGGAGAAAGTTGTGTGCTATCCGCAATTGGAGCAAGTGAATCAGAAATAATAATGTTTTGAACTTGCGTTGTAACATTTCCACTCGAATCTGTGAAACTCCACGTTAACGTTGTTGACGATGTAATTGGAAACGTTTGATCTGGTGTTCCGATAACACTTCCTTCACAAAGATCTGTAGCTGTTGGTATTACAACAAATGCGCTATCAACAGAACAAGCTCCAGTAACGTCTAATAATGAAGTGCTATCAGCAACGGGCGCTGCAGTATCATCTAGTATTACCGTTTGAGTTTGAGTTGTTGTGAGTCCTGCGCCAGCATCAAATAACCATGTAATTACGGTTGTACCTTGTGCTGTAATTGGAAGTGTTACACTCGGAGTTCCTATAATTTGATTTCCACAATCGGTTGTTGCCGTTGGAGCAACAGGAGTAGATGAACACTGATCTAAAACATTTAACAGTGATGTACTGTCTGCTACTATAGTTGTTGGAGCACAAAGTGCAGTAATGATAATAAAACCATCGCCAATATTTGTCCCGCCAAGCTCTGTAACATTCGTTCCTATATTATAAGAACCGCCGCCGCCGCCACCTGCACGTATTGATCCACCACCACAATTTCCATAATGCTGACCGCCAGCCCCACCTGAGTAGCCACCGCCACCGCCACCACCGACAGTATTACAGGTCGTTGAGCCTCCGCCTCCGAAGCCTCCATATGCATCTTCAAAACAAGCATTATCCATTCGACCTGGTAGTCCACCAACACCCCCGTTGAGGAAGGATAAGCCTCCAAATCCGTTATTATTAATTCCTCCTATATTGGGCGTAGCACCATCTGTAAAAAAACCGCCGCCACCGCCGCCATTATTCTCACTTACTGTACAAGCATTCCCTCCATTTCCTAAAGTTCCACCGGCAATAATATTCATACTCCCCATCGTTCCACCTTCAAGAATTACGGAAGCCACACCAGCTTGATCTGAAGATCCACCTCCACCGCCTCCAGCAACAATTTGAGGAACATTTAATAGTGCAACATAAGATCCGCCGCCACCGCCACCAGAAGCATCAGTTTCACCAGTTTGACCTACAAGAATCTGTACTACGCTTCCTGCTGTCAGATAAAAATCTCCCGTCATATCAGAGCCACCGCCGCCTGGAACAGTTCCAAAATAAACTGAACTTCCTCCAGAAGCACCTGCCGCTTGTATTTGATAATTTCCACTAAAAGGGACAGTCCATTCTTGAATCCCTTGTACATTGATTGTTACAAGGCCATTCAATGAGGTTGCAGCATAAGCCGCGTCGACATCAACTTGAGTTGGTCCAAGTCGACCCGATATACCTGCCGTTGTAAACGTATAGGTCTGTGCATTCGATAGGAATGCGAAACATAGAAATGCTCCTAATAAAATCTTTTTCATAAATCAGTAATAATAGGTTAGTGCAAAAGTACTCAATTGTATCTATATATCAGCAAGATATTCATAGATTTAACACTTAAATACCTAGAGATAAATCAACTAGAGCTGTGTCAAATCATTCACATTTCACCATGAAAACTGATCTATGAAAATCTTAATCGTTCTGTTAGTAATCCTCACAGGTACCCCGCTTCTGGGTCAGACCATTGATGAACTCACACTGAAAGGTTCCATTCATCATCTTCGTGAAAGAACTTGGGATGTAATCGTTACGGATGGAAACCCTGTAAAATTAACCCGCTCACTTACTGCTTCTCGAATTTTCGATAAAGAGTATTTTATGGATGTAGAAGGTAAACTAATAAAGACAAATTATTACAATGAACTCGAAAATGTTATTCGGAGTGATCATTATGCCTACGTAAATAACCTATTGATCGTTCAAGATGAACAGTATATCTCACACAAATACACCTACGATGAACAAGGCCGGATGCTCATTGACTATACGAAAGCTAATTTTTTCGGAGCAGGCGGAGATACGGCACATATTATTGCTCACTTCAGCTATGACAGCAATAATTTAATTAGCGAGGTGATCGAAAAGAGCGATGATGATGTAACCGTTTCTGAGAAAACGTATCGCTATGTCGATGGGAAATTAGCAGTTATTGAAAGCGCTGATTTCGGTGAATTAAGCTTTATTGAAAACAGCTACAATTCTAATGGACTATTAATTGAAGAGATCATTAGAACCGAATCGGATACGTCGCAAGTTCTTACCTATGTCTACAAGGATTCAATTCTCTCTGCACAAATTCGAACGTGGATGTATCAAGGAGAAATTGATCAAAAATGGATTCGTCGGTATAATGACCAAGGTGATTTGACTGGAATCTTTGAATATTCTTTGGATACAGGTGAGATGGAGCTCATCGAAACTCATTTCTATGAATATGACAGCACTGAAAATTGGATTAAACGACTAACCACGCTAGAAGATCATTCAACTTATCTCACAGAACGCATCATCAAATACAATTAGCGATTAAAGATAGTATCATTGAGTAAGCTCAATTATCCTTTTCGACCAAATCATCTCCTTCAGGCACAAATGATTTACCGAAATCATAGGGCAATCGCTCCTTCATTAAATGCTTTTTCTGAGGCGATTCAAAGGGTCGATAGATGTAGTGTACAAAATTTCCATCAATTGCGATTTTTTCAACGTATCGATTTTTCAACCTAACTTGCTGCGAGATTTCTCCAGTCTTCGTATCAATCCAACCGATATAAGTGAATCCTGCCCGATCGAATACGGCATAGATTTGTCCAGTTCTTTTATCTTGAATCAACTGCTTTTTCCACCCTGTATGTTTTGGCAAATAATGATGATAAATACTTACGCTATCGAGCGCATTTCCAGCAGCATCGAATGAATGGAGTTTATCCTTATAATAATCGAACACAAACAAGGTGTCGTTTCTATGGAATAACGGAGCATACAATTCCTTATAGTACAGCGATTGCGTAAAATAATTAGCTCCTACATAAATCTCCGCATCAACGCCTGTTTGGATTTCTAAATTCTTAGCCCACAGTTGAGTTCTCACATCGACCCATTTAAATTCTGAGCGATAGAGCTCCATCATCAAATCATCTTTGATCCCTAAAATTTGTGAGTAAGTTGAATCTAATTGATCAAAAGCGAAATATTCAAATGCCGGGTAATCTGCATTGAACGTTGAAAAGTACATCTTAGACGCATTCGTATCAATTATTGGCGCTACATACTTTGTAAAGTATTCACGTTCCAAATTTGCTACTTCAATGTTATTACCTTCCACGTAGATTCCATAGACATTCTGCTCACAAACGATGTGCGGATTTCCCCGATAATCACGTACTAAGTCATAGGCCCGTCCAGGAACTTGAAAATTATTTATGATATTCCCATCAAATAGAACGAGTTCACTTCCTTTTTTCAATCGTTTCGGATACGTTAATAAGATTAACCTTCCATCAGGTAAAATTTCAAAGTCCTCAACATGCAATCGTTTGGATCCAAATACTGTCAGAGGAACACCCGGCGCTGGAATAACCACTTCATCAAGGCTTCGCATTCTCACAGCATCCATGGTTAGAACGACAACTACTGTATCTGGGGAATTGTTTTTTGAAATTCTTACAAATGAACTTTCTGAGTTAAAGCGTGGATGCGTTAATCCGATGCCTACTTTTATTCCACTTGGCGTTTTGAAGTAGAGTATCCCTCTAATACTTGTTGTTCGAATAAAGGTTGATGTATCGGCAGTGATAGTAACGCGCACATTTTGAATAGGATCTTCATAACGCACGTCTGTCACCTTCACGGCAACGATCACCGAATCTTGTGCCAAAGCCGATGACATCAATCCAATAAATGCGATAAAACTGATAATTCCTCTCATAATCTTAAGTAAGATGCACTAAACTCATCTTTCCATAAAAGCAAAAACTCTTCCACAAAATGCAGAAGAGTTTTAAATTGATATAATAAATGTTGACTAGGCGTCTACATTCATATTGTCGAGAACGCTCATTACGTTACGAACTGCTTCCGCAGATTCTGCCAACATAGCCTTCTCACCTTCGTTTAAATCTAGTTCAATGATTTTTTCAATACCACCTTTACCAAGAATCACAGGGACTCCAAGGAAGATATCTTTCATTCCATATTCTCCTTCTAACCAGGCACATACTGGGAAAATACGTTTTTGATCACGCACAATTGCTTCCACCATTTGTGCAGCAGCAGCTCCAGGAGCGTACCATGCAGAAGTTCCAAGAAGTTTGACGATTTCTCCACCACCAAATTTCGTTCGTTCGATGATTTCGTCTAAACGCTCTTCGCTGATCAACTCAGTAACAGGAATACCACCTACAGTAGTATAACGTGTCAATGGAACCATTGTGTCTCCATGTCCTCCCATCAATACTGCTTGAATATCTTTAGGCGAAACGTTTAATTCTAATGCGATAAATGAACGGTAACGCGCAGTATCTAATACACCAGCCATTCCAAATACCTGGCTACGATCAACTTTCGCTGTCAAATAAGCACAGTAAGTCATCACATCTAATGGATTAGATACAATGATGATCTTCGCATTTGGCGAGTACTTCACGATGTTCTCAGTTACCATTTTAACGATACCTGCATTCGTTGCGATTAAATCATCACGAGACATCCCTGGTTTTCTTGGAAGTCCAGAAGTAATAACAACAACATCCGAATCCTTTGTTTTAGAATAATCATTCGTAGAACCTATAGTTCTAGAATCATATAGATTAATTGGAGCAGATTCCCAGATATCCAATGCTTTCCCTTCGGCAACACCTTCTTTAATATCTAATAGAACAATTTCGTTTGCAATTTCTTTGTGAGCTAAAACGTTTGCGCATGTAGCACCTACATTTCCAGCTCCTACAACAGTTACTTTCATTTCTTAGTATTTGATCTAATTAAATTAGTTGGTAGTAAGGCAACGAAGTTAGTCTATTTTGTTCGAAAAAGTTTTACTTTGCATCAGGAATTTACTGGAAACACAATTAATATTCACGTAGAAGGCAACGCACCAAATTATATTGCGTCTAACTAACGAAAGAAGAGTGGAGAACAAAGAGCATTTAAAGAAATTAATCAGCGGATGCCTGAACAATGATCGGAGATCACAGGAAGAGTTGTTTAAACTTTATTATGGTAGAATGTTGAGTGTCTGTATGCGTTACACGAACGATAGAGATTCAGCAGAGGAAGTTCTTCAGGAAGGTTTTATTAAGATCTTTGAGAAACTGAAAGCGTTTAATTACAAGGGGTCCTTTGAAGGATGGATGCGAAGAATAATCTCCAACACGGCGATAGATAGCATTCGAAAAGCAAAAAAAAACCCAATATTAACAGACAACGATGAAGATTTCAAACTCGGCGCGGAAGACCCCGTGATCATGCGAGAGGAATTTGAATCATTAGGATTGAAGGCAGAAATTGCATTAGAAGCAATTAGCCAATTATCTCCAGCATATAAAGCTGTATTTAATCTCTACGTTTTAGAGGAATATACGCACAAGGAGATTGCTGAAACACTAGGTATCAGTGAAGGAACGTCGAAGTCGAATTTATCAAAGGCGAAATTGAACTTACAGCGAATATTAAGCGAGAAGTTCATGAATATAGATTAAAATGAAAGAACCAATTGAAGAACTAATTAAGGAGAGCTTAGGCGGACATGAGATGTCATACCGCCCTGAAGCTTGGGATGCGATGCGCGCCCGCTTGGATATTGTAAGTCCAGTTGCTACTCCTCGCTCTTACTTTAAATATTATATAGCAGCTGCTGGTCTTGGACTTACAGCTGTTGCAGCATTCGTCATTTTTACACACGAATCAGTTACTGAGGATGCTATACAGCCTCAAATCGTGCAAAATGAAACTAACCCGGAATCGACATCTTCCGAATCTAATGTTTCAGTTAAAGACAATGCACCTACCAAAACTAGTACAGACGGGTCTGCGACCACAATAAATACTCCCGAGAATTCACAGACTTCCTCTACGAACGGTAACTCAAGCACTACCAAAGAAAATGATCCAATTGCTGCTGTAGTAATGTTGAATCCTCATGGTTTCGTAAACGATCCAAATGCGGCTCCAGGAAACCCTATCTCAACATCGACAATAGCATTACCGACGCCAATTTTGGCTCCAATTGTTTCAAAAGAAATGATCATTCCAGTAATACCTGGTCTTTGTATGAACGAGCCTGTTAAAGTGGAGAATGTAAATGATCAAATGATTATGATTCTTGCTCCTGATGGAACATTAACTGGTGTACCGGCTGGGAAAGTGATTATTTATCAAGCGAAGATGCAAGGAATGCATGGAATTGGGTTCATGGAAAACGATGATTTCTATTCTGAGTCTACTTTCAATGTTCGACAAGCGCCTGATTCGGAATTCTCAATGGATAAGGTGAATAAATTTAGTTCTGGAGTTCCAGCAACGCATGTTATTGCCAACACGACAAGTTACACTTATACTTGGAAAACAAATACAGCCATTGTTGCGGGAGCTGAAGCAGATCTTCACTTCTATAAAAAAGGAAATCAAACGGTAGAACTTACTGTTTCGAATGGAGTTTGTTCATCAACTACAGAACAATCGATTTATATTGAAGAAGATTATTTATTGATGGCGGTGAATTCGTTTGATCCAAACGGTAACGACCCGCGAAACAGGACGTTTATGCCTTTCGCCTTAACTCAACGTGATGCTAACTTTAACCTAGTTATCATTGACAGTAGAGATGGCGGCATTGTTTACGAAACCTCAGAATCAGACCTTCCTTGGGATGGAATTGATAAGAGAACTGGTAAACAGGAACGAGGAATAACTACCTACATATGGAAGGTTGTCCTATACAATCCAGAGCTCAACGAGCCGGGTGAGTATATCGGCACCATTACTAAACTTTAAAATAAAAAGGGGCTTTGGCCCCTTTTTATTTTACTCATACATTAGTTAATCGTACTACACTTTGAGGAGCAAACTATTTTGCGTATATTTTCGTCTTGTAAATAAGAAACAACAATTCCTGACTTTGTAATGATCAGGTAAACAAAACAAAAACAGTGAACTACTGCCTCTCTACTCTACTTATCTTTCTGTGCATAGGATTCAATTCTACAGGACAAGAAAACTTAATACTTAATGGTGACTTTGAGGAATATTCGGTGTGCCCTGATAACCTGACTCAAATTGAAAGATGTCTAAACGTTTATAACCCACTTTATTCTCCGCCACCAGCATGGTCTACCACGTCAGATTATTTTAATTCATGTGCCTTTACATTTACTGATGCTTCAACTCCTAATAATGAGCAGGGCTATCAACAACCACAATCCGGGAATGCCTATGTAGGCATGCTTATGTCCAGATCAGAATTCAACTACTATCTGGAGTATATTCAATTAGAATTTTCAATTGGCCTAGAGGCAGGAGAAACCTATGCATTTACTGTGTACGCGAATCTAGCGAATAACGTAGAGTATTCTTGCCCCAATATTCAATTCAAATTTATCGAAACTAATCTTGACTATAATGTACTCTTGAGTGACATTATGGATGCGGACGTAAAATACGACACGCTAATTACGGACACTGTTGGTTGGACAAAAATAGAATTTGAATATGAAGCAACAGGAGGTGAAAAATATTTGATCATCGGCAATTTCGATGATATAAATCAGACGCCTTTTACGTATTTATATAATTTACCAGGTATTAGTGACGGCCAGACGACCTATTTTTACTTTGACAATGCGTCCTTGATTGATTTAAACGTTACTATCGAGTTCCCAAATGTCTTTACACCAAATGGAGATAATACGAATGATGTATTCGGCCCTTTAACAGGAGCATCGCAAATCGAAAAGTATTACATCCTTAATCGTTGGGGAAATGTCATTTTCGAATCAGATTCAAACTTAATTTGGGATGGAAAAAATTCGAGCGGCGTTAGCGCCAAAGATGGCGTCTATTTTTACAAAGTCATCCCGAAAGAGTTTGACAGTGAGAACAAATCTCAATACAACGGTTACTTTAATCTCATGAGATGATAGATTAAAGTCAGGTTTACATCCAGTAAATATAAGGATGCCCCTCCTCTATTCTTCGTTGAGCTTCCAACGATCGCTGAAGATGCTGTTCACTATTGATTGATTCTGGATGATGCTGCTTGTGCTGAAGAGAAGTGTTAATTTTCTTCACCTTCTCGGCCAATAATTTCGTTTCACTTGAAAAGTACGTGTCTTGGAAAAAATCCCATACATGGCTAACAGCTATTCCGGAAGGGTGCACTAAATCGCGCTTAAAGAATCGATAATCACGAAGTTGATCGATGACCAATTCATACGCGGGGAAGTAACTTGCCTTAGCATTATCACACAATTCATGTGCTGCTTCTATCAATCTCGCTTTGCTGCGATTATTATCAATTAAACCGTCTTTTGAATGCCGTACAGGACTGACAGAGAAGACAACTTGCACGTCACTATTCATCTCTTTCAAAAGTCCGATAGTCTCTTTCCAGCGGGTAGTCATAGCGTCAACTGAACTTAATTCCTTGTTAAACAATTCTTTTCGCTCTTTGTGACAGTTCGCTACAAGATTATTAAGTAAAGTATGAACATACCCCCAACTCGTTCCAAAGGTGATCACGATTAGTTTTGCTGAAACAAGACGTTCTCTGAAATTTTTCCGTGCATTTAATACGTTATGCTCAAGTTCTTCGCTCGACATTCCGTAGATCTTACTTGACGAATCCCACGAGAAGTAAAGATCATCGCGTTGATGAAGATCAATATGCGTTTCATCGCTCAGAGAAGACTCAAGCACATCTGCTAACGCCAATGGATGAAAAATAGTTCCGAATGGATTGCTCGTAGTACTAAAGCCGTTAATTTGAAAGTGCTCCGCCATGGAATCCGCGAAACAGCTCCCAAGAAGAATTACTTCATCGCCATGCTTGATTCGAACGTTAGAAGGAATAGCGGGAAATGGCAACATCAATTCCATAGTCGCTTAGGACATTAGTGCTTTTGCATTTTCTAACGCGGCTGCATTGATTTTATCTCCGCTCATGAGTCGCGCAGTTTCCTCAATCCTCTGATCCATCGTCAATTCGTGAACAAATGATTTCGTTCTTCCATCAACAACGGATTTATTTACTTTAAGATGTTGACCACCTTTAGCGGCGACCTGTGGAAGATGTGTTATTGCTATAACTTGCATCCCTGTACCCATCTTCATTAATGTGTTCCCTACCTTCTGAGCGACATCACCAGAAACTCCAGTATCAATTTCATCAAAGAAAATCGTTCTTAATTTTGTTTTTACCGAGATCAAGCTTTGCAATGCTAACATAACACGTGATAGTTCTCCTCCGCTTGCAGCTCTATGAACTGGAACAGCTTCTATTCCTGCATTGGGACTAAAGTAAATTTCCAATTTTGAAGAACCAGTCTCCGAAAGGTTCTCCAATTTCGATAAGCGAAAAATCAACTCGGTATCAACTAATTTCAATTCATGTAGGGCCTTCTTAATCGTTGATTCAATCTCTGGGATCGATTTCATCCTTTTCTCATGTAAGGCATCAGACTTACTCATTAATGCAGTGAACTGCGTTTTTAAACTCGATTCTAATGCTTCCACCTCTTCTTGGAGCACATCTCCACTAACTGACGTAGCATTGAGTTCATTCCAATAGTTAAGCAATTCTTCTTGAGAACTCACGTTGTGCTTATGAATCGCTTTGTTGAACGCATTCATTTGCTCAGAAAGTTCTATTATCCTCCCTGGATCAACTTCAATCGATTCGAGTCCGGAATCTGCTTCATTAGAAAGATCCGTTAATTCAATTAACGAACTATCTAGTCTTTTATATAAACGCTTAACTCCTTCGTCTAGTGCTGAACCTTTCGAAAGCGAGCTCTTTAATCGCTGCAAAATATCAACAACTCCATTGTCACCCCCTAATCCTTGAGCAAGCTCGTCATAGCACAACTTAATTTCATCCACATTCTCGGCAGAAGCCAACTCAGTTTGAATTTTCTCGTAATCGAGTTCAGTTAAGCGCAATTCATCCAACTCCGTTAACTGAAATTGATTGTAATCAGCTAGTAGTGATGATGCAGAAAATTTTTCCTTTAAGGAAGTTAACAAGCGACGATCTTTCTCATATATCTTATAGGCGCTCAAATAATTCTCAGTCTCCTTTTTACAGCCAGAAAGAATATCCAGAACGTTCAACTGATACGCAAGATCTTTTAATTCTAGCGTATTGTATTGTGAATGGATGTGCACCAATTGCGAAGACAATTCTCGCAGCGTACTCAATTGAACAGGAATATCGTTAATAAATGCACGTGACCTACCCTGTTTTGAAATCTCACGGCGAACGATGCATTGATCAAAATAATCTAATTCATTGGCTTTGAAAAATGCTTCTAGGTTAAATTCTGCAACATCAATCTCTGCTTCAACAATTGACTTATCCTTACGATCTCCAATAATCGAGAAATTAGCTCTTTCACCAAGGATAAGGCTTAGCGCGTTCAACAGAATCGATTTTCCTGATCCAGTTTCCCCTGTAATTACTGTAAACCCAGAATTGAAACGAATAGCGACTTCATCGATCAAGGCAAAGTTCTCTATTCTTAAAGATGCTATCATTACCCGAGAATCTCTTGATATTTGGACGAATTCGTTGGATCGATGCGCTTGAGTAGATTGACAATATTGTTTTTATCCCGCGCCTCTGCATCCTCGTATAGATTCTTAAGTTCAGTCGTCTTTGCTTGAATAAAGTTTAGGAGATTCAAAGAGTTTGGTCGTGCCGCTACTACTTTGATCAGCTTATTCAATGCACTATAGATCTCGCTTCTTGCTGCTATTTTATCTTCATATAATTTATCTATGCCATTTCTGTGGTACAAATAATTACAATCTCTCAACGGTGCGAAAAGCTCGTGAAGAATATTGTCAACTAACCAATAGCGGTTCCTTTTCCCCTGCTCGTTTGATTTCCAACCTGGCAATCCAGATGATTGAGCTAACGAAACTACCTCTCGAGCTTTCTCGAAGTACTCTGTCCCACCATCCGAAGAAAAAGAATCGTAGTCCATTCCAATGATGTAATACGCGTAGAAAGCAAGTAACGAGCTAAGATTATCAGTAAACTGCGCTTCAGCGTAACGCACGGCGGCTCCACGAGTGAATGAAAACGTAATATCATCATCCTGATAATTAAAAAGCGTAGTGTTGTAACTAGCGTTAAATGCTGGTCGCGAAGATTGAATTTGCAGATAACCTGAATATGTCCCAGAGGATGGAATGGTCCGAATTTGCAATTGGAGATTGCAATTTATGCGTTCTTCAACTTCAAAATTATCCTTGGTCCATTTTCGTGTATTCATCAGGTCATAAATAACCTGCTCTAACTGTTGAAATATTTCCTGTTCCACAGTTGAAACTTCCAATTTATTGTCAAAAATAACACTCACCTGGCAATTCAATTCTTGAGCCCCTACCCCTTGAGTAGTAAGCGCTAATAGAATAACAGCTAAAACTTTTTTCATTAAATATATTTTTTCAAATAAGCGATTATGTCGCGTGCTACGGCGTCCTTTGTCTTTAACTCAAAACTTTCGACATTATTGCGATCATCCAAGATACTAATTTTGTTTGTATCATGACCAAATCCTGCTCCATCGTCTTGTAAAGTATTCATCACGATGAAATTTAACTTTTTCCTCTCTAGCTTCTTCTTTGCGTTTGCCTCTAGGTTGTTGGTCTCCAATGCAAATCCAACAACTACTTGTTTTGCCTTGTTCTTTCCAGCCCACTGCAATATATCAGGGTTTTTGATCAGCTTTATCGTAAGCTCTTCGTCGGTTTTTTTAATCTTTTCTTTAGCAATATCTGCTGGACGATAATCCGCCACTGCAGCTGCGAAAATCCCAAAATCACACGCACCCCAATGTTCTTGAACAGTTTCGAGCATTTGCTGAGCTGAATTGACATAGATAACTTTCAAGTTGGGATCTTCCAGCGATAATTTTGTAGGTCCAGAAACGAGGAGTACTTCTGCACCTTCGTTAAGCATTTGCTTGGCAAGAGCGTACCCCATCTTTCCACTAGAATGATTGCCAATAAAACGTACTGGGTCAATTGCTTCATGTGTAGGGCCAGCTGTGATTAACACTTTCTTCCCGCTGATTCTGGGGTCTTGCTTAGCCGTAAAGTAATCTTGAATACGCCCCATGATCGTTTCCGGTTCAGCCATTCTACCCGTGCCATCTAAGCCACTCGCGAGCTCACCTGATTCAGCGGGGATAATCTCAACACCATCTTGCGCCAATTGCTTCAAGTTACGTGACGTAGTCGGATGAGCATACATATCTAGGTCCATCGCTGGGGCAACAATTGTCTTAGTCTTCATTGAAAGGTAAGCTGCCAATAATAGATTGTCACAGCTACCAGAAGACATTTTACTTAATGTATTTGCCGTTAAAGGTGCAATAATGAACAGGTCTGCCCACAAACCGTATTCTACATGGTTATTCCAGGTACCGTCGTCTTTGTTCCAAAACTCTATTCCAACAGGGTTTTCCGATAATGTTGATACGACGAGAGGAGATATAAAATCACAAGAGGCAGGAGTCAAAATACATTTGACTTCTGCCCCTGATTTTTTTAATAATCTTATAAGGAATGCAACTTTGTACGCTGCAATTCCTCCAGTAATACCGAGAAGAATGCGCTTACCTTGCATAATATTAGTCTACTTTTTCTTCTTCTTCTTCAGGATCTCTGTAATAAACTTTCTCCTCTAGAAATTCTTGAATTGCCATTGCTACTGGCTTAGGAAGACGTTCGTAAAAGCGAGAGATTTCAATTTGCTCTCTATTTTCGAATACTTCTTCCAAGTTATCCGTAGTTGATGCAAACTCTTCAAGTTTTGCTGTCAACTCAATTTTCAAATCTACACTTAGTTGATTTGAGCGCTTAGACATTACTACAAGTGATTCGTAGATGTTTTCAGTGTCATTTTCGAAATCAACAGTATCACGTGTTACAGTTGATCGTTCAGCAGTGCTATTCTTAAAATTCATATTTTCAACTTAAAAGTTCTTTTATGCTTTCAATTCTCAATTACTTGGCTAATCGTTCAAGCTCTGCCTTGTATTCGATCATACCGTCATTGTTTCGTGCAAGTTCATCTACATAAGACGATTCAGGAAACGAAGCCACAAAGTTACTATATCTTTCTATAGCTTCCTCTGTTCTTTCCATTTTTTTAGACTCAATACTATTTTTTGCAAGGAAAAAAGAATTCTTTACATGCGTATAATAGATTTCTTCTTTAAACACCGACATTGGATAATCTTCCAGAAAAACGTCAGAGGAACTAACGGCGGCGCGATAATTCTCTGTTTTTGAATAAAGTAGAACCGCTTCGTAGGATTTAGATTCTAGTTTAAAGTGAAGTCCATCAATGATATTATTGCAAGAGTCTACCAAGGGAGAATTTGGATAACGATTTGCAAATTGCTGTAGATTGTTAATGGCCACTTTTGTTTCCATTTGATCCAATGAAAATTCCGGAGAATTATTCACAGAACACATTGCACTTAGAAACAGTGCCTCTTCTGCTTTAGGGCTGAATGGAAATCTTTGAGGAAAAACACCCAAATAATAACCAGCCATATAAAAATCCTTGTTTTCGTAATAGGCCTTTCCTATTCTAAAGTAAGCTACCTCTCCTTCACCCTGCTTGGGCATTCGCTGATAAATTTGCTCATACAATCCAATCGATCGAATACGGGACGCTTTAGTTGGATTGTTTTCATAGAGATCGTTAGCCATATCAAACTTACGACCGTAATCATCTGCCTTGAGGACTTTACTATAATCGGAGCAACTGCCAAGAAGGATAATTGCGAGGATAAAAGGGAAAAATAAAAGCTGTTTCATTGACATCAAAAGTAAGACAATTATCTGTTAAGTACTGTTAAGAAACGTGTGACAATCAATAAACGATTATCTCACGCGAAGATTGCGTCCAATCTGTAAAACTGTCGTCGGACGAATGCTATTCAATCGACACAACTTAGAAACCGTTGTTCGATTCCTAGAAGCAATTGCACCAAGCGTATCACCTGAACGAATTCTATAGTACTTGCTAGACCCTGTAGCTGTTGGCTTACTGCTAGCCACATTCTGCGAAGAGGCTTTAGCACCAGGTCTGAACAATCCTTTATGGACCATCAAGTTTTCATCTTTAACGGTCTTAGCTTTAAAGTCAATAATTTGCTCTGGATCCATTGGTGCATCGTAAAAACGCACCTCGAAATGTAAGTGTGATCCGTAGGAATGTCCAGTATTACCACCAAGTCCAATTGGTTCACCAGCCTTAATTTCTTGATTCGGCGCAACCAAATGTTTGCTTAGGTGAGCGTAAAATGTTTCTAATCCATTGTGATGTCTAATAACGACAAGGTTTCCAAACCCAGCATCATTGTATTTCGCATAACGAACTTTACCAGACCAAGCAGCCACGACTGTATCGCCTGTATCTAAGTCAATGTCGGTTCCGTTATGATTTCTTCCTCTCCGGTAACCGTAACGCGAGGTTACAATTCCATCAACAGGCATAACGAACTCAGTTCCTATCGTATCCTGGACACACAGCCAAATGGTATCTTTCAATCTAGAAAGATCGTTTGTAAGCTGAGAAGTATAACAAACATCATTGTTCCATGTCTTAACATAGTTCAAAGATGAATCTTCTTTAATTTCCATATTGAGCCGGTCATTCAAAACCCCATCGAAACTCTGATCTTCCATGTAAACCCATGTTCGATTTGAGAAGACGAGCATTGTGCCCTGATCGGTTCGAACCGTATCGATTACATGTTGCCCGTATGATGTAAGTGAAGTAGTGAGTAAGGTAAGTACAAGGAGATAACGCATATTGTCTTATTTTCTTCTTCTGGTTTATACTTATATTATTCGCTCACAAAAGTAAGCATTTTATGTTCTAGTCCTGTATTACATCCATGATTAACATGTTGTAAAGCAGGTCTTCATTTGGTTTAACTACATCAATGTAACCTTTTGATTTGTAAGCTTCTGAAGAAGGAATAAACACCATCATTCTGTCAGATTTTTTAGCATTAATTAACGCTTTCTTTAACCCTGGAACCACGCCATAGTCAGCCAATCTCATACTAAACGGTCTTCCATCCATGTATGTATTCACGTATCTTGGATTAGATTGAGACGATGTAATCGTGTGAAATATAACCTCTTGATCTTCATCGAAGCCTAAGGTATTCGATTTATTTTCCTCAAAAACCCAGACCTTATTTCCATCGATTACACGGTTCGCTTTCATCTTGTTCAACACACGAATTCTAAGAATATTGCTCGATCCATCCGGAATCAAATCTTCAATTCCTTTATCACCACGAGCCAATTCACTTGGAAGAAAGATCTCCGCAAAATCACCCACCCTCAATTTACTTAGAGCGATATCCCAACCTTCTGTTTGCATCTTAAAGCCAATCATGAAGGGAACAGATTCTTTTTTGATTAGATGATTACCGTCGATAATATCTCCATTCTCAATCATCACTCTAAAGTCGATGGCATACAAATTCCCATAGGAAATATCTTCGCCATCTCCGTGCTCAAACCATTTTATACGAATACCATTATCTAATGAGATGGTATCCTTTACCTTCTTCACTTGATCTATTTCGGGTGTATCATCTTTTTTAGGCGTTTTATCTAACTTTACACCGTTGGTGTCCTTTTCTTTCACCCCGGCTGGATCACATGACGCGATTAACCCAGAGAACATTAGAACGATTCCTATTTGCGCTATTAATCTCATTTTATTCCAAGTAAATGAATATCTACGACTAAAGTCGTTAAAGGCGGTATCTTCTTCATATCACCAAGTATTCCGTGTCCAATATGACTAGGGATAATCAATTTCATTCGATCGCCAACGTTCATCAATTTTAAGGCTTCTTGCAGTCCAGACTCAATATCACTTTGGTCGACTATAATTTCTTCGTATTCATTCTCATTGGTTTTGTAGCCTTCAGTACCGTCAAGCAAAGTAATGGCATATTCGATCTCAGCGACTTCCTTTCGTTTAGGCGCTCGACCTACTCCCTCTTCATAAATGAAGTATTGCAAACCACTTCCCGTAGTCGTCATTTTCCAATCTCGGTGCAATTCCAAATAGAGTTTGATGTCAATCTCCTCTTGAATAGCAATACTCTTCCCTAAATCAGATGAGTTTATTTTAGTCCAACTATCAGCAAGTTCAGGAGTAGGTTTTTCAGGCACTTCTTCGCTACAAGCGACGATGAAACCCAAAATAAAAATATAGAACCCGTATTTAATCATTTATTGTGTCAAAATAAGAAGGAACGTTTGTTCGGATCTTCTCGAGTGTCTCCTCCATCGATATATAAGATATACCCCCTGCTGCATTTCTATGTCCGCCACCTTCAAAATGATCTTTAGCGAACTCATTTACTACAATTGTACCCAATGAACGGAAAGAAAGTTTCACTTTACCGTCTTTTTCAACGATTAGCACTGCAACATTCGCCCCTTCTATTGAAAGCGCTAGGTTGACCAACCCTTCAGTATCACCCTTTTGGTAATTAAATCTCTCCAATTCTTTTTCAGTTATAGGTAGAAGTACTACTCCATAATCTGAAATAAACTCTAACTTCTCGGAGATGGCGAAACCGCGTAATTTCATGCGGTCCAATCTATTATTATCAAATGTTCTCTCATGTACCACAGAATGATTCACGCCACTTTTCAATAGCACTGCAATCAACTCATGCGTCCGCGGGGTTACAGAAGAGAAACGGAAAGAACCCGTATCCGTTACAATCCCTAAGTACAATGGCGTACCTATAGTTTCATTTAACAGCTTTTCATTTCCAGATTGAACAATCAGTTCAATGATTAATTGTGCAGTTGAGCAAACGTCTGGGTAAGAAGCAGAAATATCGAAGATATCATCTGGATATGGATGATGATCAATCATTACCTTTTTCGCAGTCGCGGCCGTTATCAACTCACTCATCTCCGGGCCTACTCTTCCAGCTCCGTTATAGTCAAGGCAGAATATTAAATCAGCTTCAGTCATATATTTATCTACTGACTCACTATTGTTCTCGTAATCGATAATTTCATCATCTCCCTTAAGCCACTCTAGAAAGGCAGGGCATGGATCAGGATGACAAATCACTGGAGAATGTCCTAAAGCTTTCAAGAATCGATACATTCCTAGAGAACAACCTATAGAATCACCATCTGGCGATTTATGACTAGTAATGACAATCTTCTTTGATTGGTTTACGAGTGCTAGTATTTCATTTGCTACTATCATTATGAAAGAATTCTTTTAGTTTCTGCACGAATTGCAGCATTTAGACCTGCTGAGACAGGTACAAGTGGTAGGCGCATCGCGGAATTCATCAATCCTTGCTCTTCTAATGCAACTTTTACGCCTCCAGGGTTTCCTTCAGCAAAATACATCGTTGTTGATGCCATTAGATCATAGTGTAGGTCTTTAGCTTTCGAAAAATCGCCATCCAATGCAGCTTTAATCATTCCAGAAAATTTTGCTGGTAACGCATTTGCTACAACAGAGATTACGCCGTCTACTCCAACGGAAATCAAAGGCATTATAATCGCATCATCTCCTGACAATACGCCGAACCCTTCAGGCCGTGCGTGAACTATCTCCATTATTTGACTAAAATCTCCTGACGCCTCTTTCACTGCAACTATGTTCCCAACCTTCGCTAATTCCAATGTTGTCCCTGGAAGCATGTTTGACGAAGTTCTTCCTGGAACGTTGTATAATATAATAGGCAACTCAGTACACGATGCTATGTGCTTAAAATGAGCTACGATTCCAGCTTGCAATGGCTTATTATAATAAGGTGAAACTGATAATATCCCGTCAACAGAAGCCGGTAGATTGCGCACGGCTTCTCCTATTCTTCTAGTATCATTCCCGCCAACACCAAAAACAATCTTTAGTGCTCCTGCATTTTCTTCCGCGACAGCTTCAAGAACAGCCATTTTCTCATCATGAGAAAGCGTCGGAGATTCTCCCGTCGTTCCTTGAACAACTAAAAAGTTCGTTCCGTTGTCGATTTGATAACGCACTAACTTCTTCAAGGCGTCAAAATCAATCGATAAATCGCTATTAAAGGGTGTAACTAAGGCAACTCCCGTACCTAAAAATGGATTTTTCATGATATTTTTTCTAGTGTTTGTTTTACAAAATCAAGTAAATGCTTTGGTGCAATCTCCGCTGATCTTAAATTGATCATTCGATTTTCGATTTTCGTATTTAAACCGATATCAATTCGGAACTTCATCTTATTGACAACTTTGAGAATCTTCTTAGAGCAATCTGAAACAATTAGCACAGCATCAAAGGAGCTTGTTAAAATTTTCTTGGCCTCTTCATTCTTGATTTGTCCAAGCAGATTTATATCCGCGTCAGTAATGAAATTTATATAACTCATTTCGCGCATTGACAAGCGCTCCTCTTTTGATGGGACTATGCATAAAACACGGCAATTATGAACGTTAAGACCAACATTCTTCATAGCTTCACGCCATTCATTAACCTTATCCACCTGATCAAAGGGTATAACCACGAGGATACTCTCAATTGACTTCCATATACTCACTACTCCACTCATGACTCGTTTAACATCTTAATAAATTCCGACTCGTTAATGATTTCAACGCCAAGACTAGTGGCTTTCTCTAATTTAGAAGGCCCCATTTTATCCCCAGCGACAACGAAGGAGGTCTTTTTTGAAATCGAACCTATATTTTTACCTCCGTTTGATTCAATAATCGCCTTTAGTTCATCTCTAGAGAACGTTTCGAAAACTCCTGACACTACGAATGATAAACCTTCCCATTTGGTTGAGCCGCCATCCGTTTCTCCCATTATAAATTGAACTCCGGCCACTTTAAGACGCCGAACAATTTCTTTATTGTCTTCCTCTTGAAAGAACGCTTTAATGGACATTGCAATTTTATCTCCAATCTCACCAACGGCAATCATTTCTTCGAATGTAGCTGAGGCCAACCCTTCCATGCTCTTAAAATGCTTGGCTAACTTCTTTGCAACCGTTTCTCCTACCATTCTAATTCCAAGCCCGAAGAGTACGCGCTCAAACGGAATGGTTTTCGATGCTTCAACCCCGGCAATGAGGTTATTTGCCGATTTATCCGCCATGCGTTCTAACTCAACGACCTGATGAAAAGTTAGTGCATATAAATCAGCAATGTTTGCAATTAATCCTGCTTCAAAAAGTGCGTCTACCGTTTCTGCTCCAAGGCCATCAATATCCATCGCTTTTCGACCAATAAAGTGCTCAACCTTCCCTTTCATTTGCGGAGGGCAACTAACTTCATTTGGACAGCAGTGCTTCACTTCCCCTTCTCTCCTCACCAATTCTGTTTGACATTCTGGACAGCTCACGAGGAACTCAACTCGCTTACTTCCATCTGCTCTTTTATCCAGATTTACCCCAACAATTTTCGGGATAATCTCACCGCCTTTTTCGACATAAACAGTATCCCCTAGGTATAGATCTAATTTCTCAATTTGATCAGCATTATGCAATGAAGCTCTCCTAACAGTTGTTCCACCGAGCTGAACTGCAGTCAAATTCGCGACAGGCGTTACTGCTCCAGTGCGCCCAACTTGATAGGTTACTTCATTCAACAGAGTGCTTACACGTTCCGCTTTAAACTTATAGGCAATTGCCCACCGCGGAGACTTAGCTGTAAAACCAAGAATTTCTTGTTGATCGTAATTATTGACTTTTATCACAACTCCATCAATTTCGAATGGCAGCTCTTTTCTTTTTTCATCCCAATATTGAATGAAACTCATGATGCCTTCGATGGAATTGGTCTTTTCAATATATCTTTTTTCAGTTGGCGGTACTTTAAACCCCCAATCACCTGCGGATTCAACTAATTCATAGTGGCCATCTGCTCGATCTTGAGCCCCGTAAACTCCATATAAAAAACAATCTAGTCCACGCTCTGCGACAACCTTAGAATTATGCATTTTTAGCGTACCAGAAGCTGTGTTTCTCGGATTAGCAAATTCTTGCTCACCTTCTGCTCTTCGCTGATCATTCAGTTTATGAAAATTCTTCAGTGGAAAGAAAATCTCGCCTCTAATTTCTACCTCTTCGGGGAAATCACCCGTTAGTGCTAATGGCACCGTTCTAATTGTACGAACATTTGCCGTCACATTCTCGCCTTTAGAGCCATCTCCGCGCGTTACAGCTTGCTTTAGCTTTCCATTCACATATTGAATTCCAATTGCGCAGCCATCGTATTTCAGCTCACATACAAACTCTAATTCACTTTCAACTGTTTTCAGCGCACGTGCTACCCACTCTTCAATTTCATCTTTTGAGTACGTATTCGAAAGCGAAAGCATAGCATACTTATGTTCAACTGATTCGAATTTCTTAGTAATATCTCCGCCTACTCGTTTTGTTGGTGAATTTTCAGAAGCCAAATCAGGGTACGTTTCTTCGACTTTCTGGAGCTGCTTAAGGAGCATATCAAAATCGTAATCCGATATCAGCGGATTGCTTTCAACATAATACGAATGATTATGTTTTGTTAATTCTAATGAAAGTCGCTCGATTTCCTTTGCAGCCTCACTTTTGTTCATGACGTGAAAGTACCTTTTGTCCTCTGATCATTCTCTCCTTACCCTGTAAATCTTTCCTCAATTCAATGTTAACAAAACCCTGTTCTTCTAAAACATCAGAAATCATTGGAGCAAAATCTTCATGAATTTCAAAGAACAACCATCCATTATCTTCTAAAAGGCCAATGCAGTTTGACGCAATTCTTTCATAAAAAATGAATGGATCTTTGTCTTCAACGAACAATGCCATATGAGGTTCATAGGAAAGTACATTCTGTTCCATACGCTGTTCATCTTCCTGAGGAATATATGGAGGGTTAGATACTACAACGGCGTATTCCTTTTCTAAAGAGATGTATTGATCAGAGAGGGCATCAAATTTGAGTTGAGAAACCGACAGACCCGTAAATGAAATATTCTCCTCTAGCAAATCAAGGGCCTCGTCAGACAACTCAAGTGCATCAATAATAAAGGATTCATTAACAGACTTTAAGGCTAACGCTATGCAACCAGAACCAGAACAAATATCAGCTATATAAAGATTATTTTGTCCTTTAACCGTTTGCGCAATCCAGTCAACTAATTCTTCCGTTTCTGGCCGTGGAATTAACGCTCTCCCATCACACAACATTTCCAGTCCATAGAATTCAGTGGATCCGATAACATATTGAAAGGGTTCATTTTTCTTCAGACGTCCTATTATCGATTCAAAATAGAGCCTATCAGCGGCTTCAATCTCCAGATCACGTAAGAGTAAATAATCCGTGTCCGTTAGTTCAAATCGTTTGGTTATTGACGTTTTCAAGATGAGTTTCAACTCATTTGCGGAGAACAGATGTTCGAGC
The DNA here is from genome assembly GCA_047624355.1 of Flavobacteriaceae bacterium. Taxonomy (GTDB): domain Bacteria; phylum Bacteroidota; class Bacteroidia; order Flavobacteriales_D; family Crocinitomicaceae; genus UBA4466. The sequence goes on along the minus strand of JBLHPQ010000031.1, from coordinate 5,092 downwards.
TCATTTGAAAATTGAACTCGGAGGTCAGCAATAGTTTTCATTTATGAATGCTTTTAACCTCCTTCTGTGGCTTTGTTCCGGAAATAATAGGTGTATCCAAAACCGATCACAAAATATTGAGAGACTTTATTGAAACCGGCTGGATCGTAACCTTCGTTTGAAGCTAATCCTATGTGAGAAGGATTAAATCCAAATCCTTGAATGCCGTAACCCACTATCCAACGATACGCATTCCGTTCATCCGCCAATAAAATAAATGAGGCAATGGCCTCCGTAAAGCTCGAATTAACTTGAATTGGATTCACCCCATTCGCCTTGTTGACATCAGTTGTGAAGTAATTCTGTGTATAACCGAACTTAACCCCAAAATCAGTCGCGAAACGATCCGTATGAAATTGATCGTATCCTACTTTAGCAAATGCGCTTCCAGAGTGAACACCACCAAAAACGGGAGACGGAACACTAAACTGATTCACAGTGAAATACGAATAATGAACTCCTGCGCCAAAATTCAAGTGAAACGGAAAACTGTACTGACCATACGTTGAAACACTTAGTAGGCCTTGCATAATATCATCAAATGGCTCATTAGCAGTCGCAACGGGAAGCCCAAGCTCTACGTTATAGCTAAATTTAGGTGTGATACCCTGCGCAGCAGCTGTTAAGCTGATACAAACGACGATGACTAAAACACTTAGTTTCTTTCTCACTTCTTCTAATTAACGCTAATCTACCAATTAAATTTCACACCTGGAAAAGCATACGGATTCTTAACAGCTTTGCGCGTACGTTTAGCTATTTTTGCGCTATGAATAAAGGAGTGTTTTACATGATATTATCCGGAATTTGCTTTGCGGTAATTAACTTCTTTGTCAAAATATTAGGCGCTGGTCCAGAACAAGATTTGGTGGAAGGCATTCAGCATTACCCTGGGCATGAACTAGTCTTAGCGCGATCGATCGTATCGTTTACAATCAGTTTTTCAATCCTAAAATATCGAAGGCTGCCGATTTTCGGAAATAATAAAAAATGGCTCATTATTCGAGGTATTGCAGGTACAACAGCCTTAACAATCTTCTTTTACACCATTCAACATCTCCCGCTAGCAGTCGCCACTACTGTTCAATACCTCGCTCCTATCTTCACGCTCATCTTCGCGATGATTTTATTGAAGGAAAAAGTTCGAACCTCACAGTGGCTGTTTATTGGAATGGCATTTTTAGGAATTTCTTTGATTGCCTATGACAGGTTATTTCTCTCAGATTTGAGTCAAGACAACGTCTCTTTATTGTGGATAGGGCTTGGAATGTTGTCTGCCGTTTTCTCAGGGATAGCTTATACAGCAATAATCAAACTAAAACAAACGGATGCTCCATTGACGATTGTAATGTATTTCCCAATGGTGGCAATACCAATGATGACGATTCTCTGTATTTGGGATTTCACTATGCCCCGAGGCATTGAATGGCTCTTTCTTCTAACAATCGGCATTTTTACGCAGTTTGCACAAATCTTGATGACCAAGGCTTTACATCTTGGTTCAGCGGCAGTTATCGTCCCGATTAAATACTTAGGCGCCATTTACGCTTTTCTCATTGGATTTTTCATGTTCGGAGAAACACTAAGTATTCTTGTAGACATTGGAATCCTCATTGCCATGCTTAGTGTGTTAATAAACGCTATAATCCGTCAGCGCAAGTAAGGAATTTTGTACTTTTATTCTAATGAGTGAATCAATAGATCGTAATAGACTGGCCCAATTCGGGAATCTTGAGTTATTGGCCAAACAAGTGGTCGAAGGTTTTATTACAGGACTGCACAAGAGTCCATTTCATGGCTTTTCCGTTGAATTTGCTGAGCATCGAATTTATAATAAAGGTGATTCAACGCGACATATTGATTGGAAACTCTACGCCAGAACTGAGAAACTGTTCGTCAAACGCTACGAGGAAGAAACAAATTTACGCTGTCAAATTGTAATTGATTGCTCTACTTCAATGCTCTATCCTGCAGATAAAAAGGATAACAAATTGGAATTTTCTGTCTATGCTGCGGCATCTATCATTGAATTATTGAGAAAGCAACGCGACGCAGTGGGCTTAACACTTTTCACGCAAGGCTTAGATTTACATACACCAGCAAAGTCTTCTCAACGGCATCACCGCTATTTATATAGTGAGCTAGAGAATAATTTAAAAAAGTACACCAAGAACGATCATAAAGTAGCTTCTACGATACAATCTATCCATGATGTTGCTGAACTTTGTCATAAGAGAAGCTTAATCATTATTTTTTCTGATTTATTGGATGACCCTTCTAAGCTCGATGAGCTTTTCCAGGGATTACAACACATGAAGCACAATAAACATGAGGTGATTTTGTTTCACACCATTGATCAAGCCTCGGAAGTAGATTTCGCTTTTGAAAATAGACCTTATCAATTCGTGGATATGGAAACGGGGGAGAAAATCAAACTTCAACCGAATCAATTTAAAGAAAAATACACAGAATCTGTGCAGAAGTACTTCAAGGATGTCGCGATGAAATGTGCTGATTATGGAATAGACTTTATGTCGGCTGATATTGGAAAAGGCTATAACGACGTTCTTCTTAAGTATTTATTGAAGCGTCAAAAGCTTCATTAAGCCTGATGTTCCTCAGCCATGAGATCCAATACTGATTTCACTGGGCTAAAAACCTTCGAGGGAACTTCAACGAACAATGTGTTCCAATGATACATTCCGCCATTCCACAACCCTGGTAATTCTCTGTAGTAGATTGTCTTTCCTTTATGAGGTTTCTTAACATTTAAGTATTTTTCGTCATTGCTAAACCTCTCTAGATCTAGCTTATTACCGCTAACATCTGTGGTAAGGGCAGCAATCAACACGGGGTTGAAATGACTACTTCCGGCCATAATCTCCTGTTGGTCTTCAACCGATGCTATTTGAACTTTCTCTATTATTTGCTTGGTAGGCCCATCATTTCCTTTTATCCAGAATGGTCCACCGCCAGGCTCGCCTTCATTTTTAACCATACCACAAACGCGCGTAGGTCGCTCGAGTAATTTACCAAAAGCCACTTCATCAATAGCAGCAATACTCTCTTCCGACATCCATTGATATTTTGCGTTTAACTCAACTAGTTTGTCCATTGAGAAATTTGATTGCAACGCCTGCAGCTCATTCTGAAAAACCTTGACGGTACCAAGAAGAAATTTAGCGACTTCATTCGAATCATCACATCGGTTATAGTGTTGAATATTATCTATGTTCTTGATCAATACTAAATCAGCATCGAGTGCATTTAAATTTCTTAAAAGTGCTCCATGTCCCGCTGGTCTGCGCAGGTATTTCTCATTTACGCGTATCGGTTCTTTATCCTCATCGAAGCAATACGCATGGCTCTCTTCATTCTGATTAGAAAATGAAATTTCAATATTCTCCAATTTCACATTGCCAAGACCAAGGACACTATAGCGTACATCATCCTCAACATCTTGATCAATCGTGAAATGCATCTTAACACCTTCAGGGAATAGCTTGCTTGCCTGCAAGACGTGCTCTTGAAATGGATTCAGCACTTTATTGGCTAGATGATGAAAAGGAATTAGGCCTTTTGGCGTATCACTTAAATTCAAACCTTCCTTATGAAGTAAATAGCGTGCCAGCGATATTTGGTCAATTACCTCAAGCTTCTCTCTAGTGACCATTGCTATTTTTTCATAGAGGGCAAAAGTCGGTAGTTTATCGAAGAAAACTTTACAATCTTCAGACATTTCTCCCGTCTCAATATACTGATGTAGCGCATGAAACATTCTCGACCCAGAACCTGACGCCGGTATGAAGTACGAAATCTCATCCGTCAATAGATTAAATTGCTCTAACGCATTCCGCTTATCACTTTCTGAAAGGACAACTACTCCAGTTCCGATCGAACACGCTTCAATTAATTCAACAACCGGTACCGTTTCGAAAACTTGCTTTCTCTGACTTAAAATCAGACTGTTTTCATCAATGCTCATATAATTGTAAAAGATTCTTTAATTTGCAGCTCTTGATAAGATCGCTCGAATATATAAAATATCGTTGGATTGCTAAAGGCAGACATGGAATTCATTCACCATTCGTTTATAGCTACACGGATGTTTGTCTTAAATTGTCACTCTCCGTTGACGGACAAAACCATATAAATGAGCTAACTAGATCGCTTCGAAACAACGATCAGGTCATTACAATTAGTGATTTTGGTGCTGGGTCTCGTAAGATGGGGAACGAGCGGAAAATTTCTGCAATTTTCAAGAACAGCTCATCGCACGGAACATACGGCACACTCCTTTATCAAATAGCAAAGCATTACAAACCTAGCACCGTCCTTGAATTCGGGACATCTCTGGGCGTAGGAACGACGTATTTAGCACTGGGGAATCCCTCCGCTCAAATCACAACTTTAGAGGCCTGCAAAGAGACAAGAAAATGTGCTCTGCAGCACCTAGGGGAAAATGATAAAATTGAGAGCATCCTTTCTACTTTCGACGAATATTTGAACACAAAATTGGAACGTGAATTCGATTTAGTCTTTGTTGATGGCCATCATGATGGAGACGCACTCCTAGATTATATGGATCGCTTATCAAGTATAACAAACGATGAAACAATTTTTATTCTCGATGACATCCGTTGGAGCAACTCCATGTTTGATGCCTGGCAACAAATCATTAACGACGACCAATATCATTTAACAATCGATCATTTTCGAGTAGGAATAGTATCTCGGCGACCTTCACAGGAAAAAGAGCACTTTACCTTGAAAGTATAGCTGATTAGAATGTTGCAGTCAACAAATCCATTAAATCTTCAGGCTGTTCACTTGCTGGCATCGAATACGTAATTGCTTCAGTTCCGATAAACACGCCATCAGGATGAGTTGAGCCAGTTTCAGATGATCCATTATTAGCAACAGACCCGTTTACAGTTGGTATTCCACGTGAGGAAATATCAGACGAAGGTTCAGAAGCAATCAGTGTTACGCTTCCATCAATTTCATCGTTTATCAATTCATCTGCTTTAGGAGTTTCAATTTCCGAGTCATT